>JBAPRL010000014.1:0-73429 GCA_049281095.1 Candidatus Acidiferrales bacterium
GCCGACGGCGGTGGTGATCTCGCTCATATTTCCAGTCCAAGGGCCTGCCTCGGGCCTGGATTTTGGCCTGTTCGCGATTGGCGTGCTGGGCTCATTTTTTCTGATGGGCGCGATCAACTTCATGATCGGCACCTGCGCCATTCCGCTGAAGTCCATTCTGGCGATGATTCGCGCGAAATACTGGCTGATCGAATTGCTCTCCGGCTTGCTGATTCCGATGACCTATTTTCCGAAAACAGTGGCTGCGGTGCTAGCTTGGCTGCCGTTCGAGCACATCGCGTACACACCGCTCTCGATTTACTTGGGGAAATTCTCGACGGGCAAAGCGATTGAACTGCTGTGCGTGCAGTGGACTTGGGTGGTGATTTTGCTTTTCGCGGCACACTGGTGGTGGGAGCGCGCCACGAAGAAAATCACCATTCACGGCGGATAGAAAATGGCCAGGGCGGAAAATTTGCTGCAGGGCGCGCGCCGCGAAAACCTGGCGCACCGGTTGTTGCACGAGTTCACGCGGCACTGCGTTTTGTTCGGCGAATATTTTTCGCAATACGCCAAGATGCGCTTGGCGTATCGCGGAGATTTTATTGTCTCGACGGCAACGAGTTTGGCGGCGACGATTTTCGCATTGTGCTTCGTCCTCGTGCTATTCAAGAAAGTGCCGACTCTGGCGGGCTGGACGCTGCCGGAGGAACTCTTCCTCTACGGCTTCTCGCTGCTCCCCGCCGGAATCTTCAACATCGTCAGCCTGAACATGTACGATTTCGGGAACAATTACATCATCGAGGGGAAATTCGATCGTGTGATGCTGCGGCCCGTTTCAACGCTGTTTCAGGTGCTCTTCGAGCAGTTCCGCCTCGAATCGATACAGGAAATTGCCACCGGACTTTTCTGCATAGGTTGGGCGTCGCGCGACCTGCACATTCATTGGACGGCGGGAAAACTCTTGCTGCTGATTTTTTGGGGCTCGTGCGCGGGAGTGATTTACGTTTCCGTGTTTTTGCTGCTCACAACGATTTCATTTTGGTTCGAGGACCGCGTTGGCGTGCAACCGCCGGTGTGGAACATGATCAATTTCGGACGCTACCCTCTTACGATTTACTCCGGCGTGGTGCAGTTTTTTCTGTGCTGGATCATTCCGTTTGGCCTGGCGTCTTTTTATCCCAGCGTGCGCTTGCTGGGCCATTCCGTCACGCCCGCGTATTTGCCTTTTGTCCCGCTGGTCGCCCTGGTATTTTTGACGCTCGCGATCTTCATGTGGAATCTGGGAACGCGCCACTACTCCTCCACCGGGTCCTAGCCTCTTGGCGGTCAGCCTTTGTATTGGATGACGACCATAGTGATGTCGTCGGCCTGCGGAGCGCCACCGGTGAAATTGCGCACGCCGATGCGGATGGCCTCGGCGAGCTGCTCGACCGTCGTGCCGGAAAAATCGCGCAGCAGGGAACTCAAACCCTCCTGTTCGAACATCTCATCGTTCAGATTACGCGCCTCCGAAACGCCGTCGCTGTAAATGACGACGTAATCGCCCGCAGAAAGCGAGACGCGGTCCGATGTAAATTCCGCCTCCTTGAACATGCCCACTGGGAAATTAGACGAGGGCAGCTCGATGAGCTCCCCGGAGGGGCGGCGAACGAGCGGCGGCACGTGGCCGGCATTGATGTATTCGAGATTGCCCGCAGGATCGAGGACACCGTAGAAGAGTGTGGCGTAACGGTCCTCGCTCGAACGCTCACAGAGGAACTGGTTTACGCGCGTGGTGACTTCGGCGAGAGGGATATCCAGGGCGGCGGTGGTGTAAAAGACACCCTGCAGAAGCGTGGCAAGCAGCGAAGCGGCAATTCCTTTTCCGGCCACGTCGCCGACAAAAAAACCGAAACGGCCGCCGCCCAGCGCAACCACATCAAAGCAGTCGCCGCCGACGGAATGGCATGCCAAGGTTGAGGCAGTCACGGCGACATGCGCCATTTGAGGAAAAGTCTTCGGCAGCAATTCGCGCTGAATCTGGCTGGCAATTTCAATTTCATGGTCCAGGCGCGCTTTGGCCCGCGAAGAGGCAAACAAACGGGCGTTTTCAATGACGTTCGCTGCTTCGCGCGCCAGCGTTCGCACAACTTCACGGTCAATTTCCGTGAACGCCGCGGAAGGCGAACGGCTGTCCAAATACAAGACGCCGAGCAAGTCCGCTTCCTCGGAGGTGATGGTGAGGTCCACGGACGCGATCACCGGAAGTTTTTCAATAGGAATGGCGACGATGGTCAGCAGGGAAAGAGAAGCCACGCTGGCCTGCTGTCCCACGGCGGCTTCGTCGCCAGTATCGCTGACAATTAACTCGCGGCGAGACGTGGCCACGCGTTTGAGAACGCCGGAAGAAATCTTCAACTGCTCGATGGAAAGCAATTCGCCTTTCGAATCGCGCGCGACGGCGGGCTTGAGCTCGCCCGCGTCGTCGGCCAGCAGAAGAACACCACGCTCGGTGCGCGTAATGCGAATGGCCGCGTCCACCACGGCCGAAAGCACGTCTTCCAAGGACAGGCCCGAGCCGAGAGTGCGCGCTACCTCCAGCAGGACGCCGAGATGGTAAAGTCCCTGCGCGCCGGGAGTGGCCGGAGCCGGCCTTTCCACTTGCTCGATGAGTTCTTCGAGCGTGGCTTCGTCGCCCAGATAGACGAGCTTGAAAGAATCCGGCATGCCGAAATCAACGGTGTCTTTCGCAGAGAGGGGATGCAGACCGGGGATGCGTTCGCCATTGACGAAAGTGCCGTGACGGCTGCCGAGATCTTCGAGAAAATAGGACCCGTTGGCCATAGTGACTTGCGCTTGCTGGCGGCTGATGCGGCTATCGCGCAGCACGAGTTCATTGCCGGTTTGCCGCCCGATACGAAACGGAAACGAGGTGACCGGGACTTCGCGGCGGACACCGGCGGGATCGAGTATGAGCAATCGAGGAGGTCGCGGCATCGTCAGCTCTATCGGCGCACTTTCCGGCGCGAGAACGTCGTCCCAACAGGACGCACGCGGAGAAACGCAGGCCAATGGTAGGGGAACTTGGCAGCGATGGCAACCTGATTGGCCTGGACCAGAGCGACGCGACGGCGGACGCCTGAAGATTGAGTCCCGCGTTGTGGACGCAGGCTTCGATGGATTCGTGCTAACCTTCGGCGACTGACGAGATTCGAGTTTGATGCGAGCGAGTGAATGTTTGCGGAACGCACGAAATGGAACTTTGCGACGAATCGCTTGAGCGAGGCCCTCGCCGCGCACCGCGCGACCGGAAAGATCCTGTTAGACCTGACCATTTCGAATCCAACCGACTGCGGGTTCATATACGAAGAGAAGGAAATACGCCAGGCGCTCGCGAATGCCGCCGCGCTGCACTATGAACCCGACCCGCGAGGAATGCGCAGCGCTCGCTCGGCCGTGGCGGGTTACTACGCCGGACGCGGCGCGCAGATCGGGCTTGACGAGATTTTTCTCACCACCAGCACCAGCGAGGCGTATTCGTTCGTTTTTCGCCTGCTGTCCAATCCGGGCGACGAGATAGTCATTCCCGCGCCGAGCTATCCTCTGTTGGATTTTCTCGCGGACATTCATGACGTCCGGCTAGTCCGTTATCCGCTGCTCTACGATCATGGCTGGCAAATCGATTTTCATGCGCTGGAGAAGGCCATCGGCGCACGCACGCGCGCAGTGATCGTCGTGCATCCCAATAATCCCACAGGGCATTTTACAAAGCGGGCGGAAGCCAAACGCCTGAACGAAATTTGCGCGGCGCGTGAAATGGCGCTCATTGCGGACGAAGTGTTTCTGGATTTTGCCTTGGCAAGCGAAGCGCCGGAAAGCTTCGCGGCAAATGCCGACGCGTTGGGGTTTACGATGAGCGGCCTCTCGAAAATTTCCGGCCTGCCGCAAATGAAAGCGGCCTGGCTGGTCGTGAACGGGCCGCAAGAACAGAAGGCGCAGGCGCTTGCCCGTTTGGAAGTGATCGCCGACACGTATCTTTCCATGAATGCCCCGGTCCAACTGGCCATGCCGGTCTTCATCGAGCAACGGCATGGATTCCAGAAACAATTGATGGACCGGGTGCGGAGGAACGCGGAGGAACTGGACCGCCAGTTAGCCGCGCAGCATGCGTGCTGCAGATTAAAGGCCGAAGGCGGATGGTACGCGGTGGTTCGCTTGCCTGCGACTTGCGATGACGAAGAGTTTGCCATCGATCTGCTCGAAGCAAAAAGCGTTTACGTCCATCCTGGGCACTTCTACGATTTTCCCGAGAAGGCCTATCTAGTGCTTAGCCTGATCACATCCGAAAAACAATTCGCAGAGGGCGTAAGCCTGCTGCTTGCCAAAGCGAACGAATAAGCTCGTGTTCGCGGAAGCTCAGGCAGAACGCGCGCTCGATTCCCGGCTGCGAGGCTCGGCGAGGCGGCGAACTTTCTCGCGCAAACGCACGGCAAGATGGACAACGGTCTCGAGCCGCTGCACGGACAGGGGCGGCAGGTTGCCGCGAAGCTGCGAGAGCAACAGCTCCGCATTTCCGAGGATTCCGGTGAGTGGATTGTTGATTTCGTGGCGAAGGAGTTCGGCAAAATCGGCGGGAACGTCGGCTGTCCACGCGGAGCGGAATTCACGCGAATAGCCCTGTGGCGTGTTCAGCCGGCGCTCCACGAAAGCAGCGGCGACGGAGGGGAATTCTCCGGAAAGGGCCACGAAGTCAACTTCGCCGGAAACGACCAGGCCGACAAGCTCCGACTGGCGTGCCGATGACGCCAGCACAACCACCGGAGCAAAAGCGGTCAACCGATGCGCCGCCTCGGCCAGGGGCGTTCCCGCGCGCAGAACCTTCTCGCTGAACACGATCACGCCCGGCAGATCGCGGGCGGCGCGAGATTCCAGTTCCGTGAACACCGACGCGGTTCCGATTTCTTGAATCGAGCTGGCATCGCTCACCGAGCGCACCAGTTTCTCACGTTCCTCCCCTTCCGGCATGCCGATAAGGATCCCGCTCTTCTTACAATTTTTGGCTGAAGGTTCTTCAAAGACTTCGGTGATTCTCTTCATCCGTGCGCCTCCGAGCTAGACTGACCAGCCGAGGCAGCAGAGGCGCGCTCCAGAGCGCCATCCACAGCAAGCTTCAATTCCTCGACCAGAAACGGCTTGGTAAGAAACTGCAGTTGGTGTGACTTCAAGAATTCAACGGTGTGCGGGCCGAGCGTGTCGCCCGTAATAAACAGGATGTGATGCTGGGCAGCGCTCCGGGCACGAACGAGAGCGTCGTAAAACGCAGGGCCATCGAGACGAGGCATCCGTAGGTCGCAGATGATCAGGTCATAGCGCCTGCGGGAGACACGCAGCAGGCCCTCTTGACTATCAATCACGGCCTCAACATCGTGCCCTTCTCCGTGAAGAACGTCGGCAACCAACTGGGCAACGGTTGGCTCGTCCTCGACGACCAGGATATGCGCGGCCCGTATTTTCCTTGTGGTTGCAGGGGCAACAGCAACGAGCGACGCGGATTCGCGCGTGGGCACCGACCGCAGTGGCAGTTCGATGGTGAACTTCGCGCCGCCGGTAGGGATATTCTCAAAGACCACTTTGCCTCCATGTTGTTCGACAATGCGATACACAATGGCGAGCCCCAGCCCCGTGCCAAGTCCGGCAGACTTGGTGGTGAAAAAGGGATCGAAGACGCGGCGAGAGATTTCCGGCGGTATGCCCGGGCCGTCGTCGGAAATTTCAATAGACAGGCGAGAGTCCGAAATTTTCCGGGTGCGCACCTGAATGCGGCCCTGCCCGTGGCTGGCGAGGATGGCCTGCTCGGCATTCATCAGAAGATTCAGAACGGCCTGTTGAAGCTGGTGCGGATCCGCAAGAGTGTCCGGCAGTTGGGACTCGAGATCGCAACAAACGGTAATGTTTTGTATCTTCAATTCATAGCCGCGAAGCGCAACGGTGCGCTCGACGATTTCATTGACGTCGGTGCGCGTTCGCTCTGGATCCGCCTGGCGAGCGTACGACAGAAGATTCTTGACGATGCGGCTGGCGCGTTCGGCTTCTTCGAAAATCATGCGCGCTTCGCCGCCGCGGCCTTCGGAAACGCGCTGATTGAGCAGCAGTTGCGCGTAACCCATGATGGAGGTAAGCGGATTATTGAGCTCATGTGCGATTCCCGAGACCAGCTGGCCAACGGCGGCCATTTTTTCCATCTGTTGGACCTTCGACTGGATTTGGCGCTCGCTGGTAACATCCCAGAACGCTTCCAGCCAGCCTAAACGTTGCCCTTCGTCGCCCAACACCGGCCGGGCATAGCGTTCCAGGATGCGCGCCGCGGGCATGGTCATTTCCAACTCGTCGTGAACCGCATCGCCGGACCCCGCGAGAAACGCATCCCACGGAGCGCGATAAGAAGAGGGAACGTGAAACCGCAGCTCGATCAGGCGAGCTAAGTCGTCGAAGGTTTCGAGAGTGCTGATCGCGTACGCGTCCAGGCCAAAAAGCATGCCGAAGCGAGCATTCGCCACGCGAATTCGCCCGTCGGAGGCGACTAGCAGAATGCCGGCATGGACGGCATCGAGGACACTGCAAAGCTCGGCCTTTATTTGCTTCCAGCGGCTTTCCGCGCGCTGCACAAGGGACCCCTCCTCGAGCGATAAGAGCAGGTGATGATTACTGCTGAGGGCTTGCCGCAGCCCCAAGCGCACCTCAAGACCGCTTTCCAGCCGGGCTTCCAAAAGAGGCGCTCGCGCCGTCGATGCGGCGCGGCTAAACCAAAGATCGAATTCGTTCGCTTCCGGCCACACAAAGAATTCGGCAAGGCCAATCTTTGAGCCGAGGCCACTCTTCCAACGGAGTAGTTCTCGCGCCTGACGGTTTGCCTCGAGAATTCGGCCCGTGGAATCCGCGACAATGAGCCCGTCTGACGTGGACTCAAAAAGTGAGCGATAGGCGGCATGAGTTTCACGAGCGGTGGCGACGAAGCGCGCGTTGGCGGCCATCGCGCGGAAGCTACCAAGCGTTTCGACGGGAATCCTGTCGCCGGAGCGATAGCCGGCGAGCAGGAGCAGCGATTCCTCGCGCGAAAAATCCAAAGGCAGCCCCACGATGGATACGCCCGGCGATGGGCCGTTCGGGAAGTCGCGAACCACCGAGTCCCGGTCGAGAAAAACCGCCGCGGCCACAGTAGAAAGAGCCGGACGCAAAGACTGAGGAGGCGGGTTCTGACCGGAGAGCGCTTCCCAATGAAGCCCCGAGTCCGTCCGCCGAGCGACTCCCGCGAATTGAGCGCCCGTCTGCAGTGCCGCAGCCGTGGCGACGCGACCCAGGATTTCGTCCACCGCGGCGCCGGCGAGGATCAAGTGGTCAACCTCGTCGCGGAGCTGCAGCGAACGCTGCGTGCGTTCTTGTAGATCGCGGGCGCGATTTGTGAAAAGAGATACGGCGATTTCAGCGGAAAGATTCTCCACAATATCGCGAGCGGCGGGCTTCCGCGGGCGAACTGTGCCGACAATCAGCGCGCCAAGAATGCGATCAGCGACCTTCAGCGGCATTCCAACGGCGGTGGAGAGGCCCTCGAAAAAATCATGCGGTCCCACCGGAAACACCGGAGCAAAGAATTCTAGCGGGAAATTCACGCCGCTGAATTCCGCCGGAAAGGCCTCGAGTGCGTTAACCTTGCACGGCTCTGAGTGCGGACCCATCGCGTCCGCTTGGACCAGATGACCCGGCCAAACAGTATCTCCTGGCATCTCCTGGGCCCACACGCCTGCACGGTCCGCATGGGTGCTTTCCAGAAGAGACGTGGCGCTCATACGGAGGAGTGCCTCAAGCGGCTCACAGCGCGCGGCGGCTTTGGCAACGCTCTCCGCCGGAACCACCGGCTTTTCGCTCAGGCGCAACGACCGCAGCCAGAAAGGAAGCGGCATGACTTCTCAACGCCCCATGCGCAAAATGCCGTAGCAGATCAGTAGCGCGCCGCCCACGAACAGCGCGACATGCAGTGCGTGACGAAAAAATCTGCGCACTCGGCATTCGTGAAGGTAGTTCAAGCTGATTCCCTCGCGATGCTCTATGCAAAGCGCCTACCAAGAGGTGAACTCATTAAAATGTCGAAGAATTAAGCACTTGCGCGGGAAGAAAAAACGCTCAGGTGGCCGCGTATTCCCACTCCGACAACACAGCCGTCCCGTATAGGAATTGTGCCAAGATACGGAAGGAAAAATCCGAGGACGCAACCTACGCAAAGCGAAACCGCTTCACGCTGGAGAGTTTTCTCTGGTCTGAGTTTGAGATTGGTACTGTTTCAACTTTCGATAGAGCGTGGTCTTACCGATGCCCAGCAGACGCGCGGCCATAAGCTTGTCGCCGGCCGCTTCATTCAAGGCGCGCAGAATTGCGCGGCGCTCCATCTCTTCGAGCGACACGATTTCATCAGCGGCAGGGACATGCTCTGTAACGCTTCCATACTGGAGATTCGAGGGCAGGTCTCCGGAATGCAGGAGCGGACCCGAGCCAAGCGCCACGGCGCGCTCGATGGCATTCTCGAGCTCCCGGATATTTCCAGGCCAGTCATAGGACGTCAAACGTGCCATGGCATCTTCCCCCAGCGTCGGTACGGGGCGTCCGGGGTCGGCAAACTTTTCCAAGAAGGTCTGGACGAGCAAAGGAATGTCGCTCTTGCGTTCGCGCAGCGGCGGAAGCTTGATTTGGACCACATTTAACCGGAAGAACAAGTCCTTGCGGAAGCCGTTTTCGCGCACGGCAGTTTCCAGATCGGTGTTGGTTGCAGCAATGATGCGCACGTTCACGGCCACGCGATCGTTGGAGCCGACCGGCTTGACTTCGCGCTCCTGAAGAACGCGCAACAGTTTCGCTTGCATGTCCGTCGGCAGGTTGCCGATCTCGTCCAGGAAAAGCGTGCCGTTATCGGCGCTTTCGAACACGCCCTGCTTGGTGTGCATGGCGCCGGTGAATGCGCCTTTCACGTATCCAAAAAGCTCCGATTCGATGAGTGTGGGAACCAGCGCGGAACAATCCAGCGGAACAAAAGGCTTGTTACATCGCGCGCCGGAAAAATGAATCGAGCGCGCCACCAGCTCCTTGCCTGTCCCACTCTCGCCGAGGATCAGTACCGGATAACTATGCTGGCTCACTTTTTCGATGAGCTTGTAAACGCGCTGCATTTTCGGAGAAGTTCCGATCAGTTCCTTGTAGCCGGGGCGCGTGCGAAGCTGCTCGCGAAGAACGCGATTTTCCTGATTGAGCTCCTGCTCGTGGATCAGCCGCTGCAATTTGCGGCGTAGCTCGTCGATGTGAAATGGCTTGGTGACGTAGTCGGCGGCTCCCAGTCGGGTGGCCTCAACCGCGGTTTGAATGGTGCCGTATTGAGTCAGCACCAGGACCGCGACTTCGGGATAGTGTTCGTGGATGCGCCGCAATAATTCCAAGCCGCCTAGCTCCGGGATACGCAAGTCGGTGATGACGATGTCGATGGGGTACTCATCGAGTGTTTCGAGCGCCTGCTCCGTTGTAGCTGCGGTCCGGACGCGCAGACCAGCCTCCGTGGCGATGTCCGCGCAGAGCCGCACCGCGGACTCTTCGTCATCGACGATCAGGGCTGTGGCAACCTCCGATCGTACGGCCGCGACCGGCTCGGAGATGCCTGGCGTTTCAATCCCGGTTTTCATATGCGCCTCGGTCAGTTCGCCAGCTTTTTCCCGTTACGGGCGACCTTTCTCGATTCAGGAGCAAGCCGTGTACCAAGCTCGGAAAACTCCCTAATTGGTGCCTGGCGCACAGGTTGCGACTTCGCATCCGGCACCGGGAAGACAGAACCCGTTCCATGATGGGAATCGCATGCTACGCCATTCGACTTAACTAATCAAGTAACTAGTTTTGTCTGCAATGAAGTGCCGCAATGAAATCGGCCAATTGTCATTCCGGGAAGGCTTTCGGGCCTAATTCGCGAAAATCGAGCGGATCTTATCCTAAGGTATAAAGTGCCAGTGGAGAAAGGAGAAGAGTAGCGAAGGAAAATTCCACGGCGGAGTCAGCGCGGGCGGGGCGAGTGCGGAGGCTCCGGCTGAGGCGTTTGTTTCGCCACGGAATGAGTCCCCACCTCAACGGAGTAAAGGCCCTCAGTAGCCGAGGCCACGTACACGCTGTCCTGCGATTTCGCAGCGGAGATTGCCGGGAAGAAACCCTCGGCGACGGTGCTCTGCGCCCGATTCCAAGTTGCCCCGAGGTCCTGCGAAACATAAAGACCGCCGCTGCGCATCGATGCTATCCACACTTGGCCGGCCACGGCGATGTTCTCCGGCGGAGACGCAGGAAGGCCATGCGCGGCAAGCACCCACGTATCGCCGGCATCGCGCGAGATATAGAGTCCGCGCTCCGACGACGCCAGAAGCGTTTTCCCTCCGCCAGACTCCAGGCTAATCACTCCGCCAGACTGGATCGGCAGGTCTCTCCAGCTCCAGGTGGCGCCAGAGTTCTGCGAATACAGCATTCCGCCGGAAGACACAACCCACAGAACGCGGGTGTCCGCCGAGGCCACCACGGCTTCAGCGGGCAGGTCTGCATGAACCAGCGGAACCGCGCTCCACGTCTGTCCCCCATCGCTCGAAGCAAACAGCCCTTGTGCAGTCGCGGCGAACCAGCGAAGACGCCCAAAGGCAAAGCCGTTAACGACGGCATGAAATGGCTGCATATCAGGCCCGCCAGCTAGCTTGCCCAGCGCGCTCCACAGCCGAAAGTTGGGGGCGTAGAGCTCCAGACCGCCATGCTTGAGCGTTACCAGCCAGCCGCGCGGGCAAGCATACACTTCGCGAACCTGATCAGCGACGAGCGACCCTCCCAAGGGGAACCACGTGCGGCCGTCGTCATTCGTTTCCAGCATCGTCTCCGGAGCATTGGTGAGTACGGCCAGCAGGTGGCCCGCCCGGCGCGGGTCCTGCGCGAACGCAGTGACCTGCCGATGATAAAACCCATGATTGGAAACTCGAAAAAATTGTCCTCCGTCGTCGCTCACCAGCACGCCCAGTTGATCGGTTCCGATCACGATGCGGTCGCTGCCCGGTTCGACCACCAAAGAATTAATAACCCAATTTGCCGGCGTCATGAGCGCCCAATTGGAGCCGCCGTCAGACGTTTTCCAAAGGCCTTCTGTCGTCCCCGCGTACACCACTTCCGGGCGGGACGGATCCTGCAAAACGATGTGGGTGCGCCGCGCGGAAAAGGGAATGCCCTGGATTTTCATCCACAACGTCCCGCCATTGTCGCTGCGATAGATTCCCGAACAAGCGCTGGCGAACACGCGTTCGGGGCGCTGCCGGTCGACAACCAAGCTGAAGACGTCCGAATCGTCGATCATTCCTGAATAAATGGAAACCCAGTGCGAGCCGGCGTCGGTAGTCTTCCAAGGAAGATGAAACGTGCCCGCATAGATGACCTTAGCGTCCGTGGGATCGATGGCAATAGAGTCGACGTTGTGAAGCTCGGCATCATCTGCGGGCGAAATACGCTGCCAAGTGGCGCCCGCGTCGGAGGACAGAAACACGCCATCGAGAGCGCCAGCAACGAATTCCTTCGGATCGGAGGGCGCCTGAGCCAGCGCGCGAACGGCATGCCCGTCGAGCCCAACGCTCGTCCAGTGAATGCCGGCATCCGTGCTGCGAAAAACGCCTCCGCCTTCGCCGTGAAGTTCTCGCGTCCATGTGCTCGCATAGAGCCGCTGAGAGTCACGGGCGTCGACAACGATGGAAGTGACCACGGCGTTTTGCGATTCGCCGGCGCGCCCGAGAATCTGCCAATGATCCCCTGCATCATGAGAACCGAAGATGTGGCCGTCGGCGCAGCCAAGATACAGCGTCTTAGGATCACGCGCGTCCATCGCCAGGGCGAAGACGTCTCCTCCGTCTGGTCCCAGCGCACGCCAAGCTTGCGCGTTCGCGTCCACCGGCAACAGAAGAACACTCAGAAGGAAGACTCCCGTGACGATGCCGCGCATGCAGAGCCCGATCGCGCGATTCGCTAGGAAGCGCATGTGCGTTGCGGCGCGCCGCGCTGGACCGGCCCGCAGGTCTTTCTTCGCAACAGGCGTCGCAAGAGAAGCCTCAATACGACGCACCGTCGGGCACCAGGATTATGTCCATCCGCCGGTTTTCTTTTCCGGCTTTTACCGCGCCGGAGCCGGTGCGGGTTTCGATGCGAGAAATATCCACGCCCTTCTTTTCGGACAGGTATTTCTTCGCATTTTCCGCGCGGTCTTTCGCCAGCTTATCGGCAAGACGCTGCGCGCTGCCGCGCCGCGGTGTCGCATAGCCGATGATGACGATCTTCGCTTTCGGATCGGTCTGCAGGCGCACGGCCACATCGTCGAGGATGCGCTTGCACACGTTGTCGATGCGCGCGCTGCGGAACGTGAAGTAGCACTGGTTGATCTTCGACGCTTGCGGCGGTGGCGGAGGCACCTGCACGGCCACGCTCGCCGTGCAATTTGCGGCGCCGCCTTTACCGTTCTGCACCCGTCCGGTGATCGTGTAATTCCCGGCGGAGAGGCCGGTGGTGTCGAGCTGCACCGACGCCCCTGTGCCGGAAATCTGCCCAGCGTTCGCTTGCCATTCGTAGGTAAGCGGCGTACCGGACTGATCGTTCGTGGTGGCTGTCACAGTGACCTTCTCGCCGGCTTGGACACTTGAGCGATCCACGGAACAAGACATCGTTGGCGGCGGCGCGGGCTTCGGCTGCACCGTCACTTGTGCCGACGCTATGTCGGTGCCGCCGCGCGAGTCATCGGCAGTGGCGTTGACGGTGTACATGCCGGGCGCAAGGCCTGCGGGATCCCAGCGGACATCCGGTCCAGTTCCAATAATGCTTCCTCCAGTTGCAGTCCAGGAGTAGTTGAGCGGGAGATTTTCCGAGTCGGTTGCGCGCGCCGAAGCAGTCACGGTCTGCCCGGAGCCCTGTACGACAGAGGTTGGATCCACGGTCAGTTGAATCGAAACCGTCGGGAGCCGAGTGATTTTTTCAGGCCAGTAACCCGCTCCAAGCTTTACCACAAAGCCATTGCGGTCCACCACATCGTGAAGATTGAGCATGTAACGGTAGCCCACATCCAGTGCGGCAAAGCGCGTGAGATAAACACGGACGCCCCAAACCGTATCAACCGGATCGCGAGCGCCGAACGAAGTATCCGGCGTATGACTGCCGACAAAAACAGTGCCCGTATATTCGCTCATGACTTGAACGCGATGTTCCGGAAACGCCAGAAAGCCCGCGCCGACGTTGATTTGATCGGCGATCGTGAGAGCGGGCGAGTTGTTGAATTCATCCGGCGGATTTCGCATGTCGCGGTAAGCCACATCGCTGGTAAGCACAAGTTCATTGTCGAGGATCGTCTTGCTGAGGTTGGCGCCCAATTGAAAATCAAGCGCGCCGGTCTGCGATTGATTGACCAGCAGATCGCTGATCGACGTCTTGGTCGGTATGAAAAGATCGCCTCGCACTGCCAGGCTTACCTTGTCGCCGCGCCGCTCGGAAAGAAGACCGTATTTTGCTCCCGCGTCGATGGTGCCGATGCCGCCGTTATTGGTGTACGCGAAAGGATAATCTTCGACGTAGGCAGGAAGGCCGCCGGGGACAATCGTATTGTAAATGGTATTGCCATACTGCGGTCCGGTGCCGGAATCCAGGCTCAGTTCCGCGGGATTGTCGACGTGAACGTGATTGTGCACGTCGAATTGCACGAACGCAGTCAGCTTGTCGGTGATGCCGTAACCGACGCTCCAGCCAAGCTGGAGCACGGTAATACTTCCCGGGTCGCGAGAAAACTTGTTCGCGCCAATCTCGAAACTCGCGCCGTGCCGCGGCAATGTGTCTCCCGTATCGATGGTGAAAAGGCCTAGACCACCTGAAAACGCCGCCATGGGAATCCACTCAGGGTTGGCTTCGATGGAGTCCCCTCCGCTTCTTCGCGAGGGTACCTGAGGCGCCGCTTCCGTGAGAAAGGCACTACCCGCCGGCGTAGTGGATACCGCTGGGGATGGCGCTGACGTGGTGGAAGCTACAGAGCTGGATGCGGCCGTAGTGGAACTTGAAGCCGTTTGCGAGGCCGTGGCCTCCGTGTGCTTGGCGGTTGCCGCGCGGTGGACCTTCTTGGTTGGTGACGGACCAGTGCGAGCCTGGGCGATTCGCGGCGCGAGCATGATCGCGACGGCTGCCCATAAACAGAGCAATCTCCTCATCCCAGTCCCCCCAGTGGCTTGGGAAAAACGCGGCTGCAGCTCACACCAACCGCTCTCGTGTTTGGTCGCGTTGATTCAGGACACCACTCCCGCCTCATCCCCGGGGCGGGAATGCCCAATACCTAATACCGTCACAGCGACAGATGGCCCCAAAACACGCACGATTATAATCCAGTGATTTACCGTTAAGGTCGATTTTTTAACTGTATATCGGCAGAGTAATCCCACTGACACAGAAGGTGAACCGGCCCAAACGCAAGCGCTTGGCTTTCGGGAGCTTGACTGGTAGATTGAATGAAATGTCCAGCCAAGCGACATTCCTACATCGCGTTCTCATTGTTGAGGACGAAGAAAACGCCCGCAAGGGCTATGAAGCGCTCTTGCGCAAGTGGGGTTGCGAAGTTCTGGGCGTTGGCAGTGGCGAAGACGGCATAACAAAGTTCTCCGAGTTTCAGCCCGCGGTAGTCCTCGCGGACGTGGAATTGCCCGGCATCAACGGCCTAGACCTCCTGCGCCAGCTCCAAGAAAGCGCGCCCGATACGCCGGTGATCATAATCACCGGCCGGGGTAGCGACGAGCGCGCCGTACAAGCGATTGAAGCCGGCGCCTTCTGGTACATCGAGAAACCGCTGAAGCCTCCCGTTCTGCGCTCCTTGCTCGACCGCGCCATGGGAAAAATTCGCGACCGCAAGGAAGTCGCGGCGCTCACGCGCCAACTGCGCGACGCGGGCCGACTTGGGGAGATGGTCGGCACGTCGAAGACCATGGTCGATGTCATGAGGCAGGTCGAAACTGCCGCTCCTTCCACGGCGTCCGTGCTGATTACTGGCGAAACGGGAACCGGCAAGGAAATCGTTGCGCGGACCCTGCACCAGCTTTCGCCCCGCGCGAGCCAGCCTTTCGTGGCTATCAATTGCGCAGCGATTCCAGAATCCTTGATGGAAAGCGAAATCTTTGGACACGAAAGAGGCGCTTTCACCGGCGCGGCGGAGCGGCGGCTTGGCTGTTTCGAGCTCGCCGACGGCGGCACGCTGTTGCTGGACGAAATCGGCGAAATGCCCGCGGCGACCCAATCCAAACTGTTGCGTGTGCTCGAAGACCACAAAGTGCGCCGAATCGGCAGCAAGGTGGAAACGCCCATCGATGTGCGCGTGCTCGCCGCGACCAACAAGGATCCGCAGCAGGCCGTAGCGCAGGGACATCTGCGGCAGGACCTTTATTTCCGCCTCAACGTATTTCAAATTCATTTGCCCCCTCTGCGCGAACACAAGGACGATTTGCCCGCGCTGGTTGATCAATTGCTCCACGAAATGAACCAAAAGCACGGACGCCAAGCGCTCGGAGTAAATTCCGAAGTGATGGACCTTTTCAAGGCTTACCCGTGGCCGGGAAATGTGCGGGAGCTTCGCAACGTGCTCGAGCGCGCCGCCATCGCCTCCGATCACGGATCGATTGGACGGCCGCATCTGCCGGAGGGCTTCGCGCGAGGGCCCATCGCCCAAGCGGACGAACTCTCCGGCCTCCGCTTCCCTCCCGGCACTACGGTCGAGGCTGCCGAGCGCGAACTGATCCTTCAAACGCTCAACGCCACCAATCAAAACAAAACCCGCGCGGCCGAATTGCTGGGTATCAGTTTGAAGACGCTGCACAATAAACTGAAGGAGTACGAGGCTTCGCGAACAAATGTCGTTAAGCCTGAAAAATAAGTTTACGTTGGCGACCGCCTCGCTCGTTCTGTTGGTCGTGGCGCTGATCTCAGGCTTGTATGTGGCCCAGCTCACGCGCCAAGTGATTACCCAAGCGAACGACCGTTCGCAATTCGTCTTGCAACAAGTTTTCGTCGCTGCTCAGGAAGCCCTGCGTGAAGCCGCCGATCGTGGCGCAACGCCCGCGTCATCCAGTCCGGAAGATATTCACGAATACATCCAGCAAACGCTGAATACCAGTCCCGGCCTATCTGCACTCATCGAATCCGACATGAGCTTTTCCAAGTCGCTTTACGAAATCACCATGACCGACAGCAGCGGCGCCGCTTTGGTCTCCAGCGATCCGTCGCTGCCGGGCAAGAGCGTTGCACCTCGCCCAAATCTCTCCGAGCTGGTTCATGCTCCCTTCGCCCAGCAAATTCGGATTCTGAACGGTCCCCCGCGCGTCTATGAGGTGACCCTGCCGTTCAACATTAGCGCGCAGCCCTTTGGCGAGATTCACGTCGCGCTTTCTTCCGCGCTTCTTCGCGACGAAATTTGGCCCGGCCTGCGTTCTGCCGCGTGGGTCGCGCTCGCCGCGGTGATTCTTTCCACGCTGTTCACGGCATTCGTAAGCCAGATCGCGCTGGCGCCGTTGTCGCGAATTTCCGCCCAACTGGACCGCATCTCCGCGGGAGAGTTTGACCTCGAGCCGGTGACCAAGGCTGGCGAACTGGGCCAAGTCTCCAACAAGATCAGTCGCATCGGCCAGCAATTGCGCGACGTCCGCGAAATTTTCAGCACCTTGCGCGAAAACATGAACCAAATCATGTCCGGACTCGAGGACGGACTCCTGCTTTTCAACGGGGAGGGCCGCGCCGTGCTGGTGAGCCCCTCCGCTGAAAAATTCCTGGACGTTGGCTCGGAGAATCTGCTCGGGCGGAAAATCGAGGAGATTTTTCCCGCCGATCATCCTCTCGCCCAGGCGTTGCACATCGAACGCGCAGGCGACGCCGGACACGCCATCGAGCAGGTCGAACTTGAAATTTCCGGCGAACGCGGAACCCGCCGCGTGGGAGCGAGCATCCAGGCCATCCAGGAAAATGGCACGCGCATGGGCATGCTTGTCACGTTGCGCGACCTCGAATCCATGGAGCGAATCGGCTCCCAGCTGCAAGTGTCCGAGCGGCTCGCAGCCCTTGGGCGGGTCACCGCCGGCGTGGCCCACGAAGTGAAAAATCCGCTGAACTCGATGCGTGTTTGGCTCGAAGTCTTGAAGGGGAACCTGCCCGCGGACGCCGAGACGCAACAAGCCGCAAAGATGTTAGACTCGGAGATCGACCGCCTGGACCGCGTGGTAAAGACTTTTCTGGAATTCAGCCGTCCCGTCGAATTGGAGTGCGAGGAAGTCGACCTGCCAAAGCTCATCGAGGGCGTGCTGGCCACGGCAAAACCGGCGATCGATCGCGCGCATGTCGAGCTTCAAAAGGAAATTCCGGCTTCCTTTCCGCCCATCGAGCTGGATCAGCGCCTGATTGAACAGGCCGTGCTCAACTTGGTTCTGAACGCGTGCCAATCGATGAGCCCCGGCGGCCGTCTTTTCGTCGGCCTGCGCCGGCTGCCCGACACAGCGGAAATCCGCGTGGGCGACACCGGCCCCGGAATCGCGCCGGAAAATCGCGCCAAGATTTTTCAGCTTTTCTTTACCACGCGCAAGGGTGGTACGGGCTTGGGACTTGCAAACACATTTCGATTTGTGCAGTCGCATAATGGTTCGATAGAATTTGATACGGAGGTTGGTCGCGGTACCACGTTCCGGATTGAGCTGCCGTTGGTTCGGGTGACACCGGTACCGGCATCCTTCCGGGACTACGGGGAACCATTCGCAAAGCGCGCATAATCGAAAAAAGGAAATCCAAACATTTATTCCATGGCGAGACCAGACTCAACCCGTCCTCGAATCTGGCCCATGCGACGAATGCTGAAGCGAGCCACCACGGCTATCGGCATGTGCGTCGTCGCGGCGTCGTTGTCCCTCTTCTGCTCCGGCTGCACCCATAACAACGTTCACGCCGCCGCGCCCGTAACCGTTCCGCCCGTTCCGCCGTCGCCGGTTCCCGCGCAGGATACGACCAAATCGCCGGCTTCGATTCCCGCTCCCACTACGCCCACTCCGTCGAATCCGGTCTCAACGACATCGCCGCCGGCTCTCAATCCCAAACCCGACACACCCAAGCGGCCTGAGACCACGCCGCCGACCACCGAGCCCGAGCGTCCCGCCGCGCCGCAAATCTCTCCGCAGATCTCGCCATCGGATCAATCGCAGCTTCAACAGCAGGCCAACCAGTACGTGGCAACTGCCGAGCAAAACCTGCACCACGCCGACGGCCGTGACCTCGACGCCACGCAGAAGGACATGGTCGATAAAATTCGCGGCTTTCTCGATCAGGCGCAGCAGGCCATACAAACGTCGGATTGGGACCGCGCCAAGAATCTTTCTCAGAAAGCCTATTTGCTGTCCCTCGACCTGCTCAAGACGCTCTAACCGCTCGCGCCTTTCCGCGCACGATTTACTGGTAAAATCTCAACATGAAGAGTTATGACACGCTCATTGTCGGCGGCGGAATTATCGGCGCGGCGCTGGCGTTCGAGCTTGCCCGGCTGCCCCAATCGGTGCTCTTGCTCGACCGCCAAGAGCCGGGCCGCGAGGCTTCTTGGGCCGCAGCCGGCACCATCTCGCCCGCTCCGGATCAGGAAGCCGTCGGCATTGCTGCTCTCGGCTGCGAAAGCTACCGGCTGTACCCCGATTTTATCGCCGCCATTGAAGCCGCGACCGGCCAGTCCGCGGGCTTTCATCCAAACGGCGCGTTCGAGCTTTTCTTTGAACCGAGTGGCGAAGCGGAGCGCGACCACCGCTTGAAACAAGTCCGCGAAGCGGGCGTTGCAGCCGAAGCGATTTCCCTCGCCGAAGCCAGGCGCCGGGAGCCCGCCATTGGCCCTTCCGCGCGCGCGGTGCTCTGGATTGCCGACGAAGCCTACCTTGACCCGCGCGTGCTCACCCGCGTCACGCTCGCCGCGGCGGAGCGCACTGGAGCAGAAATTCGCGGCAACACCGAAGTCATCTCCGTAATCACCCGCGACGGCCAATGCGACGGCGTTCTGGCCGCGCGGACCGAAACGCATCAGGCCGGCGAACAGAGAGTGCGGACCGCCGAAAAGATCGAGGCGCGAAACGTAGTCATTGCAGCGGGCTGGCGCTCGAAAGAAATCGGCGGGGCAGAATCCTGGGCGCCCGCAACTCCCGTGCGCGGCCAAATGGTGGCATTCGGCCGCGTCGCAGGGGCGCCACGAACGATTCTTCGTAGCGAGCGGGGCTACATGGCTCCGCGCGAAGACGGCCGTATTGTTGCGGGAAGCACTCTCGAACCCGGCGCGCTTGATAAGCATCCGACTGCGGCAGGATTGCGAAAAATCCTCGCTGCCGCCACGGAAATGGCTCCTGCCCTCGCCGAAGCGCCCGTACTGGAAATTTGGGCCGGCATTCGCCCGGACTCGCCTGACCACCTGCCCATCATCGGCGCCACCGACGTCGAAGGACTCTTCATTGCAACCGGGCACTATCGCAACGGGATGCTTCTCGCGCCTGCCACGGCAAAATACCTCGCAGAATGGATCGTTGAGGGACGCGCGTCGAAATACTTCGAGCCTTTTAGTCCGGCGCGGTTCGTAGCCGCATCGCGCGGCGTCAATCCGTAGCGACTTCGAAGAGTTAGTGCGGGATAATGCCGCTCTGTGGTTGCCGGAGCGGCGGACCTGCCAGCGTCGACGCCTGCCCGGGGCTCGTGAAATTAATCTTCGCGGAAAGCAGATAAAGCGGGCGATTCAATATCACGTCTAGCGTCGTCCCGCGAGGAAGCTCTACGTCCGGCCGGTTAAGATGCGCCGTAATCAGTCCGGCCACTGCGCCAAGGCCCGCGCCGATTCCGGCCCCCGCGGGGCTTCGGCCGGCGATTCCGCCGACTCCCGCTCCAACGGCTGTGTCTTCCACAACCGTGTTCGCATCGCCCGCCCGGTTCTTGTCGGCCTTGATCGTGCCCTCTCGATCCACTGTTTCCTTGCCGCCCGTGCCCGCATCGCTCGGCACCGCGTTGAACTGCGCTTCATAGCCGTTTGGCAGGATTAGGTTATTGAGCCTGATGGAAATCTCGGCTTGCCCGTGATCTTTTCCCCTCTTGGCCTCCGTCACTTCCCCGCTCACATACGAGCCCGCTGGAATCACAATCCGCTCATCGATCAAAATTGGGAAAAGCGTCTCCAGATAGACCGAATCCCCCGCCTGCGCGCTGCGCGTCGAAATCGCATTGTGCAGCACCAGCGGAAGTCGCGTTCCGATCGGAACTTGAATGTATTTGCCGGATGGAGCAGCCGTCGTGGGTGCCGCGCTTTTCAGTTCAGGCGTTGCCGCGCTTGCCGCCGCCGTTGCAGCCGCGCTCCCGGACGTTTGTTGTGACGATTGCTGCGCCGGAGGAGGCGCCGACTGCGCGCGCGAGAACGGCGCTGCCGCCAACCCTGCCACGCAAAGAATCGCAAGTTTCGAGGCCGTGTGGAGTTTCATTCGGCACCTCGCAAAACCATCGGCTAGTCCGATGTTCCAGGCTGCGTTAAGGATGCTCCCGCCCCCGCAGCCCTGTCAATAACACTCAGTCGCTTAGCCGCGCGGTTTGACTCGCGCGTCAGCGGCGCATACTCTGTCATTATGGGCCGCCGCAGACTCGACGCGGCTGCGCAGGAGGATTTTGGATGGCGAATCTTGCTCTCGTTTACGGGATGAGGCTTTTCCCTGCCACGGATTTGGCATCCGTCGGCGAAGCCACAGTTCAGTTGAAAGATGGCCGCAACGGCCGCGTGACCATGCATCTGATTGAAGGCAGCAAGGAGCAAATCGAGCAAGCCCTCAAGCAGTCGCTCGACGCCTTCTTCGATTTATATCCGGAGATTTGATTCCGAAAGAATGCAGCGTTCCTGCCGCGCTAGACCAAAATCACCGTCTGGCCCGTCAAATCAAATCGCTTACGGCAGCGAATGTTCCGGCACGCCACCATGTCGTCCACGCGCACCATGTACGACCGAGCCTTCGCAAACTGCTTGCGATCCTCTTCGTTGGCGCCGCCCGGCAGCGCGGCTTTCTTGGTGCGCAGTTTCCAGCGAACAGGATACGTATTCTCCTCGCGGCAATGCGGACACTTCAGCGGAATCTGCTTGGTTTCATCTTTCTCGTCATAAAATCTTCTATCGTCCAATGTATTCCTGCCTTATCAGCTTGCCGTCCGCCCTGCAGTATCTCCGAACCTGGCAAGCGATGGATCAATGCCATCCACGGTCACAAATTTCAGCCCGGCGTCCTTCCATCGCGGCAGCCAATAGGCGAGCGCTGCAACGGTGTGATGCCGATCGCCTTCGGGCAATCGATGGTCGCCGTCGTGCATCAGCACAATATCGCCGCCATCGACGCGCCGCAAGCGGCGAATCACCGGCTCGGCAGCTTGTGGCCGCCAGTCCCGCACCAGCCTTGACCACATCGCGATGCCGGAATATCCCAGCCGGCGAACCACTCCGCTGAGCCCCGGCCCGCGAAAACCAAATGGCGGCCTCATCCACCGCGGCCGATACGCAGCGGCGGATTCAATCGCTTCCCGGCAACGATCGAGCTCGTCCTGCAATCCCTTCGCAGACATGAAGATCAGATTTGGGTGCGTCTCGGTATGATTTCCAATCGCGTGCCCGCGCTCAGCAATTTCCCGCGTGAGCGTCGGAAAAGCGCGCGCGTGGCTCCCCATCAAAAAAAATGTCGCGCGCGCGCCGTGAAGCTCCAGCAAATCGAGCAACCCTGGAGTCACGGCTGGATTCGGGCCGTCATCGAAGGTCAGCGCCAGCGTCGAAGGATCGCCGGTGATTCGCAACGTACGGCCGAAAACCTGCGCGCCGGGGTACACCGCGCCCCACGCCGCGACTGCTGCTCCTCCCAGCACTAACCCTCCGGCGATTGCTACCGAACTCATGGCTTCATTTTCGCATGGCCGCGCGGCCCGCGCCGAAATTTCTGTGCCTCCGTCCGCAAACGCCCACAAGCCCGCATGTCTGATACCATACGCCCCGGCGCAGAGATGTCCGAACCCATCCATACCTCCAAATTCCCGCCGTGGGTGCGTTGGGCCAGCCTCATCTGGTTCGCCGTATGGTTCCCCGTATATTGGCGCACCTGGGGCGTGCAAAATTTCCTGCATGTTTGCGACATCACCGTAATTCTCACCTGTGTGGGTTTCTGGTGTAACAGTCCTCTGGTTATTTCCAGCCAGGCTGTCTCGTCTATTTTGGTCGATTTCCTCTGGAACCTGGACGCAGCATGGCGGCTCTTCACCGGCCACCATTTGACCGGCGGTACCGAATACATGTGGGACCCGCACTATCCTTTGTGGGTGCGCCTTCTGTCGCTGTTTCACATTGTCTGGCCGGTTCTTCTTCTTTGGGCTCTCGGACACGCCGGATACGACCGCCGCGGATTGGCCCTGCAATCGGCAATCGCCGCTGTCACCATGCTCGCTTCGCGTTTCACCAATCCGGCCATGAATATCAACTATGTGTTTCGCGACCCGATCGCGCACCGCGCGTTGGGCCCTGCGCCCGTCCATGTCGCGCTCATGTGGATAGGACTCGTGATTCTGATTTACCTGCCGACTCACCTTGCCCTGGCTAAGCTCTTCCCCGCTCCCCCCGCGGAAAAAATCCAGCCTCCAGTCTGACGCCCGCGCGTAGCTTTTCTCTTGCCAGCCCTGCAGTGAAACTCCGCGCCGCGTTGCGGAGTCTTCGTTATAATTGAACTCGAGGAATTTGCGCGCGGTGGCAACGCAACCACAACCAGGGCTACGCATCGGCCGCATCTTCGGCATCCCGGTCTATCTGCATGCCACCTGGTTCATCATGTTCGCGCTCATAACGTTTCCGCTCGCCGCGCAATTCAAATCGCAGCACCCCACTTGGAATCTGGAGCAATGCTGGCTGTTGGGCATTGCGATCAGTGTCATGTATTGCGGCTCGATCATCTTCCACGAACTCGGCCACAGCATCGTTGCGATGCTCTATAAGATCCCGGTGCACTCGATCACCCTTTTCGTCTTCGGCGGCCTCTCCAGCATCTCCCGCGAAGCCGAGAGCGCCAAACAGGAATTCAACATCGCCGTCGCCGGCCCGCTTTCCAGTTTCCTGCTGGGCGGCATATTCCTTCTGATTGCGACATTCGTTCCTCGAGGCGGGATGGTTCAAAGCGTGTGCTCTTGGCTGAGCCTTCTTAACTTCCTTCTGGGGGCCTTCAATCTCGTTCCCGGATTTCCGATGGATGGAGGCCGCGTCCTTCGCGCAATCGTCTGGGGCGTCACCGGGAACTTCGACCGGGCCAGCCGCATCGCCTCGCGCAGCGGGCAATTCATTGCGTATTTGATGATCATGCTGGGAATCTGGGCGATTATCCAGCGAGACAGCGAGGTATCCCGCTTCTTGGGCGGGTGGTTTGGAGGGCTCTGGCTGGCATTCATCGGCTGGTTTCTTCTTTCCGCCGCCCAGGAAACCTACACGCAAGTTGCCGTCCGCAATACCCTCGCGGGCCTCAACGCTGGCGACGTCATGTCCCCGGATGTGCCCACCGTCGCGCGCGATATTTCGCTCGAAAGTTACGTGCAAGAAGTGCTGCGCACGGGTCGCCGCTTCCACGTCGTCACCGGCAATGGCATGGCCGTGGGCCTGGTCACGCTGCACCGCGTGCAGCTTTTCCCCCGCGATGAATGGGCGAACACGTCGATCCAGGCGGCCATGGTCCCGCAGCAGGGAATTCATTGGGTCTCGCCGAGCGAACCGGTCATGGGCGTGCTCGAACGCATGCAGACCGAGGACGTCAATCAGATGCCCGTGCTCCAGGAAGGCCACATCATCGGCTTGATTTCACGCGATTCCATCCTGCGCGTGATTCAGACCCGTTTGCGCGCCACCCGCTTCGCCGAAAAATGAACGTTGCTTTGGTCATGATGCCCAGCGCCCGCGCGAGGTAGTCGTCATTAGCCTTTCCACGTCGCCGCTTTTTTGCGAGGATGTCAACCTAGCTCATGCGCATCACCAACTCGTCATCTCGCTTGCTCCTGTTTCTCGTCGCACTACTTTTCGCCATGCCCACCCACGCGCAGGCGCCGCGCAAAATCATCATCGACGAAGACGCGCGCGGCCCCGCGGGCACCGACGAGCAGGCCATCCTCGCGCTCATCCAATCCCCGCGCGCCGAAGTCCTCGGCATCACCGTCGTCACCGGTGACGGCTGGCGCGATGAAGAGGTCGCGCACACCCTGCGCATGCTCGAAATCATTGGCCGCGCCGACGTTCCCGTCGTCCCCGGCGCCGTCTTCCCTCTCGACAACAGCAAGGAATTCATCGCCCACTGGGAAACGCTCTACGGCAGAGTCGCCTATCAAGGCGCCTGGAACTGGCCTCCCGGCAAAGCCCACGGCCCATTCGAAGTCCCTCCTCTCATCGAAGGCGCGCCCACCACCAAGCCTTCCTCCGAAGACGCCGCGCATTTCCTCATCCGCATGGTGCATCTCTACCCGCACCAGGTCACCATCTACGCGGGCGGCCCGCTCACCGACCTTGCGCTCGCCATAACAATCGACCCGCATTTCGCCGAACTCGCCCAGGAACTCGTCGTCATGGGCGGCAGCATCAATCCGCAAACCACCGATCCCGAGTTTCGCCTCAATCCGCGCCGCGAATTCAATTTCTGGATGGACCCGGAAGCCACTCACGCCGTCCTCCGCGCGCCCTGGGCAAAGATCACCGACACGCCCGTGGACATTTCCATCAAGACGCGCCTTACCAAACAAATGATCGCCGAAATCGCCAAAGCGAACACGCCTGCCGCCCAGTACATCGCCAAGTACGCCGACGAGGAATACATGTGGGACGAACTCGCGGCCATCGCCTGGCTTGATCCCTCCATCATCACCCGCACCGAAAAACTCTACCTCGATGTCTCCATCGACCACGGCGCCACCTACGGCGACACCCTCGCCTGGTCCCCCGGCAACCAACCCGCCACCTTCGCCGACGCCCGCGGCACAGGCTCTCAGCCTGTGTGCCCAGGTTGTATCGCAGAGTCTGTTGCCACTACGCCTTCTCAGTCCGCCCAACCCATCACCGTGAATGTCGATCTGGATACCGCGAAGTTCTACCAGGAGTTCATCGCGCTGATGACCCAACCCACCCCTAAGCCCTGAGATTGCGATTTACCGTCCGCGGGCAAACATCCCAGTAAGCAATCGCAGCAAAATGTCGTTGACAAACTTGTTAACTTATGATATATGAGTACCTTATGGTTAGAATTTGCAATTTCGCGTCTTGCACTTCTTCAAGGACCTCCCGGTGGAGTTTCTTCTCCGCCTAGCCCTCCCAGGCCGTATCCCGGCCATCAAAATGCCGTCTCCTCGAATTTCTAATCGCAAGATCTATGAAAAATTAGAACTTGGCTTAACTTACACAAAACAAAAGGTCGGACCCATTTCTAATCGCAAGATTTTGCGCCCTTTTCCAACGTATCTCGTCCGTTTCCGGACACCTCGCCCCTTCCTGCTTGACACCTGCCGCCACCGGAACTATAAGCAGCGCGAACCCTGGGGCAGCACACGCAGCGCGCCAGAGCCAGCCCAAGAGGGGCATTCATGACTGACGCCCAAGTCGTCGGGATCGGCAGTTGCACGGTTGATTTCTTCGCCCTGGTGCCGCGCCTGCTCGGTCCTGAGGAAAAAACCAACGCCAGGCACCTGGAAATTCACGCCGGCGGCGTCACCGCAAACAATTTGACGCAGGTGGCGCGCTTGGGCGCGACAGCCGGATGGCTGGGCCTTCTCGGCGACGACGACAACGGCCGCATCATCGAGAAAGCGTTCCTCGATGACGGCATGGACATCTCCGGAATCGAAGTCGTCAAAGGCGAACTCTCATCGCTTACGTGGATTCCCGTCGACGCGGAAGGCGAGCGCTGCATTTACATGTTCCCGAACGTCACCGGAAAGATCAGCGTTCACCAGGTGCACACGCGATTCGCTCCGCATATCAAGAAAGCCAAACATTTTCACACCGAGGCGTCTCAGCTTCCGCTGCTGCCGCTGCGCGAAGCCATGCAAATGGCGCGTGATGCGGGCGTGCGCGTTCTTTTCGATCTCGACGTTTCGCCGAACTTTTTTTGCCAATGCAATCTGGGCACGCAGGACGAGCTCGCCGCCTCTCTCAAATTCGTCGACGTTCTGAAGCCCTGCAAAGCCGCCGCGCTCGAATTCACCGGCGAACAAGATCACGAGCGCACGGCGCGGAAACTCCTGCAGATGGGACCGAGCGTTGTGGCGATAACCTTGGGCGCAAACGGCTGCCTGCTGGCCAGCAAAGACCAAATGGTTCACGTCCCGGCATTCACGGTAAAGCCCGTCGATACTACCGGCGCGGGCGACGCTTTTATGGGCGGCCTCTCCTATGGTCTCTTGCAAAAATGGGATCTCGAGCGCGTCGGCGCATTCGCAAACGCCTGCGCGGCGCTGTGCTGTACAAAAGTTGGCGCGCGCGCCATGTCGCGGTATAACGAAGTCGTTTCGTTTATTCGCGAACAGCGGCCCGCCGTCGCCGCTGCCATGTGACGCCGCGCCACGGAAAAAATGTTCACGCCGCATAGCTTCCCCGTCGCGCTGCTCATGGTCATCGCCAGCACCATTTGCTGGGGCTCTTGGGCCAACACCTACAAAGGCGTAAAGAATTACCGCTTCGAGCTTTTTTACTGGGATTACGCCGTCGGCATTTTCGTGATTTCTCTTGTGCTGGCTCTCACCATGGGCAGCCTGCACGGTGGCGAGTCTGCGTTCGCTGTGAATCTCCATCTGGCCAGCCGCTCGAACATCGTCTCGGCGCTGATCGGCGGGGCGGTGTTCAATCTGGCGAATCTCCTGCTCGTCGCGGGAATCGACATGGCCGGACTGGCCATCGCTTTTCCCGTCTCGATCGGCATCGCCCTCGTCGTTGGCGTCGTGCTCAGTTACAAATTGCAGCCCAGGGGAAATCCGTGGCTGCTGGGCTTGGGCGTGCTCTTCGCGATCGTCGCTGTGATTCTCGACGGCAAGGCCTACGCCGCGCTGGGCAGCGCGAATCGCGCCATTTCGCGCAAGAGCATCGTTGTGTGCGTCATTTCCGGCATTCTGATGGGCCTGTGGGCGCCGTTTGTCACTCGCGCGCTCACCGCAGGCTATCCGCTCACGCCGTACAGCACTTCCGTAATCTTCACGCTCGGAGCCCTGCTCTCCTGCTTCGTCTTCAACGTTTATCTGATGCGGCGGCCGCTGAATGGCGCGCCGGTGAGCATCGGCGCCTTCTTCCGCGCGTCCTCAAGTGACCATCTTCTCGGACTCGCCGGAGGAATCGTGTGGGGTGCCGGCACCGTATTCAACCTGGTCGCGGCGAACTTCACCGGCGTGGCCACGTCCTACGCGATTGGCCAAGCGTCGCCGATGGTCGCTGCGCTGTGGGGCGTGCTTGCGTGGCACGAATTTCAAAACGCCAGGCCCCGCGCAAAGCTCTACTTGGGCTTGATGTTCGTGTTTTACATTCTGGGGATTATTAGCGTTTCACGGGCGCAGGGGGCGGCATGAACGCTCCCGCATCGTTTCGTATCAAACAGTAAATAAGAGGCTTATGCTATCGCTCCTTGCTTTGAGGCCGGAAAAAATGATATCTTCAAAGCCTCTGAAGCCCTCTCTCGTTCAATGAACCTGCCATTAAAGTCCCAACAGTCCTTGGATTTTGCGAGCGCCGCGCGCTCCTTCGAACCCGACGTAGCTAGTGTCACGTTTTGGCGCATCGAAGGCAGCCTGGTCAATCTGACCGCCGTCCGGCCCGTTGCGTTCTTCGCGTGGAACGCGCAGAGTTTCCTGGAGCGATGGGGACGCCGCGGCACGATGCTCGCGCTGGCGATCGCCCGCCCTGTTCTTTACTTGACAAACAGAGCCGTCGCCACGCGCCTCCTGCATGCGGTCCTGCGCGGAGTGAGCCGCGACCGTCTGGATTTGCTCGGCGAAGAGCATTTCGAATACCAACTGAAACCGTCTCTCAAGCAAGCCGGAGTCAATGAACTGAGAAGGGCGCAGGAGCGCGGAGAAGAAATCGTGCTCGTTAGCCAGGGCCTGGACCACGTGATGATTCCGCTCGCCAAATATCTCGGCGTCAAATTTCTGGTCTGCAATCGGCTGGACTTTCGCGACGGCATCGCGACAGGACGTTTGCTCGAACCGGTAATTCGGCCGCGCGGTCCACTGGCGCGCTTCATCGGAAGCAATCCGGACGGACGCGTGCCGCGCGCGCGGCTGGCCAAGAGCTTGGGATTTGCTGAACATCCGGAAATTTTGGACGGAGCGATTCGGCCAGTCGAGCGGCGTCCGGTTCCGAATAAACTCCAAATCGTTGACTTTCGTGCGCAAACAGAAAATCGACGCCTCTCTGTGCGGGAGGCTTTGCGTGGCAAGAGCATTTTGCTGGCGGGCGCCACCGGCTTCATCGGTAAAGTTTGGCTCGCGAGCCTGCTCGAAGACGTTCCGGATGTCGGAAAACTTTATCTACTGATCCGCCATCACCGCTCCACGAGTTCAGTAGCGCGTTTCAGCAGAGTCCTTGACGAATCGCCGGTCTTCGAGAATTTGGCGAAGCAGTATGGCCCGCGGTTCCATGAATTTTTGGCGGAGCGCATTGAGGTCATTGACGGCGATTTGAGCAAGCCGATGCTGGGCCTGGATGAAGCCACTTCCGCGAAGCTCGCGCGCAGGCTGGATTTGATCGTGAACAGCTCCGGTTTGACGGACTTCAACCCTGATCTGCGCGATGCGCTCAGCGCGAATGTCGATTCCGTCGCCAATGTTCTGGATTTTTTGCGCAAAACAGATCACGCCGCGCTTCTGCATCTATCTACCTGCTATGCAGCCGGCAATCGCGACGGCCGCATCATCGAGACTCTGTCACCCAATTACGTTCCGACCGACATTGCCGGCTTCGATGCCGAAAACGAATTGCTTTCCCTGCGGTCCATGATCCACGACACGGAGGCCAGCGCGGAGACCTCTGCCGTCGCCGGCGAATTGCGCCGCGCGGCGCTGGAAAAACCCGAGGCCGCAAAAAAACTGGAAGGCGTGGCGCTCGACAATCAGATCCGCAAGAACCGGACGCGATGGTTGCGGCAGACGCTGATGGATGCGGGAACGCGGCGCGCCCGCGAACTCGGCTGGCCGAACACGTACACATTTACAAAAGGCCTCGCGGAATCGCTGATCGTAGAGCGCGGAGCAGGATTGCCGATCGCAATCATCAGGCCGTCGATCGTCGAATCCTCACTCGAAAAACCGTTTCGCGGGTGGAATGAAGGCATCAACACATCGGCGTCACTCTCTTATCTTCTGGGAACGTATTTCCGGCAGCTTCCGACCAACGCCCGCAAGTGCCTGGACATTATTCCCGTGGACCAAGTAACGCGCGGAATGACGCTGGTGAGCGCCGCGCTGCTGGAACGCAGGCACGAGCCGCTCTATCAGCTGGCGACTTCGGTGACCAATCCCTGCAACATGCGGCGCTCGATTGAATTGACCAGTCTGGCGCACCGGAAGTTCTACCGCACGCAGGACGGCTTCCATCACTGGCTGCGCTCGCGCTTCGATGCGATTCCGGTGTCAAAAGCGCGCTACGAGAAATTTTCTGCGCCTGCGCAGAAGGCCATCGTGCAAGCGATCAGCCGCGGAGCGTCCAGTTTTGGACTGAACACGGCACCGCTCGCGCGGCGTGAAAGAGAGCTTGAACGCGTCATCAAGCTGGTCAACTTGTTCGAGCCATTTATTCTGCATAATGACTACACATTCGAAGCCATGAACATCGAGCGATTGTCCGCCGCGCTGCCGTCGCAGGAAAAAGGGACGTTCGGCTACGATTGCCGCTCGATCGACTGGTGGGATTATTGGATCAATCTGCACATCCCGGCGCTGCGGAAGTGGTGTTATCCTCTCATCGAAGGCCGGGCCGGAGAAACGCGCAGCCCCGGGGGAATGGCGCCGGCCGGCGAATCGCCGGACATCCCCGCGGCGCAGAGCGCGTCCGCCGCAGCCTCCTGAGACTCCAATACAGTGGCCATTTTCGTCACCGGATCCACCGGATATATTGGCGCGCATATCGCCGCGAACCTGCTCGATGAGTGCGGCGAATCCCTGAATCTGCTTGTTCGCGCGAAAAGCCAGCAGGAGGCGCGTGAACGCCTGTGGCAATCCCTGCAACTGCACATGGATTTCCCGCGCTTTCGGTCGTTCCTCGATGCGCGTATCCAGATTTTTCTCGGCGATTTGACGAGCAAGAATTTCGGAATTGAAACAAGTGATTACCAAGGTCTGGTTCGTACCACGGATTCCATCATCCATTGCGCCGCTTCGCTGAATCGCAAATCGGAAAAGAGCTGCCTCAACGTAAATTTGCGCGGCACACTGCAGGTGATCGAGCTGGCCATGCGCGCGAAAGACGATCACGGCCTGCGGCGGTTCAGCCACGTGAGCACCGTCGCGGTTGCCGGGCAGCGGCAGAGCGAAGTGGTTTTCGAAGATTCCGCGATCGAATGGGACCGCTCCGACTACGATCCGTACGCACGCACAAAGAAATTCTGCGAGCATATGATCGGCGAACTTCTGCCGGACGTTCCGCGCACGATTTTTCGCCCGAGCATCGTTCTGGGAGACAGCCGCCGGCCAGAGACAAATCAGTTCGAGATGGTGAAGGCGTTCGTTTTTCTCGCTTCTCTTCCTGTGCTTCCCTTCCGGCCAAACGACAAAGTGGACATCGTTCCGGTGGACTACGTCGCCGGCGCGATTTCGCACCTACATCTGAAAGAAAAGCCGGAGCACGAGATTTATCATTTGTCTTCTGGCGCGGATTCGGAAACATACAAGGAACTGACGGCGGCGCTGGCCGCCGTGCAGGGCAAGCGGGCGCCGACTTTTGCGCCTTCGTTGGAAAAATCCACCTCGGGAATGGTGAATTTTCTTTCTGGGCGCGCGGGAAAAGCCGGAAAGATCGCGACGCTGCTGAAAGTTTTTCTGCCGTACCTTACGTGGAACACGGTTTTCGATAATGCGCGCGTGGTGAAAGAAATGGGGAAAAAGCCCGCGCCGTTTTCACAGTACTGCTTTCCGCTGCTTAAATTCAGCCGCGAGAACAATTTTTCTTATCCCTACAAGGAATGGCCGCACGAAGCGGATGCGCAAATCGCGCAGCCGGCTGCCCCAGGGGCATCGCGAGGAATACAGCGATGATGGATCTGTTCCTGGAAGCGTGGGTCGCCGGGTCCATCGAGTCCGCGAAATTGGCGTGGACGCTCGGCCGCGGAAGCTCCTGGCGTCCCGGCGAAAAGCTGCGCCTGCTTTTTGCGTGTTATTGCGGCGCGCGGAACACCGGCTCCGATCTGCGCGTGGAGGAAATTCTGCGGCAAGTGCGGCGCGTGCTCGGCGACAAAAATGTCGATTTGGCCGTGATGACGCAGGATTTCAAACTGACGCGCGGATATTTTCAGGGAGCGCGGCAGGTGCACCTGCCGGATTTGTTTCCGCCATTCCTGAAGCGCGAAGTGCCGAAATATCACGGCGTGGTGGCGTGCGAAGGTTCGATGTTCAAAAGCAAATTTGCCAACGCGCTGACCACGATGATGATCGGCGCGCTGGGACTGGCGTCCGCACAAAATCGATTGTCGGTGGGTTACGGCGGCGAGGCCGGCCACATGGATCCGCTGGTCGAAAAACTTTGCCGGCGATATTGCCGCGGCTCGGTAGTGATCACGCGAAGCGAAGAATCGCAGGCGCTGCTCGGCAAACTCGGCATTCCGACGGAGCTGGGGACAGACACGGCATGGACGTTCGAGCCACTGGGGCCGCAGTACGGCCAAAAAATTCTTCGCGATGCGGGATGGGACGGCGCGACGCCGGTGCTGGTGGCGTGTCCCATCAATCCATTTTGGTGGCCGGTGAAAGGGTCGGTAATAAAGGCCGCGGCGAAAACGATTACGGGCGCGTACAAAAACAGCCACTACCGCTCGATTTATTTTTTCCGGTCGGGGCGCAAAGTAGAAGCGGATTATTCGCGATACATCACTGCCTTTGCGCGCGCGGTGGACAATTTCCGCAAAGAACAGAAAGTTTTCACGGTGTGTGTGGGCATGGAAATGCTGGATCGCAACGCGTGCGAGCGCTTCTCCGCCCACCTCGGCGGCGTGCCGATTTTTTGCTCAGATCAATACGACATGTACCAAATCGTAAGTATCTTGCGCGAGGGCCACGTGATGGCTTCCTCGCGCTATCACGCAATCGTCACGTCGATGCCCGCGGGAGTGGCTTCGCTTGGCATTACGATGGATGAACGAATCCGCAACTTGATGCGCCAGCGCGGCCATCAACATCTGGTCCTCGAGGTGGATGACATCGAGCTGGAGGAAAGGCTTTTCGAAACGTTGAAGCGGCTCTATCGCGAACGAGAATGCGTGCGCGACGGCATCGGCCGGACGGTGGCGCGAAACCTGCAACTGATGGCGCGCATGGGAATGTATTTCGAGCGCATGGTGGCGGAGCGCTATGCGGAATTTCCTTTTCGCCAGGGCCAATTGAGCTGGGAGGATTATCTGCCCTCGCTCAGCCCGGAGCTTCGCAAACTCGTCGAGACGTACGATCCATGAATTCGCCGCCCGTGAATTTTCTTGAGCGTATTTTTCAACGTCTCCGCGCGGCGGGAAACGGCATCGTCGTCCTAGAAATTCGCGGCGGAGGAATTGCGGCGGCGACAGGCAACGATCTGCTCGCGCTGGTGGCGAAGGCGCGCGGCTTTCTGGCGGACGATGGACTCAAAAAAGGAGACCGATGCGCCTTGTTGGCTGCGAACAGCATCCGCTGGGCGGCGCTGGATCTGGCGCTGATGGCGGAAGGAATCATTGTCGTGCCTTTGTACGCGCGGCAGGCCGCGGGCGAGCTGGCGGTCATGATCCGCGACAGCGGAGCGTCGCGAATCTGCTGCGAGAATCGTGATTTGCGCGAGGCGCTCCTGCGGGCGTTGCCCGATGCGCCGCCGGTTTTGCTCTTCGACGACATTTTCAATGCGCGGACCGAAGTGCAATCGCCGCCGGGACCGCTTTGGCCTACGAATGCGGTGACGATCATTTATACGTCCGGAACGTCGGGCGAGCCGAAGGGCGTTGTGCTGACCGAGGCGAACGTCGATTACATGCTGTCATGCACCTCGGTGCGCCTTGATCAACTGATCGGAAAACAGAGCGCGCCGGAACAGATATTTCATTATTTGCCTTTCAATTTTGCGGCGTCGTGGATTTCCCTGCTGACGTATCTCTCGCGAAATAGCGTGGTCTCGCTCTCGACGGACCTGACAAAGCTTGCGGATGAAATGAAAATCGCGGCGCCGAATTATTTTCTGAACGTTCCCACGCTGCTCGAACGCGTGCGCACGAAGATTGAAGAGAATATTCGCGGACGGGGCGGATGGATTGCCTCCGTTTTTGCAAAAGCCAAGCAGGCGAATCTTGCGGACGGAGTGCATCGCGCCAATTTCGGCGACCGCACGGCGCTGGCGCTGGCAAGAATGTTGATATTCCCAACGGTCCGCAAAGGGTTGGGACCGAATCTGAAGGCGCTCATCTGCGGCTCGGCTCCGCTCTCCGTTGAAACGCAGAAATTCTTTATGATGCTGGGCATTCCTGTTTTGCAAGCATACGGCCTTACGGAAACGACGGCGATTTGCACGCTCGATGATCCGGCGCGCGTCGAGCCCGGATACGTTGGCCCGGCCATTCCGGGAATCGAGATGAAGCTCGGCGAAAATCAAGAAATTCTGGTGCGCGGACCGAACATTTTTTCCGGCTACTGGAACCGGCCGGAGGAAACGGCGAAAGCTTTGCGAGATGGCTGGTTCCACACCGGCGATCAAGGCGAAATGAATGGGCTCGGCAATTGGAGAATCACAGGGCGCATCAAGAATTTGATTATTCTGAACTCGGGCCACAATATCGCGCCCGAACCGCTGGAGGAAGAGCTGGCGAGCCATCTGCCCGGAGCGCAAGTGATGCTGGCCGGCAACGGGCACGGCTACTTGGTCGCGCTCGTGGCAGCAAACTCGGGCGTGACGAACGCGGGAGTGGGCGCAATACTCGAAAAAATGAACGCGCGCTTGCCCCACTACCGCCAGATTCGCGCGTTTCATCGCACTGCCGAGCCGTTCACGGTCGAAAGCGGAATGCTCACCGCCAATGGTAAACTCAAGCGCGACGTGATCGCCGCCCATTTCAAAGCACAGATCGAGCAGCTTTATCGAAAGCGAGACGCATGAAAAGTCTTCTGGGCAAGACGCTCTCGTGGAATGTCGAATCGCGCGTCATCGAGATGAAGCTGCATCACGAGCCGTGCAACGAGATCGGTTCGGCGATGCTGGAGGACCTGGAAGCGTTTGCAGAAGCATTTGGATCTGCCGGCGAGAGCTGTGGCGCGCTCATCGTTTATAGCGGGCTCGCCGCTGGTTTCAGCGCGGGCGCGGATCTGCGCGAACTCCACCATCGCTCGCAAGGTCTGTCGGCGACAGAGAGAATTGCGGGCGTGCGCGATTTTTTACTGCGCATCCATCGCGTGCTGAATACAATCGACGCCGCTCCGATGGCCACGATTGCCGCCGTGCACGGCGTGACTTTCGGCGGCGGGCTGGAGCTGGCTCTGGCGTGCGACCTGATCATCGCGGACAAGACGGCGCGCTTTTGTTTTCCTGAATTGCGGCTAGGGCTGATTCCCGGCTTCGGCGGGATACCCCGGCTGAAGCGCGACATCGGAAACGCGGTAATCCGGGATATGCTGCTGACCGGGCGCAGCTTCAACGCAACGAAGGCGCAGGCTGCGGGACTGGTGAGCCAAGTGACGGCCGAAGGCGAGGCGCTCTCTGTGGCACGCGCGACGGCGGCGCAAATATGCAAATTCGATCGTGGGACAACCATCGCGGCGAAGCGTTTCATCAAGCCGATTCCACACGAGGAATTGCGGCAGGAGATCGAAGTCTTTTGCGAGATGTTCAGCCGACCTGCCGTGGAAGAAGGATTGCGAAAGTTTGTAGAGAGTGCGGATGCCATGCCGTATCTCCCTTAGGAAACGGTGGGCAGCAAATCGAAACTTGAGGAGCCAGCGAGATGCCCAAGATAAACGCGGCTACGACTACGAGTCAGGGCCCTTTTGTATCCAAGGGAATCGGCGCGTGCCTCGCTCTGTTCTTGGGCGCGGGACTCTGCGCAATTCTGCCGGCTGCGGCGCAGGCGCAGCAGAAACGGTTCCAAGTGTCCGATCCCGATTTAAGAAAAATGGTCACTGTCTCCGACCCGCAAATTTCACCGGATGACAAATCGATTGCCGTCGTTGTGGGGCACATCAACATGAAAGAGGACAGCACGGACAGCGAGCTGGTGCTCATCGACATTGCTACAGGCGCGCAGCGCGTGATGACTTCGGGGCACAAACATGCAAGCTCGCCGCGCTGGTCTCCGAACGGGGATCGCCTTGCATTCGTCGCCGCTTCGGACGAAAGCAAAGACGCAACGCCGCAGATTTTCATACTGCCCATGGACGGCGGCGACGCCAAGAAAATCACGAGCGCGCCCGACGGAGTGGAACAATTCGCGTGGCGCCCCGACGGAGCAATGATCGCCTACGTGACGCCGGACCCCGCCGACAAAAAGGCGATTGAAGCGCACCACGACGCCTTCCAAGTGGGCGACACGGACTTTCTCGAAACTGCAGCGGCCGAGCCGTCGCATGTGTGGCTGATATCGAGCGATGGAGGCGATGCGAAGCGCGTGACTTCCGGCACGTGGAGCTTGCCGATTGTTTTTCCTCCGTCGCCGCCGTCGTCGCCGCTGTCATGGTCGCCGGACGGCAAATCGCTGCTCATTACCCGGCAGGAAACGGCGGAGCCGGGCGACGGCGACGAAACCACGCTCCAAATTCTCGATGTCGAAACCGGCAAAATGCGGAAACTGACATCGCACGATAATCTCGAAAGCGCCGGCGTGCTTTCGCCCGATGGAACACAGGTCGCGTATTGGTACAACAAAGATGGCGATGCGAACAACCAGGTGGAGATTTTTGTCTCTCCAACGAGCGGCGGCAACGGCGCGGATGTAACTCGCGCCATCGATCGCGACGTTCAACGCGCGATCTGGATGCCGGATGGAAAATCCCTTCTGGTGAGCGGCCACGACGGCGTGGGAACTTCGATGTGGCTTCTGCCTCTTGATGGCTCCGCGAAAAAGTTGAATCTGGGCGACGTGGAACCCTCGTGGGGCTTTTGGGTCGATGCCATGGTTGGTCCGAAGGGCGACGTGGCCTTCACGGGCAGCACCGCCGGTCATCCCAGCGAGCTTTACTATATGGCATCGACAGACGCGGTGCCGCGGCAACTTACCAATAACAACGACTGGATCTCTTCCTTCGGGCTCGCGAAGGTCGAGCCGGTTGAGTGGCAAGGGCCAAACGGGTTCCACGAAGACGGAATCCTAGACTACCCTCCCGGTTTTTCGAAGGGCAGCAAGTATCCGCTGGTTCTTCTGATACACGGCGGCCCGCAGGCCAGCTCGACGATTGGGTTCGATATCATGGGCCAGCTCATTGCGGCGCAGGGATATTTGGTGTTTCAGCCAAACTATCGCGGCAGCGACAACCTCGGCAACGCGTACCAGCGCGCCATTTATCGCGATGCGGGCGAGGGGCCGGGGCGCGACGTGATGGCCGGACTTGCGGCCGTCGAGAAAATGGGAATCGTCAACACGGATAAGATCGGCGTCTCTGGCTGGTCCTACGGTGGGTACATGACTTCGTGGATGATTGGCCACTACCACATCTGGAAAGCGGCCGTCTCTGGCGCCGCTGTGAACGATTTGACCGCCGAAGCGACGATTTCAGACAGCAATCGCACGGACTACGCGTCGATGGGCGGCTCGCCGTGGGTCGGCGACAACTGGAAGATTTATCGCGACGAATCGCCGATCACTTACGCTTCGCAAATCAAAACTCCAACGCTGATTCTGTGCGATGTGGGCGATTTTCGCGTGCCGATTCCACAATCTTACGAGATGTATCACGCGCTGAAAGACAACGGCGTGACCACGGAATTTTTCGCTTATCCTGTGACCGGGCACTTCCCCGGGGATCCGGTCCACCGAGAAGACGTGATGACGCGGTGGATCGACTGGTTGAATCAGTATTTGAAATAGGAAAGCGCGATCGCCATATAATTTGCGCGTGATGTTCATGACGCGCTGTGTGAGTTCGACGCGAACAAGACTATGCCATCCCTTCAGGAAGTTACGGACGAAGTGCTACAGCTCGCGGCCGGCCATTTCAAAGTGCCCCGCGCGGAGCTTGCGCCGGGCGACGATTTTTTCAAGAAGCTCGGGATCGACAGCTTGCAGGCGCTCACGCTGCTGTCACGCATCGAAAATCATTTCCACATCGAGCTTCCGGATTATGAACTGCAGGGCGTCACGGATTTCCGCACGCTCGCCGCGCGCATTCACGCGCGCCTGTGATGCTCGACCTTCGTGAATATTCCTCGCTGGGCGCAGCTTTGCGCGCCGCGCTCGACCGCTGGCCCGATGAAATCTGCCTGATCGAAGCCGACCGCGAGCGCGAAAATTGCCGGCTCACCTATCGCCAGTTCAAAGAACAGGCACTGCCGCTGGGGCGGGCGCTGCAGGATGCTGGGCTTACGGCCGATTCGCGCGCGGCGATCATCATGACCAATCAGTCGAAGTGGCTGATTTCCGCGTATGCGATTTTCCATGGCGGCGGGGTGCTCGTTCCGCTCGATTACAAGCTCACCGCGGCGGAGCATCTCCAGCTTCTGGCCCACTCAAAGACGCAATTTCTGATTGTCGAATACTATCTGTGGCGCGCGATCACGCAAGCGCCCGGATTCGCGGGCTTGCGCGCGAAGACGGTTGTCGTGACGGAAGCGCCCCCGAACGCCGGGTTGCATGGAGCAAAGCGGTGGGAAGAATTTCGCGATGACCGCGCGCCGGTGTTCGTCGAACGCCAGCGAAACCATTGGGCGTGCATCGTGTACTCCTCGGGAACCGGGGGCCGTCCCAAGGGCTGCGTGATGACGCATGAGAATTATCTGGAGCAGTGCATCGCGCTCACTTCGCTTTTTCCGTTCTGGCCGGGCGCGCGCTACCTCAGCATTTTACCGACAAATCACGCCATTGATTTCATGGTTGGATTCATCGGGCCGTTTGTTTGCGGCGCCACAGTTGTGCATCTGCGGACGCTGCGGCCCGAATTCGTACGCGAGGCGTTTACGCGCTATCGCATTGCCTACGTTACCGTAGTGCCGATGATTCTGAAGAATCTGGAGCGCGGGCTGCGCGAGCGGTTCGCCGCGCTGCCGCCGACGCGCCGCCGAATGCATGACCGACTCATTGCAACAAATCGCGCATTGACACGCCGGCGGCCGCACGTTTGGCTCAGCCGCATGCTGCTGCGCAGTGTTCATCAAGCTTTCGGCGGCGAATTGCGAGCGATGTTCGTAGGCGGCGCTTTCACCGAGCCCGCGACGCTGCAATTTCTTTACGACCTCGGAGTTCCCGTCGGAAACGGCTACGGGCTAACCGAGGCAGGCACGGTGATCACGCTAAATGACTTCAAGCCGTTCCGTGCGGACACGGTGGGCAAAGCGTTGCCAGGCACGGAAGTTCGCATTGTGAATGCGGGCTCCGACGGCATTGGGGAAGTGGCGGCGCGCGGCAAGACGATCATGTCTCATTACCTTGACGATCCGGAGTTGACCACCGCGACCATTGTCGATGGCTGGTTGATGACCGGAGATTTGGGCAAGCTCGATGGCAGCGGGCATTTGCAGCTTTTCGGACGCAAGAAAAACATGATCGTGACCGAGGGCGGCAAGAATGTTTATCCGGAAGACATCGAAAATGCGTTTGAATCGCTGCGCGTGAAAGAATTTTGCATTTTCGCGGCGAACTACATATGGCCGCAGCGGACCATGGTGGGCGAGCAGCTTGTTCTGGTCGCCCGCGCGGACGACGCATCGCAAGGCATGGACGAACTGCGCTCGCAAATCGCCGAGCGCAACCGGCATCTGCCCGATTTCAAAAGAATCAGCGGATATTTGATTTGGACGAATGATTTTCCGCGCACGGCGTCGATGAAAATCAAGCGCGAAGCTCTGGCCGAGGAAATTCGTGCGAAAACCGATCGCTCGGCCATGACCGTGCTTTGAGGGCTGCATTGTGACGAAACATTTCTTCGCAATCGTGAATCCGGCAGCGGGTGGTGGGCGCTGCGGCAAGCTTGCGCCCGCGGCGTTGGAACGCATGCGCGCCGCCGGGATCGAAATCGAGGCCGTGGAAACTCGCGCGGCGGACGACGCCACAGCCTTGGCACGCGCTGCACAAAGAGCAGGCGAACGTAATTTTCTGGCCGTGGGCGGTGATGGCACGTCTTTTGAAATTGTGAATGGAATCTTTCCGCGGGCTGCGGCGTCGCCGAATGATCGCCACACGGTCGCATTCCTGCCGCTGGGCACGGGAAATTCATTCTTGCGCGACTTCCACGCGCACAAGCCTGCGAGCGGCGCGGATGCTCTTGTACAGGCCATCTTGAATGGCGAAAGAAGAACTTGCGATGTGATTCGCCTGCAGCATGCCTCGGGAGAGCTGTATTACATCAACCTGCTGACGTTCGGTTTCGCCGCCGACGCCGCGGAGTTTGCCAATCGGCATGTCAAGGCGTTCGGCTACACCGGCTACGCACTCAGCGTGCTGGCATGTCTGGCGCGCCTGGATCGCCGGGCTTTTCCGCTTCGCGCGGACAACGCGACTGAACTCGACCGGCGCCGCTGTTTGTTTCTCGCGTTCAGCAACACCAAGTTCACCGGCGGCAACATGATGATCGCGCCGAACGCGGATTCGTCCGACGGGCTGATCGAATATGTCCGCTGGGGGCCGATCGGCCGGCTCGGCTTGCTGCGAAATTTCCCCACGCTTTTCGATGGGACGCACATTCACCACAAGCTTGCCTCGCGCGCGGCAGTCCGCGAAGTGGAATTCGCGCTCGATGAGCCGGTGAGCGTAATGATCGATGGCGAAAGTTTGCGCCTGAAGTGCGAGCGCCTCAGCATTCTGCCCGGCGCGCTGGATGTAATCGTATGAAGTCGGTCTATCTCAAAGCGCGCGCGCTCGTGCTATGGGCCGTCAGCGGCGTGCATTTCTTTGTGGTTTGCACGCTTCTGGTCGCCTTGGGAACGATTATCGATCCGCGCAAAAACGACCGCGCGCAGCGAATTTTCTTTCGCAACATTCTTCGTTTGGCCGGCGTGAAGTTCGAAGCGCGGCGCTCCAGCGGATTCGACGCGCATCGCACCAGCCTTTTCGTCTGCAATCACGTGAACGTTTTCGACCCGTTCGTCATTTATTCCGCGATACCGCAATTCGTGCGTGGGTTTGAGTTGGCGTCCCATTTCAGGATTCCGGCGTACGGCTGGATGATGGGCCGCTTCGGAAACATTCCCGTGCCGGACGAAAACGATCGCAGCCGCGATGGCATCGAGGAAATGATGCGCAAGGCCGAGCGGGCTTTCGAGTCCGGCATCAGCTTGATTGCGTTCGCCGAAGGCTCGCGAACGCGCGATGGCCACGTCGGCCCTTTCCATAAGGGAGTTTTTCGCCTGGCCATTCGATTCGCTATTCCTATCGTACCGATGAGCATCGTTGGCTCGTACGAATTCCATCGCACCGGCGACTGGATGCTCTATCCCGGGAAAATCACCGTCCATTTGCACGATACCATTGAAACAAAAGGCATGCGGAAGGAGCAGGTTGCGGAACTACGGGATCGCGTTCATGCGATCGTCGCCGCGCCGGTCGAAGAGCATATTGCGCCGTTGGGAAACGCCGCGGCGGCGAAAGCCAAAGCTTCATCAGAAAATCGTGCGATTCCCGGGAATTAAGCGCCCCGCGCGAATCTCCTGCCAAGTAAATACCACGCGATGAATCACCGTCAGCGTGGACAAGGCCGCGATAACCCAGAGCACCGGCGCCATTCTCCAAAACACTCCCCCGATGATCAGAAGGACCAGCCGCTCGGGCCGCTCCATGAAACCCACTTTACACAGCGGAATCAGCGACTCGGCGCGCGCGCGCGAATAGCTCACCATAAAGGAACTGGCCATCGCGACAGCCGCGAGCCCCATATAGAACGGCCGGCCGATCAGCGTGTAGTGAACTACCAGGCCCATATATAGACCTAAATCGGAGTAACGGTCGAGCGTCGAATCCAGAAACGCGCCGAATGCAGTAGCACGCCCGACGCGACGCGCCACTTGCCCATCGGCCATGTCGAGGAATCCCGCCAGAAAAAGAACCGCAGCCGCGCCGCGAAACTCGCCATATGCAAAAAGAACCGCGGCCCAGACATTTATAACCATTCCAACGACGGTCAAAACGTTTGGCGTGATGCCCGTCGCGGCCAGCACTTTGACCACGCGGTCCAGCAGCCAGCCCGCTCCGGAGCCAATCCAGTGCGTTACCGGCTGCCAAATCGGCTTTTTTGCGCTTCCCATATTCGCAAAATCATACGACAAGCTTCCGGCGCGCTCAACTGCAACGCTCCCGCGAGTCGCCCGAAGAGCTGCGCAACTCCGGCAGAATTGCGGGGCGCGCGCTTCTACTTGCTCTTACATCGAGCTTTGATTCGAAGCGCCCGCCGCCGGCGGCGTAACTCCGATCGCCGGAATATTCGCGCTGCGAATTTGACGGTTCAGCTCAACGAGGTCCTTGTCTTTCAACTGGCGATACGTCGCCAATTGCTCGCCGAGCTGTTTGTTCAGGACGTCAAACACGTCGCGTGCGCTCTGCGTCGGCGCCGCGTCGGCGCTATCCACGGTACTCGTGAGCGCCAACATCTGATCGGCGACCATGATCGGATAATTCAATGGATCCTCGCCCGATTTCGATTTCGACTGAATGAGCGCGTCCTCGACGGCCGTGAATTTCTTGTCGAGCTCCTTGGCCGCGTCGGCCGCGCCTTTCGCTTTGTCGTTTCCCGCGAGCCGCTTTTCGAGCGCGTCCAGTTGCGTATGAATTTCGCGGATCTGGTTCACGGCATCGTGGGCCTCGGTGATGCGGGCATTGATCTCCAGGCTGAAGTCGAGCTGCTTCTGCAAATCTTCTGCGGAAACCTGAATGCGGGGGTCCTCTTCCACGTGCAGCGGCGCTGTGTAACTATGCGCTGCAACGGTGAGCTTCACCTGATAATTGCCCGGCACGGCGAGCGGTCCGGTTTCGAACCCGCCCCACGCCACGGCGCCCGGCACTCGCGTCGGCGCCTCATATCGCAGGTCCCATTCGAAGCGGTTCAATCCCGCCTTTGCAGGAAGAGTCGCGCGGCCGCCTCCAAAGAATGCAGCGAATCCGGACGGGGCCGCTTCGTTCCCGCTCTTGCTCGTATATTTCCGAATCACCTTACCTTTCGAATCCAGAATCTCGAGCGTGATCGGATCCTTCGGAGCCGTCTTCAGCGTGTAATCGATGATTGCCCCCGACGGAGGATTTTCGCCCGCGGCGATTCCTCCGGGAAGCCGGAACGATTGTCCCCGGAAGCGATACGCCGTTTGCGGCTTGTACAGATGCACATCCTCGCTCGCTTGCTCCGAAGTCATCTCACGCAGCGGCGAAATGTCGTCCAGTATCCAGAACGCACGGCCGTGCGTGGCCACGATTAAGTCGTTTCCGTGGATCGCCAAGTCATGCACCGGCGCGGTCGGCAACTCCAGTTGCAGCGACTGCCAGCCCGCGCCGTCATCGAACGAAACCCAGATTCCCGTTTCCGTTCCGGCGAAAAGCAGCCCTTTGCGAACCGTGTCTTCGCGAATCGCGTGGGTGAAAACATTGTCAGGCAAGCCGCCGGTGATTTTTGTCCACGTCTGCCCGTAATCCGCTGTCTTGTAAAGATAAGGATGAAAATCATCCCAGCGGCTGCGATCCGCCGCCAGATAAGCCGTTCCAGCTTCGTGCGGAGACGGCTCGATTAAATCGATGCGGCTCCATGCCGGAATGTCCTTCGGCGTCACGTCCGACCACGACTTGCCGCCGTCGCGAGTCACGTGAACCAGTCCGTCGTCGCTGCCCGCCCAGATCAGGCCGCGTTGGAGCGGCGATTCGGCAACCGCAAAAATCGTGTCGTAGTATTCCACGCTGGTGTTGTCCTGCTCGAGCGGGCCGCCGGAAGAACCTTGTTTGCTCTTGTCGTTTCGCGTCAGATCAGGGCTGATGATTGTCCAGTTCTGCCCCTGATCCGTGCTCTTGAAGAGAACTTGCGCTCCGTGATAAAGCGTGTGCGAATCAAACGGCGACATCGCAATGGGCGCAGTCCATTGGAAGCGGTATTTCGTATCGACAGCGCCGTGCCCCATCGGGTTCAAAGGCCAAGCCGAAATATCCTGCTCCTGGCCGTTGGCTTTGTCGTAGCGCGTAATCAGTCCGTCGTAAGAGCCGGCGTAAACAATGTTGGGCTCCTTCGGATCGGGCAGCACAAATCCGCTTTCGCCGCCGCCGACGTCATACCAATCCACATTGGTAATCACGCCGGAATCGGTGCGGCTGGCAATCGCCACGGTGCTGTTGTCCTGCTGCGCGCCGTAGACGTAGTAGTTGAACCGATCGTCCGTCGCCACGTGATAAAACTCGGCGGTGGGTTCAGTATCTTCCGACGACCACGACTTTCCTCCGTCCTCTGAAATCGTCGCGCCGCCGTCATCGCTTTCAATCATGCGGTCCGTGTTCGTGGGATCAATCCACAGGTCGTGACGGTCTCCGTGCGGCGCGTTGATGTCGTTGAACGTTTGGCCGCCGTCGGTGGAACGAGACATCCCGGTGTTGAGTATGTACAGCGTGTCGGTTTGCTTTGGATCGGCAAAGATATGCGTGAAGTACCACGCGCGCTGCGTGAAATTGTGGTCGCCGTTGATGAACTGCCAATTTTCTCCGCCGTCATCGGAGCGGTAGAGTCCAGCCTTGTCCGCTTCCATCAGCGCGTAAACGCGCTCGCCGTTTGCGCCGACGGCAATTCCAATTCGCCCGAGCACGCCAGTGGGCAGTCCGTTGCCTTCCAGATGTTTCCATGTTGCGCCGCCATCGATGGACTTGTAAATTCCGCTACCCGGGCCGCCGCTCGTGAATCCCCACGGCGTGCGCAATTCTTGGTACATCGCCGCATACAGCGTGTGTGAATTGTCCACAGCGAACGTCAGGTCCACAGCGCCGGTCTTATCGTCCTTATAGAGGACTTTCTGCCACGTCTTTCCGCCGTCTGCCGAGCGAAACACTCCGCGTTGCTCATTTGGGCCAAAAGCGTGGCCGATGGCCGCGACAAAAACGATGTTCGAATCGTGCGGATCGACCAGAATCTTCGCTATGTGCCGCGTGTCCTCAAGCCCGATATGCGTCCATGTCTTGCCGCCGTCGACCGATTTGTACATTCCATCGCCGTAGGAAATATCGCCGCGCAGGCAAGGTTCGCCCGTGCCGACGTAGATCACATTTGGATCGTGCGGATCCACGGCAATCGCGCCAATGGAGGCGACCGATTGATGGTCAAAAATCGGCAGCCAGGAAATTCCCGCATCGGTCGTCTTCCAAACGCCTCCCGCGACGGCGCCAAAATAGAAAACATTAGGATTGCCTATCACGCCGGTGACCGCTTCCGCGCGCCCTCCGCGAAATGGCCCAATCAGCCGCCATTTCATTCCAGCAAGAGAGTCCTTGGTGAGTGTCTGCGCCTTGGCGGAAAGGCCAGCGATCAGCGCACCAAGCATCACAGCAACCAAAACAATCCAACGAACACGCATCCTTGCTCGCATGCACATCCTCCTAGAAACCATTAAACTCGAAAGGAAAGCCGTCCACATCCGTTCACGCCGCACCACCAGCCCTTTGGGACCGCGCGGGACCTGCATGTATACCGCATTGGCGCGAAAAAATGAACGCAGAAGTACTATCCGGCATCGTAGTCGAACATCCAGATTTTCTACGTCAACAAAGCATGGTCAGCGTGGACTCCAGAGAGACGGCGTGACCCGACGGCACGTTACACAAATCTTGTATCGGACGGAACGCTCTGAAACGCACAGCCTGCCGCGCGCGTCTGTACGTGCAGTTTGCGTGGTGCGGTTCGTTTCAGTACACTCCAGACTCTCGCGGGAGGACACAATGGCGTCTATCGATTCTCGCAGTTTCCTCTGTCACCTGAAACGAAGCGCGTGCTGTCTGGCGCTCGTCATGCTCGCGGCCGCCCCCGGCCTTTTCGCGCAAAGCGCCTATCAGAAACCGTCGAAGGAAATTGTCGATGTCTTGCTCGCGCCGGCGCCGCCACTGGCCTTCGTCAGCCCGCAAGACGACGAAATTCTTCTCGCCGAGCCGGTTCGCTATCCGCCCGTCTCCGAACTTGCGCGGCCCATGCTGCGCATCGCGGGCGTGCGCATCGACCCGGCGAATTTTGGAGAGCACGATCCGTCGCGCCTGATCCATCTCTCGATTGTCAAAGTTTCCGACGGGCGCGCGCACCCAATTGCCTTCGCGGCGGGCGAAGGTTTCAGCGCCCCGGAATGGGCTCCTGACGGAAAGCATTTCTTCCTGACCGTCACCGCCGACAAATCGGTCGAGCTCTGGCTCGGCGATGCGGCCACCGCTGCGATTCACCGCGTCGCGGGAGTTGCGATTAATTCGACTCTGGTTGTGCCATTTCCGGTGACGGCTGCTCCCTGCTCATGGGCGCCCGGCAGCCGCGAGTTGCTTTGCCGGACGGTTCCGGCGAATTACGGCCGCGCGCCCGCAGAGCCGCGCGTCCCCGAAGGCCCCATCATTCAGGAAAGTTTCGGCAAGGCCGCGCCAGCGCCAACATTCGAGGACCTGCTCACCAGCCCGCGCGACGAGCAGCTTTTCGACTACTACGCCACGTCGCAGCTCGCGTTCATCGACATCGCCACCGGCAAAGCCACGCCCATCGGCAAGCCCGGAATCTACGAAACCGTGGAGCTCGCTCCGAATGGACGCTTCATCCTCGTCTCGCGCATCCATCACCCGTATTCTTACGTCCGGCCATTCAGCGATTTCGCGCATAACGTGGAAGTCTGGGACCGCAGCGGGCGCGTCGCCTTTAAGCTCGCCGACGTTCCATTGCAGGAAACAATTCCCATCGGCGGCGTGGCCACCGGCCCGCGCGATTACGAGTGGCAGCCGAGCGCCCCGGCCACACTGACTTGGGCGGAGGCTCTCGATGGCGGCAATCCGCGCACAAAAGCCGATCATCGCGACAAAGTTATGTGGATTTCTGCGCCCTTCACCGCCGAGCCCGCCGAACTGACCCGCATGGAATATCGTCTTATGGGAATTTCTTGGGGCGAACGCGGTGATTTGGCCATCCTGCGCGAAATCGATATCAGCCGCTCATGGGAGCGCACCTGGTTCATGAATCCTCAGGACCCTTCGGCGAATCCGCGCCTTGCGTGGGAGATGAACGAAGCGGAGCGCTACAAAAATCCGGGCCTGCCGCTTACGCACTTGCTCGCTAACGGTCACGACGCCGTCCTGCAGCAGGGCGACAACATTTTCCTCACGGGCGACGGCGGGTCGCCGGAAGGCGATCGCCCGTTCCTCGATCGTTTCAATACCCAAACTTTGCAGGCCGATCGCCTCTTTCATTGCGACGACAAGAGCTACGAAACCGTGGTGGCCCTGGCTTCGCCCGACGGCTCCAAGTTCATCACCCACCACGAAACGACCACCGATCCTCCGAATTATTTTCTGCGCACCACGGGAGATGATTCTCCGCGCGCGCTTTCGCATTACGCCGACCCCACGCCGCAGGTGCGCAACATACACAAACAGCTCGTTACCTACACGCGTGCCGACGGCGTGCCTCTTTCCATGACCGTTTATCTTCCGCTCGATTACAAGGAAGGCGAACGCTATCCTGCCGTCGTCTGGGCCTATCCGCGCGAATATACCAACGCGCAAGTCGCCGGCGAAGTCGTCGGGTCGCCCAATCGCTTCACGGAATTCACCGGCCTTTCGTCGCTGTGGTTTTTGCTCGACGGCTACGTCGTGCTGGATGGTCCGACGATGCCGGTCATCGGCCCGCCGCGCACGGCCAACGATACCTACGTCGAGCAAATCGTCTCCAGCGCTAAAGCGGCCATCGACAAAGCCGCGGACATGGGAATTGTCGATCCGGGTCGCGTCGGCGTCGGCGGCCACAGCTACGGCGCGTTCATGACCGCCAATTTGCTCGCGCACTCCGACCTGTTCCGCGCCGGCGTGGCTCGCAGCGGCGCGTACAACCGCACGCTGACGCCGTTCGGTTTTCAAAACGAGCGTCGCTCGTTCTGGGACGCTTCCGACATTTATTTCAAAATGTCGCCGTTCATGTACGCCAACGACATCCACGTGCCGATCCTGCTGATTCACGGCATGGCCGACAACAATTCCGGCACATTTCCGATTCAGTCGGAGCGAATGTACATGGCCCTCAAAGGCAACGGCGCTTCCGTGCGCTATGTGCAATTGCCCGATGAAGCGCACGGCTATCAGGCGCGTGAATCCATCGAGCACATGATTTGGGAGATGCTTCGCTGGTTCGACACTTACGTCAAGCCGGCCACACCGGTCACGCCCGCGCAGTAGCGAGCGGAACTCAAGCTCTGCGTCTACTAAGCCCGCTGGCTTGTGAAACATTTGTGTCGGTCTGGCGTATTGGCCTCTGAATCTGTAGAATCCTCGCCATTTGCATTCGATCGCCAAGGAGCTGAATCGTGAATCGACATCCACGCATTCGCCGTGCGCTTTTTCTCTTTGTGGCGGTGGCTTTCTGTTTCTGCTGGCCACTTATCGCAGGGAGTCAGCAAGCCAATTCGGGAGCGCCCCAAGCCGCGGCATCACCGGCCTCGAAAGATACCGCGAAGCCCGATGATGGCCTGACCCTGAAGACCGAGCGCGAAATAAAGTTCACCACTGACGAAGGCACGTGGATTTCACTCGACGCTTCTCCGGACGGCCGTCAAATTGTTTTTGGCCTGCTTGGCCACATCTACGTCATGCCCATCACCGGCGGCGACGCCCGGCAGATCACTTCTGGCCAGGAATTCGACTCCATGCCCCATTTTTCTCCGGACGGCTCGCGAATCGTTTTCATCAGCGACCGCAACGGAGCAGAGAACGTCTGGATCGCCAACGCCGATGGCACGCGTCTCGCGCGCCTCACCGACGACCAGCAGAGCAATTTCGCCGAGCCCATCTGGAGCCGCGACGGCCAGAGCGTAATCGTTGCGCGCCATGACCAGCCGCTCTTCAGCACCTGGGAACTTTGGATGTACTACGTCAATGGCGGCACCGGCGTGCAGATCACCAAACCCGATCCTCCTGCCGTGCCTCCCGATGACCGCATGAACTATATCGAGCCGCAGCTTTCTCCCGATGGCAAATACATTTACTACACGCGGCGCCCCGGCGCGTTCAAGGTCTACGACGACACCTATCCTCTCTCTCAAATCGCCCGCCGCAATCTGCAAACCGGCGACGAGGACATTCTCACCGACGCCGTAGGCAGCGGCATTCGCCCCGTTTTGTCGCCCGACGGCAACCAGCTTGTTTACGGCACCTATCACGAAGGCGAAACGGCGCTGCGCATTATGAATCTCGCTACCGGCGATGACCGTTGGTTGAAGTTTCCCGTGCAGCACGACATGCAGGAGACTTTGATCACCGAAGGAACCCTTCCCGGCTATTCATTTACTCCGGACGGCAAGGATTTAATCGTTTTCTACGGCGGGAAAATTCATCGCCTCAACGTCGCCGATCGCTCGGATTCCATCATCCCATTTTCCGCGCAGATTGACCGCCAGCTCGGCCCGCGCCTGTATTTTCCGACGCGCGTAGAGGAAGGCCCGGTGAAAGCTCGCCTGATTCAAGACCCGCAGCAATCGCCTGACGGCAAGCGCGTCGCCTTTTCCGTGCTGACGCATTTGTACGTCATGGACCTTCCCGACGGAAAGCCGGAGCGCCTTGCGAACGTGACCGACCGCGCCTTTCAGCCAGCGTGGTCTCCCGACGGGGAGTGGATTGCTTACGTCACTTGGTCGGACCAAGGCGGCCAGATCTGGAAAGTCCGCGCCGACGGCCAGTCCGCCCCGCAGCAAATCACTCAGGTCCCCGCGTATTACTACGATCCTGCCTGGTCGCCCGACGGAACGAAAATCGTCGCCCTTCGCGCCGCCGTCGATGCGCGCCTATCCGAAGTGATGGACTTCGAAGCCGGAGTCTTTGGCTCGGACATCGTCTGGATATCTTCGCAAGGCGGCGCCGTCAACATCATTCGCCCAGCAGCAGGGTCCATTCGCCCTCATTTTGGCCCGGAGAACAACCGCATTTATGCTTATTCCGGCGCGCAAGGCTTGTATTCCATGCGCTTCGACGGCACCGACCTCCGCACGATTTTGAAAGTCGTCGGCCACGGGTTTTCCCTCTCCACTGGCGACCCTACTTCCCCCGCAGCCGATGTGCGCATCAGCCCCGACGGCCAATGGGCCATTGCGGAAGTGAATTACCAGTTGTACGTCATCGCTGTCCCCCATTTTGGCGAAGCTCCTACCGTCAATGTTTTCTCCCCGTCCGTGCCGGTGAAGAAAATCACCGACATTGGCTCTGATTATTTCAGTTGGACTGATGGAGGAAAAACCATTGTGTGGGCCGTCGGTGCGACCTTCTTTCGCCGCCCGCTCGATAGCGTGAAGTTCGAGCGCGCAGAAATAGGGCCCGCGGTAAAAAGCGAATCCGCAAAATCCGGCGGCGAATCTGCCGACAAATCATCGCAAGAATCCGCCGCGATGCTCGAACACGAAGCGGGCGTCCAGCATTTTGACGTGGATTTGGAGTTTCTGCGGTACACGCCGCAGGGAATCGTCGTTCTGCGCGGCGGCAAAGTCATCACCATGAAGGGCGGCGAAGTCATCGAAAACGCCGATATCGTCGTCAAAGACAATCGCATCGCCGCAGTGGGACGGCGCGGTTCCGTCGCGATTCCTCCCGGCGCCAAAATCGTTGATGTGAAGGGAATGACCATCACCCCCGGTTTCGTCGACCTTCATCCGCACTGGCTCGAAATTCGCCGTGGCGTGCTCGACACTGCGAATTGGGACTTCATGGCCAATCTCGCCTACGGCGTCACCGCCGGGCGCGATCCGCAGACCATGACCAATGACATGTTCGCCTATCAAGACATGGTCGACACCGGTGAAATCGTTGGTCCGCGCACCTATTCCACCGGCCCGGGTGTTTTCTCCGACACGGATTTTCAGTCCTATGACGAAGCGCTCGATTACCTCACCAAGTACAAAAAATATTACCGCACCAACTATCTGAAATCGTACATGGTGGGCAATCGCCGCCAGCGCCAGTGGGTCATCGAAGCTTGCAAGCAGTTGCACATCATGCCGACCACCGAAGGAGGCATCGACACCAAGCTCGACATCACGCATTTCATCGACGGCTTCAACAACGAGCACAGCCTGCCTACCGTCCCGCTTTACAATGACGTTATTCAATTGATTGTTCGGTCGCAGGCTTTCGAAACTCCTACGCTCATCGTCGCCTACGGCGGTTCTTTTGCTGAAAACTACTTCTACGAAAACACCGACGTTCACGGCGATCCCAAAATCAATCGCTTCATTCCGCATAGTATTCTCGACGCACGCACCAAGCGCCGCCCGTGGGTTTCCAGCGATCAGCAAATTTTCCCCAAGCTCGCCGCAACCGATAAAAAAATCGTCGAGGCGGGAGGCAGCATCGTGGTCGGCAGCCACGGTCAATTGCAAGGGATTGGTTACAACTGGGAATTATGGGCGCTCGCGAGCGGCGGCATGTCCAATATGGACGTCCTCCGCGCCGCGACCATTCAAGGCGCCCGCGCTCTTGGCCTTGCGGAAGATCTCGGCAGCATCGAACCCGGCAAGCTGGCCGACATGGTGATCCTCTCCAAGGACCCGCTCACCGACATTCACAACACCAATTCCGTGAAGTACGTCATGAAAAACGGAGAGATCTTCGAGGGTGCAACCCTGGACGAAGTTTGGCCCGAGCAGAAGCCCCTCGCTCCGCTCTGGTGGTGGAACGACAAACCCTAGCTCCCGTGAAAGCAGGCGGAAATCAGCACTCGAGGTGTAAGAAAAGGTGGTACCCGGGGTGGGAGTTGAACCCACACGGCCTTGCGGCCTGAGGATTTTAAGTCCTCTGCGTATGCCATTCCGCCACCCGGGCACGGCCATCAGGTTAGCACGACACTTCCCCGTCAAAAAACTGCGTATCCACACGCTGCGCAGCGGATCTGCTGGAATAAATCACTTTGGATTACCAGAAAGCTCCACCGCCGGTACGTTGTTTGCCCTATAGCTGTGCGCTCCCCTTCAACTTAACGTGGAACCCATGCAACGCACCGGCGCGGAGGATATTTCCTCAACGGGCGAGTCATCTCCGGCCAAGGAAGATCGTGAAACCGGCCGGCGTGCGGCAAGGGCTGAATGATTCTGTCGCAGGGAAGGTTGCCCTTCAGCCATCTCTTCTTTCTTGTCAAAGCGGCGGCGCCTCGAAAAGATTCTAATCGGGCCAGAAGCAGATTCGCCAAATCAAACATGCGGGAGGTTCTTGCACATGAGATTCGGCCCATTTCTTGCCATCGCGTTAATCCTGATCGTTGTATGGATCTGCGCTTTTGTGCTGTTTCACATTGCCAGTGCCTTGATCCATTTGCTTTTGCTTTTTGCCGTCATCGCTTTCATCATCCATCTAGTCTCCACACCGAAGCGCGCGTGAGATTTCGTCTGTGCGCGCCCCGCCCTGAGCGAATATTCGCTCGGTCTGCGGCCTCGGGGATTCGCCGAAGTTGAAGGAACACTCTGGAGCGCAAAACCTGAAAGGAGATCTTCATGTTACTGCTGGTAATTATTCTGCTGGTGCTGTTGTTCGCTGGAGGCGGCGGCTATTACGGCTATTCCAGATGGGGCACGGGTGGTGGCCTTGGGGTAGTCGGCACGGTCGTGGTTATCGTGTTGATTCTGTACTTGCTCGGCGCGTTGTAATAATAGTACGGCCTGTCGCCCCAGCTTTCACAGCACGTGCCCGAGTACGCGCAGGAACGGCCGCATCTGCGCCGGCGTTCCTGCTGTAATTCTCGCGAAGCCCGGCCGTCCGATGCCTGCGGCTTGATCCCGGATCAGAATCCTACGCTGCGCCAGCGCACGGATGACTTTCAGGCCGCGCGCCAAAATCCGCTAGCACAAAATTCGCCGCGCTGGCGAAAAACTCTCACCCCCGGATCAACAATCCGCCGCCTGTCTCTAACTTAGCGCCGCGCAGACCGACTTCACTTCCGTGTAATGCTCCAGCACCTCGTGCCCCATTTCGCGGCCCCAGCCGGACTGCTTGTATCCGCCAAACGGAAGCGCAGGATCGAAAACGTTGTAGCAGTTGATCCAAACCGTGCCGGCGCGAAGTTTGGCGGCCACGGAATGCGCTTTCTTGATATCTCGCGACCACACCCCAGCGGCCAATCCATAAATCGTGTCGTTCGCGCGCGCCACGATTTCGTTTGCATCGCGGAACGGGATCGCCGTCACGACGGGTCCGAAAATTTCCTCCTGCACCACTTTCATTTTGTCGGTCGTATTCACCAGCACCGTTGGCTTCACGAAGTACCCGCGGTTCCCCAAGCGCGCTCCTCCGGTCACCGCCTTCGCTCCTTCGCGGAATCCGGATTCAAGATACCCGCAGACTCGGTTCATCTGTTCCTCGGAAACCATCGGCCCCATGTCGCAGTCCGGTTCGAACCCAGCCTTCACTTGCATCTTTTCTGCGATTTGGGCCACGCCCTCGACAACCTTGTCGAAGACCTTCTCTTCCACAAATAGCCGCGAACCCGCGCAGCAACACTGGCCATGATTGAAGAAAATCGCGCTGGCCGCGCCGGGAATCGTTGAACTAAGATCCGCATCGTCAAGCACGATGTTGGGCGATTTCCCGCCGAGTTCAAGCGACACCTTCTTCAAGTTACCCGCTGCAGCGTGAAGGATGAGTTTCCCGACCTCGGTAGAGCCGGTAAACGCAACCTTATCCACATCCGGATGCGCCGCCAGGGCTGCTCCGGCCGTCTCGCCGTAACCCGGGATAATGTTGACCACCCCGTCCGGGAATCCGACCTCCTGGATTAACTCGCCCAGGCGCAGCGCCGACAGCGGAGTTTGCTCCGCCGGTTTCAGAACGATCGTGCATCCCGCCGCGAGCGCAGGACCCAGCTTCCACGCCGCCATCAACAGCGGGAAATTCCACGGGATGATTTGCCCAACCACGCCGACAGGTTCGCGCACGGTGTAGGCAAGATATTTCGAAGGGCCTGCAAGCGTCAGTGGAATGGTGTTGCCTTCGATTTTCGTCGCCCAGCCGGCGTAATAGCGCATGTGCTCGAACGTCAGCGGGACGTCCGCAATCCGCGAAATCTTCAGCGGCTTGCCGTTATCGAGCGATTCAAGCTGCGCGAATTCTTCCTGGTGCTTTTCAATCAGATCCGCCAGCTTCCAGATCAGCTTGCCGCGCTGCGCTGGCGACATCTTTTTTCCCCACGGCCCGGTCTCAAAAGCGGCGCGCGCAGCCTTCACCGCGCGATCAACGTCTTCGCGATCTCCTTCCGCCACATTCGCGAGTACTTCGCCGGTCGCCGGGTTATAGGTCGGAAAGGTCTTGCCCGAAGCGGCTTCGACCCATTTTCCGTTAATGAATAATTTTCGCGTTGTACCCACAAACGTAGAAACGTTTGGGTCTATCGATGGTGCGGAAGCTGCGGTTGCCATTGTCATGCTCCTTTTTTGCCGATCTCTTTCTGAATTTTCTGGCGAACGTCACCGGATGCTGAAGCCTGCTTCAGTTGAGGCCCGTTTCAAAGGGGCCATAGCGAAGGCGATACGTTATGCGAGACAGTTAGGCGATAGCAGGCTGCCCTGCGTATCAACCGCCGGAAGCGGCAGCCCAAACACCGCGATTATCAGCGTGACGACCAAACTAGAACCTACACCTAGCACGCCCTGAACGCAACTCTCCCGCAACCGCCGTCGGTACCATACGAAGATTGCAGCCACGCTAGCATTGCCTGAATACGCCCTCGTTAATGAACCTACTCGCGTCGCGTCACGTTGCGTCGCGGGCTCCGAATCGCTCGATGTCGAGACGTCACAAGATGTGTCGCCGCGCGTACCCCTCACACGATGTGCGCAAGTTCGTGCAAAAACCGTGCCATCTGCGCGGGCGCCCCGGCCGTAATTCTCGCGAAGCCCGGCCGTCCGATGCTTGCGGCTTGATCCCGGATCAGAATCCCGCGCCTCGCCAGCGCGCGGATGACTTTCGGCCCGCTCACGCCGAAGTCCACCAGCACAAAATTTGCCGCGCTGGGAAAAACTCTCACGCCCAGCTGGCGCAATCCGCCCTCGAGAAGCTTCCTGCCCCGCGTAATCTCCGTCGTCGCGCGGCGCGTAAACGCTGAATCCCTCAGCGCCGCTTCCGCCGCCACCAGCGGTGCGATCCCAATCGGAAATGGCGTCTGCGCTCGCTTCAAAATCCTCGCTGTCTCGCGATGCGCGAAAAGGCAGCCGACGCGCAGCCCCGCCAGGCCCGCCGCCTTTGAAAATGTCCGCGTCACGACCAGATTTTCCCGCCGCCGAATCCACGGCAACGCAGTGACCCCGGAAAACTCAAAGTATGCTTCATCCACCACCACCAGCGTCCGTTCAGCAGCATCCAGAATTGTCGCCAGCACGCGCTTTTCCAGCAACGCCCCCGTCGGATTATTCGGATTGGCCAAGAAGAAAACGGCAGGCGCTTGTTTCAACGCCCGCAGCACATCGCCAAGCGGAAACCGCATTTTTTTGTCGCAGTAAAGCGTGTGAATGCGCGCGTCACGCTGATCCGCATGGAAGCGATACATCGAAAAAGTCGGCTCAACCAGCAGCACGCCGCGCCCGCGCTCGATGAAAACATCGGCCACTAGCCGCAGCGCCTCGTCAATTCCGCCCGTGAGCACCAGCTCCCGAGCGCTTACGCCGAAAAAAGGCGCAATGCGCGCCGCCGCATTCTCCTTCTCTGGATACATCGTGATCTCTTCACCGCTGAGCCGCCGCAAAGCCGCGCGCACCTTCGGCGAACATCCCGCCATGCCTTCATTCATGTCCAGCCGCAGTTTGCCTCGGCGATCTTCGAGCATCGGCGGCTGCTCGCGGAATCTTTCGAGCGCCCTTCGCGGTTTGATTCGGTCTTTCATGCGTTTTCGTTTAGCACGGCACCGGCACGGGCAGAAAGCTTCAACGCGGAATTATGCACTACGAGGAAGGCGCGTTCTATTTTTTCGCAATGCGAGATCGGGAGACAGCGTGAAATTTCATTCGCCGGACGTGGACGTTGATGTGAGATGTTCGGGCGACGCATCGTTCGACGATACGTCGCTCGCCGATACATTGTCCGCCGAGCCAGCAGACGGGGAATCGATCGGTTCCGCAGGAGCGTCATCAGACGCCGGCGCGGAATTCGCTTCGCCGGAACTTGCTTCCGGCGCGGGCGCTGCGGAATCACTTGGCGCTGCCGAAGCTGCTGCGGCCACCGCTTCTTCTTTCGGTTGCGCCTCCAGCCGCGCAGCCAGCGCCGCGGCGATCAGCTCCACGATGATTTTCGCGCCGCGTCCTTCCGTGTCGCGCTCCGGATTGTACGCCGCAACTTCCAGCGCCACCAGCCGCGGCTGCTTCGCGACCACCGCCATCGCTTCGCGAACTTCGTCCAGCCGCAAACCGCCGCTGCCCGGCAAATCCGTGGCCGCAAAATCCTCGCTGGAAATCACATCCACATCGAGGTGCAGAATCAGTTCGTTTTTTCCGCCGTGAATTCGCTCGACGGCCATTTCCGCCGCCGCAGCGGGACCCATTCGCCGCACATCCGCCGCGCGAAAACACCGGATCGCCGTCTGCGACAGTACTCCCTCTTCCGGCGAATCCAGCCGCGACACACCAAAGAGCGCCACGTCCGGATCCCGCACGAGCGGCGGCTCACTCCAGAAGCGGATCATTTCCGCAGCGCCGCGCCCCGTCAGGTGCGCCACCACCATTCCGTCCACGCACCCGGAAGGCGACGTCGCCGGCACATTCAAATCCGCGTCGCTGTCCATGTACACGACGCTTGCGCCGCGGTAATACCGGCGCACACCCGCGACCGTCGCCAGCGCCGAGGAACAATCCCCGGTCAAAATCAACGCCAGTCCGCCCGTCTTTACGGCAGCTTCCACGCGGGGTTTCAGAGCTTCAAGCGACGCAACCACGCGCGCCAAATTCCGCGCGCGAGGACTCTCTTCATCGGGTTTGTAAAGCTCGACGGGATCGTCACCCATATCGGTGACGCTGTAGCCAATCGACTGAAGTTTTTCTACCAGCCCCGCAGCGCGCAACGCCTGTGGTGCTTTTTCATGGCCTGCCGCAAACGCCGCCGCGCTCGTCGGCGCGCCCAACAAAACTATTTGCTTTGGTTGGCGGACGATCCGCACCGCCATTAAGCGTTCCTCCGTTGCACTCCGCGGTTTTCCACTGCTTTACCTCGCCACCGGCTTCCGCGCCGCCAGTTCGGGCGGCAGCGTGAATCGCACATCTTCGCGAATCAGATCCAAATCGCGCTGGTCCGTGAAACCGAAATTCGCCAGCCGCTGGCTCACCTGCTCCACCAGGATTTCCGGAGCCGATGCTCCCGCCGTTAATCCCAGCCGCGAAACGCCGTCGAACCATGCCTGTTGCAGATCATTTCCGTCTTCGATCAGCCGCGCCGCCACGCCCGCTCGCTGCGCCACTTCCACCAGGCGGTTCGAATTCGAGCTGTTCGCCGAACCGACCACCAAAATCATATCCACTTCCCGCGTCAGCGCCTCCACGGCTTCCTGGCGATTCTGCGTCGCATAGCAAATATCATCCGACGCAGGCCCCAGAATTTTCGGGAATCGCTGCCGCAGCCGCGTCAAGATTTCTTGCGTGTCATAAAGGCTCAGCGTCGTCTGCGTCAAATAAGCCAGCCGCTCGGGGTCTTCCATCTCCAGCTTGTCGACTTCTTCCACGCTTCCCACCACAACGGTCTGCAGCGGCGCTTCTCCGGAGGTCCCGACAATCTCCTGATGGTCGCGATGGCCAATGAGAATCAGCGTCCGCCCTTCGCGTGCAAACTTTCGCGCTTCCAGGTGAACCTTCGTCACCAGAGGGCACGTCGCATCAATCACGCGCAGTTGGCGCTCCGTCGCTTCTTCGCGCACCCGCGGCGGAACTCCATGCGCGCTGAACACCAGCACCGCGCCGATCGGCACTTCGCCAATCGTTTCGACAAAAATCGCGCCCCGCTGCCGCAATTGGTCGACCACGTACCGGTTATGCACAATCTCGTGATGCACATACACCGGTGCCCCGTAGGCTTCGAGCGCCAGCTCGACAATATCCACCGCGCGTACCACACCGGCGCAGAATCCGCGCGGGCGCACCCGCACAAGCACTTTTCGACCGTTCCCGGTCCCTTGTATGTTCGCTATATCGCTAGGCATGAACACCTATGTTACCGCATTCCAGTCTGCGCCGTCACTCGCTTTCGTATCTGCTAATTCTCTTGCTATGAGCGCGGTGCAGCCGTAATGATATCCTGAGCGGCGCATCGAGACTGCCGATGGGAGTGCATCTGCATGTTGTTAGCCGGCCAGGTCGCAATTATCACGGGTGGAGGGCGTGGAATCGGCCGCGCCATTGCCCTCCGTTTCGCCCGTGAAGGCGCAGCCGTCCTGCTCGCCGCGCGTACTCAGAGCCAAATCAACGGCGTTGGGGCGGAGCTGAAAGCCGCAGGCCATAAAGCCGCGGCCATCGTCGCGGACGTATCACAAGAATCCGATTGTCAGGCGATTGCCAGCGCAGCCCACAAGCAATTCGGCCACGTCGATATTCTCGTGAACAACGCCGGGGTTCTGGGACCGGTAAAACCGGTCGAGGAAATCTCGCCCAAGGAATGGGACGAGGTTATTGCCGTCAATCTACGCGGCCCTTACCTGCTTTCGCGGCTGGTTCTGCCGGAAATGTACCAGTGTGGCTCTGGCGCAATCATCAATATCTCCAGTGTCGCCGCCAAGGGCGCTTTTCAGTGCAATAGTCCGTATGCCGCATCTAAGGCGGGATTGGTAGGACTAACGCGCACCCTGGCTGCGGAGGCCGCTCGCAAAGGCGTCCGCGTCAACGCCATCTGCCCCGGGCCTGTGCCGGAGACGGAAATGTCGCAGGCACTCGGCCAAGCCCTCGCTGAACGCCTGCACGCCGATCCGGACGAGCTTTTCAAAGGCTTCCTGGAGAGAATCCTTCAGGGAAAGCCGCAAACAGCCGCCGACATCGCCGACGCTGCGCTCTTCCTGGCATCCTCGCAAGCAGCCGCGATTACCGGACAGACTCTGAATGTTGACGGCGGAATGTCTTTCTACTGATCGCTTCCACCCGTCCCCATTGCCGGCGCGCCGTTACCAACATCCCTCGCCGGTTCGCCTCCATCCACCCTAGCCCGCGATCGCCCGCTTCGCTAACGACGTAGATCGCCAGCAACAGCACCAGAAAGCTGCCAAACACAATCCCAAACAGCAGCTCCGCAGCAACCAGTTCCCGGAAGAAATAAATGTGAAGCGCAATCAGTGCGACGGCACACCAATATACCCACTTTGGAATTCGACGGATTTGCATTCTGGATCACCTACCCCCCGTTGACTTAGATGCAAATTGAAGGCCGAAGATACCGAACAGGAAATCCTTCGCTCTCATTCACTTAGCGCTATCCGGTTTTCGAGTCAGTAGCAAATCGGGAGAATCCTTTCCGTGAATGTGACACACTTTGCGGGTTCCTTGCGGGAGCGGCCTAAGACGTCCGTGCCGTGTTGCCTTGCTCAACTTCCTCTTTCAGTTTCCGCACCAGGCCGCTGCGCACCAGCCAGGCCAGCGTCTCGATGAAAAAATTCCGCGAGAGATGCTCGCGCTTCGCCGGCGGCCAGGCCGCCATTGACGCGTGCCGGGCCATCGCCGTGGCTTCCGCCTCATGAAACACAAATCGCGGCGGTCGATGCGTCAGCCAACGTATGTACTCGAAGATCTTGCGAACCAAGCTGTCCGGCTGCCGCACGAGCCGCTCATGCAGCGCACCACTCGCCGGACTGATCCGGGCAAAAACCAAGCATTCCGGCAGCATGGGATGCAAAAACGAGTATTCCGCTGCGTCGTCCACCAAATACCCAACAAAAAGCCCAACGCCTTGCTCCTGGGTCGCACCGCGCCGCGAGGAACGATTCGCCGGCTTGGGTTTAGGAGTTGACGCCGCGTCCGCGAGAAACCAAAAACCCTGCAGGCCAGGCTCGTGGGTCGCTACCGGTCGATATCCCTTCAAATACGGCAAGGCAAGCTCGCGAATCCACGCAACAGAAGCCTGCGCCGAACCCTCCCGGCGCCCCGCCGAACGACGAGTTCGCTTTGCGCGTCTCAGCTTCTTGGGTTTTCGCGTGACTGCGGCCTTCAACGGCCCTCGAATGGATACCGGTCGCCCGCCAGTACCGCAGCGGCGACTCGACGCCGCAGCGCAATCGTGTCGATCGTGTCGCGCTTGGTGAACCGGCGGAGCACGGCGAGTTGCGTGCGCAGCGCATCGCCTTCCACCGTTGCCGCCAGCGCCATGCGCGCTTCACGTTCCGCGCGATCCGCCGCATCCGATACGAAAACGCGCATCGCGTCCGCCATCGCGGAACCAGAATCGCCCGCGTTTCCCTTCGCCGCTTTCTGCGCCCGGCGCAAACATGATTCCATGGCGTAAATCTCCATCACTACGTTCGCCAGCGCCGCGACAATCTCCTGCTGCTCGGCAAGCTGTTCGCGGAACCGCTGCACCGCTGCGCCCGCCGCGAGCAGGAAAATCTTTTTGCCATTGGCGAGAATCCGCTCCTCCGGCGCGAACTCGCCGCTCGCGCCATCTTCCATCGACGGCCCCGCCAGCACTTCTTCCGCGAGCTTCATCGCCGCGGGAATCAACGGCAGCACGCCGCCCATGGCGCGCTTCATCAGCATTTGAATAATCAGCATGCGATTGATTTCGTTGGTGCCCTCGAAAATACGGTTGATGCGGCTGTCGCGGTACGAGCGCGCCACCGGATAATCCTCGTGATATCCGTAGCCACCGAAGATCTGCACCGCTTCATCGACGCAGTAATCCACCACCTCCGAGCCGTACACTTTGCTGATGGAACTCTCGATGGCATACTCCTCGAGCATTTTCATTCCGCGCTCGGTCTTCGTGGTGTCCTCGGCCGCGGCCGCCGTGGCCGCGTCGATTTGCCCCGCGGAGCGGTAAACCATCGATTCAACCGCGTAAATGCGAATGGCCATCTCCGCCAGCTTGGCGTCGATGAGGCCGAATTGCGCCAGTTGCCTTCCGAACGCCGTGCGCTCTTTCGAATATTTCGACGCCGCTTCCAAAACTTTTTTCGCGCCGCCGACGCAATACGCGCCCAGGCTGAATCGCCCCGCATTCAGCGTATTGAACGCGACAATGTGCCCGCGCCCGATCTCATGCAGCAAATTCTCTTTCGGCACCGGCGTATTTTCGAAAAACAGCGCCACCGTCGAACTGCCTTTGATGCCCATCTTTTTTTCTTCCGCGCCAAACGAAAATCCCGGCGCGCCGCGCTCCACCAGAAAGCAGGAGAATTTTTCTCCATCCACTTTGGCGAAGACCACGAACAAATCCGCGAAGCCGCCATTGGTGATCCACATTTTCTGGCCGTTCAGAATCCAGTTCCGCCCGTCGGGGGAGAGCACCGCGCGCGTCCGCGCCGCCAGCGCATCCGAACCGGCCTGCGGCTCGGATAGGCAGTAGCAGGAAATCATTTCGCCGGTCGCGATTCGTGGCAGATACTTTTTCTTCTGCTGTTCCGTCCCAAAATAAACAATCGGCACCGTGCCGATTCCCGCGTGCCCTCCATGGGTCACCGCGAACGAAGCGTAGGCAGCGAGTTTTTCCGAAAGCAGCGTCGCGGAAACTTTGTCCAGCCCCGCGCCGCCATACTCCTCGGGAATTCCGCCCGCGAGCAATCCCAATTCGCCGGCCTTTTTCAGCACCTGCGCCATCAGGCCTTCTTTGTGCTGTTCGAGCTCCGGCACCAGCGGCAGCACTTCTTTGGTGACGAATTCTTCCGCGGTTTGGCCGATCAGCTTCTGGTCGCCAGTGAGGTCTGCGGGAGTGAACACGTCCTCCGGCGCGCAGGACGAAATCAAAAATCCGCCGCCGCGAGCCAAATTCTGCGAAACCGTCGTTGTCGCCATCTCAACTCCTCACTATGCTCGCGCTGAATGAATCGAAGTTGGCTTTCGCATCAGGTTAGCATCACCACTCGGTCAAGGACGGAAGAAATTCTCGCTGCGTGTCCCTCATGGCGGATCACGCCACACGCTCCAAAATTCCCGCTGCGCCCATGCCGCCGCCGACGCACATCGTCACCAAGCCATAACGCCCTTTGCGGCGCTCCAACTCGCGCAGAATCGTCGCCGTCAATTTTGCTCCGGTGCAGCCCAGCGGATGCCCCAGCGCCACAGCGCCGCCGTTGGGATTCACGCGCGCCGCGTCGAGCCCCGCCAGTTTTATCACGGTGAGCGATTGCGCCGCGAACGCCTCGTTCAATTCAATCACATCCATCTGTTCGAGTTTGAGCCCCGCGAGTTTCAGCGCCTTAGGAATCGCAAACACCGGGCCCACGCCCATCTCTTCCGGAGGACAGCCCGCCGTCGCGAAGGCAACAAATTTCGCCAGCGGCTTTGCGCCGATGGCCTTCGCGCGCTCCGCGGACATCACCACCGCGATGGCAGCGCCGTCGCTCATCTGCGAACTATTTCCCGCCGTGACCACTCCCTTGGCGTGAAACGCAGGCTTCAATTTCCCGAGCGCCTCGAGCGAAGTATCCGCGCGCGGCCCTTCATCCGTGTCGAAACTAACTTTCGTCGTCTTCGAGTGGTTGCCGTTCGAACCATCCACAGACGTAAAATTCACCTCGATCGGCACGACCTCTTGCTTGAATTTCCCCGCGGCAATCGCCGCCAGCGCTTTTTGATGGCTCTGCAACGAAAACTCGTCCGACTGCTCGCGGCTGATTCCGTATTTTTTTGCAAGATTTTCCGCCGTCAGCCCCATTCCTAAGTACGAATCCGGATAGTGGTCCATCAGCCACGGATTCGGCGAAATTTTATTTCCGCCCATGGGAATCATGCTCATCGATTCCGTGCCGCCTGCGACGATCACGTTGGCCTGGCCCGCAATAATTCTCTCCGCGGCGATGGCAATCGCCTGCAGGCCCGAAGAACAAAATCGATTGATGGTCATCGCCGAGGCTTCCACGGGCAGGCCCGCGCGCAGCGACGCGATTCGCGCCACGTTCATACCCTGCTCCGCCTCGGGCATGGCGCAGCCCAGAATCACGTCTTCGATTTCCTTCGCGTCCAGGCTCGGCACGCGCGAGAGCGCCTCGCGTATCGCTGCCGCGGCCAAATCGTCGGGGCGCGTCGCCCGCAACGTGCCTTTGAAGGCTTTGCCCACCGCCGTGCGCACCGAACTGACGATCACTGCTTCACGCACTGCTTCACGCATGCCGCCACCTCGAAAATAATCCCTGGAAAATCGCCGCGCTTTCCTTTATTGGACGCCACAGTGCAGAAAAAAGCAACTCCGCGCGGATGTCCAGCCGTAACCGTTTCACGTGGCCATGCTGGCCGCGCGCGGTGTAATCTATGAGTGTGGGGAACGGAGCCGGAAACGGAAGCGGCAACGGACACGGCGGTGCCCCCGCGCAAACGCTCGAGCCGCTTTATCGCGTGTTTTACGAGCCGCACGCGCTTACTGAGGCTCCCCGCAAGCGCCCGTTCATCCTCGCGTTGATTCTTTTCATTCTGACTGTGATCTCGACGCTCGCCGTCGGCACCGAATTCTCCGTTTCCTACGCGCAAAATCGCGCGCCGTTCGCAGGGCTCGATAATCCGTTCGCGCCGACCTGGCACGCACTGACTCATCCGCGATTGCTGCTTTTGGGCATTCCTTTTTCGTTCACGCTCATCGGCATCTTACTGGCGCACGAGCTGGGCCACTATTTTGCGTGCCGCTATTACAAAATAGACGCCAGCTATCCTTACTTTCTGCCTGCGCCGAGCCTCATCGGCACTTTCGGCGCATTCATTCGCATCCGTTCGCCGATATTCGACCGCAGGGCGCTCTTCGACGTGGGATTCTCAGGGCCGCTTGTGGGCTTCGTGTTGGCCGTTCCGATATTGGCCGCGGGGATTTACATGTCCAAAGTCGTCCCCAACGCGCAGGCCGGTGCGCTCATTATCTTCGGCAGCCCGCCGCTGATGAAATTGTTCCTCGCCATTTTTCACCCCGGCGTGAGTCCGCAAAATATTTTGCTCAGCCCCATCGCTCTGGCGGCGTGGGTTGGCCTGTTCGCCACGGCGCTCAACCTCTTGCCCATCGGACAGCTCGACGGAGGCCATATCATTTACAGCATTGCCAGCCGCAGCCATCGCCGCATTTCGTTGGCATTCGGTATCGCGCTTATCGCCATGGGCATCTTCTACTGGAGTGGATGGCTGGTCTTCGCCGTGCTCTTCCTTGTCCTCGGTTTTCGTCACCCGCCGCTGATCGATTCTTGGACGCCTCTCGACACAACGCGGCGCGCCTGGGCCGTCGTCGCGCTGATTATTTTCCTTCTGTGCTTCACGCCGCTGCCGCTCACCGCCGGGCGCTGAAGTCTTTTCGCGCGCTTTCAATTCTCTCTTCGCGGCTCTTCTTTCTGGCTGATTAACCTCTCTAAAGCAAACTCACTGGATCCACGTCCACAATCACCGCGCTCTCCGGAATCTTTTTCTCGGCGCAAAATGCCAGGCATCCTTCCAACACCTGCGCCAGCAGCCGCCGGTTCGGCGACTTCAGTAAAATCTGAAAACGATACTCGCGCCGCAATTTGGAAAGCGCCGCCGCCGCCGGGCCCAGCACCTTCAGTTCGCCGTGCTTTCGCGAATCGAACCACCCCGCAATCGCGCGCGACCAGCGAATCGCGTTCTCGATTTTGCGGTCGCGCACCAGCACATTTGCCAGCGCAATGAACGGCGGATAGTGCATCACTTTGCGAAAATGAATTTCCCGCTCGAAAAATGTCTTGTAATCCTGATCGACGGCGTGCTCGATCGCGTAGTGCTCCGGATAGTACGTTTCAATCAGCACTTCGCCTGGCAAATGCCCGCGGCCCGCGCGCCCCGCAACCTGCGTCAGCAACTGAAACGTGCGTTCCGCCGCGCGAAAATCCGGACGTCCCAGCGCTAGATCCGCCGCCACCACCCCCACCAGCGTCACACGCTCGAAGTCGTGGCCTTTCGCCACCATCTGCGTGCCCACCAGCAAATTCAGGTCGCTGCGCGCGAACGCGCCGAGCACTTTTTGATATTCGCGCTTGGTCCGCACCGTGTCGCGGTCCAGTCGCCCGATTCGCGCCTTCGGGAATTGCTCGCGCAGAAATTCCTCCACGCGCTCCGCGCCGTCGCCCACAAAATACAGATATTGCGATTTGCACTTCGGGCATAGTTTCGGCACGGCGCTCGAATAGCCACAGTAATGACATTCCAGCCGCGCCCTGCGCTTGTGATACGAAAGCGCGATGCTGCAATTCTGGCACTCAATGCCCGCGCCGCAGCTCCTGCACAGCACGTACCACGAATAGCCGCGCCGGTTGATGAGGACGAGCGCTTGCGTGCCCTCGGCGAATCGCTTCCGAATCGCAGCCACCAGCGCCGCCGAAGCAGGCGCGGAGCGATGGCTCTGCTTGAACTCTTCGCGCAGATCCACAAGCTTCACGCTCGCCAGCGGCCGGTCCGCCACGCGAGCCGTCAATTCCAGCAATTTGTATTTGCCGACTTGCGCGTTGTGGAAACTTTCGAGCGACGGCGTCGCCGAACCCAACAGCACAACGGCGTTCACCAGGCTCGCGCGAACCACCGCAGCGTCGCGCCCGTTGTAGCGCGGCGTCTCTTCCTGCTTGTAGCTGGTCTCCTGCTCTTCATCGACGATAATCAGCCCCACATGTTCGAGCGGCGCGAACACCGCCGACCGCGTCCCCACCACCACGCGCGCTTCGCCGCGCCGTACGCGCCACCATTCGTGCGCGCGCTCCTTGTCCGCCAGGCCGCTGTGCAGCACCGCAACCGCTGCGCCGAATCGCGCCCGCACCAGCCGGCTCAGCCAAAGCGTCAGCGCAATTTCCGGCACCAGCACAATGGCCGTGCGCCCTTGCGCCAGCGCCGCTTCCATCGCGCCAAGATACACTTCCGTTTTCCCGCTTCCGGTGACGCCGTGCAGCAAGCCCGCCGCGAATTTCCCCGCCGCAAGCCATTCGCGCACCGACGCGATCGCGCTCTCCTGCTCCGCATTCAGCACGTTCATCGGCGGAACAAAATTCGCCTCCCACGGATCTTCCTCCGCCGTGAACGGCTCTTCCCACAGCGTGACTTTCCCGTTTTTTTCCAACCGCGCCAGCAGCGCCCGCGAAACGCCTTCCTTCAGCAGCATTGCCACGGGAAGAGGCCCGCGCACCGTCGTCAGAATCTCCCGCGCTTTTTCTTCCTTCGCATCCGCCGCCTTCGCTGCTTCATTCCACGCCACGATTTTCTGCACGCGCTCGCTCTTGCGCTCCATCCGCTCACGCGCCGCAACGATTCCGCGCCGCACCAGCCGCTCGACTGCCGCTGCGCCGCCGGCGATCCGTTTCAGCTTCGCCGACGAAACTGCTCCCTTCGCTAATCCCAGCAGCTCCAGCGCCTCCACATCGCGAGCCTCGCCCGCTTCCGCCACGCCGCGCTCTTTCACCGCCGCATAGAACTCGCGCCCGTGCTCCGTCAGCGCGTATTCGCGATACTCGCGCAGCTCCGCCAGCGGCGGCAGCATCGACCGCAGCGTTTCGCCAATCGGCGCGACGTAATACCGGCTGATCCATTCGCCCAGCACGAGCAACTCCGGCGTCAGCGCCGGAATCGCATCCACCAGCTCGACAATTTCTTTTGTGCTTTTGCCGCTCTGCGGCTCCGCGGTGAATTTCACCGCCACGCCAACCATCGCGCGGTTGTGAAAAGGCGCCACCACGCGGCTGCCAATGATTTCCGCTTCAGCCAAATGTTCAGGAATTGCGTATGTGAAGGTCGTTCGCAGCGGAACCGGGAGCGCCACTTCGCAAAATCGCGGACTCATTCTTGCAGTAGTGTAGCAGCATGAGGCAACCCGCAAAACTCGCGCACACAGCGACAGCGTCGCGACTCCCTACATGCTGACCAGCGCCACTCCCGCGAAAATCAGCGCCACGCCCGCCCACTGCCGGCGCCCGAGTTTTTCCCGCAGAAACACAGCCGCAAACAGCAGCGTCACCACCCCATAGAGAGAAGCGAGCACCGTCGCAATCGCGATTTCTTCCCGCTTGAACGCCAGATTGTTCGCCAAGAATCCCGCCGTGTCCGTCAGCCCCATGAAAACAATCAGCCACGCCGTCGGGCCGCGCGGAATTTCCATCGGTTGTCCCAGCGGCCGCAGCAGCAGCGCCAGCAACACAAACGAAACCAGCCGTATCACCCACACCGACGCAAATCCGCCGAACACCGGCATAACCCGAAATCCTAAAATCCAATAATTCACGCCGAACGCCAGCGCCGCCGCCAGCGCCCACGGCACTCCGCGCAACAAATGCGCACGATGATCGTGCGCCGACACGGACTCATCTCCCGCACCCGTGTTGTCCCTCGCCGGCAGCGCCAGCGCCGCGATAATCACGCCAACAATGACAGTCGCCACTCCCGCGCCGTGCGCCCGCGTCAGCCGCTCCCCCGTCGAAATCGACAGCACCACCGTCAGCGCCGGATAGCTCGCGGCAATCGGCGATACCAGCGCCAGCACTCCGATTTCGAATGATCGGTAGAGCGCCAGCGCGCCCAGCGCACTCAAAACTCCCGCCAGCACAATCCACGCCCAGTTGCTCCAACGGAACGCCGGAAAAAATCTCGCCCAATGCCCCGTCGCCGCCATGCCTACCGTGAGCGCGATGAATCCGGTCAGTTGCATGAACAGCAGCGCCCGCAGCGCGCCCGTTCGCCGCGTCGCGAAGCGCGCTGCGTAATCCGCCACGCCCCAGCTGAATGCCGCCGCCAATCCCAGAAAAATTCCCACGCGTTACTCCGCAAGACAATTTCGTCGCGACAAAATGAGAAATTCAGCGCACCAGCGCGCGATGGCAAAACGTTTAATGTAGCAGGATTTCTTCTAGCTTCTGGCGGGAACTTTCAGTCCGAGGTGCGCCATCACTTTTTTCAAATCTTCCCACACGTCGCCCTTGGCGTTCGGGTTCCGCAGCAAATACGCGGGATGATACGTGGCCATCATCGGGATTCCGCGAAATTCCAGCCACTGTCCACGCAGCCGCGAAATCGATTGCTTCGCGCCGTAGAGCGCCTGAAAAGCGATCGCGCCCAGGCAAACAACCGCCTTCGGCTGGATCACCGCGAGCTGCCGGTAAAGAAACGGCGAGCACGTTTCCATCTCATCCGGCTCCGGCGCGCGATTTTCCGGCGGCCGGCACTTCACCACGTTGCAGATGTAAACGCCGTCGCGCTTCAGTCCCATCGCCTCGATCATCTGCGTCAGCAATTTTCCTGCGCGCCCCACGAACGGCAGACCCTGAATGTCTTCGTCGCGCCCCGGCCCTTCGCCCACAAACACAAGTTCCGCGCGCGCGTTCCCGGCGCCGAAAACAATTTTGTTGCGCTGCTCGCACAGACGGCACCGTTTGCAATCGCCGATGTCTTCGCGTATGCGTTCGAGTGAATCGTTTTCAATGCGCTGGTCGGCCTCGAAAAGCGACGCGGATTTTATGACCGGTAGCGGCGCCGCCGGCTGCGCGGGCACGGAGGCTTGCAGCTTCGCGCGCATCGCGAAACTGCTCGCAGGAACGTATGACGATGCTGCCGTCGTGCTAAGAGGAGAGGTCGAAACCGCCGCTTCCGCGATGTTGCTGGCCGTCGCCGTGCGGTCAAGATAAAAAGAAGAAATTCTCAGCTCGCTGAAATATCCAAGCCACGCTTCGACGTTTGCGCGATTCGCGGGCTTCATCGCCGCCCCGCCGCGCGCTGTCTCACTTCACGCCCTTGCGCAATTCCGCCACGCAATCCAGAATCCGGTTCGCCACGTCGAACTTCGACATTTTCTGCAGCGCCACTTCCCGGCCATCGCGCAAAAAGAACGTCACGACATTCGTATCCGTGTCGAACCCCGCGCCTTCTTGCGTGACGTCGTTCGCCACGATCATGTCCGCGCCCTTCGCCGCAAGCTTGCGCCGCGCGTTTTCCGCAACGCGCTCCGTTTCCGCGGCAAAGCCCACCAAAATCGCCGAACCTTTTTCACGTCCCAGCTCCGCCAAAATATCCGCGGTCGGCTCGAGCTCCAGCATCAGCCGTCCTTCGCTGCGCTTGATTTTCTGCGCTGCGTGCGCCGCGGGACGATAATCCGCCACCGCCGCGGCCATGATCACCGCGTCCGCGTCTTTCGCCCGCTCGCGCACCGCGCGGTGCATCTCTTCCGTCGAGCGCACCGGAACCCAATCCACTTCGTTCGGCGCATGCAGCTCCGTCGGCCCGCTGACCAGTGCTACATGCGCTCCGCGGCGCGCCGCCGCATCCGCCAGCGCGTAACCCATTTTCCCCGACGAGCGATTCGTCAGCATGCGCACCGGATCCACGTCCTCAACCGTCGGCCCCGCCGTTACCACAATTTTCATTCCATCCAAGTCGTGCTTCAGCCCCAGCGTCTCGCACACCGCGCTCGTAATCGCTTCAATTCCCGCGAGCCGCCCCGGCCCCACCATTCCGCACGCCAGATAACCCTCATCCGGCTGCACCACGCGCACCCCGCGCGCCCTGAGCGTCTCCAAATTCTTTTGCGTCGCCGCGTGCTCCCACATATTCACGTTCATCGCCGGAGCCACGATCACCGGAGCCTTCGTCGCCAGATAAAGCGTGGTCAGAAAATCATCCGCGATGCCGTTCGCCAGCTTTGCGAGAATGTCCGCCGTCGCCGGAGCGATCACCAGCAAGTCGATGCGCTGCGCCACGGCAATGTGCTCGATCGCGCTTTCCAGATTCGCCGTCGCTTGCTTCTCCCCGAAAAGCTCGGTGATCACTTTCTCGCCGGTCAGCGCCGCAAAAGTCAGCGGCGTCACGAATTCCTGCGCGCCGCGCGTCATGACCACCTGCACGGCAAGTTTCTCCTGTTGCAGCCGGCGCACCAGCTCGGCGGCCTTGTACGCCGCCACTCCTCCCGAAACTCCGAGCGCAATTCGCATCAATTCATCACCGGGTCACCATCGGGCTGCGCAGAAAACCTAACCCTTCTTACCTTTCCCGTCTTCGCTTTCCGTCCCGTCCATTCCTTCCGGCAAATCGAATTCCAGCAGCCCCTTCTGCATTTCTTCTTCGGCAACCCGCGTGTACTTGTGATTTTTTGGGTTGTCGATCAGCGGCCTTCCTCCCGCCATGAGTTGCCGGGCGCGCCGCGCAACGAGTACCACATACGCAAACTTGCTATCAGGTGGCTGGCTAGAAACGGGCATGAGTGCTCTATCCTCCGAAGGATTTCAGTATCTGACGAACGCGCTCGCGATTTCGTTTCGTTTCGCACCGCGCTCCCAATGCAATGGCCCTGACCGCTTCGCCCGCTCGGCCAACATCTTCGTTGATCACCACATAATCGTAATCCAGATAATGCTCCATCTCCAAGCGTGCTCGTTCCAGACGCCGGCTGATTTCCTCTTCGCCGTCCTGGCCGCGCGCCCGAATGCGTTTCTCCAGTTCTTGCCTCGACGGCGGCACGATGAAAATCGCGATCGACTCCGGCAGTTTCTTGCGCACCTGCTCGGCGCCCTGGACGTCGATTTCCAGCACCAAATCGCGCTTCTGCGTGCGCGCTTCTTCCAGCCACTTTTTCGGCGTCCCGTAGCTGTGCTTCCCAAAAACGCACGCGTGTTCCAGAAATTCCCCGCGCTCCACCATCCGCCGGAATTCCTCGTCCTTAACGAAATGATACCACTCGCCGTCCTTTTCGTTCGCGCGAGGGGGCCGCGTGGTAGCCGAAATCGAAAGCATCGTGCCCGGCAGCTCCAGCAGCTTTTTCACCAGCGTTGATTTGCCTGACCCCGAAGGCCCCGACACGATCAAGATCAGTGATTCGTAGGAATCAGCCATCGTTATTCGATGTTCTGCACTTGCTCGCGCAGTTTCTCAATCTCCGATTTCAGCCCCAGTCCCAATTGCGTCACCTCGAGCCCGTCCTCATCCGCGCCGTTCGATTTGGACAGCAGCGTATTCGCCTCGCGCTGCATTTCCTGCAGCAAAAAATCGAGCTTCTTGCCGATTTCTCCGCCGCCATTCAGCAAAGCGCGGAATTGTTTCACGTGACTGCGCAGCCGCGCAATTTCTTCCGCGGTATCGCTGCGTTCCGCGGCAAACGCAGCCTCCTGCGCCACGCGCGCCGGATCCGTCGCGTAATTTCCCAGCAGTTCCTTCAATCGCGCTTCCAGCCTTCGCGCAAACGCCGGACGCGCGCGCTCCGCCAGTGTCTCAATGCGCTGCGTCGCGTCCTCCACTGACGTCAACCGTCGCGCCAGCTCTTCTCCCAGCGCATGCCCCTCCGCGCCCCGCATCTCGTCCAACTGATCGATCGTCGCCGTCAATCCCGAGCGCACTGTCGCCGCGAGCTTCTCCACATCCTGCGGCGGAGGAGCCGACGACGCCACGCCGGGCAATCGCAGGATCGCCGCCACATCCGGCTCCGCCTTCACTCCAAACTCTTCGCCAAGCGCTCGCGCCGCCGCCAAATACGCCGCCGCAACCTCGCGGTTGATCGCCACCGCATTGTTTTTCGCCGCTTGCACTTGCAGCGTCACTTCGACGTGCCCGCGCCGGAAACGCCCCTGCACCACTTTGCGTATTTCCATTTCCAGCGCGTCCCATCCTTCCGGCATTCGCACGCGCACGTCCAGAAACCGGTGGTTTACGCTGCGCATGCTCAACTGCACGGCCCACCCGTCTTTTTCGGCGCGCGTCTGCGCGTAGCCGGTCATCGATCGCAGCGTGGGACGTGACATCTTACACGGGTCCGGCCGGCATCGGTGGCTCGATTTCCTGAAACTGCAGATTGTACTGCCGCGCGTACGCACCGTTTCGCGCCAGCAACTCTTCGTGCGTCCCGCGTTCCTTGATGGTCCCTTCTTCCAGAACCACAATCATGTCCGCTCGCCGCACCGTCGACAATCTATGCGCGATCACGAACACCGTACGGTTCTCCATCAAGTTGTTCAGCGCCCGCTGCACCAGCATCTCCGACTCCGAATCCAGCTCCGAAGTCGCTTCGTCCAGAATCAGTATCGGCGCATCCTTCAGCAACGCGCGCGCGATCGCCAGCCGCTGCCGCTGCCCTCCCGAAAGCCGCTGCCCGCGGTCTCCGATTCTCGTCTGATATCCCTGCGGCAGTTGCGTGATGAATTCGTGCGCCAGCGCCGCCTTGGCCGCGGCCACCACGCGCGCCTCCGGCAAGTCCGGCCTGCCGTAGCACAAATTATTCCAGACCGTATCATTGAACAAAATCGTTTCTTGCGTCACGATGGCCATCTGTTCGCGCAGCGAGCGCAGATTCACTTCGCAAACATCCTGCCCGTCGATGCGCAGCTTTCCCATCGTCGGGCTGTGAAATCGCGGCAGCAGGTTCACCAGCGTCGTTTTCCCCGCGCCGCTCGAACCCACAATCGCCAGCACGCCTCCCACCGGCACTCGTAAATTGATATTCCGCAAAATCACCGGCCCGCTCTCGTAGGCGAACCCCACATCCTCGAACGCCACTTCTCTCGAAAACCGCGGCAAAATCGCCGCTCCGGTTTTCTCCGCTACTTCCTCTTCCAGCGCCAAAAATCCCACCACCTGCACCGACGCGCCCGTCGCCTGTTGGAATTGGTGATACAAACTGCCCAGCCGTTTGATCGGCGTGTACGCGTTAAAAAGCGAATAAATGAACGCGAACACCATCCCCAGATCCATCACCCGCAGCCGGATTTCATCTCGCGCGTACAACAACAGCACCACAAACACCACCGCGCCCAGCAAATCCATCATCGGCGACGTCACCACATACGCCTTCACCCAGCGCATGTTCTCGCGCAACAATCGCCGCGCTGTTTCGCGAAACTTCTGAATCTCGAAATTCTCCATGCCGAACGCTTTCACCACGCGGTTGCCGCTCACCGTCTCCTGCAGCATCTGGCTCAGGTCAGCCACGCGCGACCGCGTATTTTGCACCGACTTGCGAATGCGCTGCCCCAGCCGTCCCACCGGGTACACCACCAGCGGAATCACAATCGCCGATCCCACCGCCAGCCGCCAATTCAGCCACAGCAGCACGCACACAAACGCCGCCAGCGCAAAAATCTGCTGGAAAAAATCCGCCAGATTTTCCGAGAGCGCCGTGCGCACCTGATCCACGTCGCTGATCGCCGCGGACATCACCCGCCCCGTGGGATTCAGTTGGAAAAAACCGATGGGCTGCCGCACCAGCTTTTCGTACACGCCATTCCGCAAATCCGTCACGCCCGCGTGCCCTGCATACTGAATCATGGTGCTGCCGAAAAACTCCGCAATCGCCTTCGTGAAGAAAATCGCCACCAGGGAGATGGCGAAAATCGTCCACACGTAGTGAATATTGGACGGCAAAAATGAATTCAGGTAGATGTCGCCATGCGAGAGCCCCAGCAAATGCATCACCCAGGCTGGCAGCGTGATCAGTTTCACTCGGCTCGTCGCCTTGCTGGGGTCGAGAATGACATTCACCGCGGGGATAATCATCAGCGCGATCAGCCCCTGGCAAATCCCCACTGCGCCCAGCAACACCACTCCAAAGATCAGCGGCAATCGATACGGCCGCACAAACTTGAACAATCCGCGCAGCTCCGACGAAAGTTTCACGCGCCTCCACTCCGAATAAATTTCGGAACGCAAATTTCACCGCGCCGCTCACGCGCAGCGTTCACGATACCGGGCGTTCCAGGTCCCGGTGCTCCAGTTTTGTCGTGTAGCCCCGCTTCCCGAGCG
>JBAPRL010000015.1:0-3794 GCA_049281095.1 Candidatus Acidiferrales bacterium
CCGTCGGCCGCAACTCCGAAATCGCCTCAAGTGCTTCTTTATACTCTCCGGCGCGCTTGTGCTTCCCCGCTCGTTGCGCAAGCTCCTGCGCTTCGCGATGCAAAACCTGCTCCGCTTCCACGCGAAGCAATTCGCTCTTCACACTGCCGGTGCGTCCGCCATCCGACCCAGCCTTCTCCAGAATTTTTCTAATTCGCCGGAACGCGATTGCCAAGGGCTCGAAATTCCTTGAATGCCGGATCGCCTTCAGGGCAACGATTCGGCTTCGCACGTCAACCAAATCATCGGCTCCTGCGGCCATGGCTGCATTCACTTCGTCGTACGCGAATCCGTACTTCTCACGCAGCAGGTATTTCGCGCGTTCGGCCACAAAATCGAGCACCCGCTTTTCCACTTCCGCCGCAACTTCGATCTTCGGCGGATGCGACACCAATCCCTGGGCCGCAGCAGAGATTGACGCAGAGAGAGACATGGGCAAGTTTCGTTCAAGTAAAATATGAACTATCCCTGCTGCGGCTCGGCGCAAAGCGAAGGGATCACTTGAGCCCGATGGGATAATCCCCACAGCGAAGCAGGCAACCAGGGAGTCGAACTTATCTCCGATCGAAACAGCACAGCCTGTCAGGTTGCGCGGAATGGCATCTTCCATCCCGGCCGGTTTGTAATGGTCATACACGCCCCACGCAACTTCTTCATCTTCTCCTTGAGCTCTGGCGTAGAGCCCTCCCATAATTCCCTGCAGCTCCGTAAACTCGCGAACCATCTCCGTCGCCAAATCGCATTTTGCGAGTTGCGCGGCTCTGTCCGCAGCACCTACATCGGCGCCGTGAACCCCTGAGTCGAACCAGTTCCGCGCAATTTTCCTCGCAACGTCGCGCATGCGTTCTGTCTTGTCGCGATAACTTCCCAGGCGGGATTCAAATGTAATGTGCGCAAGCTTTTCCGCGTAGTCGGCCAGCCGACGCTGCTGATCCGACTGCCAGAAGAACTGTGCGTCGGCCAGTCGCGCGCGAAGCACTTTCTCGTGCCCGCGGCGCACCAGCCCCGCGCGGTCCTTGTCCAGGTTGATTACCGCCAGAAAGTGCGGCTCGATTTCGCCGCCACGATTCTCCACCGCGAAGTACTTCTGATGATCGCGCATCACCGTGACGATAACTTCGGAAGGCAACTCGAGATATCGCGCATCAAAATCCCCACGGATCACCGTCGGATACTCATTCAGATACGTCACCAACTCGAGGAGCGCGGCGTCTTCGTGCACGCGCCACTTCCCTTTTGCCGCAATGCCACGAATCTCGCGTTCAATTTTCTTGCGGCGCTCGGCAGCGTCCACCAGCACGAAATTGCGCCGCAGCTTGCTGATGTAATCCTTTGGCCCACTTACCTTGATTCTCGAATGGCCGAGAAAGCGATGCCCTTCCGTCGCGTTCCCGGAAGCAACGCCCTCAAATTCGAAGGGAATAACCTTGCCGTCGAAAAGCGCGACGATCCAGCGCACCGGCCGGATAAACCGCGCACCTTTCTTGCCTGTCCAATACATGGCGCGCGGAAAACTGAGTTCCCTCATCGCGCGTGGCAATCCTTCCGCGAGAATCTCACTTGCGGTTCGCCCTCGAACAATGAGCCGCGCGGCGAGATACTCTCCTCGCGGAGTCATGGTCGTGTAGAGATTCGAAATCGGCACACCCTGCTTCTCGGAAAAACTCTCGGCCGCGCGTGTCGGCTGGCCGACATTGTCGAATGCAACTGCTTTCGGCGGACCGAGCACTTCCTTCTTCTCGTCTGCCTGGCGCAGCAAGATCGCACTCGACATAGCGACCAAGCGGCGAGGTGCGCCATGCACGGAAATCGGCGCCGCGAGAAGCTTGCTCACCTCCAAATTTTTCTCAAGTATCTGTTTAAGTTCCGCTGCGGCCTTCGGTAAGAGTCCCGCGGGAATTTCTTCGCAACCAATCTCAAACAGAAACGGCGCGCGGTCCTTCATCTCTGCACCTGACTCTGCGCCGTCTCCGAAGCTCCTCGCGGTACAGGCAGAAATTCGCTCCATCCATTCGCCGCGCAATAGTCTCGCGCGATCTGGCACGATAGCGCCCGGACTCTCGCAATCAGCGCCGCGCGTTCCGTCGTGGAAATCGCTCCGCGCGAATCGAGGATATTGAAAAAATGCGAGCACTTCAGGCAAAAGTCATACGCCGCCAAGATCGGCGCTTGCCGCTGCCCCGCCGATTCACTCGCTCGGTCTCGCCGCGTCAAAATGGCCTTCGCTTCCTTCTCGCACAAATCGAACATCTCCCGCGTGCGCTTCGCGTCCGCCCACTCAAAGCTATAGGTTGAAAATTGCTCCTCTTCGGCTAAGCGAATGTCCCCGTAGCTTGTGCCGTTTGACCAGCGCAACTGGAACACGCTATCCACATCTTGAAGAAAAGCTGCAATTCGCTCCAGTCCGTAGGTCAGCTCGCACGATACTGGATCCAGGTCCAACCCGCCGGATTGCTGAAAATAAGTGAACTGCGTAATCTCAAGTCCGTCGAGAAGCACCTGCCAGCCAACTCCCCAGGCGCCCAGCGTCGGCGATTCCCAATTGTCTTCTTCAAATCGAATATCATGGTGCTTCAAGTCAATTCCCATCACGCGCAGACTGTTCAAGTAAAGGTTCTGAACGTCGCTCGGCGACGGTTTAAGTATCACTTGAAGCTGCGTGTGCTTGTACAAGCGATTCGGGTTTTCGCCATACCGGCCGTCCGAAGGCCTCCGGCTCGGTTGCACGTAGGCGACTCGATACGGTTTCGGTCCGAGCACGCGGAAGAATGTCTCGGGATGCATCGTGCCAGCCCCAACCTCGACATCGTACGGCTGCTGGATCACGCAGCCCTGCGCCGACCAGTAGCTCTGCAGCTTGAAAATCAATTCCTGGAAAGACAAGCCCGCGCGCTTCTCGACCTTAAGCTTTTTCTTTAACTCTCGTTTGACTCTTGACCGTGGATTCATCCAGCGCTCTCCAGCATTTCGCGCGCGTTCAGTTTACGTTCAATCTGATGTTCCACCAAATCCAGCAAGTACTTCGTAAGTTCCTGCAGCGCCGACTTCGCGAAATCTTTGGCGTCCAGCTTGTCGAGCCTTTCGCCCAGCATTTTGCGGCCCGCCGCGATCGCAGCCGCGGAGACTGTCGTCATGCCCGCTGCGCGGCACTTCGCACAAAACAGGCCCGGCGTCACAGGATTCACGTAGGCGACCGATGTCAGCTCCGCGCCGCATCGCCCGCAACATTCAAACGATCCCAGCCACCCGCCCAGCCGCACCGTCCACAGCGCAAAGTAAGCAAGGGGCAGTTCAATTTCGCGCCGTTGCTTGATCACCTGCGCCGACAGCAGCAGCAAGCGAAACGCTGGATCTGCGGGCTCGCGGTCCGGCAGCACCGCTTCCGTGATCTCGGCCAGAAGCGCCAGAGCCACTCCCGCGGAGTAATCCCGGAACGTGGTAACAAACGACTCGATCAGCTCGCACTGGTTGATGCGCACCAGGTCGCGCGTTTCGCGCTCAAAGAACCAGATGCGCACATACGACATTCGTTCGAGCGTCGAGCCGAATCGACTCTTGGTCCGGCGCGCGCCTGCGGCGACGCCACGCACACGGCCCATTGTCCGGCTGAGAAAACTCACCAGCCGGTCGGCTTCGCCGAGCGGATAGCTCTGTAGAACGATGGCTTCGGATTCGCGAAGTGGCATCGGCGTGTCGGCGCGCCGACTTTTCTGCGCGCTTCAGCACGCTCAAGCCGCGCGCAGTGAAACTAAACT
>JBAPRL010000016.1:0-6278 GCA_049281095.1 Candidatus Acidiferrales bacterium
GCCGAACACGCCGCGCGCATGACCGCCATGGATGCTGCTACCACCAACGCCGGCGAGCTCATCGGCTCGTTGACGCTCGACATGAACAAGATTCGTCAGGCCAGCATCACCAAGGAAATTATTGAAATCGTAAGCGGCGCCGCTTTCGCGGCGTCCTCATAGGCAAGGGAGCTTTTCGATGGCACAGAATCAGGCAACGGAGAAAAAAGACTTGAAGACGGGCCACGTGGTGCAGGTTATCGGCCCCGTCGTCGACGTGCAATTCGAGGAGGGCCACCTTCCTCTGATTTACGGCGCGGTCCGCATCACCAGCGAGGGCTTCGACGTCGCCGACCAGATTGACCTCATCACCGAAGTGCAGCAGCACCTCGGCGAAGGACGCGTGCGCTGCGTCGCCATGAAGCCCACCGAAGGCATTGTGCGCGGCATGAACGCGATTGATCTCGGCGAGGAGATCTCCGTCCCTGTGGGGCGAGGCACGCTTGGCCGCATCCTGAATGTGCTGGGCGAGCCTGTGGACAAGCTCGGTGAGGTGAAAGCAAAGGAGCGCTGGCCAATTCATCGCCCTGCGCCGCCGCTCGACCAACAGTCCACTTCTCTGGAAATGTTTGAGACCGGCATCAAGGTCGTTGACTTGATCGAGCCGTACCTCAAAGGCGGCAAGATCGGTTTGTTTGGCGGCGCCGGCGTTGGCAAGACCGTGCTCATCATGGAACTGATCCACAACGTCGCCATGAAGCATGGCGGCGTGTCCGTCTTTGCTGGAGTAGGAGAGCGAACCCGCGAAGGCAATGACCTGTGGCTCGAAATGACCGAATCCGGCGTCGTCGTTCCCGGCAATTCTGAAAAATCCCGCGCAGCGCTAATCTATGGCCAGATGACCGAGCCGCCTGGCGCCCGCCTCCGCGTCGGTTTAACCGGCTTGACCGTTGCCGAATATTTCCGCGATGCCGAAGGGCTGGACGTGTTGCTCTTCATCGACAATATTTTCCGTTTCGTTCAAGCCGGCTCGGAAGTTTCCGCGCTCCTGGGCCGCATGCCTTCGGCGGTTGGTTATCAGCCGAACTTGAACACGGAAATCGGCGAACTTGAGGAGCGCATCACTTCCACGAAGAAAGGTTCCATCACTTCGGTGCAGGCCATTTACGTTCCTGCGGACGATTACACTGATCCCGCTCCTGCCGCGACGTTCGCGCATTTGGACGCAACCACCAATCTTAGCCGCCAGATCGTCGAACTGGGTCTTTACCCCGCCGTCGACCCGCTTGCCAGCTTCTCGCGCATTCTCGACGCGCGCATCGTCGGCGAAGAGCATTACAACGTCGCACGCTCCGTGAAATCGACCCTCCAGCGGTATAAAGACTTGCAGGACATCATCGCCATCCTCGGCATCGAGGAATTGCCCGAAGAGGACAAGCTCACCGTGGCGCGTGCACGGAAAATTCAACGGTTCATGTCGCAGCCGATGTTCGTGGCGGCGCAGTTCACCGGCCTCGAAGGGAAGTACGTCAAAGTCGAGGACGGCATTCGCGGCTTTAAGGAAATCGTCGAAGGCAAACACGACGACATCCCGGAGCAGGCTTTTTACATGGTGGGCACAATCGAAGAAGTGCAAGAGAAGGCTGAGAAAATGGCGGCCACCGCCTAGCGCCAACGGAAGCGAGCGATCGTCGGAAGATGCTGCCGGAAAATCTAGAACTGGAAATCGTCACTCCCGAAAAGCACATGCTCGCCGAAACGGTCGACTACGTCGAGCTGCCCGGTCAGGAAGGCTACATGGGCATTCTTCCCGGCCATGCGCCACTCTTGAGCGAGCTCGGCATGGGCACGCTCTCCTATCGGAAGGGCAGCGACGTCCGGTATTTCGCCGTGCTCAGCGGTTTTGTGGAAGTGCTTCCCGGCCGCGTCATCGTGTTGGCGGATGCTTGCGAGCGAGCCGGCGAAATCGACGTCGAGCGCGCTCGCGCCGCTCTCGAAAGAGCCAAGAGCGATTTGGCCAAGGCCGGCTCCGCCGATAAACCTGCGGCTGAGCTTACCCTCGCCATGGACCGCGCTGTGGCTCGCATTGAGGCTGCTTCCAAAGCTGGTGCTGCCGTTTCGGCTGCTGCCGGTCACCATTGATTTCTGGACTCATTGGTGATTCTTTGGAGCCTCCATTCGATCCGGCTAGTTGAATCTGCGCCGATTCTCAAGCATCTTTAGAAGCGAAGAACGCGGAGGAACCGTGACAGCGCCTGTGATTACTATGTACACCACTCCCTTATGCGGCGACTGCCGCCGGGCCAAGCTTTTTCTACAGGAGCGCGGTGTGGCATTCCGCGAGGTGGTTATAGATCAATCCCCGGAGGCCGAAGCTCTTGTCCTCCGCGTCAATGGCGGCAGCAGAAAGGTGCCTACGTTTGAAGTGGACGGCCGCTACTTCTCGGTTAGCCCCTTTGACCCTTACAAGCTCGCCGAAGAGCTCAAAATTCCTCTGAACGCGTAATCCGCCCTTTTGGTCCATTCCGCTGCGTTTTTGCCGTCCATATCGTTTCCCGCAGCCCGCAGGAATGTTATTCTTGTCCGCCTGTTTTCGACTGTAGTTTGCTGACCGAAGGAGAGGCCGCATGCCCGCTTTTTCCGGGGTCGATTTTCTCGACTTCGACTCTCTGCTGAGCGACGAGGAGAAGCTCGCGCGCCAGACCGCCCGCAGATTCGTCGATGATCGGGTCCTGCCTATCATCGAGCAGTGCAATCGCGACGCCAAGTTCCCGATGCAACTCTTGCCCCAGATCGCGGAGCTCGGATTTTTCGGCGCAAACCTGAAAGGCTACGGCTGCGCGGGCATGTCCAACGTCGAATACGGGTTGGTGATGCAGGAACTCGAGCGCGGCGACTCCGGCCTGCGGAGTTTCGCGTCGGTGCAATCTGCGCTGGTGATGTATCCCATCTACACTTTTGGCTCCGATGCACAGAAAGAAAAATGGCTGCCGCAATTGGCGTCGGGAAAAGCGATTGGCTGCTTCGGGCTCACCGAGCCACAGTTCGGCTCGAATCCCAACGGCATGCTTGCGCGAGCCGTGCGCAAAGGCGATAGCTACGTCTTGAACGGCGAGAAAATGTGGATCACCAATGGCTCGCTTTCCGCAGTGGCGCTGATTTGGGCGAAATGCGAAGACGAAAAAATTCGCGGCTTCCTGGTCGAAAAAGATACGCCGGGATTCAAAGCATGGGACGTGCACGGTAAATGGTCTCTGCGTGCTTCGGTTACTTCGGGGCTCGCGATGACCGACTGCAAAATTCCCGCAGAAAACATTCTTCCCAACGTAGAAGGACTGCGCGGGCCGCTTTCCTGCCTCAACCAGGCGCGCTACGGAATCGGATGGGGAGGAATCGGCGCGGCGATGGCCTGCTACGACACGGCGCTGCGCTACGCCAAAGAACGCAAACAGTTTGGCAACAAGCCGATCGCTTCGCACCAGCTGGTGCAGGAAAAACTGGTGTGGATGATTACCGAGATCACCAAGGCACAGTTTTTGGCGCTGCAAGTGGGCCGCCTGAAAGACAAATCGCGCGTGCACCCCTCGCACATTTCCATGATGAAGATGAATAACGTTGCGATTGCGCTGGAAACGGCGCGCAAGGCGCGCGACATTCTTGGCGCCAATGGCATCGTCGACGACTACTGCATCATGCGCCACATGACCAACCTCGAGTCGGTCTACACCTATGAAGGCACGCACGACATCCACAAATTGATCATCGGTGAACGCATCACCGGAATTGCGGCATTCGAATGATTGGCTCAGTTTCGAATAAACGCTGCGCGATGCGCCGCGCGACTCTTTGTGCGCTCGTGGCTACTCTCTTGTGTGGTCTCGCGATTTTCTGGGGCGTGGCTTCGCGCGCCGCCGCGCAAAACGCGTCACCGGCGGACAAAGACCGCCCAAAGGTTCGCACCATCACCGCGTTCATCGCGCTCGATCCAGCGCATTATGAGAGTCAAATCGCTGACACGCTCAGTGTGTTGAAAAGAATGAAGTCCGCCTACGAGCAGGCCGGCTTCACCGTCGAAACCTTACGCATCACCACGCAGCCGTTCCCGGAATACACGCGCAATCTTTCCGATCAGCAAGCGCTCGATTTTTTCCGCAACTATGACCACCTCGCCGACAAGGATGGCTTTGACGCGGCCATCGGTCCCGCGATTGGACCGGGCAGCGCACGCGAGGACGACGCCCGCGAAGCCCATCTGCTCGCGCGAATCATCGCATCGACACAAATTCTCGAAGGCACCATCGTCATTGCTGCCGACGACGGCATTCGTTGGAATGCAATTCAATCCGCGGCGGAAGTGATTCACGATCTCGCAGAGGACAGTCCAAATAGTCTGGGAAACTTTCGTTTTGCAGCTGCCGCAATGGTCCCAGCGAATGCCCCGTTTTATCCCGCTTCCTATCAAATGGACGGCGACCATACGTTCGCGGTGGGATTGGAATCCGCGAATGTTGTTTCTGCGGCGATGGCTTCCACGCGCGATCCGAGGCAAGCGCAGCGTGCCATCGAAGATTCGCTGGGAAGATGGGCGCAGCAGATCGAAGCTATTGGGAAACGCGCAGCGCAAGAAACCGGCTGGAGATATACGGGCATTGATCTTTCGCCGGCTCCGCTGAAGGAGGTTTCCATCGGTGGGGCGATCGAGAATTTCACGGGAGAACCCCTTGGGTCGAATGGCACCCTTGCCGCCGTTGCAATTATCACAGGCGCGCTGAAAAACATTCGCGTGACTCGCGCAGGATATTCGGGGCTGATGCTGCCGGTTCTGGAAGACTCCGTGATTGCGCGCCGGTGGAATGAAGGCCGCCTTTCGCTGAACTCCCTGCTGCTCTATTCCTCGGTGTGCGCAACGGGCCTTGACGTGATACCCATGCCGGGCGACGCAAGCGAAGCGGAAATCGCGTCGATTCTCAAGGATGTCGCGAGCCTTGCCTACAAGTGGCACAAGCCGCTGGCGGCGCGTTTGCTTCCTGTCAAAGGAAAAACAGCAGGTCAGCAAACGGATTTTCAGGACCCGTTCCTGGTAAACGCGAAAATCCAGCCGATTCAGTGAACGAAACGAGCGAACCTACGGAGCCCACATGGAAGATAAACTTAGCCTCGAATTCCTGCGCGTAGTCGAGCAGGCGGCCATCGCCTCGGCGCATACCATGGGCTTGGGCGACCGCCACAAAGCAGACGCCGTCGCCGTCGAAGCCATGCGCCGCGAAATGGACACCGTGGGCATGGACGGCACCATCGTCATTGGCGAGGGCGAACGCGATAAAGCGCCCATGTTGTTTATCGGCGAAAAAGTCGGCCTGGCCTCGAAGCACAAGGACAGCTATCCGGCCGTGGACATTGCCGTCGACCCGCTCGAAGGCACGAATCTGTGCGCCACGGGCGAGCCCAACGCCATCACGGTCCTGGCCGCGAGCGAGAAAGGTGGACTGCTCCACGCGCCGGATTTGTACATGGAGAAAATCGTCGTCGGGCCCACGTGCCGGGGTGCCGTCGAACTCGATGCGCCGGTAAAGGACAATCTGAAGGCCATTGCTCGTCGGCTCGACCGCCTCGTGGAAGACCTGGTTGTCATTGTTCTTGACCGCCCGCGCCACGAAAAGCTAATCAGCGAAATTCGCAGCGCCGGCGCGCGCATCCGGCTGATCGGCGATGGCGATCTTTCTGCCGGAATCGCCGCAGCGGTCTTGGGTTCCGGCGTTCACGCGGTGATGGGAACGGGGGGCGCGCCGGAAGGAGTTCTGACAGCGGCGGCCTTGAAGTGCCTGAATGGCGAAATCACAGCGCGGCTGGTCGTCTCAACGCCGGAACAGCACGAGCGGCTGGCCAAGATGGGCGTAACGGACGCGAAGAAGATCTACAAGACGGACGAGCTCGCGCCCGGAAAGAAAATCATTTTTGCGTGCACGGGAGTCACGGAAGGCAATCTGCTACGCGGCGTGCGCTTCTTCGGCGAAGGCATCCGCACGCATTCGTTGGTGCTCACCTACGACGACCGCCAAGTGCGCTTCATCGACAGTGTCCATTTGAACAAACGCCCCGACGCAAAAGTTCGTTTCTTCTAGTATCGACGGTACTCTAGTCTCATTGCAATCTGATCAGGCAATGCTCGTCCAATTCAGAAGCGTCAGGGGGCTGCGCAGATGCCGGAGCGTTCCAAGCCGCAATCCACGCAGAGTGGCGGCCGGTCAAACAAACGGCTAATCATCTTGGGGGCAGTTCTGGTGTGCGTTTTCCTGGCC
>JBAPRL010000017.1:0-38927 GCA_049281095.1 Candidatus Acidiferrales bacterium
TCATCCCGCTTCGCGTCTATTCCCACAGACTTGTCGCCCTATTCGGACTCGCTTTCGCTTCGGCTCGCTTTACGCTTAACCTTGCCTGGGAGAATAACTAGCCGGCTCATTAAGCAAGAGGCACGCCATTAGGCTTTTTCCGTATCCGAAGACACGGCATAGCCCTTTGACTGCTTGTAGGCATACGGTTTCAGGTTCTATTTCACTCCCCTCGCAGGGGTGCTTTTCACCTTTCCCTCACGGTACTTGTTCACTATCGGTCGCCAACGAGTATTTAGCCTTGGAGAGTGGTCTCCCCGGTTTCCCACGAGATTGCACGTGTCTCGTGGTACTCAGGATACCGCTTCGAGTCCGGTAAGCTTTCGGTTACAGGGCTTTCACCTTCTTTGGCCCCGCTTTCCAGCAGGTTCACCTAGCCTCCGGATTGTTAACTCTACTTATGCGGTCCTACAACCCCACGGTGCAAGCACCATGGTTTGGGCTGTTCCGATTTCGCTCGCCGCTACTCTCGGAATCTCGTTTGATTTCTCTTCCTCCAGGTACTGAGATGGTTCACTTCCCTGGGTTGACTCGCACCCGCCTATGGATTCAGCGGGCCGTAACCAGAGTTCATCTGGTTGGGTTTCCCCATTCGGAAATCCCCGGATCAAAGCCTGCTTGCGGCTCCCCGAGGCTTATCGCAGCTAGCCACGTCCTTCTTCGTCTGTTGGCGCCAAGGCATCCACCGTACGCCCTTAGTAGCTTGACCATAAAACTCACCTAACACGCCTGCCTCAATCAAGAGGCAGGATCCTCGAGAACGCAACGAAGGTCTTGCAAGCCTTCGCGGCATACCTCAAGGCCAACGCATTGGAGAGTTCGCCTTTCCACATTGCGCTACTTGAGCAAAACTTGCGGATCATTGCACCCGCGAACTTGAGATCGCGTATGCAATGGCCAGCTTCCTTCAATTGTCAAAGAGCTATGTCCCGATGCTTTCTCTCGGGACTCTCCGCTCCCGGCGGAGCCGCCACCACCGCAAAACCAGCGTGACGGAAAATAAAAAACCCGGCGTCAAGCGCCGGGCGATTCCTTCCACAAACCTCGTCGGAAGGATTTGCTCGAAGCTCGACTGTTGTCTATCCGGTGTTCGTAACCAACCTCACCTCTGTTCCAAGGGGAGATTACCGGCCCGGTCGGGGCCACCGGGCGCCCCGCCCGGTCTTCCGACATCCGATAAGTATACGTATTTCCCGGTATTCGTCAAGTAGGATGCCAATTATTTTTACTGCGTTTCCCGCCCTCTCCTGTGAATTTCACCGCCCTATGTGGAAATCCCGCCCACACTGTTAGCTCAGCGGGAGAAGGTATTCCTCTAGGTCCGACGCACAATCAAGCCATCTCCGAAAGTCTATACCCGGCAGGCTGAAACCTTCCTTGCACATAAGCCTTATGACGTCCTCCCACAAAAAGATCCCGAAGTTAGCCTTCATGCGCTCCTGAAGCTCCGTAGCTTGGCGCAAGAGTCTTTTGTTAGGGTTCTTGGGCATAAGGAGGCAAACATCGATGGCCTTGTTCGCTGCGCTAAGCGTCTCCACAATTCTCGGGTAGTTATGCATCTGGTTATCCTGGAGCGCGCCGCCACTGATCTTGTTCTCTACGGCGATCCATCGGGTTCCTAGCTCTCCAGCATCAAGTCTTGCAATTATGTCCGGTTCGACCCCGGCAATTTCTGGCGGAAGTCCTGCGGCGCCTTGAAAGTATTGAATCATGGACTCCTTCGTTGGCTCGATAGACAAATCGTCGTAGCGAAGACCGACAACGCTGAGGTCCGCGACCGCCACGCGTTCCCGATACCGAGGTGCAGGGACAAATTGCGCAAGGATCCAGACCTTGAGGCGCGGCCCGCCCCTGCCCTCTTCTGCGATATATAGGAGAAATATCCCGAAAATCGCACTCCAAAGTGACTCTTTGGAGTGGGGCATTCCTTCGCTCCTCTTGAAAAGCTCGTTGACCTTACCGCTCCCATACACGTGCTTGACGATGCGTGCAGAATCCGGTGCTCCGAGCGTCATTTCACTTCACCTCCGTGCAGGAAGACTGTTCTGTTGCCTTCGTGCTGCACAAGCGGACTTGGCTCAAAATATGCCGGTGTGCGCACGAACTGTTTTTCTGGTACCAAATAACGTCTATAAATCGCACGGGGAATTTCGATGAGATAATAGCCCTCGCCGAAACGTTCCACCAGTTCGGGCCACGTCACGTAAACTTCCTCCTTCGGCTTCTCGATTTCGCCGATGAGCTCTTTCTTGGTGATGACGCGGATCGAACCGTGCTCGTCTTTCGTTTCAGTCTCTTCCAGGATCCGCCACACCCTAAACTTTTCGGATGCCATTTTCCTCTTCCTCAGCGCACGGAGCGGCATATAAAGCGCGAAAACCTGCGGCAAACGCCCAACGCCGCTAAGTCTTGTGGAGTTAGCTAGATATGCCTTCGGGCTTCTATGGGAACGCCGAGGGCCAACGCCTGAAAGCGAAGGACTTAAGAGGAAGGCGAAATTTGAAAACAGATTAACGATTCAGCGAGAACTTGCCGTCCGCTGCATCGCGCACTACGATTGGGGGCGCCGACAACGCTGGTTGCAGTTAACTCTTCTTGTGCTTGAAAAATTCCACCTGCCGCAGGCGCTTCTCCGCCTCTGCCTTTGACTTGTACGGCCCGCCAAGGTTCTTTTTCCCGTTCTCCGAGAGCACTTTGTAACCGCCCTTTACTTTCTTGATCATCTCGTTTTCCTCCCTGATTCCAGCCTCTCGCCAGTCCGCACAGTTCGTCAATCCATAGAAACCCGTAACGGCACCGTGGGGCTCCGCAAGTTCGGTTGACTTGCCTCTGCGAGCGGCCTAGCATGAAGGAAACCTAGCATCCGTCGCCTGGGGCAGGACGATGCAGAGCAGGACGAGCTTGCCATGACTGACTTCGACGAACGCAACAACCCGAAAAAGCCGCAAGATCGGTGGCGCGACGAGAACCCATCCGCACGCCCGCTGAAGCTCGCACTGCTGGCGGCGGCGATCATCTGCATCATTGCTGTCGTGATCTATTTGAAGGCCCGGCATCAGCCGCCTGCATTGCGCGACATGTTGCAGAGCCAGCCGGCAAGTCATCCAACCAACCGGCCAAAGCCCGGAAGCCTGCGCGCGGAAATCCACTCGATCTCCTTGCCGTCAAGTAAATCGTAGGAGGTAGCGTCATGGACTCCTCAACGAGCGGCCAATTCCACACTGTCCTGATAACAGGCGGCACCGATGGCCTCGGACGCGCCGCGGCAACTCTGCTCGCGTCGGAAGGTTATCGTGTGTTCGCGGCGGGCCGCAATCCGCAGAAGCGCGCCGCCCTCGAACAATTCGCTGAAGAGCACGAATTGCCACTCGAAACCGTCGATCTCGACGTCACCAGCGACGAATCCGCCGACCGCGCCGTCGCTGAAGTCGAGCGCCGCGCCGGGCCGGTCGATGTCCTCGTCAACAACGCCGGCATCGCCATCGCCGCCGTGATGGAGGAAGTTTCCATCGACGACCTGCGCAAGCAATTCGAAACCAATGTGTTTGGCGCCGTGCGCATGGCCAAGCGCGTCCTGCCGGGCATGCGTGAACGGCGCAGCGGCCGCATCATCAACATGAGTTCGATTGCTGGAAAGACCTCGAATCCGCTGATGGGTCCGTACAGCGCGAGCAAGCATGCCCTCGAAGCCATCTCCGACGCGATGCGCATGGAACTCGCGCAGTTTGGGATCCACGTCGTCCTCATCGAACCGGGCTTCATCCCGACGAACATGGGCGAGGTCAGCGCCGGCCTCTCCGCGCAATACGTGCAAAACGCCGCCGCGAGCCCCTATGCCCGCACCTACACAGGATTTTTGCAGATGTGGCGCAAGGTAATGAGCCGTTCGCGAAGCACGCCCGACGATTGCGCGCGTGTAATCCTCCACGCGATCCGTGCCGATTCGCCGCGGCCGCGCTACAGAGTCACACGTGAAGCAAAGTTGACCATGGCCATGCGCTGGTTGCTCTCCGACCGCCAGCTCGACCGCCTCACTCTGCGAATGATGGGCCTGCATCGTCTGGCGCCTTCCGCGCCGGACGCAGCACAGTTCGAGGCCCAGCTCCAGGAGACGATTCGCTCGCGCTCTCTGGCCAGACCTGATCACAGAAACTAGAGCCAGCGATGGAACATCGTTCGCCGATTCAGCGATGGGGAATCATCGTGTGCTCAAGCATACCTCTCTAGGCATTCGCCGCTCTAAGTTGTTGACCTGCCAACGCTGCGCAAGTACGATGCCTCGGAATCGCTCAGCGCGGCATGGGAGGTCTTATGTTCTGCTCGAAATGCGGCTCGCAGGTGGCCGATACGTCGGCGTTTTGCCCATCGTGCGGTCAGCCGACCACCGGTCAACCGGCGGCGCCGCGCGGCATTCCTCTCGCACCGAGCGGCTTCACTCCGCAGCCAGCCGCCTCTGCTCCATCCACGGCGATTCCGCCCGCGATGCCCGCTGCTTATCCTCCCACCGCTGTAGCGCGGCCGATCGGCTACGCCGGATTTTGGCTCCGCTTCGTTGCCTGGATTATCGACCGCATCATTCTCGGCGTGGCGTTCAGCTTCATTTCATTTCCGCTAATGGCCGCGTCGACCATGAGAACCTGGATCGGCCATCCGCCCCAATCACCCGAGGAGTTGATCGCTTTCGTTACGGCGTTTTCGAAAATTGCCCTCTTGGCGCTCGTATTCAATTGGCTGTATTACGCGTTGCTCGAAAGTTCCGCCTGGCAGGCCACCATTGGCAAGAAAACTCTCGGCTTGGAAGTCACCGACATGGCCGGCCGCCGCATTTCCTTTGCTCGCGCCTCTGGCAGATTCTTCGGCAAAATCATTTCCGCACTCATTCTTTGGATCGGCTACATCATGGCCGGATTTACCGCGCAGAAGCAGGCGCTTCACGACATAATGGCCGGTTGCCTCGTGATGCGCAAAATCTAAGCCCGCATGCCCGCGCCAGGTAGCTAAGGAGACGGCGGAGGAAGCCGAGGAGGCAGCTAATGTTCTGCTCCGGTTGCGGAAGGGCAGTACCCGCCGGCGCGGCCTTTTGCCCGCAATGCGGCAGGCCCGCCATTGCCGCGGCTGCGCCTCCGACCGGTGTCACCGCGCCTCCGGCTTACTTCCCGCCGGCGCCAGTTTACGCGGTCACCCCAGGTCTCGTTTACGCCGGATTCTGGCTGCGGTTTGTTGCGTACATCATCGACAGCCTGATCTTGGGCGTTTTCGTCGGGCTGATCATTTTGATTCTGGCCTTCACCACAGGTTTCGCGGCAGTCATTCGCAATTTACCGGAGAATCCAACGCCAGACGTATTCTTTCAGGGTGCGCTGTTGACCGGGTTGCTCGTGATGATCGCCGCCACAATCACGGGCGCCTGGCTTTACTATGCCTGCATGGAAAGCTCGCGCTTTCAGGGCACGCTCGGCAAAATGGTGCTGGGCCTCGTAGTCACCGACCTGCAAGCCCAGCCCGTTTCTTTCGGACGCGCCAGCGGTCGCTTTTTCGCAAAACTGATCACCGGCCTGATTCCGTTTTGCATTGGCTACATCATGGCGGGCTTCACAGCGAAGAAGCAGGCGCTGCACGACATGATTGCCGGCTGCCTGGTCCTGCGGAAAACTTGAAGGTCAAGAGCGAACGAATTCCCCGTCGGTTCTCAAACGCCCCAGCCGTATTTCTCCGTCTCCATCGCTGATTCCGCCAGCACGGCGCGAATCTGCCCCGCCATTTCCGAGCAGCCGATCGCCCGCGAGCCGCCGGCAATATCTGGCGTCCGGGACCCTGCGCTCAGCGCGCGCTCAACGGCCCTCTCCACGGCCGTCGCTTCCCGCTGCAAGCCGAAAGATTCCCGCAAGAGCATCGCCGCGCACAGAATTGCGCCAATCGGGTTGGCGGAATTTTTTCCTGCAAGCTGCGGCGCGGAGCCATGAATCGGTTCATAGAGCGCCGTGCCATTGCCAAGGCTCACGGACGGAATCAAGCCGATCGAGCCGGCCAGCGCCGCCGCTTCGTCGCTCAAAATATCGCCAAACATATTCGAAGTCAGCATCACGTCGAATTGCATGGGACGAAGCACCAATTGCAACGCCGCATTATCGACGTATAGCGAATCGAGCTTCACCTCGGGAAACCCCTTCGCGATGCGCTCCACCGTTCTGCGCCACAGCCCGGAGCTTGCCAGCACGTTGGCCTTGTCAATGCTCGTCAGCCGTTTGCGTCGCGCCACCGCGCGCCGGAAGGCGTAAAGCGCAACGCGCTCGATCTCTTTGGAAGAATAAATCTCCGTGTCTGACGCGATTTCGTCGCCATTCGACCCGCTGCTCCGGCGCGGCCCAAAATAAATCCCGCCGGCAAGCTCGCGCACAATTTCCATATCGATGGTTTCGTCCTCGTTCAGGCGCACCGGACATATCGCGCGCAGCGCTCCGAGAAGCTTGACCGGCCGTACGTTGATATATAGACCAAGCTCTTTACGCAGGCCGAGCAAACCCGCTTCGGGCCGGCGGTTCAAGGGTTGCGAGTCCCATTTCGCGCCGCCCACCGCGCCCAGCAGAACCGCATCGGCTTTGCGGCACGCGTCCAGCGTTTCCGCCGGAAGCGGCTCTCCGCATCGGTCGATGGCGATGCCGCCAAACGGAAGCTCAACAAAATCGAAGCGATGCCCGAACGCTCTGGCGCATTCTTCCAGAATCGAACTTGCCGTGCGAGTCACCTCCGGCCCAATTCCATCTCCTGCAAGAACTGCGATTGTCTTGTGTACTCGACTCACTATGCTTCCCCCATCGCCAAGGCCGCGTCCACATTCGTTTCCGCATGCCGGTTCTGCCGCCGCGCCTGATGAATCAGCGTGAGCAGGTCACGGTCCGTGATTTCCTTGGCGGCGTCGGCAAGTTCCATTGCAGCACGATAACATTGCGCGAGCTCCGCGTCGCTCACCGTGTAGCCCAGTTCCGTGAATCGCGTGCGCAGCGCATTGCGCCCCGAATGCTTTCCGACCACCAATCGCCTCGCCGGAACTCCCACCGCTTCAGGCCGGATAATCTCGTACGTCAGCGGATTCTTCAGAATGCCATCCTGATGAATCCCCGCCTCATGCGCAAAGGCATTTGCACCAACGACCGCCTTATTCGGCGGCACGGAAATGCCCGTCACGTCGCAGAGCGCGCGGCTGGCCGAGTAAATTTCTTCCAGCCGAATGTTCGTGCGCACGCCAAAAAAGCTCTGCCGCACCGCCAGCGCCACCGCCAACTCCTCCAGAGAAGCGTTGCCTGCGCGTTCGCCGATGCCGTTGATTGTGCATTCTACTTGTCGCGCGCCGGCGCGAACCGCCGCCAGCGAATTAGCCACCGCGAGCCCCAAATCATTGTGGCAGTGCGCGCTCAGCACGATTTCCTCGCTGCGGCCCAGATGGCTGCGCACCCGGTGGAACATCGTTCCATATTCCTCCGGCGTGCTAAAGCCCACCGTGTCGGGCAAGTTGAGAATCGTCGCGCCCGCCTCTGCCGCCGTCTCCATCGCCTCGAGCAGAAAGCGAATATCGCTGCGGCTCGCGTCTTCCGCGGAAAATTCCACCTCCGCGCAGTGCTCTTTGCCGTGCCGCACCCACCGGCTGATGGCTTCAAGCGCCTCGCGCCGCGTCATGCGCAGTTTGGCTTGCAGGTGAAGATCGGAAGTCGCCAGAAACACGTGCAGCCGCGGCATCGCCGCGGGCTCCAGGGCCGCCAGCGCCGCTTCCACATCCTCGCGCCGCGCCCGCGCCAGAGCGGCAACGCGCGTGCTGCGAATCGCCGCGGCAACCGCGCGGACCGCTTCCAACTCTCCCGCGGACGCCACCGGAAACCCCGCCTCAATCACGTCCACGCCAAGCGCCTCGAGCTTGCTCGCCAGCGCGAGCTTCTCTTCGCGCGTCATCGAAAAGCCCGGCGACTGCTCGCCGTCACGCAGCGTAGTATCGAAGAACCGAACGATGTCCATGGCTCCCCCTGTAAGTGCCCGCACCAGTAGAGCGCCGGAGGAAGCATTCGTCCAATTTATAATATTTCTATATACTATAACCGTAGCTTATAGGCATCATTGCGGGGAGGTGCGTTGTGGACCTGGGTTCTTTGCAGGTATTTCTGACCGTCGCGCGCGAGCGCAGCTTTTCCCGCGCCGCCGAAAGGCTCTATCGCACCCAGCCGGCCGTAAGCATCGCGGTGCGCAAGCTCGAGGAATGGGTCGGCCAGCCGCTGCTGGTGCGCGGCACCGGCGCCGGCAAACTCACCGAAGCGGGCGCCCTGCTCGTGGAATACGCGGAGCGCATGCTCAATCTCCGCGCCGAAGCGCGCCGCAGCCTCGAAGACCTCGCCGGCCTGCGTCGCGGCCGCCTCTCGCTCGGCGTCAACGAAAGTTCCATCCACGCTCTGCTTCCCGCGCTGGCGCGTTTCCGGCGCAAGTATCCCAAGATCGAGATTGCCATTCATCGCGTGTATTCGCGGGACATTCCGCGCGAAATCTTGAACTACCGGCTGGATCTGGGCGTGGCCTCTTTTCGCCCGCCGGATGACGCCCTTGCCTCCGTCGAATTTCTCCGTGACGACCTCGCCTTCGTCGTGCATCCGCGGCACCGCCTGGCCCGCCATCGCAGCGTTTCGATTCACGAGCTCGGCCAGGAGGACTTTGTCGCCCATATCGTCGCTTCGCCGTACCGCCAGCGCGTCATACAGCTCTTTGCCAAGCAACGCGTGCCGCTGCGCATCGGTGTTGAGCTCCCCACCATTGAAAGCATCAAGCGTTTTGTGAAAATGGGCATGGGCGTCGCCATCGTTCCGCGCATGTGTGTGCGAATGGAAGTGGAGAGCGGCGAGCTTTCCGAAGTGCGCGTCCGCGAGATGCACCTGCGCCGCGACCTTTTCCTGATTTTCCGCCGCAACCAGCCCCTCTCGCAGGGCGCGCAAGCCTTCATTCGCCTGCTGCGGCCCAAGGAGCCTTTGCGGCTTGTCGGTGAACGCCGTCCGGAGAAGGCTTCGCTGCGGGTGTAGCGAACTTCAGTGGGTGATTTCGTCCAGCGCTTTGCCCAGGCGTTTCAGCCCTTCCTCAAGCAACTCCGTTTTCCCGCCGATGCCGATGCGGAAATGGCTCGGCATTTCGAAAAAACGCCCCGGCACGACCGTGGTGTCGTATTTCTCGCGCAAGAGCTGGCAGAGTGCGTCCACCTTTCCGGAGACGACCTGCGGAAACGCGGTCGTTCCGGCGTCCGCGCGAATGGCCACGAGGTCTTTGCGTGAACTAAGGAATCGCTGCAGAACGGGCCGGTTCGTTTGCAGCCGCGTGTGCGCGTACTCTTCGATTTCCTTCAAATGATCGAGCGCGATCACGCTCAGCAGCTCCGCAGCATGCGCCGGAATCACTCCGAACAAATCATTGATGCGCCACATGCGCTCGGCCAGCGGCCGCGGCGCAAGCACCCAGCCGCAGCGCAGCCCCGACAGCCCAAACGCTTTGGTCAAGCTGCTCGTGATAATGAAATTGTTCCCCAAATGAAACGCCGAGCGCGCTTCTGGGTCAAAACAGGCGTCCAGGTAGACTTCATCCACCAAAACGTGCGCGCTGCGGCTCTGCGCGATTTCTCCAATTAACCGCAGGCGCGAATCCGGCGTGCGCGCGCCGCTCGGATTGTGCAAGTTCGTGACCACCACCAGGCGCGTCCGCGCCGTCATATGCCGTTCCACTTCGCGAGGGTCTAGCTGGAATCCATCTTCAAACCGCCGCGGAAACCGGCGAATGCTTGCGCCCAGGTATTCCGCCACGGTAAGCAGCGGTTCGTAGGTGGGCTCCTCAATCAGCACCTCGTCGCCGCGCTCGAGCAGCGCAGCCATCGCCAGGTGATTCGCCATCGAGGTTCCATTTGCGGCCACCACGCATTCTGGCGCCACGCCGTTCTTGCGTCCCAGCCGCTCCTGCAGCGGAGGATAGCCGTAGCTTCCGCCGATGGAAATTTCCAGATCTCCAATCTTCACTGGCAGCTTCGCCAGCGGAAACCCGTCCAGCCCGCTCGTCGCTAGATTGTATGTCGCCTGCGAGCGCAGCTTGGCCCACTCCAGATATGCCGAACGGATTTCCTTGCGGGAATTCACGTTGTGCCGCTCCTTTTCTTCTTTTGCCGGCTCCATAAAAAATACACCGGGATCCCCGCAAACAAAATCCCGAATCCCACGGCTGTGTTGCGCGGGTATTTGAAAATCGTGTTGATTACCACCAGCCAGCATACCGCGACGAATACAAATGTGGTGACGGGATGCCCAGGAATGCGCGCTAAACCGCTGCTTTCCGGTGTTGCGTCCTTAGTCTTCCCGGTGCGTCGAAAGACGAAGATGCACGTCGCCGTCAATCCGAAAAACAAAAAATCCATCGACACCACGTAGCTCAAAATTTGGTCGTATCGTCCCGAGAGCGCGATGACCACCGCTGCGACTCCCTGCAGCGCAATGGCCACCACCGGAACATGGTGCCGCGGATCAAGCCATCCCACGGAACGAAAAAAAAGTCTATCCTCGGCCATCGCAAAATAGACGCGCGGCGCCGTCAATATCGACTGGCTCAGAAATCCCAGCGCGGAAATCGCAATGCCCACGGCGATCAGCGCCGCGCCTTTCGATCCCAGCACCGCGCGCATCACCGCGGACGCTGGCGTCATCGTCTGCGCCAGCCCCGCTGGCCCGAGGATGTAAACGCAAATGAAGTTCACCGAGAGATAGAGCAGAATCACGCCGATCACGCCTATAACCAGCGCGCGCGGCAAGTTCTTGCGCGGCTCGCGGATCTCTTCTGCCACGAAGTTTGCCGTTTGCCATCCGCCGTAGGAAAACAGCACCGGCACGAGCGCCGCGCCCATCGCCGTCAACAAATCGAACGAAACCGGTCGGTCCGTGAATCGATAGCGCTCGGTCGATACCGCGCCATTTGGCCCCCGAAGCAGCTGTGAATGATGCGTCAGGAACGCGGCGCCGCAAAAAACCAGCGCGCCAATCGCCACAATCTTTAAGACCATCAGCGCGCTTTGCACCGTGCTGCCCGCGCGAACGCCCAGGCAATTGATTGCTGTCAGTATGGCGAGCGTCAGCGTGGCCACCACGCCATCGCTTACATGTAGCGCGGTCAATTCCAGAAAGTATTTCGCGAACGTGACCGCCACGGCCGCCATTCCTCCCGTTTGAATCACCAGCAGCAACACCCAGCCGTACAAGAACGCAATCGCCGGATGGTACGCCTCGCGCAAGTACGCATATTGTCCGCCAACGCGCGGCATCGTTGCGGCCAGTTCCGCCCAAATGAACGCTCCGCCCAGCGCGATCGCTCCGCCAATCACCCATGCGCCCAGAATCAGCGCCGGTGTGTGCACTTGCTGTGCCACCACGTACGGGTTAATGAAAATGCCGGAGCCGATGATCCCACCCATCACAATCATAGTGGCGTCGAAAAGGCCCAGCCGCGCTGCCAGCCCGGAAGCGCTCCTGCCCGCGATAGGCGTTTCTGCGTTATCGGTATTTTTCATTCAGTGCGAACCGTTTCGCGAAGCTTGAATCCGTCGCCCAGCAGAGTTTCGGCCTGACTCTATCATCGCTGGCGAAACCAGGTCACGCGATTCGCGCCGCTTCGTGGCGGCAGCGCTTCGAAAGCCGGGCGCGCCAAATGATGACTGAATAGATACGCTCGCTCCGAAACTTTGATTGCATTCCCAAAAGCAGGGCATCATCCGTTGGGGGGACATCCATGGCTTGGGAAAAATTACTCAACCGGGTAGCGTCTGCCCCGGTGAAAGAAATCGGTCCGGAACATCCGGATTCAGTTGCGTCGCTCGCGGATCTGAACCCGCCGGAAGCGAAGCGCGAGACCCGCCGCAGCAAGCGTGTTTACATTTCCATGTCGGTGCTCGTTAAATATCAGCGCGCCGGCCAGCAGTGCGAGGAACAGACCGTCACGGACTCCGTGAACGCGCAGGGCTGCTTGCTGCGCCTCAACGTAGCCCTGGAACGTGGCCAGAAAATAACCATCATCAACCTGAAGAGCGAACAGGAGATGGAATGCCGCGTCGCCTACGTCGGCCAGTCGGAGGGTGGAAAAACGCAGGCAGGAGTCGAGTTCATGCGCCCGTCCGACTATTTCTGGCACATCGCCTTTCCGCCGGACGACTGGAACCCAGCGGATCGCAAGAGGCCGGTGATGGAGCGCGCCGTCGCCGAGAAGTCGTCAAAGCGCGCGTAGCGGGGCCCCGTCTCACACGCCTATACCACAGGTGCTCCAACCGCTCGCGCAGACGCGCATCTGCACGGTTCAAAGTCCTGTTTGGCAAAGTGGATGCGGACTGGTTTTTGCGCTTAAGCCACGCGGACGTACTGCGAGAGATCGTCCAACACGATGCTCCCCGGCTGCATCGCCGTAACCGTCCCCAGCTGGTTTGGCCTGCTCATCATGTCCACAGCATCTGAACCGCAGGTCCCGCAGCGCCCATGGCGGTCGAGGTCTGTCGGCACCCGGCAGTCCACGCACCACCAATTCCGATTTACCCAAGCTTGCCCGATGACAACGTTTGTGTCTGACATGGCTACCATTCTGGGTTACCCGCGCCAGAACGTGAATAGGAGCCAAGTCACTTTTTTCCGAGGCAGAATTAGGTACAGAAGTACTAAAACCATAGCCCGTCGCCTTGGAGCCTAAAATCGCCTTGATTATATCTAACTACTGTATATTGTGTAGCTTGAATGGGCGCTTGTCTGCGAGGCGCAAGATCGAGTTCCAGCTCGACCCGGCAAAATCACTTCGGCGAAGTACTAATCAAGCCCTCGGCGTAAAGCGCCCCTTCCGGCGTTTCTTCGTGTTTGAAGTACACAAAGACCTCCCCGCGCCCGGCTCCTTCCGCGACCCTCGACCTCAGCTGCGCCAGCTCTTTGGGGGAGTATTCCTCCTTGCGCAGGCGCAGGTAGGCGAACCCTGCAGTCTGTACCTGGGGCGTTTCCAGCTTTTCGCTCTCCGCCTGGCATAGGGCTGCCTTCTTTGCGCGCAGCGCAGCATACACTTCCTCGCAAAACCACGATGCGTCTCGGAATTCGAACGCGCTGCGCAACCCCGGCGGCAGCTCTTCGAGGAAGTCCTTGAGCAGCGTCACATCGCATTTCAGGTTTGGCGGCAACTGGAACAGCACTGGCCCCAGCTTCTTGGCGTCCTCCAGCGGCCGCAACGACGAGAAGAATCGCGTCAGCCAATCTGCCGTGCCGCGCAGCCGCTTGATGTGCGTAATCATCTGATGCGCCTTCAGCGCGAACTTGAACTCCGTCGGTGTCGCCGCAATCCAACCCTCCAGCAGCTTTTCCGTGGGAAAGCGCCGGAACGTGTAGTTCACTTCCACCGAGTTCAGCCGCGTCCCGTAATAGCTGAGGAATTTCGCCGATGCCAGCTTCGCCGGATAGAAGCTCGGCTTCCAGCTCGCATAGGACCACCCGGAAGTGCCCGCGTATACCTTCGCCATGGCCGCCAGTGTAACTGCAAACGCCGCTCCTGCGAAGCGCGGCAATCCCCCGCCGGAACTTCGGGTATAATAAACAATTGAGGGAAGGCTTATAATGCCCATCTACGAGTACGTCTGCGACGAATGCAAATCGCGCTTCGAGCGCATCGTCACCGCGAAAAACGGCAAGCCCGAATGCCCCGAGTGCGGCAGCCATCGCTCCACGATCCAGTTCTCGACCTTCGCCGCGCGCACCGGCAACGGCGGATCGGCCACCGCATCATCAAGCAGCTCCGCCGACGCCTCCTCCTGTGGCTGCACTCCGCGCTCTTGCGGCTGCCACTAACCCCCCAGCACCTCCTTGCTTTTTAGGAAAACGCAGTGCGCCTGGCCTTGACACCATTCTCTATATATGTAGACTTGTCCTATGCTTCGTCCCGTTCGCATGTCGCACCAAACACTTCGCCTGCTGGCGATTTTCCTCGCGCAACCGCGTGACTGGCGCTATGGCTACGACCTCAGTCGGGCCACCGCCCTCAAATCCGGCACGCTCTATCCCATTCTCATGCGTTTGGCGAAGCGCGGCTGGCTCGAGACTCGCTGGGCCGCGCCCGAAGTCTCCGGCAGGCCGCCGCGTCACATGTACCGCCTGACGCCCGACGGCTTGCGGTTCGCGCGCACCAGCCTTGCGCCCAACGCGGCACGCGTCTTAAGTCGCGGCGCCTACGGAACAGCGAGGAGCTGATGAGCGACACCTTCGCAAAAAACGCGGCGCGCCGCTTGATGGCCCTCGCGCTTCTCATCTCCCCCTCGGAATCGCGCGAGTGGGCCGCGGCCATGTCCGCCGAACTGGAGCATGTCGAGGGCTCCTTCAACGCATTCTCTTGGGCCACGGGCTGCCTCGCAACGGCGCTGAAGCAGCTTTGCATTTCTCTTTTTTCGCCACGCAAACACGCTTCAGATTCTTCTGCCCGGGAGTTTTTCGCCGGTGCAGCCGAGGTCACCATGACAAAAACCGCTAAAGCATTTTTAATCGCGTTTGCCGTTGCCTCTCTGCTGTTTCTCTTCGCGCCCACGTTCCGGCAAGCCTTGAAAGTAACCGCTGGAAGCTGGCGTCTCTCAGATTCTGCTTGGCTCGGTGAGATGCGGAGCCTCGGTGCCAAAGCGGAAGCGAACCACGACGCCGAAACCTTGGCGTTCGTCGCCATGCAGCTCAGCAATGACTTTGAAAGTGATCCCCAAATTGCTGCGAAAAATCGCTTGCAACGAGACAAATTTGCCGACGAAGCCGTCCAGTGCGATCCGCGCCTGACGTGGATCTATTATCCTTTGCTCGCACGTTATCTCGATCAGATTCACCCTGACCCAAACGACGCGCGTTGGCTCGCCCAGCTACAAGCGTGGGATCCGACGAACGCTGCTGTCTATTCGCTCGATGCCTCATACTACCGGCCACCAAAAGCTCTCGGCTGGAATTCTGAAGCGGATCGGGCTATGCTCGCCGACAGTCCACGGTGGCTCGACGACATGGATAAAGCTTTTTCCGCGACGAACTACGATTCTTATGCGTCGCGAAAGGTCGACCTCGACCGCGACATGGCGCAGCATCATGGCCTTGAAGATCCCAGCCGCATATTCTTAGACGTCGCACGGTACCCGCTGCCCGATTTCGCCAATTTCCATCTTTACGCCAAAGATTTCCTGCTGAAAGCGGGAGAGGATTTCGAAGCCAAAGGCGATTTCAGCCACGCAGAAGAGAATTACTGGAAAATGGCGCACCTCGCACAGCTGATTCAGCTTCATGGCGTTACTGACCTTGAGAGCTTAGTCGGGGAAGGTCTGGAATCGAGCGCCAGTGCGCGCCTCCAAACCTTGCTGCAAAAATCCGGCAATTCCTCCGCCGCCAGCCTTCTGGCCTTTCAAGCCGCCCTGGCGCAACGAACGGCGTCCGGCATTCGCGCCAAGAACAGCCAGGCCAACTTGGAGCTAGGCGTTCACGGCGCTTACGTGCTGGAATTCTCTCTGTTGGGAATAGTCTTGTCGCTCCTGCTCATTATCTCCTGCTGCATATATCTTGGCGCACGGCGTCTGTCGCCTTTCGGCAAAACGCGTCGTTCGGGCTCTCTGTTTGCCCGAACCAGCATCGTGGGAGCCGTTCTTCTCTTTGCGTCCGTCGTCGTCATGTATTTTGGCTACTCCCCTTACGCCGCTGCATTTCAGAACTATCTCGCGGCCTCGAATCCGGGCGAGGTCCACCAATCATTGCTTAGGTTCGCGGTCCTCCAAGAGCTGCCCATCGGCGTCGTCTATTCGTTTCAGCGCATCTATTTCTGGTATACCGTAATCGCGCTGGGAGGCGCGATCATTGTCTGGATTACTTTACGGCGCGTCTTGCGCACTCTTCATCCCCACGCGCCCATCCATCCCACGGCGTGAATTTTCCGGGAACCGCCGCTTCGTGCGCGCTGGTATTCTGCTCCTCGCGAATCTGGCGCTTGTCTTTGTATTCATCGCCACAGCAGCTTCGGTTTCTTCGCCGCTTCGTGCGGCGCGCGCCGCAGGCGCGCCGCCTTACCGCTACTTCCGCGTGGGAAATCCCAACAATATCCACGCGTCCGCGCACGCAGGCTACGCGCTCATCGGCGGCGGCGAAGACTTGGACCAGGCCTTCACTTGGCTTTGCCAGCGCTCCGGCGGCGGCGATTTCCTGATTGTCCGCGCCAGTGGCACCGACGCTTACAATCCTTACATTCAATCGCTTTGCCACGAAAATTCTGTTGCTACGCTCATCATTCCCAATCGCGACGCCGCGAATGCTCCGTTCGTCGCCCAAACCATCCGCGCCGCTTCCGCCATCTTCATTGCCGGCGGCGATCAAGCGAACTACATCAATTTCTGGCGTGGCACTCCCGTCCAGCGCGCCGTGAACGACGCAATTCGCCGCGGCGTTCCCATCGGAGGCACCAGCGCTGGCTTGGCCGTGCTGGGCGAATTTGCGTACACAGCGCAAAATGACCAGCCTGACGGCCCCAATCTCAATTCCCCCGTCGCCCTCGCCAATCCGTTTGACATGCAGGTCGTCATCGTTCACGATTTCCTGCACATTGCCGCGCTTCACGGCGTCATCACCGACACTCATTTCCATGCGCGCGACCGCCTCGGCCGCCTTCTCGTTTTCATGGCACGCATTCTTGAATCCGGCGACGCCAAGAAAATCCGCGCCATCGGCGTCGATCAGCACACCGCATTTCTTTTGGATCCTGATGGGAACGGTGTCGTCGCCGGCTCCGGCGCGGTTTATTTCTTCGCAGCCGCCCGCAAGCCCAGCAACTGCCGCCCCGGCACAGCGCTCACGTTCACCGGCATCTCTGTCCGCAAGCTCGTCGCCGGCGAGAAATTCAATCTCGCCCACTGGACTGGCTCCGGCACGCCGTACACCCTGTCCGCTGTTTCAGGCGTGCTCCGCTCCACACAGCTCGGTGGCGCGATCTACTAATCGCTTCTGCGGCCGAACACGAGGCGCTCGCTCGGAGGCGAAAATAAAAAGCCGTCATTCACGCGATGAAGCTCACGTTGAATGACGGCTCTTTTTTTTACTGTTATCGCGTGCGTCTAGAAATTGATTCCGAAGCCCATCGAAATCTGCGGAAAAAACTTGAACGGGGCCAAATCATGATTGATCTTCTTCTCCTGCGCCTGAATGCTCGACTGTATACCGGGATCAGTCGCCGCATTCGCACAGGTCCCCGTTGCCGTGTTGCACGCGGTACCCTGCAGGTTCAACCCTACCGTTGGCGAGCCCTGATATTCCCCGCCGACCTCGAAGTTGAAGCCGAAATGCCTTCCGTTCCGCGGCAGCATGTTTCCAAACCCGACCAGAATCTGCGGCGCGGCCTTCGGAAACGTCAATTGTCCCGTGCCGGTGATCGGGTTCGCACCCGTCGGATCGCTTTCGTACTGTGTTCCGCCGAGTGTAAACGTCTGCCCCGAGGGCACGGACGCATTTCCCGTCACTTTGTTTCCGTTGTAGAACAGCACGCCCGGGCTCAAGTGGAACGCACCCAAGGGATACCAGTCCAAATGGGCCTCACCGGAGCGAAAACTCAGCTGCCCGTCATAGTGGATACCGTCGTTGTTGAAGTCGCGGTTGTAATTCAGAAAATTGAATCCGCCGCGCAAATTGATTCTGTTCGAAAGCGGGGTCGCCGCCTCGATACCGATTCCCAGCAGCGAAACCTTTACGCCAATGCCAATCTTCGCGGCGCGATCCCCGTTTGGCGGTGGAGGTGCCGCAGGCGGCGTCCCTAGCATCAACGAACTCGATTCATTGGGTTGGGGAGCTGCAGCTACGATCGCTGCCACCGTCGCATCGTCTGATGGCGTGGCCGCGCTGGAAGAAGTCGCCGATGCGGAGCTCGGCGCCGTCGTAGTCGTCGCGGCACTCGCCGTGTTTCCGTTTTCCTGGGCCGCACAAATGGAAGAACAAAAGCCACCAACAATGAATAACGCAATAAATACGATAATCGGTACAAACTTATAGGCTGGGCGCATTCTCAATTCTCCGTTTTTCGCAACTCGAACGAGTCGCGGTCTAGGTCCGCGAAGGGTTGGCGGACTCTCCTAATTATCTCGTTCCATGGAGTTTTTGCAGCTTCTTTTCGTCCCAGCTGTATCCATTTTTATACCTGTACTACCTAACCCTAGGGTGTCTGCGCGCGCACCACACGCAATCCGGTATATTGTGCATTGGCAGGCCGGTAGCGTGCCTTCGGGTCCGCCGCGCGATCCGCGCTTCCGCCCAGCGCTTCGCTTGAACCATCGGTCTTCACCGCCCATTCGGCGACGTTGCCGCCCAAGTCAAACACCAACTCTTCGTCCTCCCCGCCTTCCGCCGCAAAGCTTCCCACCGGCTTTAGCAGCGACGCATTTCCGGGCAAATCCTCGATTTTTTCCTCCAGCCGCCGCGCATCATCTGGATTGAGCGTGTAGCCCGCCCAATAGTCCAGAGTGTTCTCATTTCCGTGCGCATTTTCCTTGAACAGCGGCGCGACTTCACTTTCATTCGGCAAACGATAGGAAGCGCCGGTGATTTTGCTCAGCCAATTGCAATAAGCCTTGGCCTGCTCGAACGTGATTCCGTTCGCCGGGAAATTCCCCGTCTCCGCGTCGTAATGGTAGCTCTTATCGAACGCAGCAAATTGCGCACGCGTCACTTCGAAGCGCCCGATCTGCAAATCGCCGTGTTTCACCACCTCCGGAATCAGAACCCCTTTCAAGCTGTCGCCGTAAAGCCCCTCGGATTTTTTCACCGAGCGCAAGCGCAGCGCGTTATCGAGCGGCGAGCCTTTCTTGAACGCCTCATTCTCCGCCGGTGCCGTCTTGAAAAAATATTGATTGAACCAGGCCAGCTCATCGTTGACTTTGCGCAATTGATGCGAAAGTTTTTGCGGGCCGTGCGGCTCGCCCGGAAAGAGGTCCAGCTTCACCGGCGCTTTGTCGTAGTAATAAAGCGTGCGGTAATACGTCCAGCCTTCGTCCGGCGGCACATTGCGGTCTGCCGTGCCTTGAAAAATCAACGTGGGCGTGCGCACTTTGTTCAAGTCCAGCAGCGGCGACATTTTCAGATACAATTCCGGATTGTCCGGCAGCGACGCCCCGAAATAATACGTATCGAACGATTGCCCAAAATCCACGTTGGCCCAGTCGCTGATCCATTCCACTTCTCCCGCGCCCGCGGCCGCCGCTTTGTACCGCTGCGGGTCCACCGTGGTCAGCTTGATGGTCAAAATCGCGCCATTCGACCAGCCCATCGTGGCCACCCGATCCGCATCCACCATTCCTTTGCTAATGAGCGAATCCACTCCTTTTTGAATGTCCTCCACATCCAGCGAATAATACTTGCCGCAGCAAATTGAGCTGACCCACTGCAGTCCGTAATTCGAGCTGCCGTGATAATTCGGCTTGAACACAAACGCGCCGCGCTCCGTGTAAAGGTCCGTCGGATAAGCCCAGTTTTCGTCCCAACTGTCCAGATCCGCGCCCGCCGGCCCGCCGTGAATCGCCAGCATCAGCGGGTACTTTTTCCCCGGCTGATAGTCCGTCGGGTAGTACAGAAGCCCGTCAACAGTCTCGTCATTCGCGCCTTTCCACTGGTACACCTCGGCGCGCGCCATCAATTTATTTTTCAGTTGCGAATTCAGGTGCGTCACCTGCGCCACATCCGTAAGCGCCCCGTCGGCCGCATGCGCGCGATACAGTTGCGGCGGCTCATTCGGCGCGGAATGTTCGTAGACCAGTGTCGTGCCGTCCTCACTCGCCGAAATGCCGAAAATCTGCGCAGCATGCTCGCCGGTGAGCCACTGATGCGTCCATGAATTCCCATTTTTCACGTACCGCCCAAGTTTGAGCCGCACGCCGTCGGCGAGCAACGCGTAGAATCCGTCGTTCGTGACCTCAAAGCTGAAGCCCAGCCCGTTTTCCCAAGCAAGATCAACCGGCGTGACGTGATCCGAAGATGGCTCGTAAAAATAAGCCTTTTCGATCGAGCCGTAGTCGAAGCGCGGGTCCGAGAAAAACGGCGCAATCAAATAAATCCCGGAATTATCGAGCGCCCAGCGCGCCTCTTGCACGCGAATTTTCCCGTCCGCCAGAATCTGCCGGCTTTCGCCGCTGCTCATGTTCACGATGTTGACTGACGCCGGAGTTTTTTGATCCCACGCGTAGCTCAGCTCGCGGGAATTGATCGTCACTGCGAATTTGCCATCGCGCGAGACGTCGAACGAATCAATCCAATCATTGTTGTGAGTGATGCGCGTAACGCTTCCGTCCTTAACGCTGAACGCAAACAGGCGCACCGGCGCGGTGTGCGCCGCATCGTCAATCACGTTGGTATCATCTTTGCGCTCTTTCGTTTCATTTTCGTAAAGTGTCGCCTCTTCCTCTGCGGAAAAGACAACCGTGTCGTTGCTGGACCACTCGAATTCCTGAATGCCCCGGTCGAATGTCGTCACCGGCCATGCTTCGCCGCCGAACGGATTGATCATCCACAGCTGCATGTGTGCAACGTCGGGCTTTTGTTTGTCTTTGGGCAGCGCGCGCGAGCTCATGAACGCGATCTTCGTTCCATCGGGAGACCACCGCGGTCCGCCCATGTTGTCGTCGCCACGCGTGAGCTCGATTTCCTTGTCGGAAGTCAGGCTCGAAAGCATGAGGTTGGTTGTGTAGCCGTCCTTGTCTTTATCCGGAGACACCTTGACCCACACCGCCCATTTTCCGTCGGGCGAGATGTTGGCTCCCCCCGCGAAGTCCGCATAGATAATGTCCTCGGGCGTCATTTGTTTTTTCGGCGAGGTGGGCGACGTTGCCTTCTCCTGCGCGAAAGCGGGAAGAAGGCCGGCGCCGGCAAACAGCAACAGGAATGCGCAGCAGGCGATTGCCATACGAGTTTTCATGGAACGCTCCCGGATCAAGGCGCTGAAGGTGCGCCGTCGCGCTTGAAAATTATCACATCGGCTGGTCGGCGCGCTAGTTTGTCGAGACGTGCGCGCCGTCGCGCCAGCGGCGCACCAGGTCGCGCGCGGCGGCCGGCCACTTGGGGAATTGGAATTCGAACCCGCTCGCCAGAAGGCGTCCCGGGACAACGCGCCGGCTCTTCAAAACTAGCTCGGTTTCTGTGCGCAGGAAAACGGCGCCAAATTCGAGCATCCATTTTGACGCCGGTAGTCCGATGCGCGCACCCCACGCCTCCCGCAGCTCGCGCATGAAATCGGAGTTCGGCAGCGGATTCGGCGCCGCCACGTTGACGATGCCGCTCAGTTCTTCATGCGCGATCAGGAACTCGAGGGTGCGCGCAAAATCCGCATCCTGAATCCACGAGACAAACTGACGGCCTGAGCCGGAGGTCCCGCCGAGCCCGAAGCGCACGAGCCGCAGCAGCACATCAAAAATGCCTCCGCGATCCGGACTCAAAATCACCGAACTCCGCAGCGCGATTTTGCGTGTGCTCGGCGTGGCCGCGGCGAAAAAAGTTTCTTCCCACACCTTGGCTACCTGAATGCTGAAGCCCCACGAGCGCGGCGCATCCGCTTCGTTCCCGCCGATTTCTCCGGTGGCCTCGTCCATCGGCCGGTCAAACGCATGACGGTAAATCGTCGCCGTGCTGGAATTCAGCCACACTCGCGGGGGCGCGGAAAGCCGGCCGATTGCTTCCCCGAGAACGCGCGTCGACCGCACTCGCGACTCCATAATCTCTCGCCGATGCGCGGCGGTGTAGCGGCAGTTAACGTTGCGCCCGGCCAGATTGATAACCACGTCCGCATTTTCCAGTTCACGCGTCCACTCGCCCAGAGTGACGCCGTCCCACGGCACCACGCGCCACGGCGCCGCGTACGCTTTGCGCGCGAGCACCGTGACCGAATGTCCCTGCGCATGAAAATAACGCGCCAGAATGTTGCCGACCTGCCCGTTCCCTCCCGGAAGAAGGATTCGCAGCTTGCGCGTCTCACTCACGCCGCGATTCTATAATGAAAAGAACAAGGTGAGGCCAGAACCCGTCAGCACAGGCTTCCTTCGCAATAAAAACGGCCCCGGTTCATCACCGAGGCCGTCTCAAAACGTAGAATTAAGTTAAAAACGAATCAGTCGCCCGCCACTTGCTCCGCTTCGGCTTCTGCAACTTCCGGCTTTGCCGCCCCGTTGCCATTGCCGTTCGCGTGGCCGTTCGACCCGTTGCCGTTGGCGTGCCCGTTACCATTCCCATTGGGGCCCTCAATCTGCACGGGTTTGGCAATAGTTCCGGGAACGGCGGTCTTCATCGCGGTCAGCGAGCCGATCTGCACCACTTCCTCTTTGGTCCTCTTGAGGACCAACTCCTCGTAAATCGCGCGAACCTTGGCCGCCTCTTCCATGGCCTGGCGGCGCCGCGCACGATCTTCCTCGGCAGCGGTCAAAGGAATGTCATGCTCCAGATGCCGCACCCGCGCTGCATCCGAAGCGTCAACATTGAGCGAATGCTCGTAGTGCTCCAGGCTGACCTTCTTGCCCTTTGCGTAGATTTCGTGCCTGCCGTGCTCCTTGTACCACTGCGCGACAGTCGCGTTCTTGTGCATATTCTCGATGATCTTCCGCCAGCCGATGCCCGTGTTGTACGCGCAGAACGAAATTTCGCCCTGCTGCGTCGCGTACGGAATGATGCACATCTCCGTGCGCCGGAAGTCGTAGTTGAAAAGGTCCTGGAACCACATGCCCGCGACGAATAGCATGTTCCACGGATCCTCCGCGCGGCGCTTCATGGCGTCCTGGTAGGTTCGATTCGGGTTCGTGCGTCCGTACTTCTTGTCCGAATCCTTCGAAACCGCCCAGGTCTTGTCGAATTTCTTCAAGAGGTCCTTCAGCTTCAGGCTCGGTGGCGCCTCGAACGCGTGGTAGTTCTTCAGCATCGCCAGCACCAACATGAACGCCGAGAACTTCTTCCCACGCGCAGCGTCGGTGATCGCCGTCAGGTCCTTCACCAGCTGCGGACAGTCCAGAAAACGTGGGATCGGCGCCCATTCCTTCGTTTCCTTGTGAATCATCATGGCCGTGCCTACGCCGCAATTCGGATGGCAGCCGCAGGAAAGCGAGCCCCACTGAGCGTCCGGGCCGTGCACCAGGTCCGCGAAGCTGGCAAATGGCGAGATGAACGACAGCGGAAACCAATCGCGTGTCGGCTCGACTTTGCCGAGCTGCGCGCTGACGTCCTGGGCCAAGTGCGAAAGCGTGTACCGCTGGCGCATACGGCGTTCCGGCGTGATGTCTTCGTCGCGGCCCGTAAAGGAAACGGGCTGGAAGGAGACAAACGCGATCTTCTTGGGGTTTTCCATCGCGAATTTAACAATAGGCCCCACCTGATCGTTGTTTACGTTGTTGACGATTGTGGTCACCAACACGATTTCGATGCCTGCTTCGTGCATGTTTTCGATGGCGCGCAGCTTCACATCAAAGAGGTTTCCTACCTGCCGGTGGCTGTTCGCATCGTTGCCGATGCCGTCGAATTGCAGATACGCGTAGCGTAGGCCCGCCTCGAATGCCTTCTTGCTGAATTCCTTGCTCTTGGCAAATTCGATGCCATTGGTCGCCGCCTGCACGCTGTTGTACCCGATCTTCCGCGCGTAACGCACCGCGTCGATGAAGTACGGGCTCATCGTCGGCTCTCCGCCGGAGAATTGCACCGACATCTGGCGGCGCGGCTTGATCTTCAACGCGTTGTCCAGGATTTCCTGCACTTCCTCCCAGCTCAACTCGTGCACGTAGCCAACCTGATTGGCGTCCATGAAGCACGGATCGCACATCATGTTGCAGCGGTTCGTCAGGTCGACCGTGAGCACCGCTCCGCGGCCATAGCGCACCGTGCTCGAGCCATGCTTGTGAAGATCCTCGTCGTTGTGCGCCGGTATGTCGCGTCCGGGGAAATTCTTTTCGATCCATTCCAGGAATTTCGCGTCGATGGCCATCAGGTCTTCACATTTGCCATGGATGGGGCACTCTTTCACCATCCACACCTGGCCGTCGCGCTCAATAATTTGCGCCTTGATCTCGCCCACTTTTTCGTGGACCAGGTCAGTCCAGTCCTTTTTGCCATTGATGATGGCTTCGCGAGCGTCCTTCACGCATCCGGGACAGAGCGAGTCTGTCGTGCGCGGCCAGCCCAGCGTGGGCTTGCTCTTTTCCCAAGACTTCAGCATCGGCTTATCGGACCACTTGGGAGTGAAGGAAGGGTTTGGATGGTATTTATTGAAAAACTGAATCGTGTTGAACGTGATTCCGGCGCTCTTGCAAAGCACCCAGTCTGCGGATTTCCAAATGCGGTTACGAACCGTTAATGCCATCGTTCGCGAACCTCTCTTTCCTCAGTTCACACAAAGAACTACAGCGTCTTAACGAAGTCTAATTTAGCTTACGATTATCGGAGCCACCCGCACGGACTGTCCCGTACAGACAACTCCCCCCTTAAAGCTTTACCGTTCCATAGTTTGCAGGCCGAAACCGCTTTCGTCCAGCCCAAACCTCGGAACGGTTGCCATAGGGGTTAAACGGCGTGTTTAGGCAGCCAATGGGGATGTCCGAGGGCCGTTCTTCGGCAAAAACCCCGGAATGGACGATTCACCGTTGCGTAATGAACCAGACACAAACCGGTAATGCTCGCCAATAACAATCGCCCATCTTAAAGAAGACGGGAATCGGTCCAAGGCGTCCGTTCGGGAACGTCCGCTGGTCCAGCACTAGAATCCGGCGAACGCGCGCGGAATATCCACAGGACGGCTTGACCCGTCCGTGCGAGTGGTAGTACAAGCTTTCGCGATCTTCAAAAAGGGTGTGTTGGAGAAAAACTGATGACAAAGCGAGTTGGCCCGCTGCTTTTCGTGTGTGCGTTGTGGATCATATTGGGTGTCCTATCGCCCATGGCTGCTTGGGCGCAGCAAACTTTAGGCGCCATCAATGGAACGGTGACCGATCCGTCGAACGCCGTGATCGTCAAGGCGCAGGTTCAAGCCAAGAACCTTGGCACCGGTTTGACCGTCAACGCCACGACGCAGAGCGACGGCTCCTACAGCATCGTCGATTTGCCCATCGGCACTTACAGCGTCACCATCTCCAAGGACGGTTTCAAGACCGAGGCGCATTCGCAAATCATCGTGCAGGGTAATCGCGCCACCACCGTCAACGCTACGCTGCAGCCGGGCGAGGTCACTTCCACGGTCACCGTCACCGCCACGCCGCTCATGAATCAAACCGACACCACCAACGGTTACGTGGTCGATACTACGACCATCCAAAACACGCCTCTCGGAACCGGCAGCTTCACCCAGTTGGCCATTCTGAGTCCCGGCGTTCACGCCGACTTCCTGGGCGGTGCTGGCTCCAACGCCGGCCTTGGTAACCAGGCGATTTACGCCAACGGAAACCGCGACACCAGCAACAGCTTCTCATTGAACGGCACCGGCACGAACAATCTGTTTAACGGAAACTCTACCAGCCAGGTGGGAGAGAACCGCTTCGTCCTGAACACCGGCGAGAACTTCGGCGCCGGCGGCGAAATCCAGACCAGCACTTCCGTGTATGGAGCAATCGGTCAGGCGCTCCCCACGCCCCCTCCCGACGCCATCCAGGAAATCACCGTGAACGCCTCGATGTACGACGCCACGCAGGGCAACAACAGCGGCGCGCAGATCACCGTGGACACCAAATCCGGCACCAACAATTTCCACGGATCGGCCTGGGAGCAGTTCCAGAACAGCGCCATGAACGCTACGCCATTCTTCTACAACGCCGCGGGCACGAACAGCGCGGGACAACCGATCCTTCCAAACCCATTCCTTAACCGGAATCAGTATGGAGCCACCATCGGCGGACCGATTATTCACAACAAATTGTTCTTCTTTGGATCCTACCAGGGGGTCAACATCGCCGATGCCGCGTCTTCTACGAAAGACGCTACCGTGCCCCAGGCTCTGACGAGCGATCGCAGCACCCAGGGCATCATTAACATGATCCAGACCAGTTACGGCACGACCCTGACCGCCAGCCAGATCAGCCAGCCAGCATTGAACCTGTTGCAGGCCACGCTTCCCAACGGCCAATATCTGATTCCTAGCGCGCAATTGTCCGGTACGACCGCCGTCGACCTCGGCTACGACGCTGTGGTTCAAGGACCCAACACGCAATCGAGGGTTTATCAAGCCATTGGCGACGTCGATTACGCGATAAACGACAACGATCGTTTGTCCGGCAAATACTATTTCCAGGACGATCCCACGAGCAACCCATTCGGTGCTGTTGGCTCCCTGCTCGGCTTCCCTCAGCAGCTTCAGGCGGGTAGCCAGGTATTTTCCCTCGCCAACACGACCATACTTTCTCCCAATCTCACTTGGGAGCAGCACATCGGCTTCACTCGACTCCGCGCTTACGCGAATACGCAGCAGGCCTTCACTCCGGGTGAGGAGGGCATCAGCCTGCTGGGTTCGGCCACATTTCCTCAATTCGAAATCACCACGGCGGATCCGGATATTGAAGAGGGTTTAGAGTTCGGCCCCAGCACCAGCTTTGGCGATGCCGGTATGTTCCAAAATCAGTGGGAATACGGCTCCACTCTGAACTGGGTCAACGGGAGACATACACTCGCCTTCGGTGCGCTCTGGGATCACACCCAACTGAACATCATCAACAACAATACCAACACCGACACCATCGACTTCAAGAACTTCCTGACCTTTGTCGAGGGTGACGTTCGTGGCGGAGATGCCTTCGAAGGTTCAGCGGACCGCTATTATCGCTCCGATACGGTGGGCGTTTTTGGCAACGATAACTTCAAGTTTCGCAGCAACCTGACTCTCACCTTCGGGCTGCGCTGGGATTTCGACGGGCCGCTTTCGGAAAAGTATGGCCGCCTGACCGGTTTCAATCCCAATCTCTATTCCTACGACGCCGCCACCGATACCATCACCAATTCCGGCTTGGAAATTGCCGGGAATAATCCAACTGCCGCCACAGCGGGCGTCAGCAATTCCTTGATGAATAACCGCCAGTGGGGTTTCGCTCCGCGCATTGGTATTGCCTGGACGCCTCTTACCAGACTGACAGTCCGCGCTGGTTACGGCATCTACTACGACCGCGGCGAACTTTTCAGTTACTTTTCGCCTAGCGCCGGCGCGGGGTTTAACGGTCCATTCGGCGTGACCCTGGCGCCCCCGTTCGTCGAACCTATCGCTGCGCAGGAAGGATATACTTTTTCGCAACCCTTCGGCACCACAGTGCCGCCGCCTCCACCGGCCACCGCCGCTGGTTTCCTCGCCCTGTTGCCTAACCTGGCGCAAACCGAATGCGGTTATCCAGGATGCTGGCCGGCCGGCAATCTCTTTGGGCCTTTCCTATTTGGCGGTTATGACATCAACAACAGATTGCCCTACACCCAGAACTGGACCTTGGACCTCCAATACCAGCTCAACAACAGCTGGATGTTCGAGCTTGGATACGTAGGCAATCATGGCACACATGAAGTGCTGCCCATTCCGTTCAACCAGCCGGAGATCGCCACGGCTGCAAATCCGGTAAACGGCCAGACCACTTCCTATGGTGGTACGAGCCCGTTGTCGTACAGCGCGGGCTGTTACACGGGTTGCCTCGACGACGAACCCATTTACACCAACGAATATTCCGGCAACGCGCCTGTCCGCGTGCCCTATATCGGCTATGACATGAACTCCGTGCTCTACGAAGCCGAGGGCATCTCCAACTTCAACGCTCTACAGGCTCAAGTGCACAAGCGCATGTCGTTCGGGCTTCAGCTCACTGGGTCTTACACTTGGTCTCACTCCCTCGACGAGCAGAGCGGCGACGGCCTATTCTTCACCGGAAATAACCCGCTGACTCCCAGAGCCAACTATGCGTCATCGGACTTCGATCAGACCCACGTTTTCCTGGTGAATTACAGCTACACAATTCCCAGCGTGACCAAGAACGAAGCTCTGGGTCACGTGGTTAGTGGATGGACCATCGGCGGGCAGACCGTTGCCGAAAGCGGCCAACCATATAGCGTGTATGACTACTCCGGTTCGGTGGGCAGCCTGTACTTCGGCACCGATGACGAGATTGGCAATCCCATCGTCCCCCTTGCCCCGGGTATCACCGCGAATCAGGCGAAACTCCAGGGCACCGTCGGCGTCAACGCGGGTCAGCCCGTCCTCAACGCCAATGATTTCTTGCCGCAGTTTGTCGCGCCGGGCACCAACGGAGTGCCCGCGCCTGATGCGAGCGGGAGTGATATTTACGAGTCGCTCTACGGGACTTCTGGCCGCAACCTCTTCCGCGGCCCGTTCCAGGTGCGCTTCGATATGAGCCTGGCCAAGCAGTTTCCCATCGAGAAACGTTTCAGCCTGCGCTTTGAAGCCGACGCCTTCAACGTATTCAACCATCCCGATTTCGATGCGCCAAACAACGACGTCGACTTCTTCCCCTACTACGAAGGTCCGCCTCAGATCCCGCCCGAAGGTAGTCTGGGAATCATTCAACACACCATCGGAAGCCCGCGCTTCCTGCAGTTGGGCTTGCATCTCTTCTTCTGACGTAGCCCGGCCCTGGCCGTAGTACGGTGGGGAATGAAAAGGCCCTAGGCGGGGCGAGCCGCTAGGGCCTTTTTGTTTGGGAGTTCGCTACTCGATGTTGAGCGCGGGCCGCAGCAGTGCGATGGCGAAATGCGCCACGTGCGCAGCGTCTTCGTCAAGCTGCAGCCACCGCACCACGCAGTGTTTGCGCAGGTAGTCCGTCACCTGCGTATCGTTGATTTCCAGATGCTCGGCCATTTGGCTGCGCAGCGAGGTTTTACCCTCCGTGCGCGCGCCGCGTCCTGCCCGGCCCGCGCGAGCCAGTTGGCTGGCGCCGATGCGCAGTGTTTTGCAGGCCTCGACGTAGTAATTCGTCATCAGGTCGGAATCCGAAAGCAGGAACACGCCGGGTCCGGCCGGCGCATCCTCCACTTCGTCCATGCGATGCAGCGGCGCGGAAATCAGCCGCCGCAGCAGCGATTCCAGTTGCGCAAAGCGCGAAGCAAGCGCTGGGTCGCCGGCCCGGATATACGTGGCGCGTTCCACGAACGGCCCGGTGGGCTCAGGAACGAATCGCGACGCCGCGGACGCGATTCCTTCGCCGGCAGAAATGCTTTCCGCCGAAGTTGCTTCTTCCTCGCTAGCCACCGCGCGCGGCTGCTGGTGATGCGGCGCTGTATGCGCGTGCCCTGCACCGGCCTTCGCGGGAATGTCGCGAGCCCCGCCGCGCCGGTGGCGTCGCCCGCCGCGCCTTCCGCGTCTGCGGCCGGTACGTTCCCCGGCTGGGCGCTCCGCGGACGCAGCCTTTGGCGCGCCCGCTCCTTGCGCTTCGGAAACGATTTCGCCCGTCGCCGCTTCGCCCGCATCCGCGCCTTCGACGTCGAATGGCGCCGTGTCCGCCGCCACACCGGCCGCATTCTCGCCATCCTCTCCATTAGCATGTGAAGCTCCCGTCGCCGAGGGCGCTTCCTCTGGCACGGGCGCGCCCAGTCGCGTCAGCGCTTCCGCAGCCTTCTGCCGCCAATCCGCGCGGCGAAAACGTTGCGCGGCAATCGTGTACCACCGAACCGCTTCCTCGCTTCGCCCGGATTTTTCTTCCAGCGCGCCGGCCTCGAACGCCACCATCGCGTCGCGCGTCTTCTGAAACAATTCGTTCAGCTTGCCCGCCGGGTCGCTGCTGGTGCGCGCCCTGCGAATGCGCCCCTGGATTTGCCGCCAGTTTGCCATGGCTCGCGATTGTATCAATGCTCAAGCGCCCATACCAGCGCAAGCGTCCAATTCGCCCCGGTGCAGACGTGTTCAGATAGCGCCGCCCAACCACGAGAAGTTGGTGCATCATAGCGGCATGCTGGACGCCGCCATCACCGCTCGGCTGGCCGAACAGGCCCGCGCCATCGGCTTCGATCTTTGCGGCGTGGCGCGACCGGAAAATCACGATGAGCCGGACCGTTTGCCCGAGTGGCTCGCGCGCGGCTATGCCGGCGAAATGCGCTATCTCCACGACGCGCGCCGCCATAGCGTCTCCGGTGTGATGCCCAGCGCACGCTCGGTCATCGTAAGCGCGATGAATTACAACACGCCGCTGCCGTATTCCACCGCAGCGCTTGCGAACCAATCACGCGACGCCGCCGCGGAAGGCGCGTTCAGCGCCCCGCGCGCCTGGATTTCTCGCTACGCCTGGGGTGACGACTACCATGACGTGCTGAAACCGAAGCTCGACGAGCTCGTGTCCTGGCTCCGCTCCGAACTCCGCCACGATTTCCAGTCGCGCGTCTACGTCGACACCGGCCCGGTCCTTGAACGCCTCGCTGCCAAACACGCCGGTCTTGGCTGGCTCGCGAAAAACACCTGCTTGATCAATCAGCAACTGGGCTCCTGGCTTTTTCTCGGCGTCATCCTTACCGATTTGGACCTTGCTCCATCGCTCGCCGATCGCCACGCGCTGCCGCCAGACTTGTGCGGCACCTGCACCCGCTGCATCGACGCCTGTCCTACCGATGCCCTCGTCGCGCCCTACGTTCTCGACGCGCGCCGCTGCATCTCCTATCTCACCATCGAGCTTCGCGGCGCCATTCCCGAGGAATTCCGCCCCGCTATGGGCTCCATGGTTTTCGGCTGCGACATTTGCCAGGACGTTTGTCCGTGGAACCGCAAATCCCCGGCGACGCCGCTCGCCGAATTTCTCCCTCGCAAAATCGCCGTGGGCACGGCCGGTCAGGTGAACGCCGCAGTCCCTCCAGAGGACGATTCGCTTTTCATGCCGGCGCTCGAATGGCTCGTCTCGCTTACCGAAGACGACTTTCGCCGCATTTTCCGCGGTAGCCCGGTCAAACGAACCAAGTGGCGCGGCTTGCTCCGCAACGCCTGCGTAGCGTTAGGAAATTGCAACATCAAACCTGAAAATCCGGCGTATCCGCGCATCGTGCAACGTCTCGAGCAACTCGCGCGCTCCGACGATACGATTCTCGTCGAGCACGCCGCCTGGACGCTGACCCGCCTGCGCGCCACACCTGCCGCGCAGATACCGCGCGATAGCGAATCTCACGGTGCAATCCCGAGCGCGAATCCCATCGTCTCCGCGCAGCCCAAAACATTCATGAATCATTCGGAGGAAAAATGATCACCGTAGCTAGCTTCGTCTCTCATTTCATTGCAGCCCAGCCGCATTTCAGTTTTCCAAGTAACGCCGTCGCCAACGAGGAAATCGTTCTGCGTTGGATTCACATCGTGGCCGGAATCATTTGGATTGGGTTGCTCTATTTTGTCATTTTGGTCGGCACGCCCGCGTTGAAGGCGCTCGAAGACGTCACCCGCCGCAAAGTCTATCCCGTGCTCATGTCCCGCGCGATGCTCTGGATTCGCTGGAGCGCGCTCGTCACCGTCCTCGTCGGCTTGCGCTATTACATGATCTTGCTGCAGATCGACGCGCAAAATTCCGGCCAGCCCGGCCTTCTCGGCCGCTGGCTTGGCGAATGGTTCCTCGTATGGCTCGTGGCGTACGCCATCATTTACGCGCTGCAGATGCCGTTCGGCGGCCCGCTCGCAAACGGTTGGCTGCGCGCGATTTTGATCGCGGTGGTCGTGATCGCAGCGTCATGGGTGACGCTGGCATGGAACGCCGGCCCCGACGTATCCAACGCCCATTTGTCCATCAGCGTCGGAGGAGGCTTGGGATTGATTATGCTGCTGAACGCCTGGGGCATTATCTGGCGCGTGCAGAAGCGCATGATTCAATGGACGCGCGCCAGCGTCGAAAACGGAACGCCCATTCCGGAAAAGGCCGCGAAGATGCTGCAGTTCTCCACCTTCGCTGCGCGCACCGCTTTCTGGCTCTCTTTTCCGATGCTCTTCCTCATGGCCGCCGCCGAACATTATCCATTTCTCAGCAGCATCGGGCACTGAAGGCGGTTCTTTTCGGTGTAAGCAGTGCAGTAAGCAGGGAGGTATGCGAATCGATTAGTGCGATAGCACGCGTGTTTGCGTGTCGGAGACCAGTTCGTAGCGGATGCCGCGCCAGCGAATGCGCCGTTCGAAGGCCGAGATAAAGAAATTCCACAAAAACAACGCAGGCACGATCGGCGCCAGCGCGATCCAAGCCCAGCTCGCTTCGTCGCACTTGGCCCGCCATTCGCGCAGGATATCCTGCACCGCGAGAGCGCGCAGCGCGCCTTTCGCCGCCGACAGCAGCACGATCAGCAGCGCCAGCAGAAACATTCCCACCCACGAAAACCCGCCGAACATTTGCGCGAAAACCGCGAACGCTGCATACACCAGCGTGAAGCAGTAAGAAAAATGCGCCAGCCCGGCCAATCCCCACCGCCGCGGAGAATAAACCCGCGTCAGGATAAGCTGGCGATTCGTGAATTCCACCAGTTGCTCGGGAGTGACGTCTCCCACCGTCGGCGCCAGGCATTCCGGCACAAAAAGAATTCGTAGCCCCGCGCGTTCCAGCGCGTTGGTCAGCGCCCAGTCGTCGCTAACCGCTCCCTCCCACGCTTCCAGCACTGCGGCGCGCTCAAACATTTCTCGCCGGATCGCAGTTCCGCCGCCCCAGCAAAAATTTCGCCCGTGGTCTCCCAGTTGTGTCGCAATCGCGGCGTTCCATGCGGAAAGCAGGCTGCTCGCGAATCCGCCTTTATTCGGAAAATACCAGCGGTACGTCGTCGCCGCGCCCAGGTTGCCGTCCGCCAGCGGCGCCACCATGTGCGCAAGCCACGATCGCCCGAGCCGCGAATCGGAATCGACGAACACGAACACATCGAAATTCGCTCCCGCTTCGTGTACCGCCGCCCTCAGGTTATTCACTTTTTCGCCGCGCTCTTTTGGCGAACCGGCGATCACCACGTGCGTGCGCTCTTGCTTCGAGGAAGACACTCGGTCGATGACCGTGCGCGCCGGATCCAGCGCGCTGGCCAGAACGAAAAACGTTTCATAATTCGGATAATCGAAGTTCAATAGCGCCGCCAGGTTTCCTTCCAAGCCCTGCTCCGACCCTTTGCACGGGCAGATCAACGCCACGCGCGGCGCGTAGAAACCGGAATGGGTCCCCAGCCGCTGCCGCACCATCAGCAGCCACTTCCAGCCGTCCCAAAGCGACACCAGTCCCTGGGCAATCTGCTGCAGCACCAGTATGTAGAAAAGAGGGAGCATACGCCCCTAAGCATAGCGGAATATTGGGCCATTCGAACGGCCGAGGACAGACTCGATTCTAAAGCGTTATTTGCTCCAAAGGACAGCTGGCGAGGACAGGTCAGGTTAACTTTGGCCCTATTCGGACAGGTACCGCTTCCGGCTGGCCATAATGATCTTGTGCGCCTCCGCCGCGCTGCTCCAGCCCAGGATTCTCGTCTTCTTATGTTCGAGTTCCTTATAAATCGTGAAGAAATGCTCGATCTCCCGCCGCAAGTGGGGAAAGAGCTGCTTCGCCGTATTGATTCCGTCGTACAGCGGATTGCGCTGTGGCACCGCTAGAACCTTCTGATCCCGCTGCGACCGGTCAATCATCCGCAACAGCCCTACCGGGCGCACCTCAATCATGCACCCGCTGAACGACGGCTCTTCCACCACTGTCAGCACGTCCAGCGGATCGCCATCCTCGCCAAGCGTCCCCGGAATGAATCCATAGTCTCCCGGATAGTGCATCGGCGAATAGAGGAACCGGTCCAGCCGGAAAATTCCGAGCTCTTTGTCATACTCATACTTATTCCGGGAATTTTTCGGAATTTCCACAATCATGCGGACAATCTTCGGTGCGTCGGGCCCCGGGTCGATATCGTGGATCTTCGTTGCCACAACTCAGAGTAGTCAGGATCGCCGCGCCCCGGCAAGCGAAATCGAAATTCATCTGCCGCGCCAACATGCGCAACCACAGCTCTCCTGAACCGGCTCGCTGAAAAGGAAAACTAGGAGGCGATCTGTCGAATCGCCTCCCATGTCCCTGGGGTGTGAGTCCCGTTCCCGCTTGGGGGCAGGTAACGGATTTGACTCCGAATCAAACCCCGCCCTTCGAAAAAAGTTGCGGGCGATTTCGCCGCCGCGCCATACAATGAAATCGGAGAACCGGCGCAAACATTGGACGCCTAACCTCAATCTTTGCCCATGCGCCTTTCATGAAGAAAAAAGACCGCCATTCCGATCAAAACCGCCCGCCCTCGCCTCCCGAGGAAATCGACGAAGCCGCCCTTCTGGCTCATCTTTCCAGTGCCGCTCGTCCGCAAAGTATTCGCGAAATCGCCGCCGCGCTAAAGCTGCGCCACTGGGGCCGCCGCTCTTTGCCGAAGTTGCTCTCCCGTCTAAAACGCAGCGGCGACGTTGATGAGACGCATGGCCGTTTCCGCCTGATCGGCAAACGCCCGGACCGCAAACCGCCCGCGCAACCTGCCGCCACTGCCGCGCCCGCACGAGAAGGGCGTCAGCCTCGCCATCCTAGTCACGATCCAAATCTGATTGCTGGCCGCCTCGTCGCTCACCGCGACGGCTACGGCTTCGTCGTTCCCGACCAGCCCATTCCCCACATGGACGGCGACCTCTTCGTCGGCTCGGATGCCATGGGCGACGCCATGCACGGCGATCGCGTTCTCGCCCGCATCGCGCGGCGTCATCCCGATGGCCGCTTCGAAGGCCGCATCGAAAAAGTCACCGCGCGCGCTCATCCCACCGTCGTCGGTCTGTTTCGTTACGGCCCGCACGGCAATGTCGTGCTGCCTTACGAAACGCGCCTCGCCCACGAAATCATCATTCCGCCCGGCGACGAGCTCACTCCCGCCTTGCGCAACAAGCTCAATCTCCCTCCCGCCGAACCCGCCCGCGCCAGCCGTCGCTTACGTTTGCCTGAGCTTGACGGTGCCGTCGTCGACGTCGAGCTCACCCGCTATCCGCATGGTGGCGCGGCTCCCACGGGTCGGGTCGTTGAAATTCTCGGCCGTCACGGCGAAATGGGCGTCGACGTCGAAATCGTCATTCGCAAACACCATCTCCCGCACGTTTTTCCTGACGAAGTTCTCGCGCAAGCCCGCGCCATCCCTCAGCAAGTCCTCCCTGAAGATCTTGCCGGCCGCCGCGATTTTCGTGATCTTCCCATCGTCACCATCGACGGAGAGACCGCCAAGGATTTCGACGACGCCGTCCACGTCGCGCCTCGCCCCGGCGGCGGCTTCGAGCTTCAGGTGCATATCGCCGACGTGGCTCATTACGTTCGCCGCGGTTCGGCGCTCGACCGCGAAGCCCGCCTCCGTGGCACTTCCGTTTACTTTCCCGACCGCGCCGTTCCCATGCTGCCCGAAGAGCTCTCCAACGGAATTTGCTCTCTCAATCCGCATCTCGATCGCCTTGTGATGAGCGCCATTCTCCAGCTCGACGCCGGTGGCAATATTCTCGAAGCCGAATTCACTCCCGGCGTGATTCGTTCCGTTGAGCGCATGACCTACACCAACGTCCACAAAGTCCTCGAAGCCGACGCCGAGATGACTGTGCGTTACGCCTCGCTCGCCGAGCATTTTCGCCGCATGAAAACCCTCGCCCTCGCTCTCAATGCCCGCCGCGTCGCTCGCGGCTCCATCGATTTCGACTTGCCCGAACGAGTCATCGAGTTCGACGAAATGGGCCGCATGGTCGGCATCTCCCGCAGCGTGCGCAACATCGCCCATCGCCTCATCGAGGAATTCATGCTCGCCGCCAATGAAGCCGTCGCCTCCTATCTGGAGCGCCGCGGAATCGCCTCGCTCCATCGCGTTCACGAAAAGCCCGATGCCAAGAAGGTCCTGGAATTCGAGGAGCTCGCCCGCGCCTTCGGCTACTCCTTCGGCGTGGAAGATCTCTCCGAGCGCCGCATCGCCGTCCGCCATGGCAGCGTGCGTCCCGCCGGCCGTGAACGGAGCAGCCGCATGCGTCCCATGCACGTCGCTCTTCCCGCCGGCGATATCGCCATCCGCCCGCAGCATTACCAGCGCCTCACCGCGAAGATCGCCGGCAAACCCGAAGAGCGCATTCTCTCTTACCTGATGCTTCGCTCCTTGAAGCAGGCCCGCTACGCCGCCGAGCCTCTCGGCCATTTCGCCCTCGCCGCCGACGAATATACCCATTTCACTTCGCCCATTCGCCGCTACCCGGACCTCATCGTCCATCGCATCCTGAAATGGGCGCTCGAAAATCCCTCCGCCACCAAGGGCCCTTATCGCGAATCCGAATTGCAGGAAATTTCTGTGGAAACCTCCGAAGCGGAACGCCGCGCTGACTCCGCCGAGCGCGAACTGATGGACTGGAAGACCGTGCAATACATGGAAGGCCGTCTCGGCGAGGAATACGACGCCTTGATTATCTCTGTCCAAAAGTTCGGCTTCTTCGTCGAGCTTTTTGACGTTTTCGTGGAAGGCCTCGTGCCCGTCGACCGTCTCGAAGAAACCTTCGGCGCTCGTTTTCGCTATCGCGAAAGCGACCATGCCATCGTCGCCGAAGCCTTCCGCTCCCGCAAAAATCAAGCCGGCCGCCGTGAATTCCATCTCGGCGACCGCGTCCGCGTCCGCGCCGAGCGCATCGACTCCTTCCGCAACCGCGTCGAGTTCAGCGTTCTCACCTGACGGTTCGCCCGGCGCAAGATTTCCACAGCTTTTCCGGTGGTACTATTGACCCGGCCTTCCCGCCCTTTTAGTCTGCCTTCATGTCGTCCTTTGCGTATCTAGTCGGTAAACGTGTGGAAGTTAGTTACCGAGCGGCCGACATTCACGTTTGCATCACTGCGACCCTCGCCAGCGACTCCGGCGAGCACATTCACCTCGAAGATCGTTTTTTTCAGTCTGGCCGCCAAAGCACCTTGCGCATCGCCATTCCCTACTCCTCGGTCCTGCGCATCCGCGAAGTTATCCGCCAGCCCGAACCCGCCTCCGCCCCCGCTTCCTAGCTTTCCAAGCCCTTCCATCTCCGCCACAATTTTGTTTCTCCTGCATCTTTCACCCGCTATATTCATTGCTGGCAAAGGGGAGGAAAATGGCATGAAGCCACGCGTGGGACTCATTGGACTCGGACTCATGGGCGCGCCCATGGGCGCAAACTTACTCAAGGCTGGATTTCCGCTTACCGTGTGGAATCGCACCGCCGAAAAAGCTCAAAAACTGGCCGCCCAAGGCGCTTCCGTCGCCAAATCCCCGCAGGACGCCGCATCGCAAGCGGACGTCTTGTTCACCATCGTCAGCGACCCTCCCGCGCTCGAAGAAGTTCTTTGGGGCAATCAGGGCGCTCTCGCCGGTCTGAAGAAAGGCAGCGTGCTTATCGATTCCAGCACCGTCTCTCCGGCCCTCGCCCGCCGCATATCCAAAGCCTGCGCGGATCAATCCGTCGATTTCCTCGACGCGCCCGTCACCGGCGGCACCTGGGGTGCCGAAAAAGGCGAGCTGATCTTCATGGTCGGCGGCAAAAAGGAAGTCCTCGACCGCGTCGAACCCATCCTTCAAGCTGTCGGCAAGCGCTTTTTCCTGCTCGGACCAAACGGCTCGGGCCAAACCGTCAAGCTCGCCATGAATTTAATCCTGGCCCTCGAAGTCCAGGCCCTCGCCGAAGGCCTCGAGCTCGTCACCAGCTCCGGCGTCGAACCCGCCAAACTCGTTGAAGTCTTGCAATCCAGCATGGGCCGCGCCGCGGTTCTCGACGTCAAAGCTCCCTTCATGATCAAGCGCGATTTCACCCCGAGCTTCCCTCTGCGGCTGATGCACAAAGATATTCGCCTCGCCATGGAGCTTGCCAAGGAAAATGGGATCGAACTTCCTGCGGGCGCGGCCGCCTATCAGGCCTATTCCGCCGTCAAAGCCGCCGCAAAATCCGACGTGGACTACGCCGCCATCGCCTCCTACTGGAAGAAAAACTGAGGACCATCCGTGGTCGTCAAGCGTCACCGTTCCGCATGGAGTTCCTGCCACTTCCGATCTCTGCGGGGAAAATCTGGATGGGGTGCTCTGCGGCTCCGGAAATCGCGCAGGCGGCCGGCCGTTTCTTGCGCCCTCAACCATCGCTCCGAGATAATATCAGCCAGTTAGCTAACCGCGAAGCTCATCACTGGTTGGAATTTGCGGGTGCCGCACTTTTGCCGGGGTTGCAAGGGTGCGGATTTTCGCGCTCAAGCCGGCCAAGCGCGCTTATTTCTTGATGATTGCCTCTTCGAAATGATCTTTTTCCACGCTGCCGCCTTCGTGAGCTTCTTCGTCCAGGGACATCTTCACCGGGCAGCCGTCCGACGTGACCCAAACCGTGCCTTTCATGAAGCCGCCCTGTCCCAGCATGATGGCAACGCCGGCGGGGTTACCGCGCGCGGTGTCCACGGAATACTTGATCGTGTCGTAGCCATTCACTTTCTCCGTGCCTTCGCGGACGGCATTTTGCTCCACCAGCCCTCCCAAGCCGTCCATTCCCATGACACCGTTCAGGCTCCCCACCGCCATCTGCCACCCACTGTTGTCCGAGCGCACTGCGTGCACTTTGCTAGTCATGGGAGGTTTCGTCACATCGCTGGCGTTGCTCTCGAACGTGCCATCGATGGTTTGCGGCGTCACATCCGCTTCGTCGTCCACAAAATGTGGCTGGCCGTTATTCTTAAACGAATAGTGAAACGCCTCCGGTGGATTTTGCAGGCGCTCGACGATGCAATTCAGGTTAATGCCGGGGCCATGCGCGTTTTGCGCCACTGCGGCCGGGGCCTGCGCCGCGTTCTGATTCGCTGTCTTATTTGTTGGTGAGCTGGAGTTACAGCCCGTTGCAGCGACTAACATCAGGGCCGGCGCAAGCATAGTTTGCCGTGCGTAGGGGAATCG
>JBAPRL010000018.1:0-3011 GCA_049281095.1 Candidatus Acidiferrales bacterium
AGAGCGACCATGGGGTCGACGCGCATGGCGCGGCGCGCGGGAATGTAGCAGGCGGCCAGCGCGACGAGCGTCAGCAGAATGGCGACGGCGGCAAACGTCAGCGGATCGTTGGCGTGCACGCCGTAGAGCATCGTGGCCATGAATCGCGTGACGCCGATGGCTGCGGCGATGCCCACTGCCGCGCCGATGAACACGAGTAAAATTCCCTGGCCGACGACGAGGCGCAAGAGATCGCGCTGTTGCGCGCCGAGGGCCATGCGAATGCCCAGTTCGCGCGTGCGGCGCGCCACTTCGTAGGAAAGCAAACCGTAGAGTCCGATGCAGGCGAGCACCAGCGCGAGCGCGCCGAAGAAACTGGAGAGGCGCGACATGAGGCGCTCCTGAAAAAGGGTCTGCTCGACCTGTTCGGATTGCGTGCGCACGTGGGTGAGCGGCAAATTCGCGCCGACCTGCGAAACGATTTCGCGGACGCTTTTCATGAGCGGAGTTGGATTCGCGGCGGTGCGCAGTTCGAAATGGGCTTCGTTGCTGACAATCGGGAGAAACATCATGGGCACGACTTCGGCGCGCAAATAGGCGTACTTCGTGTCGCCGACGATGCCGGTGATGGTGTAGCCAGGGCCGGGATGCTGAACTTCATCGTCGCTGTTCTGAGCGTCGCCCATGTGCAGGCCGACGGGATTTTGCTTGCCGAGAAATTTCCTGGCGAAGGATTCGTTAATGAGAACGGGGACGGGCGCGGAGTGCGCATAAGCCTGCCGCGCCGACGCGTACGACGCCACGAGCGCAGGCGAAGCCGAATTCTTGTTTGCCGCAGCAGCGTCCAGGGTTTTTTGCGCAGCGTTGGTGGCAATGGCAGCGGCGAAATCCGCGGATGTGAATGTGCGGCCGGCAAGAATCGGAATGCGCATCGTGGAAAAAAAATGGAGACCCACGGAGAGGTAGTCTGTCTGGACGTTCTGTCTTGGCGGTGCGCCGTCGAAATGAACGGCGGTGCCGGAGGTGCCTCCGCTCAAGAGCGGATCTTCGGAATAGCTGGCGGAAATCACGCCGGGAAGCGCGGCGAAACGCTGCTGCAAATTGCTGTAAAGCTGCTGCGTTTGCTGATCGGTGTAACCCGCGATGGTGGGATCGATGCCGAAGAGCAGAACGTTGCGCGGGTCGAAGCCAGGATTGATGTCGTGAAGATTGCGGAGGGTGCGAACGAGAAGTCCGGCGGCGACGAGGACGACAATGGAGAGCGCGACTTGCGCGACGACGAGGGCGTCGCCGAGATGAAACCAGCGGACAGAGTGCGCAGCGTTGCCGGGAAGGGAAGAGGCGTTCTCCTTGAGCGAAGGCGTGAGATCGACGCGTGAGCTGCGCAACGCGGGCGCAAGGCCGAAGAAAATCCCCGTAGCCAGGGTGATGGCGATGGTGAAGACGAGGACGCGCCAGTCCGGCGTGAGAACAAAGGGAAAAGCTTCGTAGCCGCTCGAAAGCAAGCTCGTGATTGCGTCGACTCCCCAGAGGGCGAAGAGAATTCCGAGCGCGCCGCCAGTCAAGGAAAGCAGAACGCTTTCGGTGAGAAGCTGGCGAATGATACGAGCGCGGCCTGCGCCGAGAGCGAGGCGTACGGCCATTTCTTTCTGGCGCGAAGCGGAACGCGCGAGGGTGAGGCCAGCGACGTTGGCGCAGGCGATGAGAAGAATAAACGCAACGATGGCCATCGTGACGTAGAGCGCGGGCTCGATCTCACTGGTTTCACCATTGAGACCAGCTTGCGCGGGAAGAAGTGTGATGGCGGGGGCGTCTTCGGATTTGAAGAACGGCGCCGAGCCGTGGAGCATTTCGTTGCGGAAAATTGCAGTGGCGGCGGCTTGCGCCTGGCCGATGGAGACGCCGGGCTTGAGGCGGCCGAGAATGATGGCCCACCAAATGCTGGCGTCGGTCATGCGAGTCTGATCGCCCCACCATTCGCCGCGGACGCGGTCGGAGAGGGCGAAGGGCATGAAGAAATCCTGCGTATTCCCCGGGGTGAGATTTGTGAAGCGCGGATCGGCAACGCCGACAATGGTGGCGTCCGTGTTGTCGAGGCGCACAGTGCGGCCGATCACGGAGGGGTCGGCGCCAAAAGCGCGAGCCCAATAGGCGTAATTCAAAACGATCGCAGGCGGCGCGGAGGACGAGTCATCGGAAGGGCCGAGCGGGCGACCGACGAAAGTGTTGACGCCGAGGGTGGAGAAAAAATCGCCGGAGACGTACGTGCCGCGGGCGATGCTGGCCGCGCCGTTGCCACTGAGGTCGACGTCGAGCGAACCCGCAAAGGCGGCCATGCCCGAAAATGCCGTGGCTTGCGCGTCGATGGTGTGAAAAAACGGCAGCGAGAATGAGCACTTGTTATCGATGCAATCGCCGTAGCCGCTGAAGCCGTGATTCTTGGGCTTGGCGTGCGCGGTCCACCGGAAAACGACGAGCTGCTGCGGGTCCTTGACAGGTAATGCGCGCAGAAGAACGGCGTCGATGAAACTGAAGATGGCGGTGTTGGCGCCGATGCCGAGAGCGAGGGTGAGGATGGCAATGGCCGTGAAGGCGGGGGATTTTGCCAGCATGCGGAGGGCGTAACGGACGTCTTGCAGCAGCGTGGCCATCGTGGAGCTCCTTTACGTGTCGCTCGTGGTAAGAAGTGACGAGTGACAAGTGACCAGTGACGAGCCAACAAAACCAAGAACACAACGCGCGGTGCAGCTACCGCCAAAATCATTCATAGCGAAGAGCGACCATGGGGTCGACGCGCCTGCGGCAGGCAGGCCTGTGCCACCCCAAACTGCGGCGCGACTCGGGGAGTCGCGACGGGCGCAGCAAGCAGCGCCCCTACGAAGGGCAAAATCGTCATTCATAGCGCAGAGCGACCATGGGGTCGACGCGCATGGCGCGGCGCGCGGGAATGTAGCAGGCGGCCAGCGCGACGAGCGTCAGCAGAATGGCGACGGCGGCAAACGTCAGCGGATCGTTGGCGTGCACGCCGTAGA
>JBAPRL010000019.1:0-16655 GCA_049281095.1 Candidatus Acidiferrales bacterium
GCCTGGCCAGTCTCGAATCAGCGGAGGTAGGACGGCGTCTTATCGGGCCTGTTTACTCTTCTTTGGATTGACGTCGCCTCGCGCTCGTTCGTATTTCAGCGCGATCAAACCTTGCGAATACGTTTTATTCTCGATCAGCTTGAAGTTGCGCTGTGGGAATCCGCTGGGGAAGAGCGGAATCCCCTCGCCGAGCAATACGGGCACTACGCCGAGGCACATCTCATCCACCAAATCGTCGCGCAGAAACTCGCGTGCCAGCTCGCCTCCGCCCATCAGCCAGATGTTCTTGCCCTTCTGCTTGTGCAGCCGCGCCGCCAGCGCTGCCGGAGGTTCATTCACAAAAATCACCCCGTCGCGCTCGCCCGGCGGCTTCGTCCGCGACATCACGTACATTTTCATCGACGTTTTGGGCAGCTTTCCGCCGCTCATCCGCAAGCCATCTTCCAGCGTCTTGCGCCCCATGATCCCGGCGTCCACGGACGCGAAAAAGGGCCCCATCGAATAATCCTTGGGATGAATCAGGAAATCGATGTCGCCGTTCAAGCGAGCGATGTAACCGTCCAGACTGATGCCCAGGCCCAAGACAACCTTGCGCATGCCGCGAACTCTATCTTCGCCATCTCCGCGACGCAAGCACAAGTGCGCGCCACGGATGCCCTTACTTGCGAGCCATCGTCGCCGGATATATACTCTCGCCAGTTCGCAGGCCACGTCCGGTCCACATCACATGCTAAGAGTCTCGCGGAGCGGGCGCATCCTTGGAGGCTGACAATATGCATTCGAAATCTGCTGTCGTCTGGGCCCTCGGAACTATGCTCATTGCTATTTTCTTTTTGGTTTCACGAAGCGCATGCGCCGCGCCGGCCGGCGATGCTTGTTCGCTCCTGACGCCGGCCGAAGCCAGCGCGGCGCTCGGAATTTCCGTTGGAGCGGGGCAACACGTCATTCCTAGCAGTACGGCAATGTGTGGCTGGACAAAGGCCGGAAGTTCGGTGCCCAGCGCCAAGAGGGTTACTCTCACCTTGGAAACGACCACTTCATTTTCCAATTCTAAGATCCCGATGCGGGGCATCACCAAGACGCCGCTGAGCGGCGTCGGCGACGACGCCCTTTACATAGACACGCCCGGTGTCGGCACCAGTCTTCAGGTCAAGAAGGGCGACGCCGCCTTCAGTCTGCGTGTCTACGGCTTTCCCATGGATCAGATCAAGGCGAAAGAAAAAAGCCTGGCCCAGAAAGTCATCGGCCGAATGTGATCGAGATAGGTGCAGCCCGATTGGCTGGCGCCTTTGCGAGGCGGCACGGTTGGGAGAACGAAAGACTAGTGGATCGTCCACCCGCAGCTATTAAATTCTAATCGCCAATGCGGGAAATTAGAATCGCCCGTAACTCACACAAAACAAAGCGCCGGTCTATCTCTAATCGCAAACTTTGGCGCGCTGTTCGCATTCCATTTTTCACGGTTTCATGTCTTTGCCGCTGATCTGCAGGTCGAAGCCGTTGGGATCCTCCACATGGAAGCTGTTTTCCGTATCCGGCTTCGGTTGCAGGCCGCGGCGCTTCAGCTCCGCCTCGACGGCATCTTTGTCCCAATTGTCGATGGTGTAAGCGATGTGATCGATTCGCGGCGTGTTCCCGGAATGATTTCGCGGGATCAGGAACGTATCGCCGAAGGTCAGGTAACACTGGCTCCCGTTGTCTTTCACCACGGGCATCGCAAACAGGTCGGAGTAGAAGTCTCTCGTCTTCGCGTAATCCGCCACCTGATACGAAATATGATTCACGCTGACGGCTTTGAATCCCTTTCCGTCGGCAGCGGCGGCAGATTTGGCTCCAACCGCCGTGGCGGCTGTCACGGCAACCGCGAGGCTCTGAATCAATTGCCGGCGGGACATTTTCCCCTGTTCGAAATCCTGCACCAGATTCGAAATAATGTGTTCCATCATCGCTCCTTTATTTCTCGAATTGCGCGAGAAATTTCATCACCGCTTGCCAATTTGCCGCTGCGCCCTTGGGGTTGCGATCCGCGCGCAAAGTGGACGACCCATGCACGGCAAATTTTGCCTTGTAGTGAACTTTATCCGGCGAGCCCACTGCATCGAAAATCCTCGTGGCATCGGCAAGGGCATCCGCATCGTTCTCCGAAGTAACGAACACCGGCACGCGCACCTTGCTGGCCGCTTCGCGCGCCAGCGTCGGCTGATCCTCGAAATATTCGCCCGGCGAAAACGCCAGCACGCCGGCAACTTCGTCCGGATGCTCCGCCGCCACCACAAACACCAGCGACGCGGAATAGCTGCTGCCCCACAAAATTACCTTGCGATGCGGATCCCGCGCACGCGCCCACACCAGCGCCGCCCCCAAATCCGCCTCCAGGTCTTCCACTTTACCCGCCGCCGTTTCCGCGTGACCCTGCTTTCGAACTGTCTCGTTCCCGCGTCCCCACATCGCTCCGCCCCGGCGCTGGTCGATCGCTAGGCAACTGAATCCCGCCGCCACGAGTTTCGGCGCGATGCCGGCGTATTCGAAGTGGTTCGAGCCGGCCTGATGGAACAGCAAAATCACAGGCGCCGCCGAGCTCTGCGCGGCGTAATAAACGCCATACACGGTCACGCCGTCGGAGGCCTTGAATTGTATCGGCTTGGCTTCCTGCGCGCGCGCCGTCTGCGGCGCCAGAAAAATCGCCGCCATGGCCGCTGCCATCAGCAATACAACCGTCGCCACACTTCTCTTTTGCATGCACTCTCCTTGCGCCATGCTATTTCAAATCGAGAGCGGTTGCGTGCGAGGGCTGGCAAAGTCCCACCTGCCCGCCGCTCGGAACGTTGACGCGACATCTTACTGCGCGAAGAACAAGAAGACAAAAGTGGCGCGAAAGCTCATCGGTGGCCTTTCTGTGAAAAGCAGGCCTCGTCGTCCTGAAAAATAAGACACTCCGAAACATTCGTGCGAATCTATAATAGCGGTGGCTCGGTTAACGGGCCAAGTTGGGGTCGTTCAGGCATTCGCAGCGCGATTCTCCGAGCTGCTCATGAAAAGGCGCTCTTCGTGATTCACACTTGGGGCCCGGATTTTTATCTGGTTGCCGCCGTCGTTGTTCTCGGCGCGCACTTGCTCTTCAACGTGTGGTACGTTCTTGGCGCGGCCGTCACCAAAGCGCGTCCGCGCCTCGAGATTCTCCACATCCTCACCCTCTTTTACGGTGTCATTGCGGAAAACGCTTCGTTCATCTGCCCGCTGACGCTGCTCGAGCAATTCTGCCAGTCGCGCGCGGGAATCGCTCCCTATCGCGGACCATTTGAATTGCACTATATGCGCGCCGTCGTGGCGCCAAGCTTCCCGCTGTGGCTTCTGGAATCCGGCGCCATCGCTGTTTTCCTCGTCAACCTCGCGATTTACGTTCGCCGCTTCGCCCTGCGCTACGTGCAGAGCCACCGCCCCGCCCACTAAAGAAATACGGGCGGGATAAACCCGCCCCTACAGTCGATGATTCGGACCCGGCATACGCGTTTTCCACGGCGGCACGTAAGATTCCGCTGGGGCGAGCTTGCTCCTCCAGTCCGGCATGGACCAATCTGAGAACGGCCACTCCGATGCAGTGCTAACCAGTCCATCTCGAACCGGATTCATGAGAATGTACCAGGTTATGCGATTGAGGGATTCTTCGGCCCTAATAAGGTGATCGTAGAATCCCTTTTGCCACAAAGGTGCGATTGTCAGAGACCTTGCACGAGCAGTCGAAGCGCCCTTAAAGCTTCGAACTGCGGCCAGAAGATTAGCGGACTGGCTCATGCCCGCGAGTAACGCATGAAAATGGTCTGGCATAAAACAGTAAGCATCGACTTTGAACAAATGGGCTGCGCAAGAGTCGTTGAGCACAGTCCGCAATTCATCCACCAAATTGCAGTTTGTAAATAGCCTCCTACGCTGATGACAGCAAATCGTTACAAAGTAGCAGTTCGGTCCACGGTAGTGAGAAAGGGGAAGCCTGTGAGGTTTCCTGCGAGGGTCGCGGTCAATCATGGGCGATGTTACTGCGAGAATCCAGATCGAGCCTGTAGGGGCGGCTTTACGCCGCCCGACGGGCCATGGCGGAGAATTGAACCTTAGAACGGCGCGGCGAGGAAAATCTCGCCCACTCCTGGCGCACCCGCGCTGCCCGTGGTGTAAAACGCCGCGATTCCTCCAGCGCCCAGCGATCCGAAATCACCGCCGATCGGGGTACCCGTTCCATTCACGGAAATCAAGGTTGCGCTCGTCGAGCACTGCCCGGGCGCGCACACTGGAACGCCATACACTTGCTGCCCGGTCACGCCGGCAAGCAGGCTCGCGAGCGACGTAAACACCACACGCGTCCCCGCGGCGGCCGGATTCGAACTCGCTCCCACCCCCGGCACTCCATTCTGGTCCACCGACAGCACACGAATGCCGGAAGGCACGCACGCCACCGTCGACGGCTGCGTCAGGCACACCGTGGCGCCAACGATTTGCTCGTTCGCCGTATTGGCCGGAAGCAGATTCGGCGCGCTCGAAGCAAACGCCACGAAAAGATTCCCGCTGTCCGCAAGCGCCGGAGTGACGCTATTGCTCGTTCCCGGCCCGTTGCTCGTGTCGGCTGAAGCGAGCACGGTCTGCTGCCCGCAGCCCGGCTGCAACATCAGAGTGGCTTCCAAGCAAGTCGTTCGCAGATAAATCTGCCACTCGCCGTTGGACGCCACGCCGGAAACAATATTATCCGCAAGCGACTCGAAGGCCACCGCCAGCCCCGCGGGGTCGATCGATGCCACCACGGAATCGCCGTCGCCGGGATTGCCGTTCGCGTCGGTCGAAAGCAGCGTCGTGCCCGCGGTGCAGCCGGTGATCGCGCCGCCTTGTCCCGTGCAGTTCTGATACAGATAAATCTGCTGAATGTTTGCCGGAACGGTCGTCGAGGTCAGATTCGTGGCTGCCGATTGAAACGCAATGTATAGCCCGAACGAACTGATGGCGGGACTGAGGCTCGGCCCATTGCCGGGAGTCGTGCCGTTCGCGCTCACCAGCGTCATCGCCGGTGTGCAGTTTTTCACAGCTCCGGAAATGCTGTTGCACGTGTCATACAGATAGATCTGCTCCACCGCCTGCGTCACGCCAGAGGCCAGATTCGTGTCGTCGCTCTCAAAGACCACGTACCGCCCATCCGCTGAAATCGCCGGACGGTCGCTGCCACTCACTCCTCCCGCGCCTGCCGCGCCACTGACTGCCGAAATCAGCGTGGTTTGCGGCGTGCACGATCCCGAGCCGAAGCAGTTCTGCGTCAAATAGACTTGCGAGAGCCCATTGGTGGGCGTTGACGTCAAATTCGTCGCCGTGGAATCGAACGCGACGAACACCCCGCCATCGGAAACCGACGAATGTGTGCTCGATGCGTTCCCTAATGTGCCTGCGCTCGCCGATTGCGGAATCGGGAACTGGCTCCCGCTTGCCGCAGCCGTGACCGTGAAATTTGTCGTGGCCGTCCCGCCGCTTGTCGCCAGCGGGTTCGCGACGCTCACCTGCACCGCGCCTGCGGTGTTTACATCCGCCGCCGGCACGTTCACCACCACCGCGCAGACTGTCACCGGGTTGCACGAAACCGGCCCTGTAGGCACCAGAGGCTGATTCGTATTGCTGGGTGTGCCGAAATAGACCTCCACAGACGGCGAGGCGTTCAAGACGGTTAACGTGAGCGGAAAGGTTGCCGTCCCCGCCGGAACCGCCGTGGGCGAAACGGTCAGAATCTGCGGCGTAGTTACGTCGAAATTGACGGCGTTCGATGTCTTCCCAGCCGTCGTCACGTCCACTTGCTGCGCCCCGGACGCGCTCACTTGGTTGGCCGGTACGTTTACCTCCAGCGTCACAATGCAATTTTCCCCTGTCGGGCACGGCGGCGTCGCCACGCTCAAAACCGGTAGCTGGTTCGTGCCAAACTCCACCGACGACGATCCGTTCATATGCGTCCCGGAAATCGAGAGCGTGAACGCTCCTTCGCCCGCGGGAACCGATGACGGCGAAAGCGAACTAATCTGCGGGACCGGATTGGTATTTACGCCGCAGCCAAATCCGGCGAGGCAAGCCGCCGCCAGCAATCCTCCAAGAACCGCCTTTCGCCCCATTCCTGTTCCTCCGAATCTCTCTGCGCGTAAAGTGCGCGTTGGGAAATATCGCCTTGCTTCGCAGTGTTGCCGGCGCTGCATTCACGCGTCTTAGATGCGACCCAGCATTATACGGAGGTGCTATCGTGCTGAAGAAGCGAAAAGAGACAATTCGCTCGCCGTAGCCCAATTTGTTTCCGGCTTCCCGTCGCCGATCCAGCACAAATCGTGCAGCCGGTCATGCCCCACGGAACACACATATCGTTTCAAAACTGTGCCTGCGATGCTCTGGTTGTGTTTTGGGGTTGCTCGCGTGGGAATTTCACGGCTGGGCATTCTGGCTAAGGAGGATCCTGAATGGCGGCAAAAGTCTCCGCAGCGATTCGGTGAGTCTCTTGTTGTGGCAGGAGCTACGCTTCGATGGGAGCGAGCATGCGCAGCAGATTCACCATGCGGTTCAGATCGTATGGCTTTGAGATGCACACCGTCGCGCCCAACGCATGGGCCGTGGAAAAGTCGCTCGGCAGCCCGGTGCGCGTTGTCAAAATGACGGGGATGCGGGCGAATTTCGCATTGCGTCTCACGATGACGCAGAGATCATAGCCGGACATTTCGCCGCCGCCGGGCACCACGTTCGGGAACGCCTCCGCTTCGCAGATCAATGCAGCCGGCGTGCGATGCCTCAGCAGGGCAATGGCGAGGTTCGGATCCGGCACCGATTCCACAGTGTACCTATGCAGTTCCAACTCCGAGCGCACCAGCGTTCTCACGCGCTGGTCCGCATCCACATGAACGATCAGAGGTTTCTCGTGAGCCTTGTTCTTGGTCGGCGCTGGCACGGACGCGCTCCTGGTGTCCTGGCCCAGTGCGTTGCCCTGCGCGTCGACTAATTCGTATTCCGGCTCGCCGTCCACGAATGCCACGGCCACGCCAAAACGGTTTTCGCTCGCGCGCACCACGCGGACCACTTGCCCGCGCTGCTCCTGCGCCTGTTCTCCGGGCAGCATGGGGCTATAGGGAAACACCACCCCGACTTCCTGCCCGCGCTGGTAGGTTGTCCGTGAAGTCTCAAACAGAATTCCTTCGCGCGAAACGTCGGCGGTCATCGTCAAATCGAATTCTGCGGCCTGCCGGCTGTTCACCTGCCGCACGCGCACCGGAGCGGAGATTTTCACTCGGCGGCGGTGGCGGCGCTCTTGCCTTGCGGGACGCACGTGCGACGTGCGCGTCTTCTGCGCCTCGGGTTTTGCCATTTCGGCAATCAGTTCGGCGATGGCAGCCTTGGCGCCGTCGGGCACGGACGCTTCCTCGGGCGTTTTCGCGGCAGCTTTAGAACGCGATGCGGCCGCTTCTTCTTTTTTCGCAAACTGGAAGAGCCCTGCCATCCGCGCGTTCATAACCATCCTTTGTCGAACTCGAACCTTCGTCGATCTGCTGGGCCGAGACTCCCAAGTCTGCGGTTCCCAGGAAATCCGGCGGCCGCAGCGCTTTGAACCCTGCCAGCGCGGGCCACTTTGCTTGCATCTCGACGCAAGAAAATCATAGCTTTCGCCGCCGGGCAATGCACTGGACAGAGAGGCACATTCTGCTGGTACGAAAGTACCGCCGGCGGTACGCAAACTTCTGCGTACCAGTCTTTCCGGGTACGTTCCCGGGGTCGCTGGAACCCCGCCTCGGAGTACACTAGAGCGGCATGCGGACCCGACGACTTGTGCCCATTCCCGCGCTGATTTTCCTCCAGGCCCTGAGCCTTCTCGTTGCCACGGTCCTGGCTGCGCCCGCCGGTAATGCCCGCCCAACTGCGAAGCGGCGAGGATCGGCTGCGATTCGCGCCCCTCGCGCTGTTCAGCAATTGACCCAAGATGCGCACGCCCGCGAACTGCCATTTCGCGTTCAGCCCAATGACGAAACCACGCGCCAGGGTTTTGAAGATTTCTACAACATGGACTACGACCGCGCAATTGCGCTGTTTCAGAAGGAGCGCGAGCGCCTTCCCAACGATCCCTTCGTAGTGAATCATCTGCTCGCGGCGGTCTTGGCCAAAGAGCTCAACCGCGAAGGCGCGCTCGACGCCACTCTGTACATGGGCAACAAATTCCTCGAGCTGAAGGAGCCCCCCGTAGACCCGCAGGTGAAGAACCAGATTGGCCAGCTTTCACAGCGCGCCCTGACCCTCGCCAATCATGAATTAGCCGAAAATCCCAATGACGTGGACGCGCTTTTCGCCCGCGCCGTGGCGCGCGGGCTGGCCACGGTCTATTCCGCGGTCATCGAAAAGCGCTGGCTCGGCGCGATGCGCGAGGGCCTCGGCGCCTATCACGACGATCAGCGCGTGCTCAAGCTGAATTCGAACTACTCTGACGCCAAGCTCGTCGTCGGCACATTTCAATACATTGTTGGCAGCCTCACGTGGTGGGAGAAAAGTCTCGCCTTTGTCGCCGACATGCATGGCAGCAAAACAAGAGGTCTGGCGCTGCTTCGCGAGGCGGTTCACGGCGGCGGGGAAGAGAGCATCGATGCCAGCACGATTCTTGCACTTTTCCTGGCGCGTGAAGGTGATTACGACGAAGCCATTGGTCTTCTCGGAAGGGACTACGCGGCCTTCCCGCACAATTTCATCTTTGGGCTGGCCGTAGCCGATCTACTCAACGCCGCGGGTAAACCACAAGAGGCCATTTCGGTCTATCGGAAGCTCGTCGAACTCGGCGAACAGGGGTTTTTCCCGGACGCCCGCGTCGAACGCGCCGCCTACTCCCTTGGGTTGGCGCTGCGTCGTCAGAAGAATTGCTCCGCCGCCGCAGGCGCCTTCGACGAAGCCATCCGCTACCCCCACGCGAATCCCGGCGTCACTGGGCCCGCCGCGCTACAGGCCGGCGAAATGTACGACTTACTCGGCCAGCGCGAAAAGGCAATCGAGCGTTATCAGCAGGCAGCCTCCATCGCCGCGCCGGGGTCAGAGACGGCCCGTTCCGCCGCGCGTTTTCTGAAGCACCCCTACAGCGGTACCTGACCCGCATCGTCGATCGTGCATCACTTTACCGCTAGAGTTGCAACAGTTTGCATATTTCGCACAACCGTAGTAGTTCGTGTAACTTAACCGTTACTGAAATCGTTTCGATATCTGCCATTTCAGTCGCAAACTCCATTTAGACGCGCCAATTACTTCCGTCATTAGAATAGGTTGCGCGTTTAGAGGTCGTATAGATAAGTTTTAGATGAATCTCGACCTGCATCTGCCCGATCGCGCGAGTGCGGCAGGTCTCTTGCTTCTGCTCCGTCGGGGGAACCAATCCCCGAATTGCATCGGAATGCTACTCAAGTCGTTTTCGAAAAACGGGAGGGTCCGGACGTGGGAAAAATGAAAGCAATAGTTCTCTTGTGTGGGTTGTTTGTTGTGGCACTTGCCTGCCGGTCGGCTCTGGCCGGCACCGTTAACGTTGCGTTGGGACCAAGCACCAGCCCCAACGGCATTGTTTTTTCGAGTAACGGCACAACGGGGCAGTTGGACATAGACGTTGGCGGATGTCCGTTCACCGGCACTTGCACTGCGGGGAATCCGGTGACCGGCGGAATAACCGTTTCGGGAATATCCGGGACGTACTCGCTTGCTGCAGACAGCTCTCTTTTTGCCTCTTACGTGAGCACGTCGCCCTCCGGTGTGGACACCTGGAACATCTCGGGGCTCTCGGGCACGGATTCGGATGCCTATACCCTGTACTCTCCGGGCCTCACTTTGATGGTGACCGGCGCTGTCGACTGGACGCAGATCGTCGAGAATAGCAGCGGCGTGTCGCTGCTCGGCTCCGCCAGCTATACTTTTTCGGGCTTGTTCTCGGGTTCGGGGACGACCGGCATCAACGTTTTGCTGGCCCCGCTGACTTGCAATTCGTCGGTCACCGGCCCCTGCACGCTGGCCAACATTTCCGGTGAACCGGGCGATCCGCCGGCCGCATTCAGCTCGGTCGGCTCGGGTACATTCGGAGGCCCGCCGCCGACGAGCAGCACGCCGGAACCCGGCACGCTGTTGCTTCTCGCCTCAGGCCTGCCGGCATTGGGCTTCCTTCGCCGCAAGTTCGCGGGGGCCTAGCCGCGCACAGTAGGGCGGCTACGATTTTGCCGTAAACGGAAGCTAGAGAAGCGCCGCGCGGCCAGCGGTTTTGGCTGAGCCACGCTGGGTGTGCCTTGTCAGTCCTGTGAAACTCAGTAAGGAGGGAAGAGCATGAACGTCAAAAAAACGATCCTGCGTAGCTCCGGTCTATTCGCCGTTGCGCTGCTTATTGTCGGCGCGGCGCGCGGCAATTCCATTCCCAATCCGAATTTCACCGTTGTCGGACCCAGCGGCAGTCCTTTCTCCACTTCTGTTTCGACGGGTACGAGCGCCGCAGCGGATTGGGGAACTTTCGTTCCCGACCCCAGCAGCGTTGCTACAACCGAGCTGCTGCCCTCCACCGACACGCTGTCCGGTGACGCCGGAAACATGCTCTCCTTCGCGACCAACGCCGGGTTCGACGGGTCAGCGGGCAACGGAGTTTTCACCACCGGCTTCTTCACGCTGCCCGCAGGCACTACCGGCTTCATGGACATTAATGTGCCGACGGGAACCAGCGGTGAAATTGGCTTCGTGGTCGGGTCGGCGTTTTCCGCCGGTTCATACAGTTTCAGCGGAACCTCCGGCTGGCAGCGCATAACCTTCTCCTCCAATTCCGGGGCCACCGACGAATTTGGCTTCGAGATTTTCAGCGCTGGCGGCGGTTCGATGCTCGTCGCCGATCCCACGGCGCCAACACCGGAACCGGGTACGCTGTTGCTTCTCGCCTCAGGCCTGCCGGCATTGGGCTTCCTTCGCCGGCGCTTCATCCGCGCGTAGGCGGCGCGGCTGAGGGCGTCGGACGCGGCAGCGTGGTGGCTGCCGCAGCGCGGTTTGACGTAGGAGTCGCCGAAAAAAAGCCTCGCGGTTCGCTCAGCTTCGAGCGGCAGCGAGGCTTTCGCTTTTCGTGAAAATGAATTTCCCTGGGAATTAATTCTTTGCGGCTTTTGCCACCGCAGTTTTCGTGGACTTGCGGCGCCGCTTCGGTCGCGTCGGCCGTCCGGCGATTTCGCCCACCACTTCAGCGGACCAAATACTGGTCACAAACTTCTTCATTCCGTGGTCGTCAAATTCCACCGTGGTGCGATCGGAATCCGACTCCGTTACCGTGCCGACCCCATACTGTATGTGCCTAACCGTCTGCCCTGCATCCAATACTTGCACGAAAGCCTCCTTTGGAACTACCCCGTACGATGAAAACACCACTCAGACAGCAGAACCCGTTCCTGCGCTTATACATGGAGAAAAGTCAGACCCAAAGAAACGCGCCTAAATAATTAGATGCCCCCAAACCCATCCGAGTACCGAAACCTGCTCGCCATTCGGGTTCTGCGATTCCCAAAATCCGCGGGGTCGCGTATATCTATTTGTTTCAAAACCTTAGAATAGCAAGGTGAGTGGGGTCATCCTCATTGGCTATGACGAAGCCCCACTCGCGACAAAAACGGACTAGAGACCGACGACGGCTTCCGCCTGCAGGCCCTTGGGTCCTTTCTTCACTTCGAACTCTACTGCTTGACCCTCATTGAGGGTCTTGTAACCCTCAGATTGGATCGCGCTGTAGTGCACGAAGACGTCCTCACCGCTCTGACGTTGGATGAACCCATAGCCCTTGCTGGCGTTAAACCACTTGACTGTACCTTGTTCTCGACTCAACTTCTTACTCCTTGCTGGATGGAGCTATTTGCGCTCGTCGTCGCCTCCTGAGTCCACAAAAAAAGGCTGCCCGGGGTCTCACCCCTCGCAGCCTGGTCGATGTCTCAAAAAGCAGTCACAAGAGCCACAAACGCAACAGCATTATACCATAGTGACAACGCTGTACGCCAGTGGATTTTTCGCCCGTCCCGACGGAGGGACTCTCCAGCGCCGGGCACGGGGCCAACCTAAACGAAAGTCGAGGGATACAGGACTAGAAGTGCCGGTGGGCATAAGCTGCAATCTTTTGCAGCTTTCGTACTATGACCTTTTTTAAGTGTATTAGTTTCAATAGGCATCGTGGCTTGCCAATTGCATGTACCGCAACGGTGCATTTTGGCCTTGGCGAATGTGCCGGCGTTCCGGCCCGGGTTCGTGGCTCGGTTTAGGGGGTTTTATGCGGAAGTATGCAGTTCTGATTGGGACTCTTGGCTTGATCCTGCTAGGCCTTGTCGCCGCGCCTGCGGCGCTGGCCGGCAACATCAGCCTGACGCTGAACAGCGTCACGCCTTCTACTACTACATTCACCATCTCGGGTAGTTATGCCCCCGGGGTACCCAGCACACCGATCAGCGCTCCAAACGATCCGTACTCCATGTCCTTCACGCTGCTGACGGCTCCGTCGTCGCTCTCGACTTTCTCACCGGGCTCGGACTACTTCGGCATCGACGCAAATGTCAGTTTCAGCTTCGACGGTGGTTCGGCCATGACCTTCAGCACCCCCTTTATGGTTGAGTTTTACGACAGCGCCGGCTTGGGCGGCCTACTCCTGTGTTTCGATGATAGCGGGAGCTGCAGCAGCAGCACGTACTGGAATATTATCGGGCAGCAGCTTTTCACGGGAAGCGTCTCCGATCCTACGTTCATCAGCACGACGAACGCTTCCGTCAACCAGACCATGAGCGGCTATTCCATTAACGGCTCCGGCCCGTTCCCGTTCGGAACACCTCCGTCGCAAACTCCTGAGCCTGCTTCGCTGTTCTTGCTCGGCACGGGGCTTTTCGGCGTGGGGTTCATTACACGCAAGAGGCTGCATTTGGGCTAGGCTCTTCGTCGTCGCATAGCTAACCTTCGCATTTCCCGGCCGGGCTGAAAGCAGCCTGGCCTTTTCGTTTCTGTAGGTCTCTCCTGGAGATGTTCGCGCCCGCGTGAGGCTCCTCGCCGCTACGAACTGGGCGGATGCGAGGACGAATCGCAACCGAGCCGGAGGGCGCGGCGGATTTGAGCGCACGCCGTGCATGTTGATGCTATTTTCTTACGGAGTGGACGAAATGCGCTCGAACATGCGGCTCAGGGCTGTTTTCGCATAGGGCGGGGCTTGGCCCGCCGGGGCGACCCAAGGATCGCCACGACGAAGCGCTATTCATAGCGCAGCGCGTCGGCGGGATCGATGCGCATAGCTCGTCGCGCGGGAACGTAACTCGCGAGAAACGCCGCCGCCAAAAATAAAATGGCGCTGCCGGCCACGGTCAGCGGATCGGCGGGACTGACTTTATACAGCAGGCCCGCCATCAGCGGCGTCAGCGTAAACGGCGCAATCAGCCCAATCGCAATTCCGACGCCCGCAAGCGCCAGCCCGCGGCCCACCACCAGCTTCAAAACGTCCGCCTGCGTTGCGCCCAGCGCCATGCGAATCCCCAACTCCTGCGTGCGCTGCGCGACGGCGTAGGAAATCACGCCGTAAATTCCCACGATCGCCAGCGCCAGCGCCACCGCCGAGAAAATTCCGAAGAGCGCCACGGTGAAGCGCGATTGCGCGCGCGCGTGTTCCAGGATTTGCTCGAGTGTCTGCACCTCGGTGATCGGCTGATCGCTGTCGATTTGCGCCAGCCGCTTCCGCACCGCCGGAACCAGCGCCGAGGGGTTTCCGCCCGCGCTGCGCAAGCTCAATCGCAAATGCGACCAGGGAAGGTTCGGGAAGGGAAGAAACATCTCTGGAGCGGGGTCTTCGCCGAGTCCATTATTCTTCTCGTCGCCGAATACGCCGACCACTTCCACCGGCTTGATGATCGGCCCGAGCCAAATATGTTTCCCGATGGGATTGTTGTTCGGCCAGTAGCGCCGCACAAACGCCTGATTCACCATCGCCACGGTCGGCGTGGTCTGGTCGTCCTCGGCGGTGAACTCGCGCCCGCGTTCCAGCGGCACGCGCAGCACCTTCGCGTAATCCGGACTGATCGTTTGGATGTTCACGCCGGACCGCAGCGCGACGGGTACTACCGGCTCGCCCTCCGCAAGAATGGGTGCGAACCGCGTGGGAGTTGGCGGCAGCGCCGACGAAATCGCCGCGGCGCTCACGCCCGGCAACGACTGCATCTGCCGCAGCACCTCGTTGTAAAACGAAACCATCTGTGCATTCGTCGCGTATTTCGATGGCGGCAGGTTCATTCGCATGGTCAGAACGTTCGTGGGATCGAACCCCGGATTCACGTTGATCAGTTGCAGAAAGCTGCGAATCAGCAGCCCTGAACCCATCAGCAGAATCATCGACAGCGCCACTTGCGCCACCACCAGCACGTTTTGCGAATTCGCCGCGCGGCGGCTTCCTGTGCTGCCTCGCCCTTCGTCGCGCAGCACGGTATTCAAGTCCGTCTTCGAGAGTTGCAGCGCCGGCGCCAGCCCAAACAGCACTCCACTCACGAGCGAGATGCCCACGGTGAAGCACAGCACGCGCCAATCCATCGCGACGCTTCCGCTCAACTGTGACACTGTATCGCGGTTCAGCGCCAGCAGCGCCCGCACGCCAGCGTATCCCGCCAAAACTCCCAGCGCGCCGCCAATCGCTGCCAGCAGCATACTTTCCACCAACAATTGCCGCACAATCGCTCCGCGCCGCGCTCCCAGCGCTGTGCGCACCGCGATTTCTCTCTTGCGCTTGAGCGCGCGCGACAGCAGCAGGCTGGCCACATTCGCGCACGCAATCAGCAACACCACTCCCACCGCGCCCATCAGCACCAGCACCGCCACGCGGACGTTGGCGACGATCATGGTTTGTAGTGGCGTGATCGCGACCGGCCACTTCGGATCGGCGTCCGGCCGGCTCGGATTGTCGCGGCAATACTCCCGATGCAGCACCTCCAGTTCGGACCGCGCCTGATCGACGCTCACTCCCGGCGCAAGCCGCGCGATTCCCTCCAGGTATCCCATGCCCGCCTGAATATGCTCCGGCGTGGCGATATTCAGTTCGAACTCGCGCGGAATCCAAATCTGCGTGTCGTTGCCGAGGGGCTCGAAACTGAATCCCGCCGGCAGCACTCCGACAATCGTATAACTGAGCGAGTCGAGCATCAGACTTTGCCCGATTACGTTGTGCGCTCCCCCGAACTCGCTCACCCAAAATTGGTGACTCAGCATCACCACGTGATTGCCGCCGCGTTGTCCTTCGCTCGCGAAAAAATCCCGTCCCAGCGCTGGGCGCACGCCGAGCACGTCGAAGAAATTCCAGCTCACCCGGCCCGCCAAAATTTGCCGCGGCTCGCCGCGCCCGGACATGTCGAAATCGTCGCTGGCAAACGCGGAGATCCCCGAGAACGAATGCTGGTGGTCGCGCAATCGCGAAAAGTAGGGATACGAGAAGACGCTTTCTTCGTTGCGGTTTGCGATGCTGGTCACGTAAACCATCATCAACCGTTGCGGATTCACGTACGGCAGCGGCCGGAGCAACAACGCGTTCGCGATCGTGAAAATCGCGGTGTTCGCGCCGATGCCCAGCGCCAGCGTCAGAATCCCCACCGCCGCGAAGCCCGGGCTCCGCGCCAGCATCCGCGCCGCAAACCGCAAATCCTCCATCACCCGCGAAATCATCGCACCTCTTCGAGCGTCCGGTTTCCTACGCAGTGATTCTGTGAATGCGAGCGTTCATCGTTAGTTTTTGCGTCACATTGCTTTCGTAGTGTTGTTTTTCTCCGTTGCCGCCGGGCAGGTTCATCTGCGAGTCCAGCACCAACTTCACCGGACACCCGTCCTTCGTAACCCATACGGTGCCCTTGACGAAGCCGCCCTGCCCCAGGAGGCTGCCAATCAAGGCCGCGTCCATAATGGTGTCGTGGTCGTGCCGATCTGATATTTGATGGTCTTTTCGCCATTCACGTTTTCCATGCCGGCGCGCGTGATCGCTGACGAATTTCGCATCAGCGCCACCGTGCTCGCCGAACCGCTAACCGGCGCTTCCACCGCCGTCGCCGCCGCTTCCCAAGAGGCGACATTGCCGTGCGCCCCGTGAATCGGCCGCGTTCCGGAATCGTCGACTACCGTGCCGTCGATCGTCTCCGACGCGATGTTAGTCTCCCAATCCCCATTGATCGTTTTCGTGCTCTTCTCGAAGGACAAATGGAACGGCGCATGAGGTTTCTGAATGCGGTTCATCAAGCATTGGAAATCGATGTTCGGGTCCGGGCCTCCGCTGGCCGTGATGGTCGCCGCTGCGGGCGCGGGCATGGCGATACTGGATGGGTGGGGCGGCGGGCCGACCCAGTTCTTAGGGAAAAACACGCCCGCCCGCGCCACGAGTGCAACGATGACCGCTCCGAGGAGCCCCAATTTCGAACCCAGGCTTTGTCCGGGCAAGCGCTTCCTCCTCGCGTTTCGTTATGGCGTCTCGCTGCAATGTGCCGATGTCACCTGCGCGTGACGACCGCCGCGAGTGGCCGCCTCGGACTGGTGCCCTTAAGGTTGCAAAACGCGCCCCATTTGGCAAGACGGAAAGTTGTGGCAAGCCGAAAGTTTCAGGGCGGACCGCGATTCAGGGCGACGGGGTTTCTAAT
>JBAPRL010000020.1:0-30031 GCA_049281095.1 Candidatus Acidiferrales bacterium
ATCCCTCGGCAACGGACAGAGGCGACCGTGGCGACAGCACCGTTGTCGGCCGTCTCGCGCGCGGCGTCACTTTGGCGCAGGCGCGCGCAGAAATGGTGGGGATCGCCGCGGTCTTGGCAAAGGAATATCCGGGCGACAATGACCAGTTCAGCGTTGCGCTGCAATCGATTCGCGATGCGTTCGTGAGCGGCACGCGCCAGGCGATCTTGATTCTGCTCGGCGCGGTGATGTTTGTACTGCTGATCGCCTGCGCGAACGTGGCCAATCTGTTTTTGGTTCGCGGAGCGGCGCGAACGAAGGAAATTGCGTTGCGCATCGCCTTCGGCGCGAGCCGCAGCCGCATCGTTCGTCAGATGCTTACCGAGAGCTTTGTCCTTGCGTTCCTCGGCGGAATCCTGGGCCTCGCCTTAGCGATTGGCGGAATCCACGGAATGACGGGCTTGATTCCGACGGGCACGCTCGCGGGCGCCAGCGTGAATTTGAACGGCGCAGTGCTGCTGTTTACGGCAGGCGTGGTGGTGCTGGCTGCATTTATCTTCGGACTGGTCCCGGCAGCACATTCGACCAGGCAGGATTTGCAGTCGGAACTGAAAGAAGGCGGTAGAACGGCGAGCGCAGGCGCGGCGCAGAATCGTTTGCGCGGCGTGCTCGCGGCCGCGGAGATTTCGCTCGCGTTGATCCTTTTGGCCGGTGCGGGACTGATGATGAAGAGCCTGTACAAGCTGATGAGTGTGGATCCGGGATTCCGGCCGGAGCGCGTGCTGACCATGGAAATGTATCTGAGCACGCAGCGATATTCGAAGGATCCGGCGGTTCTCAATTTCTGGCAGCAGGTGCTCGACCGCGTGCGCGCGCTGCCGGGCGTGGAGGGTGCGGCGGTCGGAACAAATGTTCCGCTGACGGGTAATCATGGCCGCACAGACATCACCATCGAAGGCATGGCGCTGCCCAAACCGGGAAGTTTTCCGCATCCGGATGTTCACGCGGTCAGTTCGGATTACGTCAGCACGCTGGGAATGGCGCTGGTGCGGGGCAGAACATTCACGGACGCCGACAACGAACACGCGCCGCTGGTTGCGATCGTGAATGCCAAACTCGCGCGGCAGTTTTGGCCAAACACGGATCCCATCGGCAAGCGATTCATGTGGGGACGTTTCAACCCCGATTCCAAGACTCCGCCGAAGTGGATAACGGTGGTCGGCGTGGTCGGCGACACGAAGCTTTACGGACTGGCGAATCCCGCGCGTCTCGAAGTGTATGATCCGTTCCGGCAGGACGTTAATAATGACATGGAGCTGGTCGTGAAGGCGCGCCTCGATTCGGCGGCGCTGACCTCCGAGATTCGCGGCGCCGTAGCTTCAATTGACAAAGACGAGCCGATTTTCAATATCTCCACGATGAGTCAATTGCGGAGCGACTCGGTCAGTACGCAGAGGCTTACGCTGGTGCTGCTGGGACTCTTCAGCGGGCTCGCGCTGGTGCTGGCGGCGATTGGAGTCTACGGCGTGATTTCGTATTCGGTGGCGCAGCGCACGCACGAGATCGGGATTCGCATGGCGCTGGGCGCGCAGCGTCAAGACGTGTTGCGCATGGTATTGGGCCAGGGCGGAAAAATCGCGCTGGCCGGAATTGGGATTGGAATTGTCGCCGCGTTTGGACTGACGCGGCTGATGGCGAGTTTACTTTTCTCGGTGAGCGCGAGCGACCCGCTCACGTTCGCGGGCGTGGCGCTACTGCTCGTGCTGGTGGCGATGCTGGCGTGTTACATTCCGGCGCGGCGCGCGATGAAAGTGGATCCCATGGTGGCGTTGCGCTACGAATAGTTGATCGTCAAGAGTTGAAAGGCAAGAGTTAACGACCGAAAGTAGCCGGCGCTTAGCGGATGCCGAGTTTGTCGATGATGCGAATTACGTCCTTGTGGGCCACGTCGTAGAGTTCGTGCTCGTCTTCCTGTTCGAGCCTTTCGCGCAAATATTCCGCGGCGATGAAACTGGCTTCCCGATCGGTGAGGCCACGCTTGGAACGCCCGCGAAATTCGACGAATGCGGTGTGGATGAGGCCGAGCACAACGCCTTTTCCGTCGACGTAGAATTTGCAGTCGATGGTGTCGGCGTGGCGCGTGGCGATGGCGTTCCACATGTGCGAGAAGCGGACGCGGTAAACCATGTCGGTCATCTTCGATGCGACTTCGAAAGGCTTGACGAAATCGCTCATCGCGCCTTGATTGGGGATGCGGGTGACCGCTGGTGTGCTCATCGCTTTTTCTTTCCTCGTTTCTCTTTTCTCTGGCGCGAAGAATCCTAATCCGACATTACGACGTTACGTCTGTTGCGCATAAATCGCCGGTGAATGAATCTCCATGAGTCTCTCCGGATGCGCGAGCGGCGTGAATCCAGATTTTCCATACAGGCCGTGCGCATCGCGCGTGACCAAGACCCAGCGCCGGAGGCTCTGCAACTCCGGATGCGCCATGATGCATTCCATCAGCCATTTCGCCAAGCCCTGGCCGCGGTATTCCGGAAGCACGAATACATCGGCCAAATAAGCAAACGTCGCGCAGTCAGAAATCACGCGCGCAAATCCGATCTGTGTTTTCCCGTGGAACAATCCAAAACATAAAGAGTTCCGCATGGACTTTTCCACCGTGGCGCGAGGTATTCCGCTGGCCCAATACGATTCGCGCAGGAAGCCGTGAATTACATCCATATCTAACTGAGCGAGGGCGGTGGTGATGTGAAAGTCGCCCTTTTGCCACTCCACAGCGCGCGCCGGTTCCATATTTCCGCGCGGCGCTACTTGTGCACGGCGACGGCGGCGTGCGCGTCAGCGTAACTGCGAATGGCCGCGCCCACACCCGCTCCGGCGGAAACCCGGAAGTTCTGGTCGAGCAAACACTTTTCAAAGGCTGCGAGAAACAGCAGCACGTTATTTTTCTGGCAGCCGTGACCCATCAGTCCGACGCGCCACAGCTTGCCCTTGAGCGATCCGAAGCCGCCAGCGATTTCGATGTTGAATTCGTCGAGCAACTGATTTCGCAGCTTGGCGTCACTGACGCCGGCGGGAACTTTCATTCCGGTGACGGTGACTTGACGGTCCTTGGGATTCTCGACGAAGAGCTCGATGCCCATGGCTTCGAGGCCGGCGACGAGAGCGTCGCGATTCTCGAGATGGCGCGCCCAGCGGGCTTCGAGGCCTTCCTCGAGGACGATGCGCATAGCTTCGCGAATGGCGAAGACGAGAGAAATGGGAGCGGTGTGATGATAGGTGCGCTCCTTGCCCCAGTAATTCATGGTGGTGGTCAAATCGAAATACCAGCTCTGGACGGGCGTTTTGCGCGCGCGCAAAACTTCTTCGGTGCGGGCGTTCACTGTGATGGGCGACATTCCCGGAGGGGCGCTGAGCGCTTTTTGCGAGCCGCTGAAGCAAATGTCGATTGGCGTCTTGTCGACGTTAATGGGCATCCCGGCGAGAGTGGAAACGGTATCGACGACGAGAAGCGCGCCGAGCTCGTCAGCGACTTTGCGCATGTGTTCGAGATTGGTGACGACGGAAGTGGAGCTTTCCCCGTGAGTGACGCCGAGGATTTTGATCTTTTTGCCTTTTCCTGCGCGGCGGACGTCGTCGGGATCGCATGCTTTGCCGTAGGGCGCTTCGACGCGAATGATTTTTGCAGGAGTGCGCTCGGCAATGATGGCCATGCGCTCGCTGAACGCGCCGTTGACGCAGATGATGGCTTCGTCGCCGACTTCGAGAGGATTCAACACGGCGGCTTCAATGCCACCGGAGCCAGAGGCGGAAATGGGGAAGGTCAGACGATTTTGCGTTTGAAAAACTTGGCGGAGCAAAACTTGGACGTCGCCCATCATTTCCAGGAACCACGGATCGAGGTGGCCGACGATGGGTGTGGCCATGGCGCGGTAAACGCGCGGGTCGATCATCGAAGGGCCGGGGGTGAGCATCAAGCGATTCGGGGGAAGCAGTTCACCGATGGGCGAGCTCATGTGTTGTCCTTAGCTGCGCTTGCTGCCTGTGAATGATTGCGTCTGTGGCCGGGAGCCGTGCGGTTCATGGGCAGGCAGGCGCTTTGTAAGTGACGCGGTGCCCCGGTCGCAAAGCAGTAGTCTCTCCAATTTAGGGTGCAGCGGTCAACATCCAAAATGGCTGAGGAGAAAAACGCGATTTCAGTCCCGATTAGAAAATCGTATGGCATTATTTTTCAATTAGTTGCGAGTTTGGGACTTGTGTTTTGTGTACCGATTAGAATTTTTAACGGATTTTCGAGGCTTTGTTGCAGAAAAAGAAAGAGTTAAGGTCCTGAGGCCTTGATTTGAGGCAAAAGCGCGACCGGTGGTCATTTGGGAGGCTGATTCTTCGGTCCGATTCGTCGAGTTCGTCCATTTATGACCTGGTTAACATTATAGCATGGGTGTCAAGGGCGGCGCGCTTGGGTAGTGAGTCAGGTTGATTTGGTGGCGTGGTTTCCGATAATCCGACTTATCAGGAGTTGGAGTGCGACTCTCGGTCCGACGCCTCCAACCTGACTGGTCGAATTCTTGTTCGTATCTGGGTCATTTGCGCTGTTCACAGAAGCTAAGCTTAGAGTCGCTACACAACTCAGCGTTTATTCCTTCACGCTCCTTCGAGTCTGTAACTGAGTGACCGACTAGCGTGCCGTTCTCGGCCTTATAGATCATTGTGGAATCTTCGATCGACTGCCTGCGCTTTGAGACCTGAGTAACTTCTCTGCGCCTGACGGCTACATCGTCAAATCCGTCGCCATTCCAGTCTTTGATCTTGAAGAGATAATCAGCCGACACAATATTGTCATCCGGTTCCGGATCATCTTCGAGATCCAGGCTATAGGTTTTGTCCCACTGCCTCGCCGCCCACCCTTTCCCGGGCTCGTACTCGAACGAAGCCAGAAGATGTTCAGCCTCACATTCGGTACAACTGGAATACGTGAATACCACGTCAGGCGCTGGCGACCCGTCGAACCGCGCCAATTTAATCACCTCGAATAGCCATAGCCCGTCGGACTGCGGATACACATTTGGCGGTTTTGGCGGCTCTACGGCAATAGCCCTCTTTGAACCGTCGCGCAGGTCATAGGAGTACCCATTAAAAAAAGCATCGCCCGGGCTGTCTTTTGTTTCTCTGTAGCCGATGATTACCAGAGCAGCTGTCCCGTAAAGTCCGATTTTGTAGATGTACTTGTATTGAATAGCTACGTAATGCGGAGGAACTTTCTGAGGATCGTCTGGCTCCAATTCTTGATGGAGCGCAACTAGAACGTGGTTCCAAACCTGAGAATCGCGGGTGCGATCTAGCCAGCGAAACTGATCCGTGCTAACGGTCTGATTCACTAAGAGACTTGGCTGGGATCGCTGGCAACCGCACATAAACAAAAGAATCATGCCCCCAATCCATATAACGGTTCTGAAGCTTTTCGCCATTGATTCCCTATCGTATTCTGAAGTAATCCATCGGCTCTTGTAAACCTGACCGCAGGGGCTAGGTTGGCGAGACCGCCAACACCCGATAAACGCGGTAATCGGAAACTGAGTCACTACGCGCGCTTGGGTGACGTAACGGGAATTAGTGGCGGTCGCTGCAGAGGCTGAATTCGCGGCGGTCGAGGAGGCGCATAAACTCGCCGGTGTCGAGCTGAACGGTAAGCTGCTGGCCACCCTTGAATTTCTGAACGGCGGTGACGACGCCGCGGCGCTGGGTGACGTTGTGAATGACGCGATCGCCGACCTGCATGTCGCGCGTGAAGCCGGAACCGACGTCGAAGGCGTTCTCAATCTTGCGCTGAAGAAACTTAAGCAACGCAGCCATGGGCGCAGCCTCCTCGGAATTCCCAAGAATGGAGGGCCGGATAAGTGGGTCTGCTTACAGCATCGGGGAGGCACGAAGTTTCGTCAATGTTTCCCTGGGCGGAGTTGTCTGTGATGAACTGGACAAGGAGTGGCGCGGGCTTCGCGGCCAGCAATCCGCAGAAAGCACATTTTCCGGCGGTAGTGACTCATTTTGAGCTTTTAGCCCTTAAATCCAGGTCGCTTGACCGTCCATGAGATGCGGAGTAGATTCGCCCCTCGGAACCGAAGCGGTCGAAATTGCGAGGAGGTCTTCGATGCGATCCGCCATTCCCGTTGTGAGTGTTTGTGCATTTTTGGTTTGCGGCTCTGCCGTTTTGCCGTCGTCACTCCAGGCTCAACCGGCCAAGGCGACCCCGCTCATCCTCGAAAAGAATGAAGGCGAGCGGCGGGTGTGGAGACCCATCGAGGGCCTCGATAGCAAACTCTCTCTCTTCATCCTCAAAGTTGATCCACATAATGGCGGTTCGTCCCATCTGGTTTTCGGAACTGAAGACATTCCGGTCGGAGGAAAAATAGACGCTCATCGGCACCCTGGGTCGGACGAAATCCTGTTCCTACAGAATGGATCAGCGAAGGTAAGTCTGGGCGACAAGACCAGGGACGTGCATGGCGGTGCCACCGTGTTCATTCCGACCGGCACCTGGATTTCTGCCGCCAATACCGGAAAGGAAGCCATCCACGTAGTGTTTATTTTCTCCGCGCCGGGTTTCGAGGAATTTATGCGGGCAGAATCCGTTCGCGAAGGGCAGAAGGTCGTTCCGCTGACCAAGGCCGAGGATGCGGCGATCCAAGCGAAGCACGCACACGCGGTGGTCTACAAGGAGCCTTGAATCCAGTGGCATTCACCAGGTTTATCGAAAGAGGGACTCCAAGGCAAGCGAGCAATACCAGCCCATACGCTCTTCGCGGAATTCGACCCAAGCCAAAATGAGTCACTACGTTTCCGGCAGTCCTCTTGCTCAAAAAGGGGAGCGCGGTTATCGTGGAAGACCAGAAAGCCGAAGGCGGAAGGCAGAGCAGTTCCCCAGGGGGAAATCGAGTGGAAAAGCAGAGCGAAGGCGGGTCGGAACGGCGGGCGATGCGCCGCCATCCATTTGTTGCGCTGGCGGAACTGACCGGAGTGGGCAACAACCAGCGTGTGTCGGCGCAAACCACGCAACTGAGCGCGACGGGATGTTATCTGGGCGCGGCGAATCCGTTTCCTGAGGGCTCACATATTCGCATACGCCTGATGAAGGACGGCGAAACGTTCGAGAGCGCCGCGCGCGTGCTGCACGTGCACGCGGAATTCGGCATGGGCGTGATCTTCGAGAATGTGCCGCCGGAGCAGCAGCGCGTGGTGGACTCCTGGCTGGCGAAATCGCAGAGCTAACTTTTTCTTTTCTTCTGGTTGGTTCCTTCCTTCTGCGCCAACGTGCCACCCCATTGTTTTCGTGATCCTCGGGCTTTGCTGGATTCTTTTTTACTTCCGGCTGGCCGACGTGAAGTATCCCAATCCAGCGGCGCGGGGGACAAAGGCGCGGCGCTGGCGGCACTGAGCAATCCACTTTTGTGAGGATTGCGCGAAGATTCAGCGTCTGCGGGGGCGAGGGGCGCCGAGCGGCAGAATGACGGCGATTGAAATTAAACAGCGCAGGCCAAGGGAACGAGTTCGTAGTAATCGAACCGGATCCCGATGCCACGGCGGCCCCAGAGGCGGCCGCGCCTGTCAACACGGACAATACGGCCCACGCAGTGCCAAGCCCGTTCGGGCTTGCCACTGATCTCCTCGGGCATGGTGAATTGCATCTCCACGGCCGTACCCATGGTGACAGGCAAAGAGGTGGAGAGATAAACACCACGGCGGGAGATGTTCAGCGATTGCGACTCCTCATGCGGGCCGGCGGCATTTGAAGCGGGCCAGAAGGAAATGGGTAGATGAAGATCCATCCTCGGCGTGAAGCGACGGTCGGTCTTTTTCATAGTCATGATTTATTCCAGTGGCCTGGGAGGGGTACTGCAGGCAGCAGTCGAATACAGAAATACTACTCTGGTCGCACTTCCGTTAGCAACTCATTTCGCGAATTCATTTTGACCATTGAGTAACCGGCGTCAGCGCCGGAGTTCATCGCGACGCGGGCACGTAGACCCTGTTCGGCGCGAGCAATTTCACGTCGGAGATTTCCGTGTTCACTTTGAGATCGTAGAATCCTGCTTTCGAAACAGGCATGGAACGGAAGGTCAGCAAATATTGCTGGCCAAGCATTGTTTGCAGGTCATCGAGGAAGGGACGAAAAGAGACAGGCGTTTGCGTGCCTTGCGAGAAAGCATAGCCGCCGGTGTAGGAGGTAAGTTCGTCCAGCGAGCCCTGCCCATTCAGGTTGAGAAACCCATTTCTCGTTTCGCGGCCGGAGCTTACGAAAATGCTGAAGACCGTTATGCCGTTTTCTTGCGCGTCGCGAATGGCTCGTTGCAATCCGGGATTTTGGTCCGGCTGCGTATCAGAAAAACCGTACGTGGGATCGATGCCATCGCTGACCAGCAAGACCGCGCGGCGGCCGCTGCCCGCAGGCCACTCTTTAATCAAATCGGACAATGCCGCGTAGATGCTGGTGTTGCCAGCCGAAGGGCCGAAGGTGACGTGGAGGGCTTTGGAGATTGCGGCGCGATCGGTGGTGAAGGACTGGTCCATGCGAGCGCTGCCGTTCATGGCGTAAGCCAGAGCCACGGCGGCATCTGGCGGCAAGGCCTGAATGAATTGGGAAACGTCCTGGAATTGCGCGCCAAGGCGAACGGTCGAATCCGAATCGATGAAAATCACAAGTTGCAAGGGTGAATTGCCCTTCAGCGGAACAAGGCTGACGACGGGCCGCGGGTTCCTGTCTTCGTGAACGGTGACATCCTGGGCCGCAAGCGCCGGCGCGGGGCCATTGCCGTGCTTGGCCCGCGCAGTGACGGTCACCTGGAGAGTGCCGGACGACGCGGCCTGCGAATCCTGGGCGAAAAGCGAAGGAGCGCCACAGATTATCGCCAGAGCGAGAACAGCAGATGCGAGAATGAAATTTTTTCGGCTCACGTCAGCTCCCCAGAAGATGTTTGCTCGATTTATCCACCACAATTTAGATGTTCCAGCCGGAGCTTTGGGTACCTCGGCGGCGTTCGACGTACAGTGTATAATTCGCTGCAATGCCGAACAGCCGTTTGGCTGGCTGTTGTGGCCGTTGCTGGCAGGCCGGTGGGAAAAAGGGAGGCCCTCGGCGATTGCTTGACGTTCGGAAGGCAATCGAGAGACTGTAAAGAATCATCAGCGCGCCAGGTTCCTGCGAGGGAGAAATGCCAGAGGGGAAAGGGCTACTGATCGTCTACACCGGTCCGGGGAAAGGCAAGACCACGTGCGCGCTGGGAACGGCATTTCGAGCGGTGGGCCAGGGATTGCGGGTGCTGATGGTGCAGTTCATCAAAGGCTCGTGGCATTACGGAGAGCTGGATGCGGCGAAAATGCTGGGCGATGATAAGTTCGAAATCCGGCCGATGGGGCGCGGCTTCATCAAAATTGGCGGCGCGGAGACGGACCCGGAAGACTTGAAACTGTGCCAGGAGTGCTGGAATTTCGGCAAGGAGCAGATTTACAGCGGAAAATATGATCTCGTGGTTTTGGACGAAATAAATTACGTTATCAGCTACAAGATGCTCGACGGGCAGGAAGTTGCCGATGCGCTGGCGAAACGCCCCGGGCAGGTGCACGTGATCTGCACGGGACGCAACGCGCATCCGAAGCTGGTGGAAGCAGCGGATCTGGTGACGGAAATGCGCGAAGTGAAGCATCCTTATACCAAGGGGATTCTCGCTCAGCGCGGAATCGATTACTGAGGCGAAGGAATTTCGGCCATGGCCTGGTTCAAAAAAGAAAACAAGCCGACGGAAGCGCCGCCCAACCAAGAGCGCCGGGTCAAGACCGAAGGCTTGTGGATCAAGTGCGACACCTGCCGCTCGATCATCTGGAAAAAAGATCTGGAGGCGAACTGGGAGGTGTGTCCGAAGTGCGAGTACCATTTCCGGCTCAGCGCGAAAAGGCGCCTGGATTTGCTGCTCGACGACGGCAAATGGACGGAGCGCGACGCGGAGCTGGTATCGACGGACCCGCTGAAATTTGTGGACGTAAAGCCCTACACGCAACGGCTGCGGGAAGCGCAGGACAAGCTGGGTATCAATGATGCGGTTCTTATCGCCGAAGGAAGTTTGAACGGGCGTCCGATCATCTGTTGCGCGATGGAGTTTGCGTTCGTAGGCGGCTCGATGGGCGCGGTGGTGGGCGAAAAAGTCACGCGAGCGGCGGAGCGGTCCGCGGAGCGCAAAACACCACTGGTGATCGTTTCGTGTTCGGCCGGGGCGCGGATGCAGGAAGGCGTGGTCAGTCTGATGCAGCTGGCAAAAGTTTCCGCCGCGCTGGCTCGCCTGGACGAAGTGCGCGTTCCGTATATTTCCGTGCTCACGGACCCGACCACCGGAGGGGTTACGGCGAGTTTTGCGATGCTGGGCGACTTGAACATAGCCGAACCGGGCGCAATGATCGGTTTTGCGGGGCCACGCGTGATTGAACAGGCGATTCGTCAGAAACTTCCCGAGGGATTTCAGCGCGCCGAGTTTCTTCTGGAGCATGGCTTCCTCGACGCCATCGTGCCGCGCAGGGAACTGAAAAGTTATATTGGACACGCTCTCGACTTCTTCATCGGCTGAAATGAACTACGAAGAATCCGTCCGCCGATTGCTCTCGCTGGGAAAAGAACTGGCCTCGCCGCAACAGGCGCGGGTGCAGAAATTCGATCTGGAAAATATCCGCGTGCTTTCCGCGTATTTGGGATGTCCGCATCGCGCGGTTCCGTGCGCGCACATCGCGGGAACCAATGGCAAGGGCTCGACGGCGGCGATGCTGGAATCGATTTTACGCGCCGCGGGACTTTCCACCGGGCTTTTCACCTCGCCGCATCTGGAGCACATGAACGAGCGCATCGCGTTCAACGGCATGGCGATTTCGGACGCGGATTTCGCGGCGGAATTCGCGTGCGTGCAATCGGCGATCGAGCATCTGCTGGCAACGGGGGAGCTGGCGGCGCATCCGACGTACTTCGAGTGCGTCACGGCGATGGCCTACCACGCGTTCGCGCGGCGTCCGGTGGGATTTGCCATCTATGAGGTGGGAATGGGCGGGAGGCTGGATTCGACGAACCTGGTTCAGCCGGAAGTAGCCATCATTACTCAGGTGGAGCTGGATCACGAGAATTTCCTGGGGCATTCGATTGCGGAAATCGCCACAGAGAAAGCGGGAATCATCAAGCCGGGCGGATGGGTGGTGAGCTCGGCGGAACGGCCGGAGGCGCGCGCGGTGATTGCGCGGCGGGCGGCGGCGGTCGATGCCAAGATTGTGGAGATCGATCGGGCGTGGCACATCGAAGAGATGGTTGCAACTCGCGGCTGCTACCGAGCGGAAGCGCGCGCAGTCAATTCTGACAAGCGATTGACGCTGGATTTACCTCTTCCTGGCCGGTTTCAGGCGCGCAATGCGTTAGCGGCGGCGACCGCCGCGCGATTGCTCGCAGCGCGGGGTTTTCCCGTTAGCGACGATGCCATCGAGCATGGGATACGGGAAACGCGGTGGCCTGGACGGCTGGAGCGATTGTCGGCGCGTCCGGCAGTCTTTCTCGACGGGGCTCACAATCCCGCAGCGGCGCGAGAACTGGCGGCGTTTTGGCAGGAACATCTTGCCGACCAGCGCATCTGGCTGATTTACGGAGCGCTGCGCGATAAGGCCGTAGACGAAATCGCCGGCCTGCTGTTCCCGCACGCGCATCATGTTTTTCTGACCGAGCCGCAGCAATCACGAGCGATTTCCGCGGCGCTGCTCGCGGAAATGACGTCGCATTTGGCGCAACGGTTTGAGGTCATGCCGAACCCGACGGAGGCATTCGATTTGGCGATGTCACTGGCTGAACCGGAAGACGCTATCTTTGTCACCGGCTCGCTTTACCTTGTCGGCCACCTGCGCGCTTACTGGATGGGTTCCCCTCGAATGGCTGAGCCCAAATCCGCGCGCGAAACCACGATCCTGTAAGTCTTCCCTTTTGCAAGCTGGCGCTGCTAACCTGCGCAGTCCAAGCATCGAAAAAAGCTTCGAGTACTAGCCGTGTGTCCGTTCACGGACAACGGAATGCCAGGGACGGACACATTTACGCGTTTCCCAGAAGCGGAACAAGCGTACAAGAAGCTATATTTCAAGCACATGCGTGCATTTTTTTTAGCTGGGGGGCGGCAACCGAATTGCGAATTCTGCGTCTAAGTATACGAGGCAGAAAACGAGCGAGATGGCGATGCAGACTCAAGCAAGGCAACAGATGGTTGAGCTGTTTGGTCGCGGCCCGGCGCTTCTTGCGGACGCATTGCGCCGCTGCCCCAAGAAAATGTGGCTGTACCGTCCTGGTCTGAACCGCTGGAGCATTCACGAGATCATCCTGCATCTGGCAGACACCGAAGCCTGTGCGTATATTTGCTGCCGCCAGTTCATTGCCGAACCCGGTTCAGGCGCCGCTGCATACGACGCATCGGCGTGGGCGTCTTCGCTGGGGTACTTCCACCAAAGCACACGCGAGGCGCTGGGTTTGGTTTCGCGGCTCCGCAAGATGACTTACCAGATCCTGCGCTTCGTGCCTGACTCGGTATGGGCGCACACAGGGCAGGTTCCGACAAAGGGAACGATGACCCTGGACCGCTGGCTTGAACTTCAGGCAAATCATATCCCTCATCACATTGAGCAGATTCAGCAGAATATGGCCGATTGGTCGAAAACGCACAGGCCACGCAAGCCGGCGAGCCGCTTGGCTCGGGGTACGGTGGCTGAGCAAGTAGTCTTGGCACCGCTCGCATAACCTGGATTTTGCAGACAGCACGAAGTTGCTATGTGTTCCCGCCTTGATCGTTCCTCGAATGAATCGTTGTCGCGCTAGAATCTTACGCACCATGGCGAATGAGCAAAGCTTCGACGTAGCAGGTCCCGCGGATGCTCACGCTATTGTGTTTGTGCATGGAATGCGAGTGACTCGCCGGATGTGGCAACCTCAGATGGAGTCTCTGGCCTCGGAATTCCGCGTAATTGCGTTGGACTTGCCGGGCCATGGATCGTTCCAGAATGAAACGTTTCACGTGGAACATGCTGTCGAGAAACTCGCGGTGGTGGTGGATCAGGCAGCTAACGGCCGCGCGCTGGTGGTGGGGCTCTCGCTCGGTGGATATATGGCGATGGAATTCGGAGCACGCTATCCGCAAAAGGCTGCAGGACTAGTGATTGCAAGCGCCTCGGTCGAGCCGCGCGGGTGGTACAACGTTCCCTACCGGATATTGTCCGAGCTGATGGCCAAGCTGCCCGAGCCGTGGCTGAATTGGGTAAGTCGCACGTTTTTTCTGCTGGTCTATGGCAGACGCCGGGCCGAACCGCTGATCGCCCCGGGGTTTTTCATGCGCGGCGGCGCAGCGGGTATTCGCGAAGTCATGAACCGGGAATTTGCGCCGAAGCTGGCCGCCTATCCTGGCCCCGTGCTGTTGCTGAACGGCGCGTGGGATCTGGGTTTCCGCATGCACGAAAGGCGATTCCTGGCCGTCGCGCAAAACGGCCGACGCGAGGTCATACCCAAGGCTTTTCACCTCGCGAATATCGACCAGCCTGAGGCCTTTTCCGAGGCAGTTCGCCGTTTTGCCAGATCGATTGCGTGGTGAAACACACGGCGGCGCAATGTTGCCCTGTTTTGGAGCGGATGGTACGATTGGGTTTCCATGCCCGCGCGAAACAATCAAGAGCATCGGCCACGAATTGGCATACCGTATCGTACGCACAATGAACAAGTTAACAACGTGCGCGCAAAATATGAGATGTACGTGCGTTCGGTGGAAAATGCGGGTGGTGCCGCTGTCCCCGTTGAGCTGAATTTATCGACTAGCGAGCTTGAGAAACAGGCGCGCGAACTCGACGCCATTGTGTTGCCGGGCAGCCCTGTGGACGTGGATCCCGCGCGCTACCACTCGGCGCGTCACGCGAATACGACAGACGCCGATGCCGCTCGCGAAGCCACCGACCTGGCGTTGCTGCAACATTGCTTCGGCGAGGGCAAGCCAGTCCTGGCGATCTGTTACGGAGTGCAGATTCTGAACGTTTATCTGGGCGGCTCGCTCATCCAAGATATCGTAAGCGAAGTGCGGACGACCATCCCGCATCGGTGGGAGCACGGCCAACCCGAGCCATTCCATAGCGTGACGATCGAAACCGCGAGCCGGATGGCGCTGGCGCCGAGCAAGCTGGAAAAACGCGTCAACAGTTCGCATCATCAATCCATTCGCGAGCCGGGGCGCGGCTTGCGGGTTACGGCGCGCGCCAGCGACGGCATTATCGAGGCGGTTGAATGGACCGGCGATGCGAATTGGGTTACTGGCGTTCAATGGCATCCGGAGCGGATGGCTGACGACGCGTTAACGCAGAAATTGTTCGAAGATCTGGTCGCGGCGGCCCGAAACGCCGCCGTGCGCGGATAGGCCAAGAGTTGTCTGCCTTGCGGAGTAATTCCAGGAAATTATGATTTCACTTGCTGGGAAATCGGCGCTGATCACTGGGGGATCGCGCGGAATCGGAGCGGCGTCCGTGCGATACTTCGCGCAGGCCGGCGCGGACGTGGTCTTCAACTACCATCGCCATCGAGCCGCTGCGGAGCAAGTGGAGCAGGAGGCGCGCAAGCACGGCACGCGTGTGGAAGCGCGCAAAGCGGACCTGAGCCGCGACGCCGATGGAAAAAGCCTGATTGAATTCGCAAGAGAGCGCTTGGGCCGTCTGGACATCCTCGTGGCCAACGCGGGCATCTGGAACGTTGAGGATATTGGGATTGAAAAAATGTCGGAACGGCAGTGGGATGAAATGATTCGCGTGAATTTGAAGAGCGTTTACTCCGTGATTCATCATGCTGTGCCGCATATGATCGCTCAAAAGGCGGGACGAATTGTGGCCATTAGTTCCACGGCGGGGCAGCGGGGCGAGTCGATGCACAGTCACTACGCCGCATCGAAAGGAGCGATCATCAGCTTCGTGAAGGGACTCTCGACGGAACTCGCGCGGCATAATATTTTGGTGAACTGCGTGGCGCCCGGCTGGGTGGATACGGAAATGTCGCGGCCCGTTCTGAAAACGAAAGCGGGACAGAAATTAGCAGCGGGGACGATACCGCTTGGGCGCGCGGGAACCGCGGAAGAAATCGCCGGGGCGATTCTGTTTCTGGCGTCGGACTTGGCGACGTTTATCACCGGCGAAGTCGTCAATGTGAACGGAGGAGCGGTCCTGTGCGGCTGATGCGTCGTTGGGTTTTTGTTCTGGCAATGGCAGGGACAATCTCAACTGTCGCCGCGTCGCCAGCGCGCGCGCAAGACGGCGAGATTTTGCTGCCAGAGCAAAGCGCCGCAAAAGCCAAATCACTGCTGCAGGGCATGATTCAAGCCTTGGGCGGAAGCGCGTATCTGAATGTGAAAGACTCGACGTGCAAAGGAAGGCTTGGCTCTTTTGGGCATTCCGGGGCGCTGAGCGGCTACGATGTTTTTTTTGATTTGGTCAAGGAGCCGGACAAAGACCGCCAGGAGATGTCCAAGAAACGGAACATCATCTACGTCACCAATGGGAATCAGGGATGGGTGCTGGATCGCGGCGGCGTCAGCGAGGAGCCGGCGGAGCAAATCGCGGACAATCAACGCGAGCTGCAAGTGGACCTGGATTATATTCTGCGCTTTCGCCTGAACCAACCGGACATGATCTTCCACTACGTGGGGCCCGACGTGGTTGACCTGAAAGAAGCGGATTGGGTGGAGATCGATGATCCGCAGGGACACGAGATTCGCATTGCCATCGCCAGATTGACGCATCTGCCGATTCGCAAGGAAGTTGCGACGCGCGACCCGATTACGCATATGCGCGCCGAAGAAGTGGATTATTTTTCGAACTTCCAGAAGGTTGACGGCGTCATGATGTATTTCCAGCAGACACGCTTTCGTAATGGGATGAAAGTGTTCCAGGTCTTCTACGATCCCGATGGATGCAAATTCAATACCGGACTGCAGGATTCCCTGTTCACGAAAGAATCCCTCGAAGAACGCTGGGCGCAGGTGGACAAAAAGGGCAACAAGAAGAAGAAAGACAAGGACGCTGACAAGTCCGGGCGGTAGAGCCCTAATTTTTCCAAACCGCACCTGCAAACAGTGATTTTCTGTTAGACTCCGCGGCAACTGCACAATTACGGGGGGTGGATTATGCTTCGTCGCCGCGAATTTATTCAACGCGCTGCCATCGCCGCCACATTGCTCGGCATGCCGCTCGCTCGAGCGGAAGCGCTGGGTGAAATCACCGTTGACAATCCACCGATGCCGCCTTCGAGTTTGTTCGCTTCTGATCCGGCGCGGTATTGGGCAGAGATGCGCAGGCAATGGCTGCTCGCGTCGGATCGCATAAACCTGAACTGCGGATCGGTCGGATGCACACCGCTGCCCGTACTGCGCGCGATGATCGAGCATATTCTTTCGGCGGAAGAATTCCGCGAGGCTGCCTATCCGTGGTTTGGCTACGATGAAAACGAACACATCAAGCAAACGGTGGACGCGCTGGCGACATTTGTGAACGCCAATCACGATGAGATCGCGCTGGTGCGCAACGCTACGGAAGCCAACAACATCATCGCCAATGGAATTGACATGAAGCCGGGCGAAGAAGTGCTCATGACCGACCAGGAGCACCCTGGGGGATACTGCCCCTGGGACGTAAAGGCGGCGCGCTACGGCATCAAGATCAACAAAGTGACGCTGCCAAGGCCGCCTCAATCGGCCGACGAAATTGTCGAGCTTTTCGAGCGAGCCATGACGCCGAATACGCGAATGGTTTTCTTCAGCCACATTACGACGGCGACAGGCGTGATCCTCCCGGCAAAGGAAATCTGTGCGGTGGCACGACGCCACGGCGCGCTTTCGGGCGTGGATGGGGCGCACGCGATTGGCCAGATTCCGCTCAACATGCACGATATGGGCTGCGACTTTTACGGGTCGAGCCCCCACAAATGGCTGATGGCGCCCAAAGGCACGGGCTTTCTCTATGTGCGCGACGAGCGGACGAAGGATTTGTGGGCGCACACAGCCACGGCCAACTGGAACAACTATGACATCAAGGCGTACCGATTCTCCTGGATTGGCACGTCGAATCTGTCGGTGATGGTGGGATTGCGTGCGGCGCTGGATTTCTTTAACCAGGTGGGCCCGGATCGCATTTACGCGCGGCAACACGAATTGGCGACGCAGGTGCGCGACCGCGTTTTGAAGTATCCGAATCTGAAAACTGTGAATGCCAGCCGCGATGAATTCTACAACGCGCTCACAAGCTTCGAAGTCACCCCACCCCTCCCCGCCGGCGCGACCACCGGAGGCTTGAAGAAAGCGATGGACGAATGCGCCGCCCGGAACATGCGCGTGGTGGGCGATGCCACGCACATGCGCATCTCAACCAACATTTTCACGCAGCCGACGGAGCTCGATTTGTTTTACGACGCGCTGGACGCTGGAATGCGCACGTAACGGCGCTCCGCAAGGTGGCAACTTTCCTATGCTTGGCAAGACTCGCATGGCCGCTTTTTGCGCGGACGGCGTGGCGGGTTATAATCGCAGGATGCCAATGACACGGAAGAGACCACGGATACGCAGCACTACGGTTCTGTGCGTGCGCAAGGACGGCAACGTGGTGATGGCCGGGGACGGCCAGGTTACGCTGGGCGAAGCCGTCGTGAAGCACAATGCCAAGAAGATCCGCCGTCTCTTTAGCGACAAAATCCTGGCCGGGTTTGCAGGCAGCACGGCCGATGCGCTTTCCCTTTTCACGCGCTTCGAGAACAAGCTGCAGGAATATCACGGCAATCTGGCGCGCGCCGCAGTGGAGCTTTCGAAAGAATGGCGAACGGACCGTGCGCTGCGCCACTTGGAGGCCCTGCTGATCGTCGCGGACTCCAAGTCGACATTTCTGCTTTCCGGAAATGGCGACGTGATCGAGCCGGACGATGGTATTTGCGCCATAGGCTCAGGAGGCCCGTATGCGCTTTCGGCCGCGCGGGCGCTGGCGAAGCACACGAAGATGAGCGTAAAGGACATTGCGCAGGAAGCGATGCGCATCGCGAGCGAAATTTGCATCTATACGAATGCAACATTTGTGATTGAGGAACTTTAGGATACTGGGGCGAGGTCTGTGGGCGAAAAGGGCAAGGACGAAAAGAACATGGTGATTTATCTGAACGGCGAACAACAGGCGGCGGAGCCGGAACCGCTGCCGTCGTTCGACGAATTAACGCCGCGCGAAATTGTGGCGGAGCTCGACAAGTACATCGTGGGCCAGACACCGGCGAAACGCGCGGTGGCTGTGGCGTTGCGGAATCGAGTGCGCCGACAGAAATTGCAGCCAGAGATGGCCGAAGATGTTTTGCCGAAAAACATTCTGATGATTGGCCCCACGGGCGTAGGGAAAACAGAAATTGCGCGACGACTTGCGAGGCTTGCCGGGTGTCCGTTCGTCAAAGTGGAAGCCTCGAAATACACGGAAGTGGGTTACGTGGGCCGCGACGTGGAATCGATGGTGCGCGATCTTGTTGAAGTTGCCATCGACATGGTCCGCGAGGAAAAACTGGACGAAGTGGCGGAACGCGCGGAACAGGCGGCTGAGGAACGTCTGCTGGATCTGCTGCTGCCTTCGTCGCCTGCGCCAACGACCGTCGACAGCACGGGAGCCAGCTCAGAAGCACAGAACCGCGAGATTGCGCAGCGCACGCGCGAAAAGCTGCGCGCCCAGTTGCGCGAAGGCAAACTGGACCAGCGCATGGTCGAGGTGGAAGTCCGCGAGCGAATGACGCCGGCATTCGAGATCGTGTCCAGCCAGGGCGTCGAGGAGATGGACATCAACGTCAAGGACATGCTCTCCGGCATTTTTGGACAGCAAAAGAAGAAGCGCAAAATGACCGTCGCGGAGGCTTACGACTACTTGATCCAGGAGGAAGAAGGCAAGCTGCTGGACATGGAGCAGGTGACGCGCATCGCGGTGGATCGCGTGGAGCAGATGGGCATTTTGTTCATCGACGAGGTCGACAAAATCGCCGGACGAGAATCGGGGCATGGCCCGGACGTGTCGCGCGAAGGAGTGCAGCGTGACATTCTGCCGATCGTCGAAGGAACTACGGTGAATACCCGCTATGGGATGGTACGCACCGACCACGTGCTCTTCATCGCCGCTGGCGCCTTCCACACCACCAAGCCTTCGGACCTGATTCCGGAGCTGCAAGGGCGCTTTCCGATTCGGGTGGAGCTCAGCTCGCTGAGCGAAGCCGATTTTGTGCGTATTCTGACGGAACCGAAAAACGCGCTCATCAAGCAGTCGATTGCGTTGCTCGACACGGAAGGCCTGAAGGTCGCGTTCAGCGAGGATGGCGTGGCGGCGATTGCGCGATTCGCCGCGCTGGTCAACGACCAAACGGAGAATATTGGCGCGCGGCGCTTGCACACGATTCTGGAAAAGGTGCTGGAGGAGATTTCCTTCGATGCGCCGGACATGAAAAAACGGAGCATCAAAATCGACGGCGCTTATGTGCAGAAGCAGCTTGCCGACGTTGTGAAAGACCAGGACCTCAGCCGCTACATCCTATAGGTGCGCGAACAAAGATAAATGGCGTCACACTCGCAAGAGCCTGCCGGTGCGCGCACGCGAGGAATTCGTTTCGCGGGGGTTTTCGCGGCGGGGGCCACTTCCCTGCTGCTCTTCGGATGCGCGGCGCCGGGCCTGCCGGTCGCGCGGCAGCCCGCTGTTCCCCGAGCGATCACTGACCTTTCCGCGAAACAATCCGGCGACTCGATTGTTCTGACGTTTACGTTGCCGAAGGAAACGATACAGGGAAAGGCCCTTTCCAAACCGCCTGCGATCGAGATTTATCGGGCGTTTAGGAGCGCCCAGGCAGCTGGCAGCGGTAGCGCGCCTGAGCAGCGGCAGATGGTCACCACGGTGCCGTCGCAAATGGTGGAGCAGTACCGCGAAGGTAACCGCATCCATTTCTCAGATATTCTGGCACCGACCGATTTCGCTGCACACGTGGGCGGCGCGGCGTTTTACGCGGTTCGCACGCGGCTTGCCAAGCATGATTCGGGCGATTCAAATGTTGTTCAGGTTCAGATTCTGCCTGCACCGCAGCCGATTGCGGACTTGCGTGCGCAGATCACCCAAACAACCGTGGAGCTTCGGTGGACGATGCCGGCAATTTTGCCAGTGGGATCGGCGCCGCCGGTGTCGTTCCGCTATCGTGTCTATCGCGCCGAAGCTCCTGCCGACAATCGTTCGCCAGCGGCGGCAAGCACGAGCACGCAGAGCGAATCGGCGCAATTTGCCCTGCTGGGCGAATCCGCCACGCCTTCTTACGGCGACACGAGCTTCACGTTCGGCCACACGTATGCGTACACCGTGCGCAGCGTTGTAGGATACACATCCGGCTCCGTCGAATCAGAGGACTCGAACGTGCTGAACGTGACGCCACGCGATACGTTCGCTCCTGCGACGCCGGAGAATATCGCGGCGACGGCGACGCCCAGCAACGGCGTTGCCGCGGCTCACGTCGATTTGTCGTGGGCCATCAGCAGCGAGAGCGACTTGCTCGGCTACAATGTCTATCGCAGCGATTCGGAAAGCGGTTCAGGGACACGCGTGAACGCAACGCCGCTGGCTACACCTGCATTTCGCGACGACTCCGTCGTGGCGGGGACACAGTATTTCTATCGCGTCACCGCGATCGATCGAGCGGGGAACGAGAGCGCACCGAGCGCGCCTGTTGCCGTGACCGTGCCAACTGCGGACAGCAACAAGAATCCTTGAGAAAGGCTACCCAACGAGTATGAAGATCTGCCGCTTTTGTCCGAGTGAATCAGAAAAAGGCCTTAGTGCGTCGCGCTACGGAATTATCAAGGAGAGCGAAGTCTTCGAAATCAGCGAGCCTTTTCAATCGAAATCAATTCGATCGCAAGAAATTCAATTGCAGAAAACGCAGGGGCGGAGCTGGCCGCTCACCGACGTTCAGCTTCTTGCGCCCAGCGCGCCGAGCAAGATCGTCTGCGTCGGCAAGAATTACGCGGAGCATGCAGCGGAACTCGGCAGCACGCTGCCCAAAGAACCGCTGATCTTTTTGAAGCCGCCTTCCGCGGTGATCGCGCCGGGAGAAGCGATCGTGCTCACGCCGCATTCCGAACGCGTGGATTACGAAGGCGAGTTGGCCATTGTCATTCGACAAACCTGCCGAAATCTGAACCCTTCGGACGACGTCCGGCCATACATTCTCGGCTACACTTGCTTGAACGACGTGACGGCGCGCGATCTGCAGAAGAAAGACGTGCAGTTCACGCGCGCAAAAAGCTTCGACACGTTCTGTCCGTTCGGCCCGTGGATTGAAACCGAGCTGGATTTGAGCGCCGCGCGTGTGGAGACGTTCGTCAACAAGAAGCAGCGGCAGTCGGCTGCGGTGACGGAGATGGTTTTTGCCGTCGATGTCATAGTGAGATTCATTTCGCAGGTGATGACGCTTGCGCCCGGCGATGTGATTGCCACCGGAACCCCTTCGGGCGTCGGACCCCTCGCCGCGGGCGACATGGTTGAGGTCAGCATAAGCGGCATCGGCACCCTCCGCAATCCCGTCGCCGGACCGAAATAGGGACGCGTGCGCCCGCTGCTGGCCGGATAGACGGTACCTTTTCCGATGGATTGATTTTGTTTCCAGGGATTATAACGATTCGGCGCGCGTATAATTTCTAAGTGTAGGCGTTGAGCGTGAGCCTGCAACATCCGTTGCGGGTGAATGAGAGAAATCTCTAGCTGGAGCCATTTGTGATTGCCTTTGGTGCTTTTTCGCTTGTTCGATTGTTCGGCCGGACGAAGGATTCGATGGAAGTGGAGCGCGAGCGCCGCTCTTACCTCAACCGCGTTGGCCGGATCGTCGACGGACAGGTGCTCGAGATCGTGGAGGGATCCGGCGCGCAGGCTGGATCATCGCAGGCCGGGCTTTTCGGGAAACGCCGCGCGGAAAAGGCAAAAACGCCGAGCCATAAGATGCTGCTCTATACTTACTCAATTTCCGGCGTCACCTACGAGGCCGCGCAGGATATCAGCGGACTCGAGGAACAGGCTTGCCTGGAGCGCGTGATTGCCGGCCAGGCGGTCGGCGTGAAATATGATCCCGCGAATCCCAGCAACTCGATTCTGATCGCAGACGATTGGTCCGGACTGCGCTGAGCTAATCCGGGTACTTCTCCGAAATCGACCGAGTTTTGGCAGCGCCGTCACCGAAGTTATTGCTCCTCGCCCCTAGGAATTAATTCCGGAGTTTACTTGCCGCGCTCGTGCGCCTGTGGCAGGCTAACGCTCCAGACCATGGCCACAGGAAAGCGCCAGCACGACCCCATCGAGGAACTGAAGCGCCGCAGCGCCGAAGCGGAAGCTGGGGGCGGCGCGGAGCGTCGTGATCGCCAGCATGCCGAAGGCAAGCTGAGCGCGCGCGAGCGCATCGACCTGCTCTTGGATGAAGGCACGTTCGAAGAACTTGACAAGTTCGTGAAGCACCACTGCACGGATTTTGGGATGGCGGAGCAGCGGCCTTCGGGCGATGGCTTCGTTTCTGGTTTTGGCCGCATCGACGGCCGCATCGTCTATGTGTTCGCGCAGGATTTCACGGTGTTCGGCGGTTCTCTTTCGGAAGCGAACGCTGGGAAAATAACCAAGATCATGAAGCTCGCGATGAGCAACGGCGCGCCGGTGATCGGGCTCAACGATTCCGGCGGAGCGCGCATTCAGGAAGGGGTGATGTCGCTGGCGGGCTACGCAGATATTTTTCTGCTGAACACGCTGGCGAGCGGCGTCATCCCGCAAATCAGCGCGGTGATGGGTCCGTGTGCGGGCGGCGCGGTCTATTCTCCGGCGATTACGGATTTCATTTTCATGACGGAGAAGGCGTCCTATATGTTCGTGACCGGCCCTGACGTCATCAAGACGGTCACGCACGAGGAAGTCACCAAGCAAGAGCTGGGCGGCGCGATGACGCACAACGCCAAGAGCGGCGTCGCACATTTCATGGCCCATGACGACAAAGAGTGCTTGGCCATGATCCGCGAGCTGCTTACTTTTCTGCCGTCGAACAACCTGGATGACCCGCCGCGCCGCGCTACAGAGGATCCCGCCAGCCGCGCCGAGTTATCGCTGAATTCCATTGTCCCCGAAGATCCCATGGTGCCGTACGACATCAAGGATGTGATTCATTCAGTCGTGGATGATAAATATTTTTTCGAAGTGCAAGAATACTTCGCAAAGAACCTGGTCGTGGGATTTGCGCGCCTCGATGGCTGTCCTGTGGGCATCGTCGCAAATCAACCGGCGTTCCTTGCCGGGGTGCTTGACATCAATGCTTCCGTGAAGGGCGCGCGCTTCGTGCGCTTCTGCGATGCTTTTAATATTCCGCTGATCACGTTCGAAGATGTTCCCGGCTTTCTGCCCGGCACGCAGCAGGAGTGGGGCGGAATCATCAAGCACGGCGCCAAGCTGCTCTTCGCTTTTGCCGAGGCGACCGTTCCCAAAATAACGGTGATTACGCGAAAAGCATACGGCGGCGCGTATTGCGTGATGTCGTCGAAACACATCCGCACGGACATAAACTTTGCGTGGCCTACGGCGGAGATTGCGGTGATGGGCCCGGAAGGCGCGGTGAATATCGTGTACAAGCGCGACCTGGAGCGCGCTCCGCAATCCGAGCGCGACCGCCTGCGCGCAGAGAAAACTGCGGAATTTCGCGAGCGCTTCGCTAACCCCTATGTGGCCGCTGAACGAGGCTACATCGACGCCATCATTCTGCCGGCAGAGACGCGAGGGAAGCTGATCGCCGCATTGCGCTCGCTCGAAAACAAGCGCGATTCCAATCCCCGCAAAAAACACGGCAACATTCCGCTGTAAGCCGCGCTAGAATTTGTTCCCGTAAATGACGATGTTCAAGAAAATCTTGATTGCGAATCGCGGAGAAATCGCCGTACGCATCGAGCGCGCATGCCGCGAAATGGGAATTCGCTGCGTCGCAGTTTTCAGCGATGCCGACCGCGCGAGTCTTCACGTGCGGCTGGCCGATGAGGCATACCGCATCGGGCCTGCACCGTCTCGGGAAAGTTATCTCGTCGTCGATACAATCGTAGCTGTCGCAAAATCGGCGGGCTGCGATGCGCTTCATCCGGGTTACGGCTTCCTCGCCGAGAATCCAAACCTCGCTCGCGCCTGTGCGCAGGCCGGCGTCACGTTCATCGGCCCCACGCCGGAAGCAATGGAACGCTTGGGTTCGAAAACCGCCGCACGCCAGCTCGCCCGGCAGGCGGGAGTTCCGACCGTCCCTGGCACACTTGATCCCATTGCAAGAATCGAAGATGCGGCAAGAACAGCGCGAGAAATCGGTTTCCCAGTGGTGCTGAAGGCCGTTGCGGGTGGCGGCGGCAAGGGCATGCGCCTGGTGGAACGCGAGCAGGAACTCGCGTCCGCATGGCGAGACGCCTCTTCGGAAGCAACCAGCGCGTTCGGTGATGGTAGGCTCTATCTCGAGAAATTTCTGCTTCGGCCCCGGCACATTGAGATCCAGGTGCTCGCGGACCATCAAGGCCACGTTGTTTATTTAGGCGAACGCGAATGCTCCGTGCAGCGGCGCTACCAGAAGGTGATTGAAGAAGCGCCGTCGCCGATCATGACGCCGGAGTTGCGCCGCGCGATGGGAGAAGCCGCGGTCAAACTGGCCAGCGCGGGGAATTACACGAACGCCGGCACACTCGAATTCCTAGTGGACGCCCAGCGAAAGTTTTATTTTCTGGAGATGAACACGCGGTTGCAGGTGGAGCATCCGGTCACCGAAATGGTGACGGCGCTCGATCTGGTGAAACTGCAAATTCAAATCGCGAGCGGCCAGCCGCTTCCCTTCGCACAGGAAAATATCGAACTTCGCGGGCATGCCATCGAGTGTCGCATCTATGCAGAAGACCCGGACAACAATTTTTTTCCGTCGCCTGGAAAAATCCTCGCGCGTCGCGTTCCGTCCGGCCCGGGCATTCGCCTCGACGATGGCGTGTACGCAGGCTGGACTGTGCCAACGGACTACGATCCCATGCTGGGCAAACTCATTGCCTGGGGCGCGGATCGCGGTGAAGCGATCGCCCGCATGCGTCGCGCTCTGGATGAGTACTACACTGCGGGAATCCAGACGAACATCAAACTGTTTCGCCGAATTCTCGCAGACCCTGAGTTCCTTCGCGGCGAAATTCATACCAAATGGCTCGATGAGCTTTTGCGTCGTGCACCGGCTTCGGCGGATGGCGCTCAACCAAGCCAAACGATCCGCGACAATCTGGCTGAGGACGCCGCAGCGCTTGCAGCGGCGCTCTGGTTCGCCAAACGCCGCCGCGCGATGCATCCAAGCGCGCCCGGCGCCGCGTCGCGCTGGAAACTCGAAGGCCGGCGTGAACAGCTTGCGGTGCCTACTGACCGCCAATGAATTTCAGACTGAAGATCGAGGGCCGCACCCGGGCCGTTAAGATCAATTCGATAGCGTCGCGCATTGAGTTCAGCCTAGACGGCCAGGGCGTGGCCGCGGACGTGGTGGACGTTGAACCGAATGTCTTTTCGGTGCTCCTTGGCGGCGAGGCCTTTGAAGTTCGCGTGGAGCAGAACGCGCGGGGAGCGCGCATTCAGATCGACGGCCGCGAGTATCTCGCGGAATTGGACGACCCTCGGCAATGGCGGCGTGGCGTTGTCGGAACATTGGATGCGGAGGGCCGTCAAAGTGTCCTTGCGCCGATGCCTGGCAAAGTGGTGCGCGTCCTGGTGGAATCCGGAAGCACGGTGGAGGCCGGACAGGGCCTGCTGGTGGTGGAAGCCATGAAGATGCAAAATGAAATCAAATCGCCGAAAGCGGGAAAAGTTGAGCGATTCAACGTGAGCGAAGGGCAGGCCGTGAATGCGGGTGAAATTCTTGCGATAATCGGGTAAGCAGACGCCCCACAGCGCGATGCCACAACCACCTGCTCCCTAGTTGTGAGCAGCATCGTCCGCAGGCAATTTCCCGGCGGACTCCACGACTTCCTTTGCCAGATAATTCACGACATGGGCCTGATCGCGCGCGATGCTGAGGTAGGCCGCGCGAAGCAGTTGCTCCTCGCGATTCTGTAGCGACTGACGTATGGATTGTTGCACCTGAGGATCGGAAAGCTGCCGCTGGCCAGCCTGCTCACGGGCAATTAGTTTGAGGATGTGGTAACCGTCTTTCAGCACGACCGGTTTGCTCACCTGCCCCGGCTGGAGCCCTAGCACAGCGTTTTTCAGCGCGGGATCGGTCTGATTCAGCGACGATTCCGGTATGAAGCCGAGGTCGCCGCCGTTGGCAGCATTTGCGTCCTCTGAATAGTCCATGGCGAGCTGCGAAAAATCCGTGCCCGAAGCAAGTTGCGATTCCAGCATGTCAACTTTGCGCTTTGCCTGTTCGGGAGTGGCAGCGTCGTCGTTCTTCCGATTGTGGATACCAGGATCCGGGTGCGGCGTTACCACGATCTGCGCCACGTGAAATTGCGGTTCCGCGACGTTGAACTGCGTCTTGTTCTTGTCATAAAAATCGGCGACATCCGCATCGGTCACTTTAATCTTTGCGACCACTTCACGATTCAGGAGTTTCTGAATGGACAGCTCGCGCCGAATTTCGTTCTTCAGATCATCCACGGTCAGGCCGCTCTCCTGCAATTTCTTCTGAAACTCGTCTTCAGTAAAGGAGCTCTTGGACTGCGTGAAGCGATCCTCGACTTCTCCGTCCGAAGCCACCAGGTTGAGCGCTTTGGCTCGTTGAAAGAGAATCTCGTTGTTCATCAGTTGATCGAGAATGCTGAGCTTCAGCGAGAGAGCTTCGTCGTGTGACGGCGTTGCGCCCGGTGATTGCTGCTGGCGGCTGCGGTAGTACTTCTCCACCTCGGCGCGGCTGATCTCCGTGCCGTTCACCACGGCCCACGTATCGCTGTTCGGCGCCTGCTGATTTCGACACGCGAATGTCGCCAGGCAGGCCGCGAAGGCCGCAAGAATCGCAAGTTTTTTTAACAAGGAGAAACTCCTTCGTGATAGGCGAGCCGCTTCAAGCGGCTTTGCGCACGCGCCCGGCGCGAATGCACGCCGTGCACACGCGAATATGCTTGCGCGCGCCGCCGACAACCGCTTTCATGCGCCGCAAGTTAGGATTCCATCGGCGGCGCCGAAGGTTGTTAGCGTGGCTGACGGTGTTGCCGAAACTCGGCTTCTTGCCGCAAATCTCACAAGCGAGTGCCATTCTGGCTCCGATTAAGCGGGTAAAATTACGGTGTATATATTACCAGAGATTTTGAGATTTATTGACCTGAATAGGGCATCAGCGAGTTGGCGGGCGTTCCACTACGGGCCGCAGAAGGGTTAGCTGCGATTCCTGGTCTGGCAGGAAGTAGCCGACGATGATCCCTATGGCGCCATCGGCGACCGATCTGCCTGTCGGATTGTTGTATGCATCGGTCACTTCAATAATGTCGCCGCTATGCAATTGCACTCCTCCGTGGTCAGCAAATAATTCAACGGGCATGGAAACGATTCGGCCTTTGGAATCCAGGACGGCTTCCAGCGTGGCGATGGGTTCATTTGTTCGGGCATTTTTGAGCACCAGCCACTGGCCCCAGTCATGTAGATGTCCCCCCACTGCGAGAAGCTTTCCCGAATAGCGCAGCTTAAACTGCCCGGTCTTGGTGCTCTCTCCCGGGTTCAGGTCATAGCCCGATTCCCCGCACCCCGCGACGTCGAACCACGCCGGATAGATATCCTTCAGTTCGGCGCCGCTTTCATTGACTGGCTGATATTCAACGCGCACCTGCAAGAAAACGTCCACATAGTTTTTCGCGGTAGGATTCCCGAACGTTGTGCTAATCCGAATGCGATCGCCTTTGTGCACGCGATAGCCGAATCCGGGGATCATCGGCCAGTCGTTCATTTCGGCGCCTGCTCCGAAAATGTGCTCTTCTTTATTCGAGCACAGAAGATCTGGCTGGGCGCTGTCGTAGAACGCTACGTGATGGAGTAGCTTATTTGGAAGAAGGTGTCCCTTTGTGTCGGTGAGGCTCGGATGGTAAGCGGTGAGCCAGCCGTCGAATGGAATCGTCAGCCAGAGTGTGGGAGGTTGTGCGACGGTCATGTGGCCAGCATAGGGGGACAAACTTACCGGACCAACTCGAACAATCATTTCATGCGCCGCGGGATTATCCGCGACGTTCAGCTTGGCGGTCTTCGATGTGGGATGTTCCATTTCCGTCGCGTGCATCATTCCATGGTGCCTCACTTCCTGCTGCTCGGCCTGGGCCCAGCAAGGAGTGGACGTGAAGGCAAATGCTGCCGCAAGCAGTAACGCGAATTTCATTGCAAGCCGTTCATGGCGGGGCATCCCAAACGCGCATAATACCGCATTCATGGCATCTTGGGTTTCTTCTTCTCCGATTCGGTTTGTGCAGAACGCCAGAGACTCGTTGACAGATGCAAGAACCCTGCTTGAGGAGCTTTCTTGACGGTGCAAAGGGCTTGCTTCAAAATGAATTAACCGTGGGCGTGTAGCTCAGCTGGGAGAGCACCTGCTTTGCAAGCAGGGGGTCGCCGGTTCGATCCCGGCCACGTCCACCAAATTCTTCCTGATTGCAAAAGACTTAACGAAAACGTTCTGTCCTAAAAGCCCGATTATTCGTGCACACTGTGCACGAACTGTGCACGAATGCGTCATTGGACCGCCTCGGTGCACAGTGGCGCGGTCGAAAAAGCATCGGCCTCCCCACTCGGCACCATTTCGTTGGCTCGACGGTTTAGCTTCTCCAGGGCTTCGCGCTTCATCCTCAGCTTCATCTGCGAGTACTTCTTGAAGACTTGCGCGTCACTCTGGCGGAGTAGTTGCGTTACCCACTCGTCGGCTACGCCTCCCGCGCTCAGCCTCGTGGCATAGGCCGAACGGAGATCGTAAATCCGAAAATAGGGAATCTTCGCCCGTCGCAGAGTTTTCTTCCATACGGTTTTGAGTCTCTTGAGGTGTCCTGTTGGATTCAGATTGCTCGGAAACAAATAGGGCCCCGTACCTGAAATCGCCATCTGATTCCTGAAAGCCTCGATAGCGATAGGGGTGAGGGGCACGTCGGCGACGCCGTTCGGAGTTTTCGAATCCGGTATCGAGACAACCGCATTTTGCAAATCCACTTGGTCCTTTGTCATCGGAATCAGTTCCTTGTAGATTCGCAATCCGGTCTCCGTGATGATTCGAACGATATTCCGCAAATACTGCGGAGCATGCGCCTCGATATTTTGCTGTTCGGACCATGAAACATAGTGCGGTCTGAACAAGCCTTTCACGGCAACTGGAAACTCAACACCTGAACAGGGATTGGTCGTAAGGAGCTTTTTGCGAACAGCCACGTTGAGCATACGCCGGAGAACTCTGAACTCCTGGTGTACCGTCGTTGACTTGACCGTTCGCAGCTCCTTGCAGCCAAGCTTGGTCTTGACAATAACGGGCGCGCGAAGGCGTTCGCGAAGGTAGCCGTCAATGGAATCGGCGGTGAGGTCCACCAAACGGGTTTCACCAAATGCAGACCGTAGGTGTTTGATGCACCGCTCGTTTGCACTGTGCGTGCCTGCCGCGCGCATGGGAGGCTTGGAATAGTTCTCCAAGAAAGAATCCGCCCATTGTCCGTAAGTCAAGGTTTCGCCCTTCTGTACGACCTCCAGGAGATTGGCATCTCTCGCCAGAAGTCGTTCTCTGAGTTTCTTATTTGCATCTTCCCAATCGGCGGTCTGGCTGGATTCTCTCCGGGCAATACCCTTGCGATCCCGATAGCGAATCCACCAGATTTGGGTGCCAGGCCGCCGGTAAACTACCCCGTCGTACTTTCGTGCTCTAGGCATTCTCCATCTCCTGTTTGAACGACGCGCGGAACGAGACCAACTCCGATTTCAAGAACCGGATGTTGCGTCCCATCACGCGGAGATGGGGAATCTG
>JBAPRL010000021.1:0-7152 GCA_049281095.1 Candidatus Acidiferrales bacterium
TTCTCATGCGGCGCCGATACAATCGAATATGCGCGTTCGATCAGTTTGTTCTCCCCTTCCACTCCAAGGGTCGCGTATTGACCGGGTACAAATCGGAATTCTGCTCCCGGGTCGACGTGGATCACCCACAAATCGTCCGCGATGTTCCGGCGACGCGTGATCCGCGCTCGGAAGAACTTGTCCTCAGAGAATTGCACGCTTCCCCTCTTATTCCTTCATTCGAAAAGAGACGCCCCGAAATTCACTCCGCAAGAAAAGAGGCGCTCCTGACGGCACGAGCGCCTCATTCGTATCACTCCCCGCAGACCAGTATTTTCCGCTCTGAGTGCGCTGCCTACAGGTCTGGCCCTTTTTGCCCGACCATTTTGCGAAGATCGAATCCCGTGTCGAGATATAGATTCTTCAACTTGCAGACGAATTGCGCCTGTTTGTCGCCCGCGCTAAACAGAGGGCTCCCGTCTGCGGCTTGCCTTGGAAAGGAAAACAAAAGGAACTGGACCGTCGCGCCGTCGGGGCCCTTGGTGATTTCCACCGCCGACGGACTGACCCTCTTCTTCGATGGCTTCACTTCGATATAAGTCCTCGCCTTGAGCGTGTCGCTAGTTTCTTCCATGAACGGAGTCATATCCGCCCCGGACACTTGTACTTGATATGTGGCCTGCGCCTGATCCACGTACTGCTGCGCCTGAGCTTCAGACAACTTGCCGTCCAAGACCGCTTGGCGCGCGAATCCTTCCCGGATGGTCAACGCCGAATTCCAGCGCACGAGAAACGCCGCGTCCGGAGTCTGAATCGTCCCATCCGGCTGTCCAGTGTTCACTGGTGGAGCGGCTTGGCTGTTGCCTTTATTTCCGTAGGTGCCGTTTGACGGAGCGGCACCCTGCGCTTGCCCCGGCCCCGGTTGATTTCCTTGGACTTGGCCGGCGCTTAGCGGCGCTTGGGGCGGCCTTTTCCATTCGACCGGCACGCTGGTGTACTTCACCCACGGCGAGCTCCACAACACTTGTTTGATGTCGCTCGCATCCCATTGCTGATACGGTTTAGTCTTCCACGCATCGCCAGCCCCATAGGCCAGTCCCGCCACCACAAATGCCACTAAGATAATCACCTTACGCATGGCACGTCCCCTTATCACCTCTTGAACAGCTTACGCCTGCGCGCTGGCGGTTCTATTTGCAAGACCAACCCAGCCAAATTACAGATCGCGTCCGTTTTTCCCCATCATCTTGCGTAGATCGAATGCCGTGTTGAGATGTATGTCTTTCAATTTGCAGTCGAATTGCGCCTGCTTGTCGTCCGCTGCAAACAAGGGCTGGCCATTCGCTCCCTGCTTGGGAAACGAAAAGACTACCGATTCTATCTTCTTGCCGTCCGTATCCTTTACGATTTCCACGCTCGACGGGCTCACTTTCTCCTTGGATGGCTTCACTTCGATGTAAGCTTTCGACTTCAGCGTGTCGTTGGTTTCATTCGCGAACGGAGTCATGTCCATCCCGTAAACCAATACTTCGTATACGGGTGGCGTTTGGTCCACGTACTGCTCCGCCTGGGCTTCCGAGGAGTGGCCATTCAACACGGCATCGCGCGCCACTGCCTCGCGAACGGTCTGGGCCGAACTCCATCGCACCAAAAACGATGCGTCCGAGCCCTCGGACCCCATGGACGGCTGCTCCGGGCTGCTCGGCTGCGCCCCTCCACCTCCGCCCATGCCCGGCCGCTGTTGTGCTGAAGGGCTCGGCTGGTTTGGCTGGCTTTGTCCGCCCGTGTCCGGCGCGCTAAGCGAGTCCTTCTTCCATATCGCCAACACCGTCGTATGCTTCACCCATGGAGAAGTCGTCAGTATCTCCTTCACATCGTTCTCGTCCCATTGCTGGTACGGCTTCGTTTTCCATGCTTCGCTGGCTCCGTAGGCCAGCCCCACTGCAACGAAAACCGCTAAGATAGTCGCCTTACGCATGTCCGCCCCCCTCCCCAATTATGTCTTGAAACCTCGCCTCTTAGGATTCCCTGCCCCTTGGCTGCTATCGCTCCCGTCCAGCTCGATTTCGTATTGTTAGCAGATTTAATTCGCCGGTGCAATTGCACGCTTAGCGCGGGGTACCGGTCAGACGTGAGGCCCTTGGGATTCTTTCGAGCCGGTATATCGGCTTCTGGTGTGCTTCGAAGTAGTTGTGCATCATCAGCTCTCCAACGAGTCCCATCGCAAGGAATTGCAATCCAAACAGACACAGCAGCATCCCCAAAATCAACAGCGGGCCATGCTGAACGAAAAGCTGAACGTGCGTAACCATCTTTTCCACAAATAACACCAACAGAATCACCGCACCTACTAGAAAACTGACGACTCCCGCGGGTCCAAACAAGTGCAGCGGCCTCAGCATATACCGCAGCATGAAACGTATCGTGATCAAGTCAAAGAATACGCGAAATGTTCGCGAAATCCCGTAGTGTGACTTCCCTTGCGGTCGCGTAATATTCCGTATGGGAACTTCCGAGACTTTTGCTCCGTTCAGCGACGCCAGCGCCGGAATAAACCGGTGCAGCTCCCCGTACAAACGTACATCTTTAATCGTCTCACGCCGGTAGGCTTTGAACGTTGTACCGAAATCGTGTATTTTCACGCCCGAAAGTTTCGCCATCAGCCAATTCGCAACTTTCGACGGTATGCGCCGGAAAACAAAATTGTCCACTCGTTTCTGACGCCACCCGCTGACGATGTCCGCGTCGGTCGCTTCAAGGGTATCAATCAGCAGGGGAATGTCGCTGGGATCGTGCTGCAAATCTCCATCCATCGACAGCACAATCTCTCCTCCCGCATGGTCAAACCCCGCCGCCAGAGCCACCGTCTGCCCGCAATTTCGCTTGAACCGCAAAAAAACCACCCGCGCATCCAAATCCGCCAACTCCGCCAGTATCTGCGGAGTCGCATCGGTGCTGTGGTCATCGACAAAGATAAACTCCACGGGGTCATAGCGTCCGGTCATGACCTCTGAAAGCCGCCGATGCAGCTCCCGCAGCGAACCCGCCTCGTTGAGCACGGGAATGACTACGGAATACTTCGGCTGCACAGCATCGTCTCCGTGGAGAGCGCTCAATTCAGACCTCGATAATCGATTAACTCAATTCCTTGCTCACCGATCGCCGCACGAACCGCCGGATCCATCAATGCTTCCAGTTCTCGCTCGCGCTCTCTTTTCAGCTTTGTCCGCGAATGCTCCAGTTCCTCATCATATTCTCCGGGGTGACACATCAATTCGTTAACACCCTCCGGCATCGAGCCTATCATGGACAGAATCACTCCGCGATTGAGACGTCCTGTCGCTGCCACCCCCCACAGACGCTCCGGGGAGCAAATGCCATGCGCTCGCGCCAGTTTCTCGAATTGCGGTGCCGCCGTCCGAGCCACGAGGGCAACCACGCTGCGCTTCAAAGAACTCCAATCGCCTCCAAAAGCGCATCTTAGCAACACGCCCCCGTTCTCAAAGGGTTTTCTCACGCGACGAATTCCAAACTCTTCCGCCACCCGTACCACCTGTTCCATTACCCGCGGGTGCGAGTGCGTATGCTTGTGCGAGTCGAGATGAGTCGGCTCGATCCCTGCTCTAATCACTTTACTTATCTGCGCGCGGAGTTCGCGGGCAAGATCCTCTCCTCGCACTACTCCCGCCAATAGCTTGCCTGTCAGGACCGCCAAGCTCGGCGGTAGCCGCCCTTCGTCGTCGGCCAGCGACGGAATGGCGCTCGTCGCCTCGACGCACGCTCCCCCGACCAACACCAGATGGCATCCAACTCCTAACTTTGGATTTTTCTTCGCGTGCTCGACGGCATCTTCAAATGCAACGCCGTTTGCCATGAGTGTCGTGCTGGTGATGATCCCGTCGCAGAAGCCGCGAATCACCCCCGAATTCACTCCCCGCGTATAACCAAAATCGTCGGCGTTGACGATCAGTCGTTTCATGGAAACTCATGACCAGCTGGCGCTCGGCGGGATGATATCACGTCCCAAATTGGGCTCGTCCGATCCCTGCTTTCCCGTTTTTGAAGTCGTGATACTCGGCAGCAATCGTAAACAATGTTTACCTCGATAAAAGTTTTCAACAGTTGTGTTGAAAACCTTGTGGAAAATCTTGCTTCCGGATTCTTAAGGGCGGGCGATTCAAGAAGCTATGCTCTTTGCACAACTCCAGGGCAATCCCTGTATTTTTTGCCGAGGAATCACCTGATTGATCGTGTGTGCTTTGCTGATGGGGAATTCTAGGCAAAAGATTCTTGCGGCGCGTGCGCGGCAATTTTAGTACCAACGCGGCGGTGTCTCCAGCTTAATTTCAATTTTTTGCTGGTCTTTGTCCAAATCATAGTATTGCCCAAACGGTTTCCAGCCGTCCTTTATCACCTGGATCATGACTCGCTTGCGCGGTACGTCCTTCACCTTGGCGACGCCCTCTAAGTTCGTCTTCAAATCGAATTCCATTTGTTTCGCATGCCGCCAGGCTCGCGGTTCCTCCCAACGAAGGTAAACGCTTGCATTGTCAATCGGTGCGTTCTTCACTCCCCCAGTCACCACAATCTCAAGGGCGGTCGTCGCATCTTTCGGATTTTGCGTTTTCGCGTCGTCCTTGGGCGTACTCTGCCCAAGCGCCAATGACGTCAGAACAAGGAAGGCGACAAGACCAGTGCCGCCTCGCAATCCAAATACCTGTCGTTTGGAAATTTCTCGCATGCCCGCCTTCAAATCCGTTCGCCTGCCGCCATACCTATTTTCTCACATGAAACGCTTCGCCAAAGCAACACTCTTCGCTGATTGACTGTCGCGCCGTGCTGCGCTAACTTCAACCCGTCATTCTGCGGCAGTTACCCGTTTCAACAGGCCTTTCTCGCTTTTATACCTGCGGCTTGGCTTTCGCAACGGAAATCGCGACGGCCGCACGTTGTCAGCGGGGGCACCTTTGTGGAGCTCCGCGAAAGCTTTGAAGTTGGCCGAGGAGGATTCTCGATGGGATTTTGCACCGATGCCATTCATGTGGGCCAAGAGCCGGACCCTTCCACCGGCTCGGTGGTCGCTCCAATCTATCAGACATCGACCTACGTGCAGGAGGCCCTAGGCAATAATAAAGGCTTCGATTACGCGCGTACCGCCCATCCGAATCGCAAAGCGCTTGAGCGCACCGTCGCCAAACTCGAAGGCGGCCTCGCTGCTTACGTTTTTACCTCTGGCATGGCCGGCATTGATTCGGTGCTCCGTTTGCTCCGTCCCGGAGACCACACAATTTTCTCTCAATCCGTCTACGGAGGCGTTTACCGCCTTTCAACGCAACTTCTGGTCCAGTTCGGGATGGAATTCAGCTTCGTCGATACTTCCTGCCTGGAAAAAATTCGCCAAGCCATTCGTCCATCCACAAAAATGATTTATGTCGAGACGCCAACCAATCCCACAATGATTGTCAGCGACTTGGCCGCCATCGCCAAGATTGCCCACGAAAAGAATCTTACAATGGTAGTGGACAACACCTTCCTCAGCCCTTATTTCCAACAGCCTTTGGCTCTCGGCGCTCACGTCGTCGTCCACTCCATGACCAAGTACCTCAACGGCCACAGCGACTGCCTGGGAGGCGCGGTAATTTTGACCCGCAAAGACGATGCTGAAAAAATTTTCTTCGTCCAGCGCTCCGCGGGTGCCGGTCTGGCACCTATGGACTGCTTCCTAGTCTCTCGCGGAATCAAGACCTTAGCTGTGCGCATGGAGCGCCACAATGCAAACGGCATGGCCGTAGCCAAGTTTCTCGAGGGTCACCCGAAAGTGAAGCGAGTCATCTACCCCGGCTTGCCCTCGCATCCTCAGCACGCCGTGGCAAAAAAGCAACAGCGAGGCTTCGGCGGAATGCTTTCCTTCGACGTTGGCTCTTTGGACGCGTCCCGCAGTGTGCTCAACAACGTCAAGCTTTGCTCGCTGGCCGAGAGCCTAGGCGGCGTCGAGACGCTCATCTCGCTTCCCGCGTTAATGACCCACGCCTCGATTCCCCCCGATGTCCGCCTGAGCATCGGCATCACCGACGGCCTCATCCGCCTCTCGATCGGCATCGAGGACGTCGAAGACATCATCGCCGACCTCGACCACGCTCTCGCTGCCGTGTAGTCACGCTTTCACGGAGTTGCGCAGCCACTTCAGGTAAGCGATGGACCCTGCGGCAATCGGTAGGGCGATAATCTCGGGTGTCTCGTAGCTGTGCAGCCGCCGGATTTCCATTTCGAGGTCACGGAACTTCCCGCGCGTCGTCTTAATCAGCATCAACACTTCAACTGTGCTTTCTACTTTACCTTTCCACCGATAGACTGACTTTACGGGACTCCCCACGACGTTCACGCACGCCGCAAGCCTCTTGCGGACCACCGCACGACCTAGCCGCTGCGCCTCCTTCGCCGACCCGCATGTCACCAGCACCACAATGCTTTCCATATCCTACCCTCTCCTGTTTGCCCGATGCGCCTGATGCTTTTCCCCTTTACCTGGAATTCGCCAGCCAATATACAATACGTCTCGATGTCCACTAATGCGATTCATTTCGGGACCTCCGGCTGGCGCGGAATCATCGCCGAAGATTTCACATTTGAACGCGTTCGCATCGCTGCGGCTGCGATTGCTGGCCATGTGCGCTCCCACCATAAAAATCCAACCCTCCTCGTCGGCTACGATACCCGCTTTTTCTCCGAGGAATTCGCTCGTGCCGCCGCGTCGGTCTTGCGGGACGAGGGCTGCCACGTGCTTTTCTGCGCCAGCGCCACTCCCACTCCCGCCATCGCCTTCGAAATCCTGCGCCGCAAGCTCCAAGGGGCGATAAACATCACTGCCAGTCACAACCCAGCCGCCTATAGCGGCCTGAAATTCTCCGGCGCAGACGGCGGGCCCGCGCTACCCGAGGTCACTCACAACATCGAAGCCCGCGCCCGCCGACTCGCAGCCCACGCTTGGCCTGCCGCTGAGGAGCATGCCAGCCAGGAATTTGAGCTCGTCGATTTGCGGGAAGCGTACTTTCGGCGTGTTGCCGACCTTGTCCGTTTCGACGTCATCTCCGCTTCGAAATCGTCCTTCGCCTACGATGCGCTCCACGGCTGCGGTTCCGGCTGGTTCGACCGGGTGCTCGAACAGCATGGGAT
>JBAPRL010000022.1:0-66265 GCA_049281095.1 Candidatus Acidiferrales bacterium
GTCCGGTTCTTGCAGTTTGTCTACAAAAACGAAATCGTCGTAGTCGAGAATTCGATCCACCAAGCTCAAGGGCAGGAACTTCGACTGCAGGCGGCCCAGCGCATTCCGCGCTTCCGAGAGATCGACCTTGTTCGATACGTCTCCTTGCAGGAACCAATACAGCATCACTCCCAGCAGCAAGCAACCAATGACGAGCGCAAAAATAATCTGCGTCACGGGCGAGCCGCTCTGGCGAGATGGGTTCGCGCACGAAGTAGCATCATTCTCGTTTCCTGGGCGAGGCGCTCGTAATCCTGTTCAATTCCGCAAGAGACATCGGTTACCATCTCCGGTCTTGACGCCCAAAGGGCGAGCGTCCAGATGATGAGGGAAACTGCGTAGAAAAGCGGTTCGATTTGCCGCATCAAGGGGGCGAACCCCGTCGTGGGATGGGCGATGAAGGTCAGAGTGATCACGTCCGCGCCGATGAATAGAGAATAGCCAAGAACGAGTCCATGCAAGTTTCTTTCTACTGGAATCTTGTAGTAAACGAAAAGGACCAGGAGGCAGGACAACAAGACCGCCTGCAGTTGCCGCAGATTGCGTTCCAGGTCGGCAATGGCGCGAACGAGCGACAGATGAGAACCACTGAAGGAATCCACGCCTACTTTTGCTGCAATCACAAAAAACATGATGAGAAGGAGAATCCTGAAGAACCGTGCCACGCCCGCGTAATTCTTGAGGGATTGATTGTAGATTTCCATTAGAACCCCATAGCTTATGGCGGCTAAGAGGAACCCCGTGGCCCAATAAAATGGACCGTAAAAAGTGGGATGATACATATAAATGGGGGTGCTAAGAAGATCTTTAGCCAGCACCCAGGCGATGTAGGAATAAAATAGGGGGAATTTCTTGAAAAGGTTCGCGCGCGCGGCGCGCACGAGTAGCAAACCTTCCAGCAGGATGCAAACCGCCCAAACAAATTGGTTGAACATGCACCTTATCCTGTAATTCTCCGAATAGTAACACGAAAAAAGGGAAAGGTTCGGGCGCCTTTCCCTTTCTCCACGGTTATGTGCTCCCTACTACACGGCTGCTTGATTCGGTATAGCAATTGACTCAGTCGAAGGAGGAGGGGGTGGTGGATACGGTGGCACTGGGCTCCCCCCGTCGGCTACAGCCGTGCGATCCGCTACAGCGATTGAGACGCTGGGAGGACCTACGGGTGGCGGATACGGTGGCACCGGACTTCCGCCGTCGGCCGTTAGTGTCGACGGCAGCAGTAGTAGTGGCGGTGGTGGCGGTGGGTATGGTGGCACTGGGCTCCCGCCATCCGCCTTTAGTGTCGGCGTCATTGTTGGAGTAACCTGGAGCGAGTGTCGCAGCCTCAGAGTGGCGGAAACCGCCAGAGATCCGAGCAAGAACAAAATGGAGATTTTCTTGGCAATCATGTGTTGCCTCCTTGAGATTTACCTCGATGGGGTGACTTCCCGACTACAGGCTAATGACGGCTATACAGGGGGTTAGGGGAGGGGCTAGAGCTGCTCGGCATTGTAAGCAGAGAAACGGAAGTCGACCTCATCGAACCCGCGTGTGGGGCTTAGGGGCAATTCCTGGCGATTCTTCCGCGTTGACGGCGCACTCGGAAGCAACCTTCTTGATGAAATCCGAGCCATTTTAGAAACAGGGGCGATCCGACCGCGCATTTGCTTAATATGGTTCGCCGGGCAAGGGAGGCAGCACCGGAGTAATCTTGCCCCAGCCGTCGGTCTGCGCGGTTTTCATGTCCTTAACTAATTGATCCGGCAGATTTGCGTTCAGATGCGGACGGCCCGCTTGATTGCCGAGCGCCCACGCGACTGCGGCGACTGTCTTGGACACCTGCTGTATCTCCTTGTAATCAATCTTCTCGGGAGTGTCAGTGGGACGGTGATAATCCACGTGGAGTCCCACGGTGAAGAATGCGATGGGGATTCCCATTTTCGCGAAGTTGTAATGATCGCTGCGGTAGAAGATGCGCTGGCCGTTGGGTCTCGGGCCCAGGTTATCGTGGGTGGCGTCCGGCGCAGTCGCATCGTAAAAGTGATTTAGAATCAATTTCTGATAGTTGCTGTTCACGGCCTCAATGGTCTTCTCCAGGTCATCGCTGCTTATATTGGGCCCAACGACAAGGATTTCACCTGGATTTACCAGCATGTGGGTGGGATTTGGATCGACGGATTTAGGATTCTTGGTGCGGCCGATCATGTCCATGTTCAGGTCGGCGACGACCTTCGTAAGATCGATGGGAGGAAATTCGTTGAAGTATCGCGAGCCCCAAAGTCCCTTCTCCTCGCCGGCGTTCCACAAGAAAATTATCGAGCGCTTGGGCTTGGTACCGGCGGCCGCGCCCTCGGCGTAGGCCCGGGCGATGGCGAGCAGACCGGTGGAACCGGAGCCATCGTCGTCGGCGCCGTTGTTGACGTTGTGGCCGTCGGGCAACGGTGCGCTCAACCCGATGTGGTCGAGATGCGCGCTGATCACCACGTATTCGTTCTTCAGCACCGGATCAGCGCCTTCAAGTATTCCCACAACATTCTCGCCGTGGCCCTGTTCGCTGTGAATCACCGCGTGCACACTCAGCTTTTTCTCCGCACTCAGCTCGAATGAGTCCTGTTTGGCATTTGCGCCAGCGGCGTAGAACACCGCGGCCGCGTTCATCTTCTCGCCTGCGAAGAGGTCGTTGGTCATTTCCGCACCAGCGACAATCGAAGGGGCGTTGGGGCACGCGGGCTGATCCTCAAACTTTGTTACCTGGAAAAATGGTCCATTAAGCGACGGCCCGCGTCCGCCGTTGGGATTAGCCATGGTGGCAAGCTGTTGAAAGTCCGCGATTCTGACAACGCCCACCGCGCCGTTTTTCGCCGCGTATTCTTCGGGAGTCAGGTAGTCCGTGCAATCTTCGCCGAGAGGGTTCGGCGCTGCTGCGGCGCCTCTGCCGGCGGCTTGTTGAGCGGCAAGTTCCCGCGGCAGCCCGGCGACGACAATGATCTTGCCGCGCACATCGAGTCCCTCGTAAGGATTGATGTTGGATTTGTTGAGCACATAACCATTGCCCGCAAAAACCAAGTTTCCGGTTACGTCGAACGACCCAGCTGGCGGCATACCACGGAAACCGGCGCCGCCGGGCCCCACCGTCCAATCCTTGCCATATTCAAAATCAGTGGTACGAAGTTCCGCAGGACCGCCGCCACGAAACGGCGGAGGGCCAGTAACCGAGGCCTTGCTCTCGTCTTGAACAACTTGCCGGGTGACCAACGCAAAGGGCATAAAGTAAGGTTGCAGCGGGCCGTTCGTCTCGCTGGTGCTCCCGCCGGGTTTGAGGCCCCATTCCGCCAAGTGACTCGCCACGTAAAGCGCCGCCGTATCGTAGCCACGCGAAGGTAAGTTTCGGCCCTCGAGTTGGTCGGAGGCGAGAAAATAGTCGTAGATCTTCAATTCATTTTCGCTAATCGAATCCGCGTTGCCATATTTCGCGGCCGCGCTCGACCTCAGGGTCTTGTGCGCCGATTCTCGCGGGGGCTTCGTCGCTGCTACGGTGAACAAAACGGAGACCGAGAAAGCAACTATCAGGGTGAGGCTTATGACCATTCGGCGCATGAAGGCCCTCGGCGTAGTTGAGTTAAAGATGCGCGGTATCTTACCGCGAAATATTCAACGCTGCATCCATGTCGCTGCAATCTTGAACGCGCGCTAGCGTCACACACCAGATAACTCGAAGGCGGTCGCTGCATACTTGGTTTTTCAGGCCACGGAAGGGACGCTGGTCAGTTTTTGTGACATTCGGCGCCACAGGCGGGCCCAGGCGTAGAGCCCAAGGCGGAAGCGTTCGGGGCGGTAGAACTCGTTGGGCGCATGGATATTCTCATCGGCAGTACTGAATGAGAAGAAAACGGTGTCGACGCCGAGCACGTCGCGAAAAGTGGTGACGATGGGGATGGTGCCGCCCATGCCGACAATCTCGGGAGGCAGACCGAAGACCTCGGTAAGCGTCTCGGCGGCCGCGCGCACGGCGGGGCGGTCGGGCGAGACGCGATAGGCTGTGGCGCCCTCGTGCCCCTCCTCAATTGTGAGACTCACGCCGGGTGGGCAGCGGCGCTCCAGATGCCGCCGCACTTTGGCAATCACATCGTCCGGCCGCTGATTCGGGACAAGACGGCAGGTGAGCTTGACGTGCGCTTCACTGGGCAGCACGGTTTTGCTGCCGGGCCCTTGATAGCCGCCGTAGAAACCGTTGACTTCAAGTGTCGGGCGATACCACTGCCGCGCCAGCATGCTGTAGCCGGGCTCTCCGAATCCGGCGGGCGCGCCAACCTCAGCGAGATATTTTTTCTCATCGAAGGTCAGTCGCTCCAGCGCCTTCGCCAACTCCGGATTAATCTCCTCGACGTCGTCATAAAAGCCCTCGACGGCAACCCTTCCGCCGTCGTGCAGAGAGGCGACGAGGTCCGCGGCCGCGTGCAACGGGTTGGCCACGCCGCCGCCGTGACGGCCGGAGTGCAGGTCCTGACGCGCACCTCTCACAGTGAAGGAAAGCGCGGCCAGGCCGCGCGAACTCACGTTGATACTCGGCACGTCGGGCCGCCACATGCCACCATCGGCCGACAGCACCACATCACAGGCGAGCGCATCGCGCTGCGCGCGCACCAAGTCGGGAAGATCGACGCTGCCAATCTCCTCTTCGGCCTCGAAGAGGAAACGGAGGTTGACGGGCGGCTTCTCTCTGGCGAGGAAGAACGCTTCGGCTGCGAGAATTGGTAGCAGCATGGACGCCTTGTCGTCGCTGACGCCGCGGCCATAGAGTCTTCCGTTCCGCTCGGTGAGGACGAACGGCGGCGAGTGCCACAGCTCGATAGGCTCGGCCGGTTGCACATCCACGTGACCGTAGATGAGCACCGTCAGGGCGCCGGGTGCGCCGTTCCATCGTCCGAAGACGGCGGGGTGACGCGGCGTCTCCCACGTCTCGACCTCGATCGGGCCGGCCTTGCGCAGCCGCTGCGCCACCCACTCCGCTGCCCGGCGCACGTCGGCAGCATGGGCAGGATCGGTGCTCACCGAAGGAATACCGACGAACTCCGCGAGTTCGCGCAGGTACAGTTTTTCGTTGTCGGCTAGAATTTTCAGAACAGCGTCCATGTGACTTGGGCTCACGCACCAACGGCGAGCAAAGGATCCGTGTCGTTGATGGCTAAAGATGAGACGATGAAAAGAACCACGCCATCGGCGGGGCTCATGGCGGTCTGCAGCACGCGCCCTTCGCAGTCCTTCACGTGCCCCAGGTTCTGGCCAGCCTTTACCGCCTCGTTTACCGCAACCGCCGGATACCAGAAACCTGCATGCTCGCTGCGCAGCCAGAGGAAGCGTTCGAGCAGCGTGAACGGTGCGGGCTCCGGTGCGCCGCCGGGAATCATGTTGAGATGGCGCATCAGGCGTTGCAGGCCGTTGGTGTGGAGCGCGACGTCCTCGGCGGTCCAAATGCCTTGGCCGCCTGACTCCGCCAAGATGGAGGGAATGCCGGCGCGCGATGCCGCGCAAAACGTCGAACCGGGCGTCTCGCTGCACACCAGAAAATGAATCCCAAAAACTCTGGCCATCTCGAGCGACATTTTGTCGACACGCTCGTTGCCGGATCGAAAGAAAATGGTAAACGGAACGAGCGCCTCGATTAAGTCACCGCCGTGCAAATCTACGTAGTAATCGGCCTGCGAGATGACGTTGCGAAACACCCAGTCGGCAATCTGCTCGGACGCGGTCCCATGCGCGTTGCCGGGAAACACGCGGTTGAGGTTTCGACCGTCGAGGGGACAGACGTAGATGGAGCGGGCCGTGAAAGATGGGATGTTCATCACCGGCACCACGATCGCTCGGCCGCGCAGGTTCGCTGGTTCGAGTGAGCGCCCAAACTCGAGCGCCGCGGCGATGCTTGCGTATTCGGCGGCGTGGACGCCGCTGGTCACGACGAGCGTCGGCCCGTCGGCGTTCCCACCATTCACATTCCCATTAATGAGCCACATGGGAAGCCGATAGGACTGGCCCTGCACTGGAAACTCGCTCAGGCCGTAACGCTTCTCTCCGCGTCCGGCCGAGAGCGCACCGACTGTAAGCACGTCATTCGACATGGGTCTCCTCAGATCGCGTTTGTTGGAATGTCTAACGCCCTCCATCGATGGCCAACGTCTGACCGGTGATCCAGCCAGCGTGCTCGCTTGCAAAGAAGAGGACGCCGTTTGCGATGTCCTGCGGCGAACCGAGCCTCTTCAGTGCAATATTCTCAACCAGCCGACGCTGCCCATCTTCTCCGTACGACTCCCACTGTTTCTCGGTGGTGGGATTGGATCGGACGAAGCCTGGCGCTACGTTGTTCACGGTGATGCCCCACGGGCCGAGTTCGTGCGCGAGCTGCCGCGTGAGGCCGATCTGACCCGCCTTGGCCGAGGCGTACGCCTGAATGCCGGTGAGGCTGATGCCAAGGCCGGCACCGCTCGAGATATTAATGATGCGGCCGTAGCGCGCTGCCTTCATCGCCGGAGCGACCGCCTGGCTACAGTAAAAAGCGCCGTCGAGATTTACGGCGAAGATGGCGCGCCAGTCTGCTTCGGAGACTTCTTCGAGCGGCCGGCCGACTTGACCCATTACGCCGCCTGCGTCATTCACCAGAATGTCGACGTGGCCAGTGCCCTTGAGCGTTTGGGTGACCATGGCCCGCACGGCCGGGCGATCGCTTACGTCGAGCACGCTAATTTCAAGTGGTGCTCCTTGCTCCTTCGCAAGGCACGCGGTTTCGTCGAGCTCGGCCTCAAGCACGTCGCAAGCCACCACGTGCGCACCGAGGTTCGCAAAGTTCAACGCAATGGTGCGGCCGAAACCGTGCGCGGCTCCGGTCACGATTGCCGTTCGACGGTCAAAACGGATTTGCATCGGATGTACCAGCGTTCCGCGTGCGCGCTCTTAGCGGGGTAACGAGCAGCCTAACCATTTAGTCGCGCCAAATTTTCCAGTGTTTGCGGGCGGGCACCGCCCTCAACCTCGCGCATGAGCGAGACCAGGCGCTCGACGTGAGGAATGGCGACGTGGGAGTGGCGCGCCAGCTTCAGAATGGGCGCGAACTGCGCGTCGCACTCGGTCTTGCGATGGTGAACGGCAATGTCACGCCAGACGCCGCTGTGCGTTTTCGCCGAGCGGCGATTGAACGCCACCATAGCGTCGAATGAGGAGTCGATCGCCGCACCGCCGCCGTCCGGGCGAAAGGCCGCCGGATCGTAGCCGTTGAAACCCATCGGAGTTACGCCTTCGGTGGCAGCCACCGCCATCACTTCCCGCGCCAGCGACGTAAGCGCTGGCCGCGCATCCCGCGAATCGAGCACCTCGACAATGCTGGCCGGGGTGAGAGCGCTGGCGAACAGCAAAGAGCCGTAACCCATCTTGCCCCAAAGATAGCCCCATATATTGTCGGTGATGATCGCGGCTGGCTCGAAGTGCAGCAACGCGCGATGCACACGCGCAAGACGTTCGCTGTGGCGGCCGTCCAGTTCGCCGATGACTACCGCGCCCCGTCCGCCGAAGTGCACGACGCCAGGCTCCAGGACATCGGCGCCGAAGTTGATAAAGGCGCCCATGGTCCGCTCGCGACCGACGGCATCCGCGATGGCCAGTTCATTGAAGCCATTCTGCAACGACACAACGACACCGTCCGACGCCAGATGTGGTGCGAGTTGCTCCGCAGCCGCTTCTGTGTGCTGCGCTTTGACGCACAGGAAGATGGTGTCCCATGTGCCGGCGACATCGTTCGGTGCATAGGCCGGCAGGGGCTGCACAAAGTTTTCGATCGGCCCAGTGATGGCCAGGCCTCGCTCGCGGATCGCCCGCACGTGAGCGCCATTTGCATCCACAACCGTGATGTCAAGACCGGCGCGACGCAGGTACGCAGCAACGGTGCCGCCAATGGCTCCCGCGCCCCAGATCAGAATCCGCTCTGGCGAGCCGGACGCGTCGCTGGTCACGCCCACGAACCCTCCAACGCCTCGCGCGTCTCCTCGACCCCAGCGCGCCAAACCTGCATCATCTGTTCGTCGGGCTTTTGGTATACGCCTCCGAAATTGCCATCACCCAGGTAGGCCCGCACGCCCGCGGCGTCCATCATGCGCATGCGCGCGAGATCGATCATTGATTTCTGGCTACCGGGCAACTTCACGTCCGCGAGCCGCGTCCATGCAAAATTCTCCATCCACGACGCGTGCGACGCAACGGGATCGATGGCTGCCACTGCGGCGGCCGTCCTCGGTGCGTTCCACCAGTTGTGCCACTTCACGATTATCCCTGGATGATCGTTCATCCACTCCTGCAGGATCGAACCACCCGGAGTGTTGCCGCCGTGGCCGTTCACAAACATAATGCGCGTGAATCCGGTTCCGGCAAGACTGTTAAGAATGTCCGCGACGATGCGCTGGTAGGTATCGAGCCGAAGGCTGATGGTTCCGGGATAAGCGCGAAAGTAAGGAGTGACGCCGTAAGTGAGGACGGGAAACACCGGCACACCGAGCGGCTCGGCGGCCTCGCAGGCAACGCGCTCGGCCAGAATGGCGTCGACGGTCAGGCGCAGATATCCATGCTGTTCGGTGCTCCCCACGGGGATTACAGCGCGGCGGTCGTGCTGGAGCTTTTCTTCGACCTGCATCCAGTTCATGTCAGCGATTTTCATTTGTTTTCTCGAGAACTCTAAGTCAGGCTGAAAGCCTTCGTCAAGATTGGAGTAGCTCATCGAATTCAGCGGCGGTGCAGCGAAACTTATTGTCCGGCCCTCATGGTCTCCAGGCCGTGCGCAGATGGGCCCGTTTCCACGCGCCACAACGCGAAACCGCATAACACGGCGAGCACGGCAATCGCGGTGAACATCCACAGGCCGGCATGGTAACCGGCTGCGTTGGTTGCGCTCGCCAGCCAATGGTCATTGGCCCAGCCGATCAGCAGATTGATAATAACGAGCCCGAGCTGCTGCACGGAATCCAACATCCCGTTGGCCAGGCCCAGCCGCGACTTGTCCACGACGTAAACGAGCGCGGGCCACATCACGGCGGGCACCAACGCGAACGCCACACCCATCATGGCCATCGGAACCGCCGGCGGGATGTTCGTGAAACCAAGCATGGGGAACACCGGCACGATGAGTAACGATCCGAACATCATGAGCAGCGAGCGATGGCCGTGGCGATCGACGAGCAGACCAAAGATCGGCATGCCAATCAGGGAGAAGAACGGTTCCATGCCCACCAACAACGCCGCGGTCTGCGGTGAGAGGTGCCGCGCCTCAATCAGGAATTTCTGTCCGAACGTTTCGAATGGAAAGACGCAGCCGTAGAACGTGAAGCATAGCGCCGCAATCAGCCAGAACGATCGATTGAAACGGAACACTTCGCTGAGCGGGATCTTCGTGGTTCGGGCGCTATGTCCCAGGGTGAATCGCCGCTCGCCGCGGGAATCAAGCATCCAGTACAGCGCGGCGCCGAGCAGGCAGAGTCCGCCGAAGCCGACGCCGAGAAGAAGAGGCCAGCGCCAATAGGTGTACGCACCGGGCGCCCATGCCGGCGAGACTTGCGCGCTCAGCGATCCCAGCCGCGCCGCCGACCCCCGGAGACCGAACGCGAGGCTCAGCTCACTGTGCCAGAACCAGCGGGCCACGCCGACGTTGGCGGCCAGCGCTAGTGCTTCGCCGCCCGAGCCGACTAACAGTCGGCCGACGACCATGATGCCCAGCCGCGGACTGAGCGCGGTGACGACGAGCCCGATGAAGATGAGCACGCCGAAAATCGAAAGAGACTTTCGCGTTCCCAGCCGGTCGATGAGGATGCCGCAGACGAGCGTCGCGATGATATTGGGAAGGCTGTAGACGGCCTGGAGCGTACCGATGTCGGTATTCGAGAAGTGGAGTTGGCGGCTGAGCAGCGGCGCGAGCGGCCCGATGTAGTCGAATGCGTAGTAGCCGCCATAGCAGGCGATGCCGATCACCATGAGGACAAGCCAGCGCGAGGCGCGCGATGGCGCCGGCTTCTCGATCCCGCCCGCTTTCACCGGAGTATCAGGCATCCGCAGAGGCCTCTCTGCGCGCCCCGGGCCCGAGGTTGCGCAGCGCCGGTGAATCATCTCACAAAACGCACGGTCCTATTGAAATCGCGAAAAAAGAATCCGCACCTCCAGCGAAGCGGTTAGCAAGGCGTCGCCCGGGACCAGACTTCCGAGGTCGTGACGTCTAATACGTGGGTGAGGTTTTCTCCATCAACTTGAAACCCGATACTCACACGCTCGGACTTGATGGATTTTCAAAGTGCAATCGGGAAGGTGATAAGCCAAACGGACCCGCGCTAACGCACCGGAAGTTGTACGTTCGCCGAATGGCCGCAGGAAACCGTTACTGCTGCATTTTGTAATCAGCAGCAGAACCCTTCTTGGAGACCTGCAAAGGAGTCGGGAGTTGCGAGCGGTCCCATCCGCCGCCCAATGCCTCGATCAGCTCGACGGCTGAAACCATTTGGCTGATTTGTAGCGTGGCCACGGACTCCTGATTGGTAAGCAGCGTGTTTTGCGCGGTTAGGACGTCGATGTACGGATCCACGCCCGTCTGATACCGAACGATCTCGAGATCCAAGAACTGCTGCGCCGACGTTGTGGCGTCCTGTTCGCGCTGAATCTGCTGCGAATAAATGCGGACCGCAGCGAGATAGTCTTCGACCTGTTGGAAGGCGGTAAGAACCGTCTGGCGGTAAGCGGCCAAATCAGAATTGTAGGTAGCGACGTATTGATGAAGCTCCGCGCGATAGAGCCAGCCGTTAAAGATGGTTTGCGAAATCGCGGGCCCAATCGACCAAAAGCGGCTGGGCCAGCTAAACCAGCGCGCGAACGTGGAACTTTCAAAGCCGCCCGACGCGGAGAGCGTGACGTCCGGGAAGAACGCTCCGTAGCCAACACCGATCACGGCGTTGGCTTCCGCCAGAGTGCGTTCTGCGGCCGCGACGTCCGGCCGGCGTTCCAATAATTGCGCGGGAAGCCCCACGGGAATCGGCGGAGGCGCCCTGAGCAGAGGAGCCACAGGAATCGAGAAATCCGTGGCCACCTTGCCAACAAGGACAGCGATGGCGTGTTCGTACTGAGCGCGAGCGATGCCGAGATTGATGGCGGCAGCGTGCGCGCTCTGGAGAGTCGTCCTGGCCTCAACGACCGAGATGTAGTCGTCAATGCCAGTGTCGTAAAGAGTTTGCGTCAGGTCGAGGGACTTCTGGTCGGCAACTACAGTATCGTTAAGGATCTTCTGCAGAGCATCCTGGCCGCGAATTTCGAAATAGTATTGCGCGAGGCTGGCCTGCTCGGTGAGGCGCTCATTTTCAAGATCCGCGGCGCTGACCTGGGCGCCGTATTGCGCCTCGCGCACTTCGTTGCGGATCTTTCCCCAGAGGTCCGGTACCCAGGACACGTCGACCGGAAAAGAAACGATGGTGCCGGTTTGTCCCGTGTTGGCCTGGGTCGAGTTGGACAGAGTAGCAGAAGATCTTGAGCGATTCCAGGACGGGCTGGCGGTCACGGTAGGCCAGTACTGAGAGCGCGCCTCAGCGATAAGAGCACGTGCCTCCATAAAGTTCTGAAAATACTCTTTGATGTTCTGATTGTTGATATTGAGCTCTTGTTCGAGGGCATTCAGTTCCGGGTCCTTGAGAATCTCCCACCAGTTGCCGCGAAGCATCGCATCCTGCGGACTGGCGACCTTCCATCCTTGGGTGTCCTGGAAATTTACCGTTGACTCCTTATAGTTTGCCGCCACGGGAGTTGGCGAAGTCGGCGCATGGTATTTTGGTCCGACGGTACATCCGGCAAAAGGAAGTAAACAACACAGTGCGGCAATGACGGGAAGCGCCGGTTTGTGATCGAGGTTCGTCATTTGAGTTTCGCTTGGGCCGACTTTGCTACGCGCTCTTGGCTTTTCTTCTCCTTCTACAATGCGGGCTGCTCCCCTGCTGGATTGAAAATCTCCCGTGGCTTGCCGGCCATGCGGAGACGCAGGTGGTCGAGCGTAAGGTAGACCACCGGAGTCGTGTACAGCGTAATCAGCTGGCTGAGCAGCAGGCCACCAACGATGGTGATGCCCAGCGGGCGTCTTAATTCGGAGCCCATACCCGTGCCGAAGGCCAGAGGTAAGGCACCGAAAATGGCGGCCATGGTAGTCATCATAATGGGACGAAAGCGCAGCAAACAGGCTTGGAAAATAGAGTCCGACGTGCTCTTACCCTCGTTGCGCTCGGCCATTAAAGCAAAGTCAATCATCATGATGGCGTTTTTCTTCACGATGCCGATGAGCAGCACGATGCCGATGATAGAGATAACGTTCAGATCGATATGAAATACCATTAGGGCCAGCATGGCGCCGACGCTTGCCGAGGGCAGCGTGGAGATGATAGTTAGCGGATGAACCAGGCTCTCATACAAAATGCCCAAGACTATGTAGACCGCTAGCAACGCGGTGACGACGAGGATCGGCTCGCTGGCCAGCGATTGCTGGTAAGCCTGAAGAGTTCCGGCGAAAAAGCCGCGAATCGTTGAGGGCAATCCAAGCCGGCTCTCCATTTCCTGGACCTCTTGCGTAGCCGTGCTCATGGATAGACCCGGCGCCAGATTGAAGGAGACCGTAACCGACGGAAATAGACCGGTGTGGTTGACTTGCAGCGGAGTGGTGTTGGTCTGAGCGGAGATGACCGCGGAGATGGGCGTCATGGTGTTTGCGCTCACGGCTCCGCTCGTTGCTGACGATCCGCCCGAGTTCATGTAGATGTTATTTAATCCTGCAGGAGACTGCCAGTATTGCGGCGCAACTTCCATAACGACGTAGTACTGATTGACCGGCGTATAGATCACCGACACTTCGGACTGGCCGAAGGCAGAATAAAGCAGACTATCGAGCGACTGAGCCGTCTGTCCCAGCCGGGCCGCTGTCAGGCGATCGTAGTTCAGCAACTCTTCCAGGCCGCCATTCTGCTGATCGGTATTGACATCTTGCAGACCTGGAAGTTTCTTCATGTTTGCGAGCAGGATAGGCCCCCAGTGAGCGAGATCAGGAATGTTGTCCGACTGGATAGTATATTGGTAAAGAGCACTGCTGGAGCGGCCGCCGATACGCACGTCCTGCACTGCCTGAAGAAACGCCGAGGCCACCGGAAGCCGGTTGAGCTTAGGCCGAAGACGATTGATCACCTGCGCTGCGGTGACCTTGCGCTCGTTCAGAGGTTTCAACGCAATATAGATGAACCCGCCATTGCTGGAGCCATTTCCACCGGTGTAAGCGTTCACATGGGCCACCGCAGGATCGGCCTTGATCACCTTCACGAGTTGCAATACCGAATAGTTCATAAATGGAAACGACGCGTCCTGCGGCCCTTGCACTCCGCCCACAAGCGCACCGGTGTCCTGCTGCGGGAAAAAGCCTTTGGGAATTTTGATGACGAGCACCACGTTCAAGGCGATGGTAAGGGCAAGTACGGTGAGCATAAGCCCCGAATTATCCAAAGCCCACCGCAGCGAACTTCTGTAAACGGAAAGCATGCCATTAAAGAACTTTTCGCTGGCTCGGTAGGCAAGATTATGCTTTTCTTCGCGGCTTTGACTTTTCAGGAGGTGCGCGCACATGCACGGTGTCGTGGTCAGCGAAATGACCATCGACACTAGAATTGCGGTCGACAGAGTAATGGCAAATTCGCGGAAGAGGCGGCCGACAATGCCGCCCATCATCAGGATGGGAATAAAAACGGCGATGAGCGACATACTGATGGAAAAAACGGTGAAACCGATTTCCTGAGCCCCCTTGAGGGCCGCCGCAAATGGCTTCATGCCATTTTCCAAATGGCGCGAGATGTCTTCCATGACCACGATGGCGTCGTCCACCACGAAGCCAGTCGAGATGGTCAGAGCCATCAGCGATAAGTTGTCGACACTGAAGCCGAACAGATACATCCCGGCGAAGGTGCCGGCCAGTGACGCCGGTACGGCCACAGCTGGAATTAACGTGGCGCGCGGGCTTCGCAGAAAGATAAAAACAATGACGATCACCAGGCAGATTGACGTAAGGAGCGTCATCTCTACGCCGTGCACAGAGGCGCGGATGGTGGTAGTGCGGTCGAGGACTATGGTGAAGTTGACGCCTTGAGGCAACACCGCCTCAAGAAAGGGTAATTGTGCTCGAATGCTGTCTACGGTCTGAATGATGTTAGCCCCGGGCTGGCGGAAAATAATCACCGAGATGGAGCGCACTCCGTCCATGTACCCAGCCGTACGGATGTTCTGCGTGGAATTCGTGACATCCGCGATATCGGAGAGGCGAATTGCAGTCCCATTTTTGTAACCCACGATCAGCGGCCGGTAATCGGCAGCGCGGGAAATCTGATCGTTGGTGATAATGTCAGCGGTCATGGCGCTGTTGGCGATCTGACCTCGCGGCTGGAGCGTGTTTTGCAGGCTAAGAATGGACCGAACGCTGGGCAGCGTGAGGCCATAACTCTCCAACTTCGTTGGATTCACCTCTACTCGCACAGCGGGCGTAGCCCCGCCGCCGACAGCCACTTGGCCTACTCCCTGAATCTGCGAAAGTTTTTGCTCCAGGATTGTTGAAGCCATATCGTACAGTTTTGTGACGTCGTACTTTTGGGAGGTGAGGCTGATCAGCATGATGGGAGCATCAGCCGGATTTACCTTCCGATAGGACGGATTCTGCGGAAGGTTGGCCGGAAGATAGGTTCGCGCTGCGTTGATTGCTGCTTCCACATCGCGCGCAGCGCCATCGATATTGCGGCTGAGATCGAACTGCAACGTAACCGAAGTGCTGCCTAGCGAACTGGACGAGGTCATCTCCGTAATACCGGCAATGTGTCCGAACTGGCGCTCGAGCGGCGTGGCCACCGAAGAAGCCATGATCTGCGCGCTGGCCCCTGGGAGGCTGGCGCTCACGGAGATCGTCGGAAAGTCCACTTGGGGAAGCGGGGCCACCGGCAAAACGATAAAGGCAATCACGCCGGCAATGGCAAGGCCTATTGTGAGCAGGGTAGTTGCCACGGGCCGCCGGATAAACGGAGCTGAGATATTCATGGTTGCTCCGAATCCGGCAACGCTTCTTGGCTTGGCGAGGTAGCCCTTTTATTTCTGGCAAACCGCTGACCTAGTTTGTCAAAAAAGACATAGATGACCGGAGTGGTGTAAAGGGTAAGAACCTGACTGACCAGCAGGCCACCCACTATGGCTATTCCCAAGGGTCGACGCAACTCGGAACCGAGCCCCTGGCCGAGCGCCAACGGAAGTCCGCCGAGCAGTGCCGCCATGGTAGTCATCATGATGGGACGGAAACGCAGAAGGCTCGCCTCGTAAATTGCGTCCGTCGAGCTCTTGCCATGCTCACGCTCAGCTTCGAGCGCGAAGTCGACGATCAAAATTCCGTTTTTCTTTACGATGCCGATGAGCAGAATGATGCCAATAATCGCGACAACATCGAGGTTCTGCCGAAAGAGGATGAGAGCCAGAAGAGCTCCCACCCCTGCCGAAGGCAAAGTGGACAGAATCGTGACCGGATGAATAAAGCTCTCATACAGCACGCCGAGGACGATATACACGGTGACCAGCGCGGCCAGAATCAGCAGTGGTTCATTCGACAGCGAATTCTTGAACGCGGCGGCCGTTCCCTGAAAATCAGACTGCAGGCTGGGGGGAAAGTGTATGTCGTCGGCCACTTTGCTGATATCGGAGATGGCATTTCCAAGCGCAGCGTTCGAGGCTAGATTGAACGAAACGGTCACGGACGGGTACTGTCCCTGGTGATTAATCGTAAGCGCTTCGGTGGTTGTGGCGAGATGCGTAAAGGCGTTCAGCGGAATTGCGCTTGCTGGCGTGGAGTTCGTTGTTGCATTTGAACTGATGCTGGCGCTCGAAGAGAGCGCGCTGGCCGGCGGAACTAGCGCGGCGGCAGAAGGCGTGTAGAGTACGGATGTTGTGATGGCATTCGATCCAGCCGCAGCGGAAGCTGAGGAGGAAAAAGACGACACTGCACTGGAGCCAGAAGCTCCCGAGGAGGTATTCGCCTGGATGTAGAGGTCGCTCAGTTTAGAGGGATTTTCCTGCCACTGAGGCTGAGCCTCCAAAACCACGTGGTATTGGTTGAGCTGAGTATAAAGGGTGTTGATTTGGCGCTGTCCGTAGGCGTCGTAAAGCGTGTTGTCGATCGTGGACGGGGCAATTCCCAACCTTGATGCGGTGACACGATCAATGGAGAGAAAAAGAGCACGGGCGTTCGTTTGCTGATCGGTTGCAATATCCTCGATACTCTTGAGCTGTTTCAGTTTAGCAACAAATTGGTTGGTCCAATCATTCAACTCGTTACTGTCCGGATCTTCCAGTGTGTACTGGTATAGTGTGCGGCTGACACGATCGTCTACCGTGATGTACTGGACTGGTTGCATGTAAAGGGCAATGCCCTGCACCTGCTCCAAACTCTTCTGTAACCTGCGGATCACATCTGCGGCGCTAACCTTGCGCTGATTCAATGGCTTGAGATTGATGGATACGCGTCCGCTGTTGAGCGTGGTATTGGTGCCATCCGCGCCGATAAACGACGATAGATTCTCAACCGCAGGGTCCTGGAGAATGATTTTTACGATGTCCTGCTGCTTTTGGGACATTGCTGCAAAGGAAATCGATTCCTGAGCCTGCGAAATGCCCTGAATCACGCCGGTGTCCTGCACCGGAAAGAAGCCCTTGGGAATGACAATGTAAAGGAAAATGGTCAGCACGAGCGTGGCAAGCGCAACCAGAAGCGTGATGCCCTGATATCGGAGGACGACTTTCAGCGTGCGCCCATAGAAAGCGATCATGCGATCGAAGGCCTGCTCGGAGATTCGGTAAAGACGCGCCTGCTGAGCCTCCGGCTTGTAACGCAGGATGCGCGAGCACATCATGGGAGTAAGCGTGAGCGAGACGATGGCCGAGATAATAATCGTGACAGCCAAGGTGACTGCAAATTCGCGGAAGAGCCGGCCGACAACGTCGCCCATGAAGAGCAGTGGTATCAACACGGCGATCAGCGACACGGTCAGCGAAACGATTGTGAAGCCGATCTGTTCCGCGCCTTTAAGAGCGGCCTCTAGAGGCGGATCGCCGGCCTCTAGAAAGCGGGAGATATTCTCGATCATCACGATGGCATCGTCGACAACGAAGCCAGTAGAGATGGTGAGAGCCATTAGCGAAAGGTTATCGAGGCTGTAGCCCAACATATACATCACGGCGAAGGTGCCGACCAGAGAGAGTGGCACTGCCACGCTGGGAATGATCGTTGCGTAGATGCTGCGCAGGAATAGGAAAATAACGAGCACAACGAGACCGACTGTAAGCATCAGTTCGAACTCAACATCGCTTATCGAGGCCTGGATGCTGGTGGTGAGGTCGGTGAGCGTAGTGATTTTTACGGAGGCGGGGAGGTTCGCCGCAAGCTGAGGCAGGATTTTCTTGATGCTCTTCACGACGCTAATTGTGTTGGCGCCGGGCTGCCTCTGGATATTCAGAATGACGGCCGGTGTATTGTTCATCCAGGCCGCTTCCGTGCGGTTCTCCACCCCATTGACGACGTTGGCGACGTCCTTCACGAAGACCGGGTCGTTGTTCTTCCAGGCAACGAGGACCTTCTTGTAACCGTCTGCGACGGTGATCTGGTCGTTTGCGTCGATCTGATAGTCCTGACGCGGACCGTCGAAGTTCCCTTTGGCAGCATTGACGCTGGCTTCCGTCAGCGCAGTGCGCACGTCCTCCATATTGATTCCATATGCCGAAAGCGCGACCGGGTTCACCTGAATCAGAATCGCCGGCTTCTGGCCCCCGCTTATGCTGACTAGGCCCACTCCGTTCATCTGGGAGATTTTCGGCGCAAGGCGGGTATCGATCAGATCCTCGACCTGTGACAGGGGTATTGAATCTGACGTGATAGCCATAGTAAGAATCGGAGCATCAGCCGGATTGGTCTTGCTGTAGATCGGCGGGGCGGGCAAATCGGCGGGAAGATAGCTCTGTGAGGCATTGATCGCCGACTGCACTTCCTCTTCCGCCACGTCGATACTCAGCGACAAACTGAACTGCAGTACCAAAACTGAGATACCGCCCGCGCTGGTAGAGGTCATCTGACTGAGACCCTGCATTTCGCCGAACTGCCGTTCGAGCGGGGCGGTGACTGTGCTGGCCATGACGTCGGGACTTGCGCCGGGATATTGCGTCAACACCGAAATCGTGGGGTAGTCAACTTCAGGCAGCGCGGAGATTGGCAACTGCGTGAAAGCGACAATGCCAGCGAGCAGAATGGCGGCCATCAGGAGCGAAGTGGCGACAGGCCGCAGAATGAACGGCCGCGACGGACTCATGGGGCATTCCCTTCACTCGATGTGGCCGGGAGCTTTATCTTTGAGATTGTTATTTTTGAACCGTCCTGGAGCTTCTGGAAACTGCTGTTCGCCACTACATCCCCTGCCTTTATGCCTTCAACGGCGACCATGCCAGAGTCGGAAACGCCAGTTGTCACGGTCGTCATCTTCGCTTGGTCGTTCTGAATCAAATAAACGAACGCGGTGTCGCCATTGTGCTGTACAGCCGAGGAGGGGATGAGTATCTGGTTTTGAAGGGTTTTGACGCGCAGACGAGTGTTGACAAACTGATTTGGAAAGAGCACACCGTTCTTGTTGTCAAATGAGGCGCGCAGCTTGATTGTTCCCGTTGTCGGATCGATCTGGTTATCCATTGTCTCCAACTGGCCTTGCGCGATCTGTTTCTGGTCGGTCCGGTCCCAGGCCTCAACCAGAAGCTTGCTCCCCTGGCGCATCTGGTCGACGACTTCATCGAGGCTGTCTTCGGCTAGAGTGAAAATCACGGTGATAGGCTGGATCTGAGTAATGACTACCAGGGTGGTAGTGCCGTTGGCTGTAACCAGATTGCCGGGATCCACAAGACGGAGACCCACACGTCCGCTGATCGGGGAAACAATGTGGCAGTACGCGACTTGCACCTGATCGTACTGAACGGTGCCCTGGTCGTTCTTTACGGTACCCTGATATTGAAGGACGAGCTTCTGCTGGTCTTCCAGTGTTTGACGCGGGATTCCATTGCGCGCCCAAGCCTGCTGATAGCGTCCTGCATCCATCTGCGCTTCCGCCAGCAGATTCTGATCGCGCTCCAGCGCGCCCTGAGCCTGTACCAGCTGTGCATCGTACGGCCGGGAATCGAGATCAATCAGCGGATCACCCTTGTGGACGTACTGTCCTTCGTGATAATGAACGGCCGTGATGACCCCGGTCACTTGAGCCGTGATCGAGTCGGTATAAACCGGAGTCACCGTGCCGATCGCTTCCAGATAGACTCCGATGCTCCCTGTCTTCGCCGTGGCCGTCGTCACAGGCACGGGTCCTGTCATCGCGTGGCGTCCACTCACCTGAGAACTTTCGCTCGTCTGTCCGCCATGACGAAGGACGAAGAAAACTACCAGCCCAAACAGTAGAAGAACAATAGCCCACACCCACCAGTGACGCCTCCGTTTTGGTCGGTCAGAGGGAGTTTCAGAAGGCAAATAGTGATCCGGCGGCACCTCGGTAACCGTTCGTCCCATCTTATCGTCTCGCTTTGGGCAGCCATGAAGGGTCGGCTTGGAACCGTCGCCTTTGTCGCTGCTGAACGCCTCTCCGTGATTGGACGCCCGTCCAGCCTCCGCAGTTACCGAAAGAAGCGTGGAAATTCGTTAGTTCGAAATAGCTGCACGTAAGCAGGTTGTACTCCAAAGTGCCCATAAAATATGCAAGTCCTTTCCTTTGCGTCACGCCTGCTTCTTCGGAATTGTCTGAACCTTACGGAATCGATGGCCGAAGTCAGATCATGAGATCCGCAGAAAGCCATGTCTCACTTGGCTACAACTTTACCGCAACGGGAAATTGATGATTTGGGCCGATCATCGGATCATCGGCAGTTTTATCAACCTAAGCCGGTCTTCCGACTTGCACCCGAACTGGCGGGCTCTTGATGGGCTGCACATCGTTATTGAGGATTCGAGAATTGCTCTAATGGGAAGCCGCGGCATCGGGCGACGGTTTATCGGGGCGAGGATATTGGAAGATGCCAAACGGGTCAATGCCGAGCAGAATCCGATTCGGCTCAACAAGAATGGTGCTGACCTTAATCGGCGCTTGATCCGAAGTGGAAAGACAATAATATCCCTCAAGATTGCCGTCTTGATCCAAGTGAACGAGATCCGCTCCAATTGTGGCCCAAACTTCCGAGTTTTTTGGGTCCACGCCTATGGCATCGATTACCGGGTTCGAACGCGCGGAGCCTGCACCCTGGGTTATCTGCAGGCCAAGCCGCATGCCTTCGCCCTGCATTCTGGCGCCCCGCATTCCTCCCCCCCCGGGGCTCGCGCCCGGCACCGCCCCTCCTCCTGTCGTAGCCCTGCCGTCGGACATCCGTGGGTCCACCGTCCAATTGGAATTGTCCTCCGCAGAAGCCGGGTGATTCAATGGTAAGGTACTCTCATACGCGAGGAATCCGTCAGAATCATATTTCCGAATTGTCGGTGCGGTAGGATTAACGGGGTTGACATAAAGGTTCCCGGCGGAATCGCCGTAAAACCAGCGACGATTCATAAGGGGGTCCGTATCCTGCTTGACTACTGTGCAGCTAAGTATCGTCGGATCACACCGTTCAACGTCGGGATCGCTAATGTCTCCGAAGCTGCGATACACCTCTCCCTTCCGCTCGTTATAGACATCCACGAAATATTTCGAGCTTAAGCTGGCCACCGCAACTTCGCCGTCGGATAGGGGTTCGACCGAGACGGGCGCGGGCACGTGAATTTTGCCGACAAGGATTCCGGCAGCGGAGTAGATCCTGATGGCATTTGCGGCAAGGTCGGCAATGTAGACGCGCCCGGAGGAGTCGACCTGGAGGTCTGATCCGTTCACGATTGAGGAATCAGCAGAGGAGCCGATCGAGGATTCCGTCGGTACCTGGCCGATTCGTTTGCCATCGGGCGAATAAATGGCAACGGCGGCTCCCGGGGCTGTCAAAACATAATAATTCCCGGACGGGCCACGGCGAATCACACGGAGGCCAGGCCCAACACTGGGCAGAATGCGCGCCTGCGGGGCCAAGCATTGATCATCAGCATGACTCCTGACCGTGACGCTTTGCTGGACCTGTTCGATTTTCAATTTTACGTCTGCGGTTGTCGGTGCATTTGCGAGAAGATGAATGTCACTTTGCTCGTATGTTTCGAAGCCCTGCACCGCAATCAGCAAGCGATAGATTCCGGGGGCAAGCTCCGAAAAAGTGTAGCTGCCGCGCTGGTCCGTGGTGGTCGTACGATCGGAGTTGGTCGCGGAATTAATTAGGTGGACGGTCGCATTTGAAATCGCGGCCCCGCTGGGATCGGTGACGTTACCATGCAGCTGCGAGACCAACGACTGGCTCCAAGCTGGACTGCTGCTCAAGAGACGAATTGACATCCACGCCGCCACTCCGCAAATTGTCAAGATGCGTCTCATGCGAGTCCTCAAGGTTCAAACCCATGAAGCCCTGAACAAGAGGCATAAAACTGTACATGCGCTACGGATGATGCGTAAATCGCCAAGAATGTTGCATTATGCCACGGTTCAGATTTGGCTTTGAAGGGGCGCGAGCTCTTCTCTGCCAGATTCCGTGCAAACGGGGAAAGAAACGGGGGATATTGGCAATTCGGATGAGGATCTCAGCGGGTAAATCCTTGCCAGAGAGCAGCTTCGGCAGGACAAAGGAGATTCTTCACATCGATCGGAGCAGGAGAGAGGAGACAATTAAGAACTAACCGGGGAACGAGACCTGGAACAGGAGCCACAAACGAAGCAAGAGAAACTACTGGGATGGGCCGCGATGGATTCGTTTCGGTGAGCCAATCGACGCCGCTTTCCGTAGCCTTGAGAACTGTCCCCTTTTGCACAGATTGCTAGACCCCTCTTTTGCTCGAATGGAGATGGAATCTCAGCGGGGTAACGAGTTGCAAGTTCCATCTCAGAACTCTTAAGGTTCCCGCAATGAATGCCAGCACTTTGGCTCCGCTAAGGATTGACATGACTGGGAAAAACTTTCGAGTTGTACAGGCAGGCGAACGGACCAGCGCCGACGGAAAACCGGTGAGGAACAAAGTGCTGTTGGCAATGCCCGATAATGAATACGAGTTGATGCGTTCCGACTTGAGGTATATCGACTTGCCGGATCATCTCAGTCTTCATGAGCCGACGCAGAAAATCGAGTTCGTCTATTTCCCGAACCGAGGAATGGTTTCTCAAGTTGTAGTGACCAAAGACGGTCGAACCGTGGAAGTGGGCGTAGTGGGTAAGGAGGGCTACGTTGGGGCAGGATTAGCAGCCGGCCTGAGCAGAAGTTCTGTGCGCGAAATCATCCAAATCGCCGGCGATGGCTTCCGAATGGTGGGAAATGCGTTAGGACGCATTCTACGGTTGACCCCCCAGTTACAGGTGATATTGAACAGGCATAATGGGCTGCAAGCCATGCAGGTCGCACAGACGGCGGCGTGCAATCGGTTGCACGATATACAGCAGCGTCTCTCAAGGTGGCTGCTGATGACTCAGGACCGGGTGGATTCCGGAGTGCTTCCCATCACACACGATTTCATTGCCACCATGATGGGTACGGACCGATCCACTGTGAGCATTGCCGCGTCAGTACTGCAAAAAAAGGGGATCATAGAGTACGTGCGGGGTGCAGTGAAGATTGTGAACCGCAGGAAACTCGAAAAATCCGCCTGTGAGTGCTATGCCGTGATTCAGCAATTCGAGGATGATCTCGGATTGAAATAGCAAGTCCTGCCAGTGTTGGATACCCCACCGACACAGCCTTTCGCTGTCGGTAATCTTCGCTACCTTATTGTATTCGGTCCGGCTTTGATGTGTGTTCAAAGAGCGGTGGCTCGTGCGGAAAGTCGTCCAGGGCAGCGAAAAAGACCGCTTTCGTCTCGCAATTACGCTCAACAAAATCAATGCAACGCCTTCCCTTACAAGAGCATAGCCGCATCAAGTCGCGAGGATGCTAGCGAGGCCATGCGCCGCAAACTGGTATGGATCGAAAAACATGGTTTTGGGGGCTGGGGTTGCTCCCAATGCGCGTGGTTGTTCGTTCTTTCGGGGCCGCCCACCGGCAAATCGCTCGATGAAATTCTGAAGAACTACGAGCAGCGGCGCGATAAAGATTTTGCGGCCCATGTTTGCGCTGAACACCCGAGATCCAAGAACATAAAAGGTTAAACAATCGCATCGAGTCCGCTAAAACGCCGGCCGGACACGCCGCTTCGCCCCCCCTCACAGGTCAGCCTCATTCGCGGACCCCGATGAGCGGAACCGCGAGATAACGGACACCGTCACGCCCAACTGCATCCGGCCAATGTCACGCTTTACCCACCGCTTAGTACCCCGTCCTCGCGACGGTCAAGAGCGGGCGCTGTCCGTTTTTATACAGTCTTGCGGAACGACTTCTTGTAGGTTGGGCATGGAGACGAAACCTCGTATCGGAACAGTGCTTCGACCTGAATATGAAACAAAAGAAACCCAAGAATAGCCGGAGCGTTAACTCTTTCGATCCGCGGGTTTTTCTCGATACCGCAGGCGTGGCGAGAAAAGTCGTTGAGTATCGGAGAGGTGAAACAATCTACTCGCAAGGTGACGCCGCGGAAACCGTCATGTACATCCAAAATGGCGGCGTGAAATTCACTGTGGTGAATGGGTCTGGCAGGGAAGCTGTTGTCGCGATGTTTGGTCCGCGTGACTTTTTCGGGGAGGGATGCATGGCAGGTCAGCCCCTCCGGATGGGCACCACTTCGGCCATTACACCGACTACCGTTCTTGCCATCCAAAAAAAAGAGCTGCTGCGGGTGCTCCACTCGGAGCATGAGCTATCCGATCATTTCATCTCGTATATGCTCGCGCGCAACATCCGGGTCGAAGAGGATCTGATCGATCAACTCTTCAACTCCAGTGAGAAGCGCCTGGCACGCACACTCCTGCTGCTCGCGCGCTATGGGGAACAAGAACAACCTGACCGCATACTTGCGAAAGTTTCCCAGGAAACCCTGGCGAGCATGATCGGAACGACGCGTTCGCGCGTCAATTTCTTCATGAACAAGTTTCGGAGACTTGGCTTCATCGAATACAACGGCAAAATCAAAGTCAATAAGTCATTGCTGACGGTCGTCTTGCACGAGTAAAGCGACGCGGTCATCTCCCAATAACTGGAAAGCGATCGAGGATTCGGTAGAAAAGCCCAATAGTGCAGCACATCCAACGCAGATCGTTCTAGGGCAGTGATGCGGTAACCCGTCCGCAAGTCTGGACTCACCGGGAAACCAAATGTCAGGATCGAAAATAGCGATGTCTCTCACAGAAACCGTAGCGCTGATCGAACTGCGATCTCCCGTGTTGGAAGAGAAAGCCATCACGCTGACCCCTGCACCGCCGCGCCTAGCACTCCCCACTCGAATCGCGGTTGTGGGAAATTATCTGCCGAGGTGCTGTGGAATCGCCACATTCACGACAGACTTGTGCGACGCCATACACGCGGAATACAGCTCGACAGAGCTGCTGGCACTCCCGGTCAACGATACCGACGAGGGTTACAATTATCCCGTCCGAGTGCGGTTCGAGCTGGCCGAAGACAACCTTGCTTCCTACCGCCAAGCCGCGGACTTTTTGAATTTCAGCAATGCCGATGTAGTGTGCCTGCAACACGAGTACGGAATCTTTGGAGGCCGCGCCGGCGGACACATCCTGGAGCTGCTGCGACGCCTACAGATGCCGTTTCTAACCACGTTGCACACCGTACTTCGCGAACCGGATCCGGACCAATACGCAGTGATGATGGAAATTGTGAGCCTATCGGACCGCTTGATCGTCATGAGCCAGCATTCCGCGGACATCCTGCAGGAAGTGTTCCGCGTTCCCCTCAGCAAAATTGACCTGATCCCCCACGGCGTTCCCGACCTGCCGTTTACGGACCCGAATTTCTACAAGGATGGATTTGGCACGGAAGGAAAAGACGTCCTGCTGACGTTTGGCCTGCTATCGCCGAATAAAGGCATCGAGAACGTCATTCAAGCTCTGCCAGAAATCCTGTCCCGGCACAAGAACGTTGTATATATGGTTTCCGGCGTAACTCACCCGCATATCCTGCGTCGCGAGGGTGACAAATACAGGCATTCCTTGCAAAGCCTGGCGAAGGAGCTGGGTGTTGAGGCCAACGTTATCTTTCGCAACCGCTTCGAGACCCCTCAAGGGCTGGTGGAATTGATCGGGGCGGCTGACATTTACATCACACCTTACAAGCACAAGGCGCAAGTGGTTTCCGGCACCCTTGCGTATGCCTTGAGCGCCGGCAAGGCGATCATTTCGACGCCGTACCTGCACGCCATTGAATTGCTGAACGGTGAGCGCGGCGCGCTGGTTCCTTTTGACGATCCGGGGGCCATAGCTGCAAAAACAATTGCGCTTCTGGATGACGAAACGGGAAGGCATGCGATGCGGAAGCGCGCGTACTTATACGCGAGAGACATGGTATGGAACCGCGTGGCGCAGAAATATATGAAGAGCTTCGAGAGCGTCTATAATGAACGCTTGCGAACTCCACGCGCCACATTTTCAGCCCAGAACACAGCAAAAGTGCTCGACCGGCTTCCCGCCATAAAGCTGGACCACCTGCTGCGAATGACCGACCAGACGGGGATAGTGGAGCATGCGGTTTTCGTAGTGCCAAACTATCCAGAAGGTTACACGTCAGATGACAACGCGCGGGCATTGATTGTAACCACGCTTCTGGAAGAGACAGGGATCCGGATGCCAACGGGCTTGCCCGACTTGGCATCGCGGTATCTGGCCTTCTTGTGGCATGCGTTCGATCCAAGTACCAAACGTTTTAGAAACTGTCTGAGCTACGAACGGCAATGGCAGGAGGTGGAAGGTTCGGAAGACGGACATGGCCGGGCGATATGGGCGTTGGGAACCGTCCTCGGCAGATCCAAAAACGCGGGGTTGCGAGGAGCCGCTGGGCGACTGTTTGAACTCGCGGTTCCGGCCGCTGTTGAATTCAAGAGCCCACGCGCGTGCGCTTTCGCGTTGCTGGGATTACAGGAATATCTCGACTCGTTCCCCGGCGATCGCGCCGCTCTAACCGCCGCCGACGAACTGGCAAGTCGGTTGTTGAATTCCTATCGCGCCAGTCATTCCGCTGACTGGAATTGGTTTGAGGATGTGCTCGCATACTCAAATGCGCGGTTGCCGCAGGCTCTGATTCGGGCGGGAATACGCGCCGCGAACGAAGAGATGCTTTCCGCGGGGCTGGGAGCGCTGAACTGGCTGGTTACCATTCAGCGTTGCGAGGAAAAGGGTCATTTCGTGCCCATCGGGTCGCACGGTTTCTATTCGAAGAATGGCGAGAAGGCCCGTTTTGACCAACAACCGGTGGAAGCTTGTGCGGTGGTCTCGGCCTGCCTGGAGGCCTATCGCGCAACGGGAGACGGGCTCTGGCGCAAACGGGCGTGGGACGCCTTCAATTGGTTCCTGGGAGACAACGATCTTCAGATTGCACTCTATGATCCGGCTACCGGTGGTTGTCGGGACGGCCTGCACCCCGACCGAGCCAATGAAAACCAGGGAGCCGAATCGACTTTGTCCTTCCTGATGGCGCTCCTCGAAATGCACCAGATGGAAGAAGCTGGGGGGATAAGGAAGAAGGTCTGAGTGGGGCGGTTGTTTTATAGCCGAAGCCAAACTTTAGGAAGTCCTCTCCGTTATTTGCAGTGAGATTCTCCATGAAGGCGACGATGACACAACACGAAACACTATTTCTCCGGCATCCTGCCAATCCGATCCTGACGGGAAAAGATTGGCCCTACTTGATGAATAGCGTCTTCAATCCAGGGGCAACGTTGCTCCAGGATGGGACGACCCTTTTGTTGTGCCGCGTTGAAGATCGCCGGGGGCTCTCGCACTTGTGCGTCGCGCGTTCAGCGAACGGCGTCGACGGCTGGCAGATCGATCATGCACCGACTCTGGCACCCGACGCCGAGCAATACCCTGAAGAGGTATGGGGCATTGAAGATCCGCGTATTACCTACGTGCCAGAACTTAGGAAATTTGCGGTGGTTTACACATCCTATTCCCGCGGTGGTCCAGGAGTGTCTTTGGCTCTCACGGAGGATTTCCGGAGCTTCGAAAGATTTGGCGTGGTCATGCCGCCTGACGACAAGGACGCGGCATTGCTGCCGCGCAGGATCGGTGGATCCTGGGCATTGATCCATCGGCCGATGACACCGCTCGGAGCGCACATCTGGATTTCCTACTCCCCGGATCTGCGTCACTGGGGAAGTCACAAGCTCATGTTGGAAGCCCGTCGTGGCGCGTGGTGGGATGCGAATAAAATAGGCATATCGCCTCCGCCGATTGAAACGTCGAGAGGCTGGCTGATGATCTATCACGGCGTGCGCAGGACGCCTTCGAGCTCCATCTACCGGCTGGGTCTAGCTCTCTTCGATCTGCAACAGCCGGACCAATGCCTGGTCCGCGGGGATTCCTGGATGTTTGCGCCCGAGGCGGAATACGAACGCCGGGGAGACGTTCAAGATGTCGTATTTCCGTGCGGTTACACCGTGGCGGCAGATGGAGATACGATCAATCTCTATTACGGTGCCGCCGATTCGAGTATTGCTCTGGCACGCGGCAGCATCCGCACGCTCCTGAGCTGGCTGGACGCCAACGGCCATTCGGAACACAGTGGCGACCGGCGTCACAAATGATTCGTTGCTAAGGAACGCGACAAAATCCTCGTTACAGGCGCGTACACAACATCTGTCGCTGGATATCGCTGACCTCTGACCAGATGGGCCAACGGGCCGCTGATCGCCATCATGCCGGGGCTCACGGGAAAAGCCGCCAAGCACCGCAGACCAGTTTCGAGCCACCGGCATGCTTCGACAGCCGATCGGGTGCGCTTGATTTGCGCACTGCCCTGTGCGCAAATCAGGTGGAAACAGAATCTTAAATGCGTCCGAGAAGCAACAGAACGACGACAATGACGAGTACGAGACCTAAGCCGCCTGTCGGGCCATAGCCCCAATTTCGGCTGTGAGACCACCGCGGCAGTGCTCCAAAGAGTGCCAAAACCAGTACGATGATCAATATAGTTCCTAGCATTGTGTGCTCCTTCCTCACCGCGGCGAACGGTGGACTGTAAACCGAATCGGCGTGTCGCCTTGCGTCCGCCGATGGAACCTGCAACGGGCCGGCGCGCTACGAGAAGCGTTACAGGCCCCAACTACAACCGAATCGTCGGGGCCTGATCTACTTTGGCTAGTTGTCGGCCGATTGTTTCGATTCATTGTGCGGTGCATTTTTCTCGAGCACAGCAACCAAGTGGCGGCCGGATTCAGGAATTCCAATCTTTCCGCCCAACACGATTTCTCTTGCACTGAGTTTTTGGCCATACACGTCTGCGGTGGCGTCGCCATCGGGCCGAAGTGTGGAACCCTCGAGCGAGATGCCGGCAAAAAGGCCGCGCGAACGTGAGTAGCTGAGGACCTCAGATCGGAGGTAAGCATCCGTGTCCGCAGAGGCATCACGCCCGACGGGGCCTGCCGCAGCAGAGGCGTCGGCTCCTAGTTTAACTTTGCTGCTGAGGATCGAAGTTGCTCCCCTGTCATTCATGACCAGTAGAACGAGGTCGGTTGCTTGCCCGCCGATTTGAAAACCAATGCTGCCCCCTTCGAGCGCATACATTGCTGGAGAGCCCCACGGCCCTCGGAAGTCCTTACCCGTGCGGCACACCATCGCGCCGCGGCCGTAGCTTGCACCGACGCCGAACGCCGCCTTGAGGACCGAGGGGAAAACAATCACGCAATCCGCCTTCTCCAATACCTGTTGAGGGATGTTCTCGGGTGTGCCCATGATTTCCTGCATCACCCTCCCGCAATTCTCCAGGCGTTGTTGTTCCTTATTCAATTGCGCGGCAAACACCACACCTGCTGCGAGCGTGAGACACGCTGCGCCTATTAAGTATCGTTTCATCGCTGACCTCCGTGTTAAGACTTTTTTCGCAGACGCTTCACTTCTTCCTGCTCCAAGATCTCTGGCTGGGAAGGGATCTTCTACCGGTTCACCGCGCTCGATGAACCGTTGGCTCAGAGGTAGACGCTGATTGCAATTCGTTGGCCGGGATAGTACGGGTCGTACATGTAATACCCACCGTCGACGTAATCAATATAGACGTCGTCGGTGTAGTACCACTCTGCCGGCCACGGCTGAACAAATCCGAACCAATAGCCGCCGTACTGAAAGCGAGAATACCCGCCGACCAAAACCGGGTTGCCCATGTGGAATTCGTGCCCACGGCCAAAATTGGAATGGAAGCGATCGTCAGGTATGCGACCGTCGCCTCTGGCACTCAGGCGCAGGGCCGGCTCTGAGCGTTGTCTGGCTTCTGCTTGCTGTGTACGCTCGGGGCGTTGCGAAGATTCAGCGCGCTGCCCCTGTTCCGCCTTGGCTTGCTTCGTTTGCTCCTGTCTTGCGGACTTGGTTGGTTCCGTTCTGGCAGGCTTGGCCTTGGCTTGTTGCTCCTTGGCTTGCTTCGGTTGTTCCTGTCTCGCGGACTTGGTTGGTTCCGTTCTGGCAGGCTTAGCCTGTTCCTGCCTGGCGGGCTTGGCCTGTTGCTGCTTTGCGGGCTTAGCTTGCTGTTCCTGTTTCGGTGGTTTCTGTTGATCCTGGTATGCGTAAACTGGAGCAGCGAGTCCCAAGAGCAGGAACAGTGCTGCCGTGCTGATCACTCCAACTCGTTTCATGATGTTGCCTCCATTACTGCGTATTGATGAGTTCGGCGTTTGTGCTCGCGGCGGGTCCGCGATGGTTAATCGGATTCGTGGCGGCAATTGCGCCTCTTACGTTTATCCAGACTTGCCTACGCCCCAACGTGGATGCGCGCCAGGGAGTGAAATAGTCCAAATACATTCAAGAGCCACAACACCACGACAATGACGACAACTGCGTTCAAAATGCCCTTAATGGTTCGCTGCATTGGTATGAAGCTGTTAACCAGCCAAAGCAGAACACCTACTACCAACAGGGCTACGATAATTTGAATCAGAGGCATAGTCTTTTTCCTTCCTGTCTCCGCTGCGAGACACTTCTAGCCCGGTCTGTCTGGCGCCGCTCTAGCGCGACGAAGGACTGAACTATTTATCCAGACAGGGCGTGCCAGTAATGTGTTGTTCGCTGTCTTCCGGCCTAGTGCGGGTCGTGAAAATCAAGCTGCAGGGATGGACTGACCAACACAACAATCCTTTTTCTGCAGGATCATCCTAGACTTTGCCAAGACCCATGTCTGTTCACTTCTGTACAGCCCCTTCTGTTCAGCGCCGGAGGTAGGTTGAGGACGTCCACGCTATGGAGTCTGTTCTTGAGGAGATCGAGAAATGGTCAGGCCCAGTTCCAGGAACGCCGGTTCGAGGTGCGTAAATGAAGGTGTCTAGAATTGAACAGTATTCCCAAATCGGTGTCTGTACCTTATACACCTTCAATCACCCATGCAGCAAATACGAATGGTCAGGAAGGGTGTCCTGATCTTCGCGGAAGGAGAACAAGATGGCTCAGGCTCTTGCCCAGCGACAACCTACATCAGAAATCCACGTGCTTAAGATGCTCTCCCAGGGTGCACCGATCACGGAAGTCTTGAATGAGCTCTGCAACTTTATCGATGCTAAGTCACCCGGAGTGATCCCGACAGTTCTTTTACCGGATGGCGATGGGACGCACCTCCGGCTTGCGGCCGGGCCGAAAATTCCCAAGATCTGGAACGCGGCGTTCGACCGTTTGAAGCTGCCCTCCTACACCAACTTCTCCAGCACGGCCGGACGTCAGGAAAAAACTGTCCCGGTCACCGACATGAGAAGCGATCCTTCGTTTGCCGATTGCTGGGGCCTGGCTCGTAGCCAGGGGGTTCAAGCGGCATGGTCTGTGCCCATTGTCTCGAAAGAAAGAAAAATCCTGGGAACTCTGATCTTATTTTATCCAACGCCCCAGCCGCCCGGCGAACGAGACTTGGAACTGATGGAACAGGTCATCCATATCGCGGCCATTGCGATCGCATGTCACCGTAAGGAAGAAGAGCTGCGCGAGTTTTCCAGGCGGCTTTATCAATCTCAAGATGAAGAGCGTCGCCGGATCGCCCGCGAGCTGCACGACAGCACGGGCCAGAAGCTCGCTGTCTTGGCGATGAACTTATCGATGATCAAAAACACGATTCCTGCGCCGTCGCGCGACAAGATTCTCTTGCAGTGTGCATCCCTCACGAGCAGCATTTCAGATGAACTCCGAACTCTTTCCTACCTGCTCCACCCGCCCATGCTTGATGAATGCGGACTGAACACGGCAATTGGCTGGTATGTGAGTGGAATTAACCAGCGCAACGGTCTGCATGTGGACGTGGAGATAACTCGGAACTTATGCCGGCTGTCGGAAGAAGCCGAGCTTGCGATCTTCCGTATCGTGCAGGCCAGTCTCACAAACGTTCACCTCCATTCGAGAGCCAGCGAAGCGAAGGTAAAGATCGAGCAGAATCTGGATGGCGTCACGGTAACGGTCAGTGACGACGGTCAAGGGATACCGGATGGAGTGCTGGATCATTCGTCGCGAACCAAGGCGGTTGGCATTGGCATCACAGGCATGCGAGAAAGAGTGGGCCAGCTCGGCGGCAGCCTGGAGATCGAAACTGGCCGCAATGGCACCATAGTGCAAGCAACAGTTCCCAAGAAACATTTGCGGACCGCCCCGTGAGGAACAACTATTCGGCGCCTGTTCGCTTTTTGCATAGGCGGTTTCGGGCGAGGTCGTTAGGTTAGTTAGTGCAGTAATTTTGTTCTCGCACTCACGCACGTTGCACGTTTGTTAGGAGCGGGTTATGAAACGCGTCAACAACATGACTTCTCCCCTTGGTGGCTTCTCTTCCGGGGCCAGCTTGGGCGGGAACGTTTCGCACTATCGCGGAAAACAAAACATTTACAAGCAAGGCACACCTGCTTATACGCTTTTCTATATTCAAGAAGGAGGGGTGCGGCTCACCACCCGAACAAAACATCAGCCATCAGCAGTTACCGCCATCTTGGGGGTTGGTGATCTCTTTGGTGAGCTGTGCCTCGCCGGCTATCCGCTCCGTGTCTCCACAGCCGTTGCGTTGACCAGCAGCTCCATACGTACCATCAAAAAGGGCAAGATGCTCGAAATGCTTCGCAAGAAGAATAAGACATCTAATTCCCTGGTGGCCTATCTGCTATCCAGTGTCAAGAACTACCAAGATCATGTGGCGCATCTGCTGACTTCCTCTGCGGAACAACGGCTCGCCCACGTCCTTCTGCGACTAGCACACTTGGAGAGGGGAGGTCCACCAGTTACTGAGCTTCCTATTCTCAGTCACCAAATTCTGGCGGAGATGGTCGGGACCACTCGCCCGCGAGTGAATCTGTTCATGAATCGATTCAGGAGGCAGGGATTCATAAGCTATGATGGGGGACTGGAAGTGCATCAGTCGTTGCGGAAAGCTCTCCGGGGTCGCGAGAAGTCCTCGTGATTCCCTGAATCCTGGGAACTTCTTGGAGTTCAGCTTTTGGACCCCTGCGCCGATCAGCACGAAACTGTTCAATATTGAACTGTGAGAGGTGCTGTACTATACTGTCCTACCATGCCGAGGTTACGTCCATCCGCCTCCTCCAGAAAAGTGATTCCAAGAAGCGCTGCCTTCGATGCCCAAGCTTTTCTCGATTCGGCCGGCGTGGCGAGAAAAATCAAGGAGTTCAAGAGAGGCGAGCTCGTCTATTCTCAAGGCAATGCTGCTCAGAACGTGATGTACTTGCAAGAAGGCAGAGTGAAACTCTCTGTCGTTAGTGAAGTCGGCAAAGAGGCGGTCGTGGCTATTCTGGGACCGGGTGATTTCTTTGGCGAGGGCTGTCTGGCAGGTCAGCCCGTTCGCATGGGGACGGCTACTGCGATTACGCCTAGCACTGTGCTCGTCGTTGAGAAGAGTGAAATGCTCAAAGCACTTCACGAGCAGCATGCCCTTTCCGACCGGTTCATCACTTTCATGCTGGCACGGAATATTCGAATCGAGGAGGACTTGGTCGACCAGCTATTCAACTCCAGCGAGAAGCGCCTAGCCCGCACTCTTCTATTGCTTGCCCGCTACGGCAAAGAAGACAAGCCCCACGGTGTACTCCCCAAAGTATCGCAAGAAACGCTGGCAGAGATGATCGGCACAACGCGTTCACGCGTCAATTTTTTCATGAACAAATTCAAAAAGCTCGGGTTCATCGAGTACAACGGCGGCCTTCAGATCAATACTTCTCTCTTGAGCGTCGTGCTGCACGAGTAGGCCAACTTTCACACGGTTCCGCAAGAGCACATAGGACGGCGCATCATAATCCGGTATTCACTAGCGTTCTACACGCTTGCTCTGCGGCTTCTCATGAAAAGCAGGCATATTCACGCGCCCTAGCTGGGCGAACAAGTCGCGTTGAGCAAGCGGGATAGTCACTAACGACTCTGCCGCGTTGCTTGCGGGCAGATCAGATGCCGGCCTCCTGGCTGAAATACTGAAAATCTTCCCGCCAGCCGCCTTGGCCCTCGCCAATGCTTTTGTAGTCCTCGACGAATTCGATTGCGCGGATGTACTTCACCATCGTGAATCCAAGCTGCGTTTCAACGCGAAGGCGAAGTGGCGCACCGTGGTTGACCGGAAGCGGCTGGCTGTTCATTTCGTAGGCAAGCATCGTCTGCGGATCTTCCGCCAACGCTAAGCGAATCGTGCCGTAAAAGTATCCCGGTCCTTGCGCGTGTGGCTCCGATCTGGATTTATTGTCGAAGGCGTAGAAAACAATGTAGCGGGCGGTAGGGAGTGGATGGCAAAGCGCAACGATGTGATGCAGAGATACACCGCCCCACTCCGCAATGCCTGACCAGCCCTGGATGCAACAATGCTTCGTAATTTGAGTTTGTTTCGGCATTGCGCGGAGGTCTGCCAGCGTGAGATGCAGCGGGTTTTCAACCAAGCCATTAATATCGAGGCTGTAATTTGCGAATTGTTCGCGTGCCATTGCCAGATAACTTTCTTCTTTCGGTGGGCGGCCGTTCACCCAGAAGTAGGGCGAGATATCCGCATGTGAGTAGTGCTCCGCAGAGATCTCATGTCCGAAAAGTAGTGCGCGCAACGGATCGGTGATCGACTGAGTGACCTTCTGCACAAAGCGCGGGCGGCGGTGCGAATATATGGTTGTTAGGATATGGATGACCACTATGCTGGCCAACCCGGCTAGCCAGATTGCCAGGGCGCGTGTCAGATGCGGATTGCGAGTTTCCCCCAGAACAATCATTGCCAACTCTTTCCGGAATCCGTGAAGAGCCACGATGGTGACATGGCCGACGAAGAATGCGGTGAACAGGCAAAGAGCGAGGAAATGCAGGCTCCGTGCGCCCTGCCGTCCGTGAAAAATCTTGATATACCACGGGAAACGGGCGGCGACGGCTGGTGACATCGCTATTCCCGTCGCGATGCTGAACGGTGCGAGCAGGAATATGACTGCCGCGTAGCTCAACTGCTGTAATGCGTTATATGCTCCCGGCGTTTCCACGATGTGGAAGCTCAGATAGCGAAGCATTACGTGCCACGCGTCCGGGACAATCTGCCAGGAAGTCGGAATCAGCCGCCGCCACTCCGGCGTGACGAAGAGCATCGCTACGTACAGCAAGCCCGTGAGCAGCCATGCGGAATCCATGAGAAAGTGCCAGTGCCGTCCGAGACCTAGATTTTCGTGGCCTGGCAGGGCAATCGCGGACGGGAACGATGTTTCCTCGTCACTCGCCGTCCACAGTTGATCTTTCGGTTGCCGCTTCTTCGTGAACTTGAGCCATTCGCTTCCCGGCGTGCAGTGATCGTTCCAGTAGAGTCTCGGATGTGCACTTAAGATCTCGAAACCGCTCCGAACCAGAAGTGAGAGAAGAAGAAAGTTGAAGAAGTGCGCTGCCCGCACCCACAATGGATAATCAAGGGGAACCATTGATCACATTTCCCAGACTCGGATTGTCGGCGATCTGATTCCCCTTGACCAATTGCGATGCGTACAAGACCTTCCCAAACCACTCGGAACGGGTCCCCACAGAATTATTAGACCGTTGGCCTCAACTGTTCTTAGTGTTTGCCCCCGGTTGCGTGGCCGCGCCCATCACGCGTTTCATTTCCTTTGAAGTGGGCAACCTTATCGACACGCTTAGACGGATCAGCTTTCTCGCCAGGCTGTGGCTTTGGACCCTTATAGCCGCGTTGTGGATCGAAACGGTTATTTACGTGGCCCTGGAAATCGCTAGGGCCATGAAACCACGGGCCAGCACCAATGAAGACACCACTCGTAAACCATTCCGGGCCGTAGTAGCCATAAGGAGCACATTCATACGGAACAGCGTCATAGTAGCCGTACGGGCAATCAGGAGCTACTCCGATGCTGACGGTGACCTGAGCCTCCGCTTTGGGAGCGGTCGCCGTGAAGCAGAGTCCGGCAACAGCAGCAAGTACCAAGAATGCAAATCCACGCATAAATTTCACCTCGCTATTGTTAGTCGATGTTCTCGAACAACTAATCGTAGAGCGGCTCACAATGCCGCGACTATCCAATATTGGACACACTCAAACTAATGCCCGAAGCGAAAGCCTTGCTGTGTCTTGAAGAATTCGAGCCTCTAGCCTCTGTTGCGCGGACGTGACCCGAACAACAAGGAGAAATCATCCAACGAGAGGCAATGCAACCGCTGGGCATTTCTCGGAGCAACGCTCAGTCTGCTCATCGCCAGATCCAGCTGCGGGAGGATTCTTGCAAACTGTCTGTGGACGGGCAGAATTACAGCGACCAATGGGAGAGAAGTTCAATCTAAGTTGGTGTGTCGTTTGACTAGCAGCAGCTGAGGTGTGGCTCAGTCTTGTCAGAGTGTGTGGTTCGGGATTATGTTGGACGGCGCAGTAGCAGAAGATCGCGAAACCCCGGAGAATCCCAGGAAGACATGGGACGGTACGCTGTGCTACGAGCAATCAGCTTAACCGCGGCGAATGGCGCGTTTGGCGTCATCGCGGTCCAATCTATTCCTAACATCTTCGTCCCCGCATCCACTCCCGCGGATCAAATCTATAAACTCGCGCTGTTCGTTCTCGTGATCACCGGCGTGATCTTTTTGGTCGTTGGCGGCTTGCTAGCATGTTCGCTGGTAAAATTCCGTCGTCGTCCGAACGACGATGGCCGAGAGCCGGGCCAGCTCTACGGCAGCACGCAGATCGAGCTGGCCTGGACGGTGATTCCGACGCTGATCGTGCTGGTGCTCTTTCTCACCACGGCGCGGGTGATTCACGGGATCGAGGACGCGCAAGCGCCGCAGAACGCACTAGACGTGACCGTGGTGGGTCACCAGTTTTGGTGGGAGTTCCGCTATCCGCAGTATGGCGTCCTAACCGCTAACGAGCTGCACGTGCCAGTGAGCGATCCGTCCAACCCAACCCCAACGTACCTAACGCTCCTGTCCGCAGATGTGCTCCACAGTTTCTGGGTGCCGCAGCTGGCGGGCAAGACCGACGTCATTCCCAACCACGTGAACCACACCTGGATCGATCCCCAGCAACCTGGTGTCTACCTCGGGCAATGCGCGATGTATTGCGGCACTCAGCATGCCCACATGCTCCTGCGCGTATACGTGGAGTCGCGCGCCGCTTTCGACCGCTGGATTCATGAGCAGCAGAAACCCGCGGCCGCCGATCCTAGCGTCGCGGCGGGCCGGCAGATTTTTGAGGCAACCGCTTGCATCAACTGCCATTCGATTCGAGAAACGATTGCTGACGGCCGCTTCGGTCCCGATTTGACGCACCTGATGAGCCGGACGACCCTGGGCTCAGGAGTTATGCCGAATACGCCGGACGATCTGCGGCGTTGGATTGAGAACGCCGGCACAATCAAGCCGGGCTGTCAGATGCCGGCGATGAATTTGAGTTCGCAGCAGCTCGATGAACTGGTTGCATATCTGGAGACATTGCGTTGAAGACCAAAGCAATGGGCGAACGAGGCTAGCGAGGTGGTATCACAATCGCTGCCGCAAGTCGGAGCGCTCGGGAGCGAGCGTGCACGGAGTAAGCCGTGGACGGAGAGGGCGCACGAATGGGTGGTGACAGTCGACCACAAAAAGCTCGGACTGATGTACATCTTCTACGCGTTGATTTTTTTGGTGATAGGCGGCGTGGAAGCAACGCTCATGCGCATCCAGCTTGCCGTGCCCAACGCCCACTTTGTCTCGCCGGAGACTTTCAACGAGCTTTTCACCATGCACGGCACCACCATGATTTTCTTCGTGGCCATGCCGATCCTCTTCGGTTTCGCCAACTATCTCGTGCCGCTCATGATCGGCGCGCAGGACATGGCGTTCCCACGGCTGAACGCCTTTAGTTTCTGGATGACGGCGTTCGGCGGCCTGGTGCTCTATTTCAGCGTCATTGGGGGCAGCGGCGTGTACGGTGCGGGCAGCGCGCCCAGCGTGGGATGGTGGGCGTATGCCCCGTTGACGGCGAAGGCATTTTCCCCCGGGCACAGCACGGACTATTGGACACTGGCGCTGTTGGTTTCGGGCATCGGGAGCATTGGGGCAGGCGTGAACTTGGTGGCCACTGTCCTTTGCATGCGGTGCCGAGGCATGACGCTCGGGAAGATGCCGCTGCTCGCGTGGCTGAACCTGGTGATGGGCGGCATGGTGCTGGCGGGCATCAGTCCGCTGACGGCGGCGCAATTGATGCTGTGTGTGGATCGGTATCTGGGCGGGCACTTTTTCGACACCCAAGCCGGCGGATCGGCGGTCATGTGGATGCATTTCTTCTGGGTGTTCGGACATCCGGAAGTCTATATTCTGGTGATTCCCGCGTTTGCGTTTGCCTCGGAGATTATCCCGGTTTTCTCGCGCAAGGCCATTTTCGGATATCCGGTGATGGTGGCAGCGACCGTGGGCATCGCGTTCGTGAGCTTCAGCGTGTGGGCTCACCATATGTTCGCGGTCGGGCTGCCGTCTTACGGCAACGCGTTCTTCGTTCTGACGTCGATGGTCGTGGGGGTGCCGACGGGAATCAAGATTTTCAATTGGCTGGGGACCATGTGGGGCGGCAAGATTATCTTCGCGACGCCCATGCTTTTCTGCATCGGTTTTCTCTTCCAGTTTCTCATCGGTGGCCTGACCGGAATCATGCTGGCCACCGCGCCTTTCGACTGGCAACTCAACGACTCCTATTTCGTCGTGGCGCATTTTCACTACATCATCGTGGGCGGGATCCTGTTCACGATTTTCGCGGCATTCTACTACTGGTATCCGAAGTTCACCGGTCGTCTGATGGACGAGCGGCTGGGGAAGTGGCATTTCTGGCTGTTTCTGATCGGATTTCATCTCACATTCGACTTCATGCACATCCCGGGAATTCTGGGAATGCCGCGGCGCATTTACACCTATGAACCGGGACGGGGATGGGAGGTCTGGAACCTGATCGTGACCATCGGGGTGGCCGTCCAGATCGTGGCCATGATCATCTTCGTGGTGAACCTGGTGCGTTCCTACTACAAGGGTAAGCCGGCGGGCAACGATCCCTGGGACGCGTGGACACTCGAATGGTCCACCAGTTCGCCGCCTCCGGCTTACAACTTTGCCGTGCCGCCCGTGGTGAATAGCCGCCGGCCGCTGTGGGACCTCAAGCATCCCGAAGATCCCGACTGGCAGTACGAGTGAGGGTGAATTGAGCGCAATTCCAGCGGTGCCAACGCCGGAAGCAACTTGGATTCTACCGTCGCGGCGGAAGACCGGCATGCTGTGCCTGATTACCGCGGAAGCAGCGGCGTTCACGATTTTCGTCGTAGCCTATATTTACTATTTACAAAATAATATTGGGGGAATGACTCCAGCCCAGATTCTACGGGTCCCGGTTCTGAACACCATTTGTCTGCTTTCCAGCAGCCTGACCATACATTTGGCAACCAGGGCGCTGCGCAAGGAGAAATTGAAAGTGTTTCTGCTGTGGTGGACAGTCACGCTCGGGCTCGGTCTGAAATTCATCATAGGAACAGGGACGGAATGGTATCGAATGATCTACCACGAGGGTTTCACCATCCAGACCAACCTCTTCGGAACGTCATATTACTCGCTAGTGGGTCTGCACGCGTTTCACGTGATTGTTGGGCTGGCCGGGTTGACGATCGTGTTCGCGCTGGCGCTCGCGGGCAAGGTAAAGCAGGAACACAGCGAACATTGCGAAGCGTTTTCGATGTACTGGCACTTCGTGGACGCAGTGTGGGTGGTCGTCTTCACGGTTGTGTACCTGATCGGGCGGTAAGCGGAGTCGCGAAAAGAAAAGGAAGAGGAATATCAATGACGTCCGAATCCGAGTCGAAAACCCGCGCAGCGGAAACCGTTCCAACGACTGAGTTGCCAGCCCCAACTGCGTGGCCGCTGATACTGGCCTTCGGACTGACGCTGCTCTTTGCCGGACTCCTGACCACGATGGCAGTGACCGTCCTGGGAGCCGTGTTGAGCTTGGCTGGCGCCGTTGGCTGGTTCCGGGAAGTCCTGCCGCACCAACACTGCGAAGAGGTTCCGGTGCGAGAGGAGGCGATCCAGATCACCACTTCGCGGCGCGAGGTGGCGCAGATCGAAATTGCGCCCGAGTTGAAGCGCCTGAGGTTCCCCATCGAAGTCTATCCGGTAGCGGCGGGGATTCGAGGCGGGTTGGTGGGCAGCGTGTCCATGGCAGTGGTGGCGATGCTCTACGGGTTGGTGTCTCACGGAAGCATTTGGTACCCCGTGAACCTGCTCGGTGCGGTAGTGTACGCGCAACCTCAGGAACCAAGCGTTGCGGCGCTCTGTCGCTTCAGTCTGCTCCTGTTTCTGGTGGCCCTAGCCATTCACCTAGCGACCTCTCTGTTGGTGGGGTTGCTCTACGGAACGATGCTGCCGATGCTGCCGCGCCACCCGATCCTCCTCGGCGGAGTGATCGCCCCAGCTTTGTGGTCGGGACTGGTCTACGCGGTGCTGGGCATCGTTCATCCGCTTCTGAACCAGCGAATCAACTGGCTGTGGTTCGTGGTCTCGCAGATTGCCTTCGGATGTGTTGCCGGACTGGTGGTCGTCCGCCACAGTCCGGTTCGCGTGCGTCAGTTTCTGCCGTTTGCAATCCGCGCTGGAGTTGAAGGGTCAGGGATTCGGCCTGAGAAGCCGGAAGACAAGGGGAGCCCGTGAATCGGCGTTGGCGGGTGCCGCTGGCGGTGGCGATGATCGCATCAACGGTTGCGTGCAACGACCTGCCGGGCCGGCCGGCCCCCGCTTCCGACGTGTTGCGCCCGAGCCAGCAGACAGATTTCTTCGCTCTTTACGCGCAGAACTGTGCTGCGTGCCACGGGGCGCGCGGCGAAGGCGGCGCGGCCATCGCTCTTGCCGATCCGATCTATTTGGCGACCGTCAGCGATCAGGTGCTGCGTTCCGTGACGGCCAACGGCGTTTCCGGAACGCCGATGCCTGCCTTTGCGCAGAGCGCGGGAGGCATGCTGACCGCCCAGCAAGTTGCAGCACTGGTCGAAGGGGTTAGAAAGTGGGCGCGGCCCGAGACTCTTAACGGCGTGCACCCGCCTCCCTATGCCGCCGACGTGCCGGGTGAGGCAGAGCGCGGGGCCAAGGTGTACCAAAATTTCTGCGCGTCATGTCACGGCCCGAGCGGCACCGGCGGCAAGGCCGCAGGTTCCGTCGTGGATCCGTCTTTTCTTGCTCTGGTGAGCGATCAAGGCTTGCGCACCATCGTCATCGTCGGACGACCGGAACTCGGCGCGCCGGATTGGCGCAACGACGCGCCCGGTCATCCGATGACGGATCGGCAAATCAGCGACGTTGTGGCGTGGACCGTCGCGCATCGCGTCCGTTATCCAGGTCAGCCTTACCCGAGTAACGCCGCAAAAGGTGCGGAAGGAGGAGCGCGGTGAGCGAAAAGTACAAATTTTCGCGGCGCACCCTGTTATTCAAACTGGGCATCCTCGTCAATGCCATCGTCGCAGCGATAGTGGCCGTGCCGGTCGTGGGATACTTGCTTTCGCCTTTGCTGAAAACCAATCGCTATTTGAGCTGGGTTTCGCTTGGCGAGATCGGGGCCTTCCCCGAAGGGCAAACGCGCTTGGCCGACTTCCGCAGTCCTTTTGGGAGTTCCTGGGATGGCGCAACGGACGCGACCGCCTGTTGGGTCCGGCACATCCAGGGCAACCAGTTCCAGGTTTTCGCCGTCAATTGCGCGCACTTGGGATGTCCGGTGCGCTGGTTTCCGCAATCCGAGCTCTTCATGTGTCCCTGCCATGGAGGTATTTATTATGCCGACGGTTCTCGCGCCGCGGGCCCGCCTCCTCGGGGGCTCTTCGAATACCCCTGGAAGATTCAAGAGGGAAAATTGATGATTCAAGCGGGCCAGTTGCCCACGCTGTCCACTCGGGCTTGACGGCCGTAGGAAAAGAACGATGGCGTGGATAAAAAACATTGCGAGTTGGTTGGAACAGCGGCTGGGTCTGGGCGCTGAGGTGCGCGATCTCGCCAGACATCCAGTGCCTCGCCGCTCGGCCAGCTTTTGGTACGTGTTCGGCAGCGCCGCGTTGGTACTTTTTATCCTACAGGTGGTCACGGGCATTCTGCTGGCGCTCGTGTACGTCCCCACCGGCGCCGATGCGTGGAACAGCTTGCAGGCGCTCAACCACAGCGTCTGGCTCGGCTGGTTTCTGAGGGCCATACACGGGTGGGGCGCGGACTTCATGGTCGCCGTCGTCTTGATGCACATGAGCCAGGTGTTGCTGTTTGGCGCCTATAAGTTTCCGCGCGAGTTGACCTGGGTGATCGGAGTATTTCTGCTGTTGCTGACGCTCGGGATGGCCTTCACCGGGCAGGTGCTGAGGTTCGATCAGGACGCCTACTGGGGCTTGGGCATCGGTGCCTCGATTGTCGGACGCGTGCCGCTTGTCGGCGCCGCCTTGGTTCATCTGCTACTGGGCGGCCCGATCATCAACGGCGCCACGCTCAGCCGTTTTTTCACTCTTCACGTGTTCGTCCTCCCTGCGCTGCTGATCGGGCTGGTCGGCTTGCACCTGTTTCTAGTGCTGAAGCTCGGAATCAACGAATGGCCCATGCCCGGCAGGGTGGTCCGTCGCGAGACTTATCTGCGGGAATACGAGGAGGAGCTGCGCAAGGATGGTGTCCCTTTCGTTCCCAACGCCATGTGGAAGGACCTCGTTTTTGCGGCGGCGATCATTTTGGCCGTGGCGGGATGCGCGGCGGTGTTCGGACCCTTCGGACCGAGAGGGGTTCCAGACCCGACGATCATCCAGACCGTTCCTCAGCCCGATTTCTTTTTTCTCTGGTTGTATGCGCTGCTCGCGTTGTTGCCGCCACAGATGGAAACGCCGGTCCTGCTGGTGGCGCCGATTTTGGCGATTGGAGCGTTCCTGCTGCTGCCGTTTGTCGCAGGGGAAGGCGAGAAGAGTTGGCGGCGGCGTCCGGTAGCGGTCCTCTCAATGTTGGTGATCGCCGTGAGCCTGGGATCGCTGACCAGTTTGGCCGAGCGTACGCCATGGTCACCGGTGATGGACGCCTGGAGCGACGATCCCATCCCGCGTCCGGACCTCCAAGGAAGGTCTCCTCTCGAGCTGCGTGGCGCGCTCGTCTTTCAGGACGAGCAGTGCCGCGATTGCCATTCGCTCGGCGGCGTAGGAGGGCAGCGCGGCCCTGCTTTGGACGCGGTGGCCACCACGCTTACTGAGGATCAATTGATCCGGCAGGTGCTGCAAGGCGGCGGCAACATGCCCGCGTACGGGAAGAATTTGACGCCGGCCGAGGTGACAGCTCTCGTGGCCTTCCTCGAAACGTTGCATCCAGCCGGACAATTGCCCGCGCGCAATGCCTCCCAGAAAGAGATGGGGAATGCCGATGCGTCGCCACCACAATCCGTTCGTTGATGGGCGCGGCCCATGACGGCGAGCGCGCCAAACGTTCTGGGCTCTTGGACAGCGCCACTGGCACCAACCTTGGCGTTGTTGGCGGTTGTTGTTTTATATCTCTGGGGCTGGCGCTCCCTCTCGCGGACTTCTAGATTCGTCCCTGCTTGGCGATTGGTTGCGTTTTTGGTGGGCATGGCGACCCTGTGGACCGCCTTGACCTCGGCGCTCGATCTCTGGACGCAGTTCTTGCTGACTGCGCACATGGTGCAGCATTTGTTGCTGATGCTGGTGGCGCCGCCGCTGCTGCTGCTGGGATCTCCGGGCCTGGTTTTCTGGCGCGTGCTGGCGCGAGAGCACGAGCCAAAAGAAAGCGAGGCTTTCCGCCTCGCCGGTTGGGGATGGATGCAACGGGCGGGGCGCTGGCTCACGCACCCCATTTCGGCCGGCGCCCTGATGGTCGCGATTACGATTGTCTGGCACATCCCGCAAGTGTTCGCGCTGGCGATGCGCTCGGCCGGGTGGCACTCTCTGGAAGACGCGACGTTCTTCGGAAGCGGCGTGCTTTTTTGGTGGCCGGTGATACTGCCCTGGCCCAGCAAGCGGCAATGGCCGCGCTGGACCGTTCCGCTCTACCTGCTGGGCGCTGACCTCCCGATCTCGGTTCTTTCGGCCTACCTCGCCTTTTGCGACCGCGTAGTGTATCCATGCTACCTCGCGGCACCCAGACTGTTTGGCATTTCCGCTCTGAACGATCAAGTGGCTGCAGCAATGCTGATGTGGGTGGCCATGCTGTTGGTTTTCGTCGGTGCCAGCGTCGTCGTGGTCATGGACTTGTTCGAGCCGATCTCTGCAAATGGGAGTCGCGCCGCAGATGCCAGCCTGCGCGGCGAGCGGGCGACCCGATCAGCGCCTTGAAACCACCCATGCTTGGTTAGGGATGGGAGGAGTGCCGCCAATTTCCGTTCCGTATGCCGTGACGAGCCTCAATGGCGTCATTTTCAAAACTGTCTCTATGTGTACAGATACCCGTCCTCGTCTTTGTCTAACATAGTGCCTCCGGGGAAGTAAGACGAACTCTTCTGACGAGTCAAGCAGCTTCCTCTGACTAGGAGGTTCCAAACCAATGCGTATTCGCATGATTCGTGTGTTGTTGTTGGCGGTAGCAGCGCTATTTCTGTCGACGGCATCTTTCGCGCAAGTCGGCGTATCGATCACAATCGCTCCCCCGGAACTGCCTGTTTACCAGCAGTCCATTTGTCCCGGCGATGGTTATATTTGGACACCAGGGTACTGGGCCTATGCTGATGACGATTACTATTGGGTGCCGGGCGCGTGGGTGATGGCTCCGGAAGCCGGTCTGCTCTGGACTCCAGGCTATTGGGGTTGGGGCGGCGACGGATTTGTTTTCTCCCAAGGTTATTGGGGGGAGCAGGTGGGGTTCTACGGTGGAATCAACTATGGCTACGGTTATTTCGGCCAGGGATATGAAGGCGGACGTTGGAACAACGGACAATTTTACTACAACACCACGGAGAACAACCTGAGCGGTGTCAACATTCACAACGTTTACAGCGCAACGGTGGATGACCGGACCGCGGGCAACCGCGTCAGTTACAACGGCGGCAATGGTGGAATAGACGTACGTGCGACGTCTCAGCAAGATGCGATTGCACGGGAGCGGCAAGTTCCGCCTGTGCCCCTTCAAGTTCAACGCGCGCAGGATGCACGCACGGACCCGCAGCAACGAGCTTCGGTGAACCATGGCGCACCGGCAGTTACGGCTACTCCCACGTCAGGAGCATTCGAGGATCGCGGAAACGCAGCAGCCACGCGCTCGGACAGCAACGCTTCTCGCTACAGCACTGCCGTCCATCCTAACGACCTGCCGCCCATCGAACACCCCGCTTCTCCTAACTCCGGAAACGCGAAGCTCGACCGGAAATACCAGAAGCAACAGGACAAGCTAATCGCGCAGCAGAACCAGGATCGGCAGAAATTGCAGCAGAGCCAGGATCGGGACCACCAGAACCTGGCGCGACAGAATGCCAGCGAAGCAACAAAGGCCCAGGTGGAGCAGCAACACCAGCTACAGACGCAGCAAATGGTGCAGAGACACGCCCAACAGCAGCAGCAATTGCAGCAGAGGCAGCCGCCAGAGCCACCGAAGGCGACTGAGTCCCGACCTCCGAAGGGGTAGGCTTTCGTCGTTCCTTTGGAGGCATACCCTGTGGGGCATTGCCAGTTGGTGGATGCCCCACCCCCCCGGGTTCTCGGATCGGTATCGTTAAAGTGGCTGTGATGTCCAAAGGCGACTGGCCCTAGTTTGAAAAACCACTGCTCTCCAATCTCCATACAGAACGCTTGGTTTGCCACTCTATGAGCCGATTCGAAATGTGTCCCTTATTGGACAGAAACGCTGTTCACCAGTGTCTAAGATGCCCCCCGGATCAGCGCTGTTGATCCGAAGCAAGGAGAAAAGAAATGGCGGCCACAAAAGCCGAGAAGTGCGCACACCCCGTTTGTTCGTGTATGACGACGTCAGGCAAGTACTGTAGCACCCAGTGCGAGGCTATGGAGAAGACGCCAGACATCGACTGCTCGTGCGGACACACCGTGTGCAAGGGCAGAACGTCCTAATCAGAAATGCGTTCGGTAATTGATGCATGAGCCCTGGGTTAAGAACCATAAACCCAAATCACCCACGGCCTCTGCATTGATGTGCTCCTGCTGATGATTGACAACCGGCCAACGAATTGGCAGCGAGCGGTGTGTTTGCACAGGCCACGCCATGCGTGCGGGTAGAGTCGCAAGAGAAGGGGTTAGTCACCGCCAGAGATTGTCGGTAGCAAGGCGTCCGCTTTGGCGACTTTGGCTGGGATGACAACTTGCGCTTCCGTGGCTGGCTTGAGCCGTGGGAGTTTGATGTCCCACGCGAGGCCGAGCCTTCGGAGCACCACAATTCCGTACCAGTTCAAATCGAACTCGTACCAGGCAAGGCCGTGACGCGCCGACTGAGGCGCCGCATGATGATTGTTGTGCCAGCCTTCTCCGAATGTAAGCATGGCAACCCAGAAGCTATTGGTCGACATATCGCCGGTGGGGAATCGCTGCGATCCCCACATGTGTGTTGCGGAATTCACGAGCCAAGTGGAGTGGAGACCGATGACCGTGCGGAAAAAGATGCCCCAAAGTAGGAAAGGCCATCCGCCGATTGCGAAAAGCGCTAGGCCCAGCACCGTCATAGGAAGCCAGTGCCATTTGCTGATCCAGATGTGAAATTTGTCTTTGCGAAGGTCGGGAACAAAACAAAGAAGCTCGCGTGAGGGATTTTGTATCGCCTTGCCCGTCATGATCCAGCCCATGTGGGCCCAAAATCCGCCGTCCTGCGGGGAGTGCGGATCGCCTTCCTTGTCGGTGTTCTGATGATGAACGCGATGCGTCACTACCCAACCGATTGGCCCGCCTTCAAGAGCAAGCGTGCCGCAGACGGTCAAGAAGTATTCCACCCATTTTGGAGTCTTATAGCCGCGGTGGGTCAGAAGCCGGTGGTAACCCATCCCGATGCCGAGACTCCCGGCGACCCACCACAGCGCAATCGCCAGTGCGAGAGCCGTCCACGTAAAGAAAAACAGCGCCGCGATGGCGCCCAGGTGGAATGCAACCATAAAAAGGGTTGTAACCCAATTGATCGGCTGGGTAAACGTTCGGTCACGAGCGAAGATGGTGGTCACTTCCGCAATCCTTAATGCCATGCTTAGGAGGTTGTCGCCCGCGAGGGTGAATTGGGGTTCGTGGTGATTGACCAACGGAAGAATCGAAAGTCGCAGATGTCACATCGAAACGGCCTCAAGAAGACCATGGTGAGAATTCGTCGTTCAACGATACCCCTGCGTCTTGATCGATGGATTCGTTCGCTGTGACAAAGTGGGCAGTTCAGCATGGCGGCTCTCCTGATGCGAATCCCAACTCCCAATTCTGTAGCATGGGAGGGGTTGTTGTCTGTCTCATTTTGCACACCAGGATCCCGCTGCCTCATAGGCAATCTGAGGCGCCGCTTCCGCGGTGGCTGCCCACGGGCATATTTCTCTACGTGCTTCTGTAAGGTGGCGCTCCAGGTCCGGTCGAAGGAATCTGCCGTCACAATATCACAATATGCGGATGGCGCACCTGTGGGTCTGCTGCCGTTGCATATCATCAAGCTATCGAACAGCGCTAACCATTCGCGCGAGGCTCCGCCATATCTGTGTCGGGCGTCCTATCTGCGCGTCCCGCCCGAGGTGAAAGCTCAGGCTAAGTCCGTAGAGACCGATCGAACGCGGCTCACCGGGATAATCTTGGCGCGGGGGACGAAAGTCTAGCAAACCGCCAGCGGCTGACGGGCCAAGCTGCACGTTCTGCATGTCAAGCCTGCTCGTAAAACCATCAAACCGCAAACGTCCTCCCCAGAAATGGACGAGCGGGAGACTCGACTGCGTGCTAAACACAGTCTTCACCTCGCGCATCTGAGACAGACTCTCCAGACGCTCCAGCCCTTGGTCACGGCCGTAAGCACCAGCAGACAGGCAACTGAAATGCGCAGTGGAATTTCCGGGATTCTCGGGCCGCGGCAAGGACCCTGCGAGCAAAGGCACAGGTGCTGTTCGAACCTTGGTCGTAATCAGTGCAGTCCGGTCTGGCGCGGTGACAATCTGTGGCACGACCGTTTGTGCTGCCGCCGGAGCATAGCTACACAGAAACATGCCGAGCAACAGAATGAGCTGTTTGTACATCACTGCCTCTGATAGCGCGGCGACCGGCTCCTATCGCCTAAGATACCTGCCGGACCTTGCCTTCAATCCCGTGTTCTGGTACGAACGAATGCCTGAAATCGACTTGATTCCACGCGGCAAGCGCGGAAGCGAAAGAGTAGATCGCTCGCTGCTAACGAAACAATTCTAGTAAGCCGGAAACTTACCGTCTGTTCTAATACGCACACAAACTTGTTCTTTTTTGTACAGACACTCAATCCCTCGACGCATTAATCTGTGCGCGAATTCTGGTTCTCCGGAGTTTGGGCGCTAGCTCCCGTCCAGTCAAAAGTGGAAATCCTAACAAAATCCTGCGTGCTGCTGATCTTGTCCGTACTCACGGCTTCATCGGTGCTCTTTGGTCAAACGGGCGGGAATTCCCCGGCCAAGCCTCAGAATTCTACAAACCTATTGGATGTTCGCCAGATCGTGGAACTGTCGGTTGCAGCCACCGAGCGAAATTGGGATGCGCGGGACGATTACACGTACACGGAACGTGATCAGGATCGGCGCCTGGATGCGCTCGGGCAGGTGAAATCGGAAAACGTGGACGTGAGCAGAACGATTGTCGTCAACGGCGCTCGCTTTGAACAGCTCATGCAGCACAACGGGCACCCTCCATCGGCTGAGGAACAGCGTAGGAGCGGCGAGGATCTCGACAAGCTGGAGCACGAAACACCGAAAGAGCGAACTGTTCGGCTTGGCAAGCAGGAAGAAACCAAGTCTTTTCTCCAGGATGTGGTCAATGCCTTCGACTTCCAACTCATCGGCGAAGAAACAGCCGAGGGCAGGCCAGCTTACGTCCTTCGGGTGACGCCGCACCCCGGCTATCACGCGCATGGCAAGTACGGCAAGATGCTTTCCAAGGTGGAAGGCAAGCTTTGGGTCGACAAGGAAGACTTCGTCTGGATCAAAGTGGACGGACAAGTAACGCAGTCGCTCTCGATGGGGCTATTCGTGGCCCGCGTGCAGCGTGGCTCGCACGTCATGCTGGAGCAGACCCGAGTGAGTGATGAACTCTGGATGCCGAAACGAATTGAACTGCGCGCAAGCGCGAGAATCCTTTTCTTCAAGAATCTCGACATCGACCGGATCCTGACGTACTCGGACTATTGTCTCGCGGCCGACGCGCCATACTCCACGAGCAAGTAGGGGACGACCGAACTAGATCTAAGAGCTGAGGACGTAGGCAATTCGCGCTAGCAACGCGACGTCCCGAAGCGCCACATTCCCCTTCCCATTAACTGCCCACGGTCTCCATCCAACTCACGAATTTGGCACTGTCCAAAATTGAACAGACTTCGTTTCCTTACCAACATATTGTGAGTGAGACAGGGGCGACCTCCAAACCTGTCATCCGCATATCCGCGGACGACGACGGAGGTCCATGCGGGGGCTTGGGCTTGCATGTCAAACGTGGCTCAGAACGATCTGCAGCCTGATCTAGCGACCTTTCCGAAAGAGGGCACGTCGTTTCACAGACGTCGTCCTATCCGCGTCCTTTTCATCCACCATGATGCAGAGGTTGTAGACGACTGTCTGCGCGAGCTGAAAAAGGCACAATTCATTGTCAGCGCCGATGTTGTTTTGACTTTGGCGCAATGCACGGAACAGCTCCGCTCCCACTCTTATGAGGTCGTTGTGGCCGAATATCCAAGCCCGGATTGGAAAGGATCCGAGGCGCTGCAACTCTTGCGTCAGACTGCGCAGCAGATTCCGCTTCTCTTCGTGACTCACGGCCCGGCAAATCAATCCCTCGTGGAATTAACCGCTCACGGGGCTTTCGATTGCGTTTCGCGAGAGCATGTCGCTCAACTGCCCTTGGCTGTTCGCCAAGCCCTAAATGAAAAGAAGCTCCGTGAGGAGTTAGAAGGAGCCCGAAAAGCCTTGCGGCATTCGCAATCGCTGTATCGAGCGCTGGTGGACAATCCCGCCTATGGAATATACCGGTGCAGCGCCGAACGGAAAATTGTCGACGTCAACCAAGCCCTCGTTACCATGCTTGGCTACTCAACCAAAGAGGAACTCTTGGCGGCGAATCATCTGACTGAAATCCTTTCTCGTTTCGGTGCGGGCTCCCCATGGGCAGCGCGCTCCCGCGAGACATTGCAAATCGAGCCTGTCGAAACAGAGTGGAAGCGGAAAGACGGCGCGATGCTGAAAGCCAGGATCAGCGGACGCGCTGTTTTTGACGACTATGGAAACTTTGCTGGCCACGAAGTGATCGCTGTTGACATCACCGAGCAACGGACGCTTGAGGACCAACTCCGCCACCAGGCATCGACCGATTCACTGACGGGCTTGGCCAATCATCGCCGTCTGGTCGAAGTGCTCCACGCGGAGATTTGCCGATCCAAACGAACCGGCCGGGAGTTCTCTCTGGCCTTGCTGGACCTCGATGGATTGAAACAGGTCAACGATCGGTTTTCTCACTCGACCGGCGACCGAGCACTCTGCAGGTTGGGAGAGATCCTGAGAGACTGCTGCCGGTCCATAGACACCGCAGCGCGTCACGGCGGGGACGAGTTCGCTCTGGTCCTGCCGGAGACAAGCATCGTCCCCGCGACATTGCTGGCCCGGCGGATTTGCGAACTTCTTGAGAGAGAGGCCGAAGAGCCAACGCTCTCGGTTAGCGTTGGAATTGCGAGTTATCCGAAAGACGCGGATACCATCGGAACTCTTCTCCATGCAGCGGACAAAGCTCTTTATGCCATGAAACGCAAACAGCCAAGAGCCGCCCTAAGCTCAATCGACAATGTGTTCGACCTAAAAAGGAAGGGATCCCATGGATGAATATCGTTCCCGCCGACGCGATCGGCCGCAACGGCGTCAGCCGCATCCGAATTCGGGAGGCGGAATCCAGTTCCTGTTGAGCGCCGAAGAACAACTTCTTCAATCGATTTCTGCACATGCACCTCTTCCAGTAGTACTGAACAAAATCTGCATTGCTCTTGATTGCCAGATTGGCAACGTGGTTTCGCTCGTTTCCCTGCCAGGGAGCGATGCAAGCGTGCGTGCTGGAATTGCCATGAGTGCGCTGCGTTTTGGGCTGCATATTTTCTGCTCAGAAAGCATCTTTGCCGAAAACGAGGAGCTGCTGGGATTTCTGGAGATGTACAGTTGCGTTCCGCGCCTCCCTTCCCCTCGCGAGTGTCAATGCATTAAACGGGCGACATGTCTGGCCGCAATCGCGATCAAACGCGACATTGACGTGAGTCATCAGGGCAATTGCGTCGTGCGTGAGAATCGGCCAGTAGGAGGGCGCCTGTTCGAACGGCTAGCTTTCAATGTGTGACCAGAATACAAAAGTGTCCACAACGTGACAGACGTCGGTCTTCCCAGTGACTAGTCTGGTGGCTGTGCAGTGTTCTTCCGCACGCGAAGAGGGCATTAGCGTAGTTTCCAAAAACGAAATTGCAGATGTCCTTCGCGCTCAAAAGCAAGGAGATGAAAACATGCTCGCGATAATCGCCGTTGTTCTGATTCTTCTTTGGCTCCTTGGGTTTTTCGCATTTCACGTAACGACTGCTTTCATTCATGTTGCCCTGATTGTGGGCCTGATATTACTTGTGCTGCATTTCATGAGAGGCCGCAGAGCAAGCGTGTAGAACGACGCGCCGGCGAATGCCGGATTATGATGCGGCGTCCTATGCGCTCTTGCGGAACCGTGTGAAAGTTGGCCTACTCGTGCAGCACGACGTTCAAGAGAGAGGTATTGATCTGCAGGCCGTTGTACTCGATGAACCCGAGCTTTTTGAATTTGTTCATGAAAAAATTGACCCGCGAACGCGTTGTGCCAACCATCTCCGCCAGCGTTTCTTGCGATACTTTGGGGAGTACTCCGTGGGGCTTGTCTTCCTTGCCGTAACGCGCAAGCAATAGAAGAGTGCGCGCCAGGCGCTTCTCGCTGGAGTTGAATAGCTGGTCGACCAAGTCCTCCTCGACTCGAATATTCCGTGCCAGCATGAAAGTGATGAACCGGTCGGAAAGGGCATGCTGCTCGTGAAGTGCTTTGAGCATTTCACTCTTCTCAATGACGAGCACAGTGCTAGGCGTAATCGCGGTAGCCGTCCCCATGCGAACGGGCTGACCTGCCAAACAGCCCTCGCCAAAGAAATCGCCCGGTCCCAGAATAGCCACGACCGCCTCTTTGCCGGCTTCACTAACGACAGAGAGTTTCACTCTGCCTTCTTGTAAGTACATTACGCTCTGAGCAGCATCCCCTTGAGAGTAGAAGAGCTCCCCTCTCTTAAACTCCTTGATTTTTCTCGCCACGCCGGCCGAATCGAGAAAAGCTTGGGCATCGAAGGCGAGTTTGCGCTTGAGCCTTGTATTGGACTTGATTCTGCGGGAAGTAGTGGACGCCCCCATAGAGACACCACCTACTTAACTATATCGCAACTCCCTCATTCTAGCCAAGAAGTACTAATTGATTTGATTGATCTATTCAACTTACGCGCCGCAAGTTGAGCATCCCTACTTCTTTGAAAGCTCGCCCTTGAAATGGCTTTCAACATCGTCACGGCTCAGCGGGTTTCCCGCTTTGACCAACACGACCGAATACACGACCTTATTCCCTCCAATCTGCGCGGTGATAAACGCTCCGTCTTCGGGCAGTTCTTGGTAGATGAATTTCACTTTCCTGCCGTCTTCAAGCGTCTTGATCCACTCTTCATCTGGCATGTCCGTACCTCTTCATGCGAGATAAGTGTACGTCGCGAGTATACGTTGTTCGGAGCGATAAATTGGGGGATCAGGGTTCGCGGGGTTGGTGATGTCGGTGGACTTGCTGACGAACGCGATGCTGATTGGGGTCCATCCCTCGCTTCGATTGCAGTCACGGAATCAAGTTCGAGATGCAGGGTGTACCGGAGTGAACAGATATCCGTCTTCGGCGCTAGTACTATGGCTGCGTTCGAATCGACGTGGTGGAACTCGACATCAGAGCACTGCGCAAAAGCTGAATTGCCGGTTTCTCGGGTCCAAAAAGCAAAAGATTCAAACGTGCTTGGGAGAATCCCAGCAGCCCTGAGCGTTCTTTGGTTACTTGGTCTTTCGCATTCCGCACCACTGGATTCATTCCTTGAGGGAGAGTTTGACCTATCTTGACGTGTATGACAGCAGTTCTTGAGTGTGCCCTATATCGAGAAACTCCTACTGCGGGATCTGCCGATCTGGTTGCTCGATTCAAAGACTTTAAAGACTTTTCGAAAAGTCCACCTGGAATGGAACAACAAGAAGGACACTACGCCCTTTGGTCGTCACAGATCCCATGCTGAATACTCGCGATTTCATAGGACAGGCCTCTGCGTTATTTCACAAGGTATTTGCCGCTGTGCGGAACAACACCACGGCCCGTGTCCTTTTCCGAGTCGTCGCCGGAATTGCTCTGGTTTTAGCGGTCTTGGCGGTATTCACAGCTTTCTACGTTAACTTTGATCGAGCAAACCTTCCGGACCTGGATGGATTGATTCGCTTTGAACCTCCCACGATGGGCCACATTTACGACGCGAATGGTCAAGTCCTAATCGAGTTGGGACGGGAACACCGGGACATCATTCGGTATGAAGAAATTCCGGACGTTGTGCGGGAAGCGATACTTTCAGCTGAGGATCAAAACTTTTTCTCACATTCGGGCGTGGACTATTCCGTCTTCCTACGTTTGCTGGCCAAGACAAACATCCGTGCCTTGATCGAGCATTTCACAAGACGCAATCTTGAAGATGCTTCTGATCGTCCGTCCGTGTTTCCACAGGGGGGCTCAACGATCACCGAGCAACTTGTGCGTGGCTACTTCCTGCAGCAACTGTCCAGTACAAGAAACAGTAACTCACTTCAGCATGAGGGCATGCTCCCGCACGTTCTAGCCTTCGTTATCGGCGTGCCTGGCACAAATAAACTCCTGCTGAAAATCGAGACCATCCGCCTCTCCTTGTGGATCGAAGGAGAAATGCAGAAACAGTACGGGTCTAAACGCCGGGCCAAGGAAGAGATCTTCGCGCGCTATGCAAGCTTCGTCTACATGGGGAACGGCCGATACGGCTTTGCCGCAGCCTCCGATTATTACTTTCATGAGCCCATTGAGAAGTTTACTGAGGCAGACGCCGACAAGGCAGCACTGCTGGCTGGTATCACGAAGTCTCCCCGCGAATACGCTCCCTCTGCGGAAAACGTTCAAAAGCCAACGCGCCGGAGAAATCAGATATTGGGCCTGATGGTGGTAAATCACTTCCTTTCTGCGGAGTTGGCCCAGCGCCTCAAGCTGGCGCCAATTCGGTTAGCCGTTCATGACGTTGAACCGGCCGCGGCACCCGCAGCGGTGGAGACGACTCTTGAGGAACTCAAACGACTCGGTCCCAACCTCGGCTCGGAGAGCGGAACTGACCAGCTGCTCGAAGGCCACATCCAGGTCTATTCGACCGTTGATGACCGTATCCAACAGATTGCAAACGTGGCGCTGGAGAATGGCTTGAAGGTCTATGAGAAGCGGCATCCACGAAGCAGGGGGCTGATTCAAGGTTCTGTAGTCGTTCTTCGAAACAGCGATTCCGCGATCCTGGCTGAGACGGGTGGCCGAGAGGTGTACAAAGGCCGCGACAACAGGTACAGCGACTATAACCGCGTAACCCAGTCCCTACGTCAGCCAGGCTCGACCATGAAACCCATCGTCTACCTGGCGGCATTTCGCCAAGGCGCTCTCGATCTCGATACCCTCGTGCCCGATGAACCCATCTCTGTAGTCACGTCGCGAGACCATCCCGTGAAATGGATCACCAATTACGATAATCAATTCAAAGGCCTGATGCCGGCAAGGCAAGCACTCGCGGAATCGAGAAATGCAGTAGCCGTCTGGATGGTTCAACAGATTGGAATTGATTCACTTTTGCAAACGGCGCGAGACCTGGGTATACGAACCGCGCTGCACCGCTACGACACCACGGCCCTCGGCGCATCCGAAGTCACGCTACTGGAACTCGCAAACGCCTACCGGCTGATGGCTGGCGGAATGCCCGGAGAACCACACACGATTGATAGGATACGATCCACGGGTGGAGAGGTTATCTATGGTTATCATGGGCCCTGTTGTTTGGCGAACGTGGACGAAATTGGACTGTCTATGATTCAGGAAGGGCTGCGCGGCGTCGTGCGCATTCCATCCGGCACCGCGCACGCACTCGACTTGCCTGCGTTTTCCATCCCCGTAATGGGCAAGACAGGCACGACAAACAACTACCGAGACGCCCTTTTTGTCGGATCCACCTATGGGCCCGATGGAATTACCGTGGCAGCGCGCATCGGCTTTGATGACAACCGCTCCTTGGGGGCAGAAGAAACCGGCGCGCTGGCCGCGCTTCCGGTGTTCCGGGAAATTATGCTGAACGTTTACCGGGAAAAGTTAGTCGGTCCCGCGCCAAGATTTCCTGCGGAAATGGAAGAAGACATTGATGCCTATCTGAGGGGAGAGCTCCCGTCGAAAGATGCGGCAGCGTTCGCAGATCCGCCCGGTGTGACCAGACTCGTTGATGATGGACTCGCTGACTGTCTCCGGAAACAGGTCCTCCTTTCGACATACAGATGCGAGCTACCAGTCAACCGGCGACATATCATCTACCCTAGTAAGAGTGAGAGGGGCGGATTGATTTTTACGAATCAATGAATCTGATCCTATAACAAACCATTTGCCATGTGGGTGGATTCCCTAAACCGTTGAAACCACGCGCGTATCGGGAGCTGATCGTGACCACCACAGGTCTCCGTGAGTCCATTCGTGGCGCGATCTTCACGACGAGATGCGCGATGCCGCATTGAAGAACAGGTACGTAAGACCTAACATGAGTCAAATACCCTTGTATCCGCTGCAATTTGAACCGATCTATCAGTATCGCCTTTGGGGCGGCCGGCGGTTGGCCGACCTCCTCAGCGCACCCCTGCCGGGTGACGGCCCCATCGGCGAAGCGTGGATACTCAGCGATCGCGATGACCATTCGAGCCGCGTTGCCAATGGGCCTCTTAAAGGACAGACCATCCGTCAATTGCTGGAGCAGTCTCCGGAGCAATTACTGGGAAAGCTAGCCCGGCGTTTCGACCGATTCCCACTCTTGCTGAAGTTCCTCGATGCGCGTGAAATGCTCTCGGTCCAAGTGCATCCCCCGGATGCGCGTACCGACCTGCTGACAGCGGGAGAGACCGGAAAAACCGAGGCATGGGTTGTGTTGGCGGCGGGGACGAAGAGCCGCATCTATGCGGGCTTAAAGCCGCGTACAACTGCAGACGATCTGCGGCGGTCGCTCACGAACGGAACGATGGCGGACCACCTCGCATTTTTTATTCCGAAGCCCGGTGACGGCGTTTTCCTGCCGGCTGGGACGGTTCACTCTCTGGGCGACGACGTCGTGGTGTTCGAAGTGCAAGAGAACAGCGACGTGACGTTTCGCCTGTACGACTGGGGTCATGTTGACCCCAAGACCGGCCGCCCGCGCGCACTCCAGGTCGATCAGGCGCTTGCCTGCATTAATTTTGCGGATGGTGCGGCCGGTCTGGTCGCGCCCGTGGTGGAGGCGACGGCGCCGGTAGAGCGCGAGAGACTCTTTCAATGTGAGCATTTCTGGTTGTGGCGCCTGTGCGGACACTCGCCATTTGTCGTCGGCGCCGCGGGTGTGCCGCGCGTGCTGATATGCACCGAGGGCGCGGGACAGGTCGAGCACGGCGGCGCCACTTATGCCGTCGGAAAAGGCGACGTAGTACTCTTGCCGGCGGTGGTCGGAGCGTGCGCTTTTCGGCCAAACAGCGCAGTGAACTTGTTGGAAATTGCGATACCGGAATAGTTACGACCACAACAGCGCGATGGTTGGCAGGGAGACCGTGAGAATTTAGGGGTGGAAGGATCGTGAAAAAGTTAATTGTTTTTGATCTGGACGGTACGCTCGCCGAAAGTAAATCAGCTCTTGACTCCGAAATGTCCGCACTGCTGCATGACCTTCTCGGCATCGTCAAGGTGGCTGTGATTTCCGGAGGCGATTGGCCACAGTTCGAAAAACAACTGCTCTCCAATCTTCCCCGTGACGAACGCCTGGCGAATCTGTCCCTCCTTCCCACATGTGGAACAAAGTTCTTCCGATACGCGGGGGATTGGAAGAAGATCTATTCAGAAGATTTCAGCGCCGATGAAAAACAGAAAATCATCAGTTCTCTAAAAAAGGCGCTCGATGTAGCAGGCTACAAGGCCGAAAAGGTCTGGGGAGAAGTGATTGAAGACCGGGGAAGCCAGATAACATTTTCCGCATTAGGCCAGCAGGCACCTTTAGAAGAAAAGGACAAATGGGACTCCGATTTCGCCAAGCGGAAAAAAATCAAAGCGATTCTCGACACTTTTATTCCCGAGTTTTCTGTCCGCATGGGTGGCACGACATCCATTGACGTCACTAAACCTGGCATCGACAAAGCCTACGGAATCAAAAAGCTGCGAGACCTCCTGGGTATTTCATTAAAAGAAATGGTTTTCATTGGTGATGCCTTGTTCGTGGGAGGGAACGACTATCCGGCAGAAGAAGCCGGCGTTGTTTCTGTCCCTGTTCGAGGTCCTAGTGAGACGAAACCCGTTACCGAAGCTATTATTGCCTGCTTAGATGACGGTCACCGATCGTGACTTCGCGAGGAAATTTGATGAGCGGATTTAAGCTGCGGCGCCTGGGAGTGGTGATGGAACCCGAACCGGGCAATCCCCAGGAAATCGAAGGCGTGCTGAACCCGGCTGCCGTTCGCGGCCCCGATGGTGAGCTCTACCTCTTTCCGAGGCTGATCGCGCGGGGGAATTATTCGCGCATCGGCATTGCACGCGTGCGATTCAATGAAGCCGGCGATCCGGCGGGCGTCGAGCGGCTTGGCATCGCATTGGAACCGGAAGCCGACTACGAGCGGCGGCCACGGGACAGCGGTGGCTGCGAAGATCCTCGTATCACATTTGTGGAACCGCTCCAGCGTTACATCATGACGTACACCGCGTTTTCGCCTAAAGGACCGCGGATCGCCCTGGCCTTGTCGGAGGACCTTTCCCGTTGGCAGCGTCTCGGCCTTGCGACCTTTGCTCCGTATCACGGCGTCAATTTCGGCGATGTAGATAATAAGGATGCGAGCCTCTTCCCCGTCGCCATTCCTAATCCAAGCGGACACCCGGAACTGGCCATCCTCCACCGGCCACTTTTCCCCGGCACTCGTCCGCAGGAAACGGCCCGCCACCCCGCGTCCCGTGAGGTGGATCTGGATCGGGAAAGCATTTGGATTTCCTACTGCCCGATGACCTCGGAGGGCAGCCCACTAAATCGTCTCGGCCGGTTTACCTCGCATCACCGGTTGGCCGCTCCAGTTGCGCCCTGGGAACGGCTCAAAATTGGCGGCGGTACTCCTCCCATCCTAACCAAGCACGGGTGGTTGATCATTTACCACGGGGTAAGTGAAATGGCGGAGCCTAACGCCGAACGACATCCGTTGTGTTATTCGGCCGGGGTGATGGTGCTTTCGAAGGAGCATCCGCAACTGATCCGCTATCGGTCGGCAGAGCCAGTGTTGACACCGGCGTTGCCGCAAGAACGCCTCGGGGCCATCGCCAACGTCGTGTTCCCTACCGGCATCGATCGCCGCGACGATCTTGGCTCACCGGACCGCTTCGACGTCTATTACGGGATGGCCGACGATCGAATTGGCGTGGCACGCCTTGACTTGCCCGATTTCTTGCCGCCCGGGGGAGTCGCCGACCCGCCGGGAGCAAAAGTGTAACGCGCCGTGGAACGATCTGCTGGCGCGCACCGAGTTCAAGAACAATGCACTCCAGGCCGCTTGAGACCGGAAGAAGAGGAGAAATGAACGTGGTAGTACCCATAGCCTCTTTGCGCTTCCAGAACAGCCGATTACTGCCTTCTCGGGTTGCTTGCTTTTCTCGCCCTCGCCAAATAACCTCTCTGTTTATGAGATGGCAAAAAGGCAGCGCCGCGATCTGCGTGGCGCTTATATGGCTGGGTTTGGGACAGGTCTCTAAGGGCGTGGACGATCAACGGGCGCGGGAGATCGTGGACGGAGTGGCTCGGCTGTTTACCAGCCAATCCACCATCGCCACGGTGGAAATGCAGGTCACCAAGGAAGACTTGCAACGGAATATCACGATGCAGTTCTGGTCGGTCGGCGAGTCGAACATCCTCATTCGCATTCGCAGCCCACAGGAAGATGCGGGCACGGCCATCCTGAAAGTTAACGGCAAGATTTGGTACTACCTGCCAAAAGCAAACCGCACGGTGAAGATTCCGCCTTCGATGATGATGAGCCCGTGGATGGGCAGTGACTTCACCCTCAATGACCTGGTGAAGCAGAGTCGCCTCACCGACGACTATGCGATTGCGACCTCCTTCGAAGGACAGCGGGATGGAGTCGCGATATCTGAATATACCCTAACACCCAAGCCGGCCGCGGTGGTGGTGTGGGGGAAAATTACTTTGGAGGTCCGCCAAGCCGACCGGATGCCCGTCCGGCAGCGGTATTATGACGAGGATGGGAAGTTGGTCCGGGAACTGACCTTCTCCGAATACAAGACCGTGAGCGGGAGGCTGATTCCGACGCGTCTGGTCATGAAACCCGCGGGCCAAGCGGTTGAACAGACGACGATCACCTACGAGAAAATCAAGTTTGATGAGCCCATTAGCAAAGCGACGTTTTCTAGGAAGAATCTGAAGCAATGATCGGACGGCTGCTGCGGCTCGCGTGGCGCAATCTCTGGCGTAATCCCCGACGGACACTGATCGCCATGGCGGCGATCGGCTTGGGATACGCCATGCTGCTGTTCGTTGCGTGCCTGATGGCCGGACTGAGGCAACAGATGATCGAGAGCGGCACGGACCTTGTCCTCTCTGATGCCGAGGTGCACGCTCCGAATTACTATCCGGATCGTCCCATTCACCTGACCTTGGGAGGGCGAGAAGGGACAGATGTCAACGCGCTGGTTGCCGCCATCGCCGCCGACCCGCGGGTTGAGGCTGCGAGTCCCCGGGTGTATGGCTACGGCTTGGTCAGCGCGACCCATGAATCGGCTGGGACGCAACTCCTCGGCGTCGTCCCAGATCAGGAGCAGAAGATCACCGTGCTGCAAAGCCGTATGGTAAAGGGGAACTACCTGACCGCAGGAATACCCAAAGGCGTCGTGATGGGGGATAAACTGGCCACCACGATTGGCGCCGAGGTGGGGTCGGAAATCGTCCTGTTAACACCGGCGGTGGATGGTTCGACGGGAAATGACCTGTATACGATAATCGGGATGTTTCACACGGGGCTTGACGCCATGGACCGGGGTCTGGTGCTCATGCCTCTCGCTTCTCTGCAAGAGCTGTTGCGCTTGCCGCCGGGAAGGATCCATGAAGTAGGGATCAAGCTTCATGACAGCGACATCACAGCGGCGACGACGACGGCGGCGGCACTTCAGGTGCGGCTGAGTAAAACGTTTCCAGTTCGGGTGAGGGCTTGGCCGGAGCTGGCGCCGGAGCTGGCGGACTATGTACAGTTCAATCGTCGCGTGACTTTTATTTTGTTTTTGATTTTTTTCCTGCTGGCAGTCATGGGCATCGTCAACACCATGCTCATGGCGATTGTGGAGCGCACGCGTGAACTGGGCATGCTGATGGCCGTGGGAATGCGTCCGGTTCAGATGGTTAGTCTCATAGTGGCGGAGGCGGCAATTTTGGCGGGAGGCAGTCTGGTTTTGGGAGGAGCGCTTGGATCTCCTGTCCTCTGGTATTTGCAGGTTCATGGTCTGTACCTAGGCGGCAGTCGAGGCGCGATCTCTCTGGGAGGCGTTGTGGTGGGTCCGCTGTGGTACGGTCGACAGGATTTCACTGCCTACACTCAGGCTGCTCTCGGACTGGCGGTCGCGGCTGTGGTGTCGGCCCTCTATCCCGCGTTGCGGGCGGCTCGCTTTCGGCCAGCGGAGGCACTCCGAAAGGTTTAATGATGATCGGCCTTCTTCTGCTCATGAAAATCGGTTGGCGTAATCTCTGGCGGAATCCCCGCGGGACCCTGTTGACGGCGCTGGCATTGGGTCTGGGTCTCACGTTGCTGCTGATCTCTTTGGGCTTGCTCGATGGCAGCCACGAGCAATTGGTCGCTAACGCGGTCAGATTCGGCACTGGGCACGTCGTCATCCAGGCGCGGGGGTATCAAGACACCGGCTCTCTGGCGTTGTTGCTGCCGGTCCAGGTTGTATCCACGACAGAGGAGTTTATGCATAGCGGGCCCATGAAGGATGTTCTGCGAGGTATGAGTCCCCGGCTACTGGCCTCTGGACTGCTGAGTTCCGCAGCCAACGCTAGTGGCGTGAGCATGATGGGGGTCATCCCCAAAGAGGAGCGCGCTGTATCTCTGATTCCCCAGCGGATCATCGAGGGAAAGTATCTCGATGACGACCAACAATCGGGCGTCGTGATTGGTGAGGAGTTGGCACGCAAGCTCGCGGTGAAGGTCGGGGCGAAGGTCGTGCTTATGACTCAGGCGGTGCAAGCGCCTGGCACGGAAGCGACGGACGCCGATGATGGAGAAATGCAGAGCGCTCTGCTGCGAGTGAGCGGGATCTTTCGCACTGGCATCGAGGCGATCGATGCGCACGTCATCCAGTTGCCGCTGCCCGAGGCCCAAGAAATGCTCGAAGTGCCCGACCGCGTCAATCAGGTCGCGGTCCTCCTGGAACGAGAGGGTGACTCGCCGATGGTGGCCCGGAGTTTGCGGAAGCAGCTGACGGGGCTTCCGGTTGAAGTTCTGACTTGGCGGGAATCCATGCCGGCACTGGCTCAGTCCTTTGTGTTGGACGAGGCCTTTAATTATGTGATGAACGGAGTGGTACTGGCGATGGTCGGGTTGGGAATACTCAACACGATTCTGATGCGAGTCATCGCGCGCCGCTATGAATTCGGTCTCTGTTCGGCTCTGGGCCTACGGCCTGTGCAGCTCGCCGTGATGGTTATTGGCGAGTCGTTGGCGCTCACAGCGATCAGCCTCGCCCTTGGCCTGGTCCTGGGGTTGAGCGCTCAACATTATTTCGCCACCGCCGGGTTAGATCTGCGCTGGTTCTTCAAAAGCAGCCTCCCAACCGCTCTCGTTTTTGACCCGATCATCTACTCGCGCTTGAGCGTGACGCGAATCGTTTCGTCCGTCGGCACCGTGTTTTTGACAGCGACCGTCATCTCCTTTTATCCAGCCTTCAAGGCGGCGCGAACCGAGCTGCCTGGCTCATTGCAGGTGTTTTAGCATGGCTTGGAGGACGCTGTGACCGAGTGGGCGGCGGAACTGAAGGACGTGAAGAAGACCTACCGCACGGGGCCAATCGAGGTTCCGGCACTACGCGGGATCAGTCTGCGCGTTGCTCCCGGAGAATTTCTCGCGATTGCCGGCCCGTCCGGCTCCGGCAAGACCACGTTGCTCAATATCATTGGAGGACTCGACCGAGCCGATTCCGGAGAGGTGCTGGTGGAAGGAAAGAACCTGCAACTCCTATCTTCAGGGGAGCTGGCTCGTCTGCGGCTGCAGCGCCTCGGCTTCATCTTCCAAGCGTACAACCTGCTGCCGGTACTCACGGCACTCGAAAACGCTGAATTTACGTTGCTGCTGCAGGGCATTCCGGTCGAACAGCGTAAGAAAAGAGTGCGCAAGCTGTTCGCAGAGATTGGTCTTGCCAACCTTGAAGATCGTCGGCCTGGCGAGTTGTCCGGGGGGGAACAACAGCGGGTCGCGGTGGCGCGCGCCATGGTCACCGAGCCTACGTTGATCCTGGCGGACGAGCCCACGGCGAATCTTGACTCGGTCACTGCGGCCGCTCTCCTCGCAGTGATGGATCAACTCAATCGTGCTCACAACACCACTTTCGTCTATTCCACCCATGATCCTCTCGTCATGGAGCGGGCGCGACGGTTGATTCGCATGCGTGATGGTCACATCGCGAGTGATGTGGAGCATCCCGGCCCGACGCTCTGATCCATGACCAGAATTACCGTGAAACAGCGAATCCGAGGGGTTTGGCAGAAGCTGTCGCGCCTCGATGCCCGACCGGACCAAATTGCGGCTGGCTTCTCCATCGGCATCTTTGCTGGTTTTCTGCCGCTGAATCCATCCCCAATTATCGTGGCGACAGTGGTAGCGTGGCTGCTGAAGAGGAACGTGGCGGCTGCTGTGGCAGCAGCGGTGATTTCAATTCTCTATATTCCGTTATTGCCTTTGATTTGGCTGGCTGAATATCGATTGGGAAAGCTGATTCTCCCGGTGCGGCATCCGCTGGCGTTGGATCAGGCACGACTGTGGGACATTTTGCAAAAGAGTTGGGATGTTTACGCCGCTATGTTGGTTGGCTCGATCATCATCGCTGCCCCTGTCACATTGGTCGCCTATTGGATCGTCAAACGACTCGCCCAGAGATGGGCTCGAAAAAAAAATGCGTCGCAACTTTCACTCTGATTCCTGCTTCGCGTCGGGCCATTGCCAGACGGTAAGGCGCCAGCCGTGTCCTTTCACGGCTAGAGCGGCGACATAGCCGGGGGCGGGGACGAATTCCTGAAGAGACCAACAGGAAGCTTCGGATGGATCTCGTTGAGTGCCGAGTATTGCGGCCGGTTCCCCGGGACCCACCGACACATCAAACTGATCCAAGGGCAGTGAAAGTCCTTCGCCCCGGGCCTTGATGTAGGCCTCCTTGCGCGTCCAACAGCAAAAGAACGCCTGTTGCTGCAGGTCCGTTGGGAGTGCCCGGAGCGTCGCAACCTCCCGTCGTGAGAAAAATCGCTCGGCGATCTCTGCGACTGCCATATCGAAACGGATATGCTCGAGGTCGATGCCCACCTCTCGACCACGAGTGAACGCATAAAGGGCGACTCCCTGAGAGTGGGACACGCTAAAGCGGGTCGCATCCCAGCCAGATTCTTCCGCAAGGGTAGGCTTTCCATAAGAACTGTAGCAAAAGGATAGGCATTCTGGCGCTTTGTTTAAGTAGCCGGCGAGGATAGCCCGGAGAACTCCACGAGCGACGATAAAGCGCTCCCGGTCTCTCTGAAAGTGAAACCGCTTAGCCCTCGCCTGTTCATCCGCAGAAAGGTTGTGGAGGAAGCTCTGAATCTGTGACGGGGTCTGGTCCAAGGTCGCTCGCCAGACATGCACCTCATCGCAACCCAGCACCAAAGTTTCCGGCGGAAAGCGCCACACGGAAACAAGAGAGGTGATGGGTGCCGCTTTCATGTGGTGGTCCTCACGTGGCTCCGCGCAGTTCTTGGGAGAGCACCTGAAGAAGGAGCGGTTGAGTCGTCTGCCAGAAGAAATGATCACCGGGAAACATCCGCAGCGAGAAAGAAACACTCGTTTGCTCACGCCAAGCTTCGAGATCGCCACGACTCACGCGGTAATCCTGTAAACCGCCAAAGGCAGAGATGGGACAGTTGAGGGGAGGCTCAATTGAGTACACGTAGCTTTCATAAACGGCGAAATCTGCCCGCAGGACGGGGAGCATGATCTGCATGAGTTCTACCTCTTCCAACACTTTTCGGGGAATCCCATTCAGGCGACGCAATTCGAGTAGGAATTCCCCCTCGGGCAGGGAATGGAGCGGCCGGTCTCGATGAGGGATCTGCGGCGCGCGATCCGCCGAGACAAACAGGTGAACCGGCTGAACACCCGACTGTCGCCGGAACTGACGCGCGAGTTCAAAGCCAACCAAGGCTCCGAGGCTGTGACCAAAAAAGGCAAACGGCTTGTCCAGGAGTGGCGTCAGGGCTTGGGCGAGGGCTTGGACCAGAGGCGCAAGCTGAGTGAACGGAGTCTCCATCAGCCGAGTTCCCCGACCGAGGAACTCAACCGGGCAGACCTCAAAATCCGCTGGCAAGCCGTCTGACCAGGTTCGAAAAATCGAAGCGCCGGTCCCTGCGTACGGGAAGCAAAACAGACGGAGGCGGGCATGTGGGTTCGGTCTTCGGCAGGCAATCCAAGAATCAAAGGCCGTTGCCGTGGTCATTGATCGATCTTTCCTATTGCGCCATTGCGCCATTCTCTGGCGCTTCCACAGATTGTGACTGCTTGAGGCAAGCCGTCAGTTTCTCAGCCAGGACTTCAACGTGAGGCTCGTAAACCAGGTTGGCGTGATTGCCCGGAACGATGTGAACCTCCACTCCCCCGCTGGCCCATGCGCTCCACCCCAACGTGGCGTCCGGAGACGCACCCTCCGGCGTTTCACTCGCCTTGAAGAGGGTGACGCGACCCGGATAGAGATGCAGTCCGTAGTTCTGCGTCGCGCGCAGGTCGCTCCGGAGGAGTTCGACAAAACGGCGGGCCTGGGAAACATCAAGCTCCGCGGGCACCAAACCTGCGCTCTTCGCGCGTTCCAGAATAAAAGCCAACTGCTCGTCTTTGGAAAGCTGCGCGAGCGACTCCATCGGACCAAACGAAATACCGAAATAACGTTCGACGAGTAAGATCACGTTAGCGTCCTCGTCTGGGAACGTTTCTTCGGGAGTGGGAATCCGGCCATCCAGTAAAGCGAGCAATGCCACTCGTTGACCTTGTGCATGAAGTTGCTGCGCCATCTCAAAGGCGACCACGCCTCCCATGGACCATCCTCCAAGAAGGTATGGTCCGGTCGGCTGCATGGTCTGCAGGGCCTGGATGTAATAGGTCGCCATGTCTTCGATCCGCGTATGGGGGTCTTGTCCGTCCTCCAGCCCCTTGGCTTGCAGCCCATAGCAGGGTTGGTCGGGACCCAGAAACTGCGCCAGATGAACGTAGGGAAAAACGTGTCCGCCAGCCGGATGCACCAGGAAGAGCGGCCGTTTGCTGCCACCGGGTTGAATGGGCACCAACGAGGACTGCGGGCCGCGCGTGGTCTGCTGGCGGAGAACGCCGACGAGGTGCTCAACTGTTGCTCCTTGAAAGACGGCCGTCAGCGGAAGTTTTCTCCCGAGCCGTATCTCGATGAGGGCGAAGAGACGTATCGCGAGCAGTGAGTGTCCTCCAAGCTCAAAAAAATTGTCTCTCACGCCGATCGGTCGAACACGCAGGACCTCCTCCCAGATGCGCGTCAGTTGGAGTTCCAGGTCGTCGCGGGGCGCGACGTAAGATTTCTCCAACCCCGGCCTGGATCGATCCGGCGCCGGCAGTGCGCGGCGGTCTATCTTCCCGTTCGACAGCAACGGCAAAGCATCAAGCAGCACGAAGACCGCCGGCACCATATGCTCAGGCAACTGCTCTTTCAGAAAGCCACGCAACTCCTCAACCGTGGACTCAGCGACCACATAGGCCACCAACCGCTTTTCCCCCGGCGCGTCTTCCC
>JBAPRL010000023.1:0-52952 GCA_049281095.1 Candidatus Acidiferrales bacterium
GCCCTGACCCCTCCGAGGATAATCTGAAACCACTCGCGAAGTTGCTCCGCGAGACTCAGGCGGCCGCCGGCCTTGCCACCGATGGCGACGCTGATCGCTTTGGCGTCCTTGACCACGATGGCACGTACGTCTCGCCAAATCATATTCTTGCTCTGGTATTCGACTACCTCATCGAGACGCGCCGCTGGAAACTCGGCGCCGCGCGCAGCGTCGCCACCAGCCATCTCATCGACGCCGTCGCTCGCCACCATGGCGTCCCCGTGTTCGAAACTCCTGTCGGATTCAAGTATATCGGGCCGTTCCTCGAAGCCGATAAGATCACTTTGGGTGGCGAGGAAAGCGCCGGCATGACCATTCGCGGCCACATTCCGGAGAAAGACGGAATCATTGCCTGCCTCCTTGTCGCGGAAATGATCGCCGCGCGCCGCAAGTCCATTTCCGACCAGCTTCGCGATCTCTTCCGCCGCGAAGGCCGCGGTTACTGGCCGGTTCGTGTCAATTTGCGTTTTTCTCCTGACGTTATCTCCAGTCTGCCGCCGCGCTTCACTAGTACCTTTAAGGAATTCGGAGGCCGCAAAATTGCCCGCGTTGACCGCACAGATGGATTAAAATTCGTTTTCGATGACGATTCCTGGGTGCTGATGCGTCCTTCGGGCACGGAGCCTCTTGTGCGCGTTTACGCGGAAGCTGAGTCACCCGCGAAGTCGAATCAAATGGCCGAGGAGGCCCGTAAGTGGATCACCGGATAAACGACGAAATATCGGGCGCTGAATCTTCTTCCTCTTTCTTTCGGAGTCACGCTCGTTATTTTTTCGCTCTCATTTTTTGCCTGCTCTTACTGCAAGACGTGTTCGGCGCGCACGGCTTGATGGCCATGCATCGCTCGAAAACCCAAATACAGGCTATCCAGAAGCAGATTGAAAAACTCGATCAGCAGAATCACGATTTGCAGCAGCGCATTCAAAACCTGAAAACCGATCCTTCCGCCATAGAAAAGATCGCCCGCGATCGCATGGGTCTTGCTCGCCCGGGTGAACTGATTTTCAGTTTGCCCGCGAAACCCGACGCAAAGTCAGCTCCATCGCCTCGGCCATAACTTCAGTTCGCTCCCATTAAGCGTCTTCACGCCTCCGCCACGGGTCGCAGCTTCCGTCTAAACCTCGCGACAATTTCGCTCCCGTGCCCCTTTGTGTGCACGCGCGCCGCAGCCAACGCCACCATCGCGACGAAAATAATCAGCAACCCCAGCGACGCGCTCGCAATGCCCTGACCGCTCTTTACCAGGATCGAAAGTCTTCCATACACAAACTCGATGTGCACCCAATAAACCAGCAAGGACGCCTGCCCCATTTGGATCAGCGGACTAAAGCTCCATTGTCCCGCGCCCCAGCGGCACCAAGCGTAACTGCCTACTACGATCATCATTACTACGCCCATGCGCATCAGGGAAAAATTTGGACTTGTGTGCCAAAAATCATAAACTGGGTACAGTTGCACGGGCAGCGCGTCGAACAACCATCCTAATCCAAAGCAAATCGCGCCTGCTCCGCCCAAAACCATCATCGCTCGCACGTCACGCGCGCGTACCCAATCGCTGAGCAGGAAAAGCCCCACTGCTAAACCCCCAAACGCAAACGCCGCCCATGGAAACAGTGGGAACAGCCACGGTTGCGGTGCGCCCAAATTGTGGCAGCCGTTGACGTACGACTCCACGAACCACGGCATCCATCGTGGTTGCCAGCTTGTCCAGACCAGCGGCGTTACTAGCGCAATTCCCGCCGCCACGCCGCCCGCGAGCAGTCCATTCGCCAACAGTTTCTTCGCGAACCAACACACAACCGCCATCAACATAATCGACGCGCCGATCACATTCAAAATATCCACGCGCAGTAGGTCCGTCCACGGCGCGCTCGGATACCCCAGCGCCAGCTCCTGCACGCGAAACAGCAGACCGAGCCCGAATATCTCCGCGCCGCGCCGAATGGTCGTTGCCGCCACTTCGTTTCGCGAAATGCCTTTCTGCCGCATTCGATTTGTGACCAGCGCAAAGGAGATACCAGCGAGAAAGAGGAAAAGCGGCGCTGGCAGTGTCCCCGCCAGTTGCGACCAGCGAAAAAAACTCGTCTTTTGCGCCGCCGGCCCAAGCCATGAATCGTAGCAATGCGTCTGGAACATCAGTAGGCAAGCCAGCCCGCGCATCCAGTCGATGTACCCAATCCGTTGTCTCACCGGCAGAGGCATCCTGCAAAAAGCATCGCCGACTGCTGTTCACAAAGCAAGCCCTTCAGCATACCGCGCCTCTGCATTAGACTGTGACGCATGGCCGCGCCAACGCACGCCCGGCAATTTCCGTTCGTCGGCGCACTCATTCTGTGGGCCGGGCTTCTGCTCTTCGGAATTATTGCCGGGCTTCGACTCAACTACGACGGACGCCGCTTCGCCATCGCCATTCTCGTCGCGGCCACGCTCCTCGGCGTCGAACTCTTCATCGCCTGCCCACGCGTACGTGAACGCCTCAGCGCACTTTTTGCCGGTACCACGTTTTTTCTCGCCCCGCTCATCCCGCTGATTGCATTCCTCTTGTACGCGTTGAATTTCTATCCTTCTGACTGGCTCTGGGTGTTGGCAGGCGTTCTCTACGTGGCGGTTCCCTCATTGCTCACGGCAGGCGCGCGCGGAAAACCCGCGGGTGCCCTGGAAGATTACCTCGCGCTCTTCATCATCTGGCTTCCCGTACAATTTCGCTGGATGTATCGGTTGTGGCCTCACCCGCCGCAGCTTACCCACACGCTCACCATCCTTTTCGCGCTTACCACGGCCCTCGCCGCGTTTCTCTTTATCCGTCGCCTCGACGGCATCGGCTATGCCGTCGAATGGCGCCACGGTTTCGGCTGGGCCGTCCTGCTGAATTTCCTTCTGCTCGCCGTCATCATCATTCCTCTTGGCGAAACAATCCGCTTCATTCATTTCGGCCCAACCGCGCACAGCCTGAAAGCGACGCCGCTCACTGGACTTGAGATCTTGGTATTCACCGCATGGCCCGAGGAATTTCTGTTTCGCGGATTACTGCAGAACTTGCTTTCGCGCTCGCTGAAGAATCGCTACGCAGGCTGGATCATTGCTTCGGTGGCTTTTGGATTCGCGCACATCCTTCACGCGCCGGTGCCCAACTGGAAGTACGTCTGCCTGGCGACCATCGCTGGACTCTTTTACGGCCGCTCTTGGATGAAAACCGGCTCGCTCGTCCCCGGCGCCATCATTCACGCCCTCGTCGACTCCATTTGGTTCGGTTTCTTTCCCCGCTGACTGCCATTCTTATCCAACGAACGGCTAAGTCGATTGGGACGTCACCGGATGATGCCCGTTAGCGGGCTTGAAGCCGTGGCGTACAATTTTTTCTCAATGCGCCCCGCCAGACACGCCTTCCGCCCCGCCTCGACGGCCGCGCGCATCGCCTCGGCCATTAGTACCGCGTCCTGCGCACCGGCAATCGCCGTATTCATGAGCACGCCGTCCGCGCCAAGCTCCATCGCAATCGCCGCATCCGATGCAGTGCCCACTCCCGCGTCGACGATCATGGGCACTTCCGTAATTCGCTCGCGCAGAATCCGCAGATTCGCCAAATTCTGAATGCCCATTCCCGACCCAATCGGCGCCCCGAGCGGCATCACCGCCGCCGCGCCCGCATCCACCAACTTCCGCGCTACAATCAAATCGTCATTCGTGTATGGCAGCACCACAAATCCGTCTTTCACCAATTCTTTCGTTGCGCGCACCAGCTCTTCCGTCTCTGGAAAAAGCGTTCGCTCGTCGCCAATCACTTCGAGCTTCACCCAATTTGACAACCCTGCTTCGCGGCCCAGCCTCGCCGTGCGCACCGCCTCCTCCGCCGAGTAGCATCCCGCCGTGTTGGGCAGAATGAACATCTTTTCGCGGTCGATGTAGTCGAGCAACGACTCCTTGGTTCTATCCGACAAATTGACGCGCCGCACCGCGACCGTCACCATTTCCGCGCCAGACGCCGCATGCGCCCGCACCATTTCAGGCAGCGAGCGATACTTCCCTGTCCCCACAATCAACCGCGAACGAAACGCGCGCCCTGCTATTACCAGTGAATCTTCCATGAACGTAGCTCCCGTGCATCATTCTACCAGCCTGTGCGCAAACCCGCTCAAGGCCGCCTCACCTGCTGGTCTGCGGCTTCGGCTCTTCCAAGTCCGCGTAGATTTGTGCAATCACATCGCTGTACTTCTGCAGCACGACGCGGCGTTTGAGCTTCAGCGCATGCGTCAGTTCGCCGCCTTCCACGGTGAAGTCTTTATCGATTAACGCAAAGCGCTTCGGCTTTTCATACTGCGCAAAATCTGCCGTCAGTCTTTCCACTTCGCTGCCGATCAATTCCCGTACCCAAGCATCGTTGGAAATTTTCTCACCGTCGAATGCAATCCCTTCCGCGCGCGCTTTCGCCGCAATTGCCGTCCGGTTCGGTACAATCAGCGTCGCCACGAATTTTTTGGTATCGCCTACTACCATCGCATTTGCAATGAACGGACTTGTCCGCAGCTTGATCTCGATTGGCGCTGGCGCCACGAATTTCCCTGCTGCCGTTTTCAGCAGCTCCTTTTTCCGGTCCGTGATCACCAAATATCCATCCCCATCCAAATGTCCGATGTCGCCGGTGCGCAGCCATCCGTCCGGCGTAATCGCCTCGCGCGTCGCCTCTGGCTTGTTGTAGTAGCCTTGCATCACGTTCGGGCCCCTCGCCAGAATTTCGCCGTCCTCCGCGATTCGCACTTCACAATTCGGAATGGGCCGCCCGACCGTCCCCACTTTGTTCTCTTTTGGCGTGTTCGTAGAAATCACCGGCGACGACTCTGTAAGCCCATACCCTTGATAGACCGGCACGTCCACGGCCCAGAGAAATTCCGCAAGCTCCTTCGCCAGCGGTGCACCGCCGGAATAAAAAATTCGCAAGCGTCCACCAAGCCCTTCGCGAATTTTCCCGTAGACCATTCGATTCGCAATGTTCCACTTCCCCCTCAACATCGCCCCCGCCGGCCGCTTATAGGCCTTCCACGGTACGGCTTCCGCAGCGACGCGCAGCGCCCAGTCGAAAATCTTCCGCTTCGTACCATGTTCTTGCCGGCCTTTCTCAACGATGCTTGCGTACGTCTTCTCGAAAACCCGCGGCACCGCTGCCGCAATGGTCGGATGTACTTCCAGGAGCGCCTTCGGCAGATCCTCGATCTTTCCCAAATACGCGATGCTCACGCCATGAAAGAGAGCCGCGCAGTCGAAAATGCGCTCGTAGACATGCGAGAGCGGCAGGAAGGAAAGCTCCACGTCATGTGGCAGATATTCGATCGATGCCACCGCATCGATGCAATTCGACGCGAGATTCGCATGCGACAGCATCACGCCTTTGGGCTCGCCCGTCGTTCCCGACGTATAAATCAGCGTCGCCAGCTGCGCCGAAGTCACTTGCGCCGCGTTCCTTCGATATTCCGCGATCTCCGCTTCGCCCGCGCCGGCAATCAGGCTCGCGTAATCCAGGAATTCGCCGCGCAAGTCCGCCGGCGCGTTCACAGCGATCACTGTTTCGAGCGCCGGCAGCCTCGCGCGGCACGCCGCCAGCTTCCTCGCCTGCTCCACTCCCGACACCAGCGCGACCTTCACCCCTGCGTCATTCCATATATATGTCAGCCGGTCCGGCGACTCGTTGTAGTAGATGGGCACGTCCACCGCGCCCAACCCAAGAGCCGCAAAATCCGCCACGTGCCATTCCGGCGAATTCGGCGCAAAAATTCCCACGCGATCACCGGCGCGGATCCCAAGGTCGCCAAAAGCTCTTGCCAGGCCGGCGACGCGCCTCAGCATCTCGGCGGACGAATACGCCTCCCAGCCGTCCGCCGCGCGATAAATCTGCGCGCGCGGATTCGGATGGCTATCGATCGCTTCCAGAAACAATTTTGTCAGGCTAGGATATCGCGCCGCGTAGTCCATCGTCAGTTTTGCACTCTAGCGCAGCACGCCTTCGCCGCGCAACTTTCACCGCCGCTCGTCTATTTTTCGCGGAACGCTGGCGACGGAACGCTCTCCGCGCTAAGATAGCTTTTCCCAAGGGGGAAGTTCCATGTCGAAACTCGCCGTAGAAAACCATGTCGGCTATCAGCCGCAGCGCGCGCCACGTGGCACGCAAATCTCCTGCAAGAGCTGGCAGCAGGAAGCCGCTCTTCGCATGCTGATGAACAATCTCGATCCCGAGGTCGGCGAGCGCCCCGAGGACCTCGTCGTCTATGGCGGCCGCGGCAAAGCGGCACGCAACTGGGAATGCTTCCACGCCATTGTCAATTCCCTGCGCAATCTCGAAAATGACGAAACGCTCCTTATCCAATCCGGCAAGCCCGTCGGAATTTTTCGCACGCACTCCTACGCTCCGCGCGTGCTCATCGCCAATTCGAATCTCGTTGGCAACTGGGACGATTGGAAAAATTTCAACGAACTCGAGCGTGCGGGACTGACGATGTACGGCCAGATGACCGCCGGGAGCTGGATCTACATCGGCACGCAGGGAATTTTGCAGGGCACCTATGAAACATTTGCCGCCGCCGCGCGCAAGCATTTTGGCCCCGCCGCCGACCTCTCCGGCAAACTCGTCGCCTCCGGCGGCATGGGCGGAATGGGCGGCGCGCAGCCTCTCGCCGCCACGCTCAATGGCGCCGCATTCCTCGGCATCGACGTCGATCCTGAGCGCATCAAGCGCCGCGTCAAAACCGGCTATTGCGACGTCATGGTCAATGACCTCGACGAAGCCCTGCGCATCCTGAAAAATGCCGTCCACAAACGCGAACCCGCTTCCGTCGGCCTCATCGGCAACTGCGCGGATTTAATTCCAGAACTCGCACGCCGCGGCGTCGTGCCCGATTTGCTCACCGACCAAACCAGCGCGCACGATCCCACCGGCGGCTACATCCCGCAGGGCCTTTCGCTCGAAGAAGCCAAAGAGCTTCGCCAGCGCGATCCCGAGTCCTACCGCAAGCGCGCCATGCAATCCATCGCCACGCACGTCGAAGGCATGCTGGCGCTGCAAAAAATGGGCGCGATCACGTTCGATTACGGGAACAACATCCGCACCTTCGCGTTTCAGCAAGGCGTGAAAAACGCGTACGACTTTCCCGGCTTCGTTCCGGCGTACATTCGCCCACTATTCTGCGAGGGCCGCGGACCGTTTCGCTGGGCCGCGCTTTCCGGCGAGCCGTCGGACATTCATCGCACCGATCAGCTTGTTCTGGAAATGTTTCCGCACAATGAATCGCTCTGCCGCTGGATCGAGCTCGCGCAGAAACGCGTTCATTTTCAGGGCCTGCCCGCACGCATCTGCTGGCTCGGCTACGGCGAGCGCGACAAATTCGGTCTCGCGCTGAACGATCTTGTCGCCAGCGGCGAATTGAAAGCGCCCATCGTCATCGGCCGTGACCATCTGGATTGCGGTTCGGTTGCCTCGCCATACCGCGAAACGGAAAGCATGCGCGACGGCTCCGACGCCATCGCCGACTGGCCCATGCTCAACGCCATGCTCAACACCGCCAGCGGCGCAAGCTGGGTTTCGATTCACGACGGCGGCGGCGTCGGCATCGGCTACGCCGTGCACGCCGGCCAAGTGACCGTCGCCGACGGCACCAAGGAAATGGCCTCGCGCATCGAGCGCGTGCTGACAAACGATCCCGGCATCGGTGTCGCCCGCCACGCCGACGCCGGCTACCCCGAGGCCATCGATTTTGCCAAGCAGAATCATGTCAAAGTTCCCATGAGCTAGGTTGTGAATGGGGGATCCATAGTTTCGATGACCCAAAGTCGCTCGCCTTCTCGTACCTTTCGCGGCCTCTCGGTGCTTGGTCTCGTCATGGTTGTTATTTCGCTCATGCTTTCTTACAGGCAACAATCGTTCGCCCTTCCGATAGCTGTTGCCTTGGCGGCGATGGTGCTTGCCTCAGTCCTCGTGTATTTCTTTTACCGCTCTCTGCTGGGCAAACGGCAGGGCTCGTTCCTTTATCTTTCTCCGTGCGTCATGATATTGGGTTTAGCTGCCGTTTCTATTTCACTGAGGCTTGATTATCTACATAACTATTTCGGTCTTGCGAAAGCCCTATCCGTGGCAGGGACTGTGCTTGCGTTGATCGGTGGATATTTCATCTGTCGCTTTCTGCTGGGTAGAGGACCGGGAACATACGCTGAGATCAAAGCGATGCGTCGAACGTTGAAGGTCAAGACTTAGCCGGTGACGCCCAAAATCCAATTCGGCCTGATCGCCCTTATCGTCATTTCCGCCGCTGCCGCGGTTTTCGTCTCCGTGCTCATCGCGCGGCGCCAGGACTTGCCTTCTGCCGCCCGCCGCGCATTTCTGCTCAGCAATGTTTCGCTGATTTTCTGCCTCGCCGCATTCATCATCGGCATTTCGATTTATTCGCGGATGCATTTCTGGGGCAACTTTCTTCTCATCCTCGCTACCATTTTCCTGGTTCTCAAATTCGCCTTTGTGCGCCGCTTCACGCATCTAATCCGTCGAGGCCAAACGGCAAACCAGCATTCAGCCGTCGCGGGCGCCGTCGGCAAGAGAACCTGATTGTTCGCTATTTTCGTTTGGGGGGCTGCCATGATCGTCATCACCGGAGCCACTGGGAACACAGGGTCGGTAGCAGCCGACACGCTGCTCGCCAAAGGCGAGAAAATTCGCGCCATCGGCCGCGACGCTTCGAAACTCGAGCGCTTCGACGCAAAAGGCGCTGATCCCTTCGTCGCCAATGTGGAGAACGCCGAAGAGGTCGCCCGCGCCTTTGAAAATGCGGAAGCCGTTTATCTCCTGGTTCCGCAGGCGCTTCACCGGGACGATTTTCGCGGATATCAGGAACGCGTCACCGACGCTTACGCGTCTGCCGTCGAAAAGAATGGCGTGAAGTTCGCCGTCACCCTGTCAAGCATCGGCGCGCAGCACGCAGCGAATGTTGGCCCCATCGTCGGCCTCCACAATATGGAGGAAAAATTGAACCACGTGTCTTCCCTCAACGTCCTTCATCTGCGCCCAACTCAATTCATGGAAAATCTCTTGATGAGCATCGATGGCATACGCATGATGAACGCGCTTCCGGGCGCCGCTCCCGCGGACGTGCGCTTTCCCATCATTGCCACCAAAGACATCGGTGATTACGCGGCCTCGCGCCTCGCCGCTCGCGATTTCTCGGGCCATTCGACGCAGGAATTGCTCGGCCCCCGCGACGTGAGCATGCGCGATGGCGCCGCCATCATCGGCCGCGCCATTGGCAAACCCAATCTCGCTTATGTCCAAATGCCTCTCATCCTCCTCGAATCCGCTCTTACGAGCATGGGCTTGCCGAAGAGCTCTGCCGCTCTGGTCATTGAAATGTGGAAAGGCGCCAACGAAGGCCTTCTCGCTCCGCAGGAGCAGCGCTCCGAAAAGAACACCACGCCCACAACGATTGAACAGTTCGCCGAGGAAGTTTTCGCTCCGCAATTTCAGCGCCGCGCCGCCAAGGCGTAGGCTTTTCCGTGCTCACCGTGAAGATGGGAAATATCCACTGCGGGGAACCATTTGCGCCGCAACTTCGTATTTCTATCCAGGAACTGGAGGTGCGCCCATGATGAGCCAACTACATTCGCAACTCAGCAGAAGGTCCACCGCCCATCGCATCAGCGTCATCGCCGGCGTTTTTTTCCTCTTTCTGGCGCCGAGGATTTGCTCCGCCCAGGATACAAACGTGACTTCCGAAGCCGGCCACGACCAATTCGAAACGCCCTTTCCCTCCGGGGGCGACCTGCGCATGTATATTCGCTCCTCGGGGGTTCGCATCACCGGCAGTGACGAAAACAAAATCGTCATCCATTTCTCCGCGCCGGGCCGCGACTCCTTGAATAATGTCCACGTGAAGCTGAAACAGAACGGCAATCGCGGCGATCTGGACATCACTGGCGGCCCGTCCAACAATTTCCAGATCGACATCACAATTCCGCGGCAGTCCAATCTCTATGTCCGCATGTTCGCAGGCCAACTGGAAATCGCCCACGTGGACGGCAACAAGGACCTGCAGATTCACGCCGGCGAGATGGACATCACCTTACCAAACCCATCGGATTACGGGCCTGTCGACACGTCTGTTACGACCGGAGATATCGAGGCAAGGGCGTTCGGAGTCTCAAAAGGAGGTTTTTTCCGCTCGTTTCGCACCAACACGGCCCTACACAAAAATGCCGCCGGTAAATATTCTCTTTACGCCCATGTCGGCGCCGGCGAGCTGGACATCAACTGACTCAAATCTCGTTCGGCGTCTGAGGGAACTCGGAGCAGACGCTTCTACTTTTTCGCCACTTCCTCGCGCGCTTGCGTCAGTTCCTGCCTGTCCCCGCCTGCACCGCAAATCTCCACCAGTTTGGCGTAATACTTGTGCGCTTCTTCCGTCTTTCCACTCAGCTCGGCCGCCTGCGCGGCACCATAAAGCCCGTCGAATCGGTTCGGTGACTCCACCAGCGCCGCTTTGTACTCCACCAGCGCCTCCGCCGGGTTTTTCATCTCCAGGAGCATGTCGCCTAACATCTCCCGCGCCGGAGTGGAGAGTGAATCGACGCCTTCCTTTTCCTCCTGCGCCGCGGCCGCTCGCATGGCCGTCATAGCCTCCGAGTCCTTGCCTTCGGCGAACGCCACCCAGCCCTCCGCTTCCTGCTCGCCGATCGTGTCGCTCGAAGCGACATCGTAACGGGCAGTCTGTTTCCCCGCGCTGCTCGCGATCGCCTCTTTGTACTTCGCAAAATTCTGCTCCGCGCCTGTGGCATCTCCGGAGCGCGCTGTGCCAACCGTTTTCACAAAATACGTAATTTCGACCGCGCCGCTATTCTCAGGAACCGCCAGCGCCGCCGCTTCTTTCCACTGATGCAACTCAAACGCATTTCTCGCCATGAAAAAGGCCTGGCGTTCCGCAATGTCGCCCGCGCTCGCGCCCGCTACATCCTTTGCCTCATCCACAATGGCGCGCGCCTTCGCCGCCTGCCCGCTCTGCAAATACGCGTAGTCCAGGAAGTCCAGGGCGTGGAATTGATAGCTCGCGTCCGCCGTGCCCGCTTTCGTCGCCTCCGCCGCCGCCGCGGCCGCCGCAATGTTCGAGTCAATCGCTTCCTGCCACAATCCCAGCCGCACGAAAATGTGCGAAGGCATGTGCAGCGCATGCGACGAATCCGGCGCGATCTTCGCATAAGCGCGCGCAGCTTCGAGGCCCTCTGGCGCAAGCTCCGGCGTATCCGAGGCGTGAATCAAATAGTGGGCCACGCCCGGATTCTCCGGCGCCGTCCGAAACAATCCATCGAGGATCTCAATCGCCTGCTTTCGATTGGCATCCTGATCCTCTTTCTTCCCCTGCAAGGTAATCAGTGACAGCGCGTAGAACGCCCCCGCATTCACGTCATCCGGATATTTCGTAAACACTTTGCCCATAAAGTCCGAATACGCTTTGATTCGCGACGCTTTGCTCAGCTTCGGGTTGTCCTGAAAGAAAACGCCGGCTGCGACGATGTACATCCTCTCCTGCTCCGTCTTCGCACGCAGCTTCTGCGCCTCCATCGTGTCTGTGTGCCCTTCTTTCAGCGTGTCGTCGCTCGGCCAGTCCCACAATTGGTGATAGAGCGACATCGCTTTGCCCCAGTAAGCCATCGCGCACGTCGGATCCTGCTGCCCCACTTGCGAAAAAGTCTGCTCCGCTTCCTGGTATTGAAACGAGTGCAGCAGCGCCACGCCAGCATTGAACGTCGCCTGGGCTTCGGGCGTGCAGGAAATCGGGAAGTTCACGCTCCCCAGTCGCTCTCCCTGCGAGTGCTTCGACCTTGGCGCGGCATTCGCTCGCGCCGCCGGAAAACTCCCTGCCAACGCCACCGCCGCCGCAATCGCCACCGCGAAAATACAATTCGCCTGAATCCGCCGCATCACCTTTCACCTCGCCCGCAATTCTACTCTTTTAGTGCGCGCCCGCGCATCCCGGGCCGTAAATCACCTTCCCCGGCAGTGCGTTCGTCATTTTTCCGTCGGCTATCACCGGCGTTCCGTTCACCAGCACGTAATCCATTCCCACGGACAGTTGATTCGGATTTTCATACGTCGCCAAATCCCGTACTTTCGCCGGATCAAACACCACCACATCCGCCCACATCCCATCCTTCAACACTCCGCGGTCCGCCAAATGCTCGCGCTGCGCCGCCAGCGCCGAAAATTTCCGAATCGCGTCCGGCAGCGTCAACAAATGCTCCTCGCGCACATATTTTCGAATCACTTGTGGAAACGTCCCGTACGCCCGTGGGTGATCGTGCTCTTTCCCCAAAATCCCCGTCGGCGAAGTCCCCGACGCATCATTATCGAACGATACCCACGGCTGCTTCAGCGCCAGCTCCACGTCCGGCTCGCTCATTCCAAAGGTCACCACATCGGTGCGCGCATTATCTTTAATGAGCAAATCGAAAATCGCTTTGATCGCGTCCTCATGCCACATCTTCGCGACGTCCGCGATGGTCTTTCCTTGCAAATTCATCAGATCCGGATTGTCCACCGACGCGATCAGGATTCCCTGTGGCCCGGCGACTTCTTGCCACTCGTTGTCCCACTCTTTCGTCGGAGTTTCCATATCCTTGCGGATTCGCGCGCGCGTCGCTGGATCTTGCAGCCGCGCGATCAGTTTCGTGTCCCCGCCGTCGTGTGCCCATGGAGGAATGTACGCCGCCAAGCCATTCTCCCACGCGGTATACGCGTACGTGTCCGCCGAAATGTCCAGCCCGCCAAATCTCCCTTTGTCGATAAACGCGATCACCTGCGACATTTTTCCCCAATTCGACTTCCCTGCGGTCTTCAAATGAAAAATCTCCACGCCTGTATGCGCCTCGCGCGCGATTCGCGCCGTTTCCGTAAGCGCGTCCATTTCGCCATCGCCCTCATTGCGCATGTGCGTGGCGTAAATCCCGCCGTATTGCGCGCTCACCGACGCCAGCGCGATCAATTCTTCCGTCGACGCGTACGGCGCCGGCGGATACTCCAGCGCACTCGAAAGCCCCAGCGCGCCTTCGCGCATCGCCTCGGCCACCAAATCTTTCATCTTTGCCAATTCCTCTGGAGTCGCCGCGCGGTCATCGTCACCAATCACCACCCGCCTCACCTGCGTCGCGCCCACATACGTGCCCAAATTGATTCCCATTCCCTGCTTCTGCAGCCGCGCAAAATATTCCGTAAATGTCCGCCAATTGCACGTCAGCCCATAGTGCTGGCACTCCGGTTGCATTTCCTCGAGCGTCGCGTCCGTCTGCGGCCCTACTGTGTCTCCTTCTCCGGTAATCTCCGTGGTGATGCCCTGGAAGATTTTCGACGGCACGTGCGGGTCCAACAGCATGGTGATTTCCGATTGCCCCAGCATGTCGATGAATCCCGGCGCCACCACGCGCCCGGCCGCATCGATCGTTTGCTTCGCCTGCGCATGCGCCAAGTCTCCAATCGCCGCAATGCGCCCGTCGCGAATCCCAATATCGCCCGCATACCAAGGCGAACCCGTGCCATCAATGATGTGGCCGTCGCGTATCACGATGTCATATTCCGCCGACTCGGCCTTTGCGCCCTGCGCCCGCGCCAAGTTCCAGCTACTAAATCCAAATAGCAGCGCCACCGCGCTTGCCGCAAACACCATCGCCATTGCTGCAATTCGCCTCCGCATTCGTTTCCTCCAGAGTGCCGCCCGCCTGTCGTCGCTAGTCACAAAAGGCTCAGTTCGCGCGAGAGTATAGCGCGAGGTATTGCACCGCGCCGCGCTTTTCAGTACCGTGAACAGCCAGATCGAAAATGCCCAATTCTCGCAAGCCGGATGCTTGGCTCGTCACCAATTGTTCTGAAATTCTCACCCTTCGCGGCCTTGCGCCTCGCCGAGGCCGCGCCCTTGCCGATCTTGGCATCATTCGCGACGGCGCGCTCCTTATTCGCGACGGCCGCATCGCTGCCATCGGCCCGCGCCGCCGCATCGAACGCCACCCCGAAGCTCGCCGCGCCCGCAAACTCGACCTGCACGGCCGCGTCGTCCTTCCCGGCCTCGTCGATTCGCACACGCACCTCATCCACGCCTGCTCCCGCACTACAGAATACGAACAGCGCATCTCCGGCGCCACCTACGAGGAAATCGCCCGCGCCGGCGGCGGCATCATCAACAGCGTCCGCAAACTCCGCAGCGCACCCCCCGCGGCGCTCAAATCCCGCGCTCTTGTGCATCTCGCGCAATTCGCCGCGCACGGCACCACCACGCTCGAAGCCAAATCCGGCTACGGCCTCGACTGGCCCAGCGAACGCAAAATTCTTGCCGCCCTGCGCGAACTCGAACGCCAGCAGCCCCTCGAAATCGCGCGCACCTTCCTCGGCGCGCACCTCGTTCCGCCCGAATTTCACAATCGCGCAGGCAAGACGCCCGGCGCTTACGTCGACCTCATCTGCCGCCAATGGCTCCCGAGGGTCGCGGCCGAAAATCTGGCGGAATTCTGCGACGTTTTTTGCGACCGCGGCGCGTTCACCATCGCACAATCGCGCAAGATTCTCATCGCCGCGCGCACCTGTGGGCTCGGTTTGCGCCTTCACGCCAACCAGCTCGCGCGGACCGGCGCCGCGCGCCTCGCCATCCAAATGCACGCCGCAAGCGCTGACCATCTCGAAAAGCTATCTACATCCGACATTCGCGCCCTCGCCCACTCCGACGTCACTTGCACTATGCTTCCCGGCTGCTGCTTTCATCTTGGCCTCGCGCAGTACGGCCCCGCGCGCCAGCTCATCGACGCTGGAGCCATCGTGGCGCTCGCCACTGACTTCAATCCCGGCACCAGCCCCACGCTCTCCATGCCCATGATTCTCTCCCTGGCCTGCACGCAAATGCGCATGACTCCCGCAGAGGCCATTGCTGCCGCTACCATCAACGCCGCCTATTCGCTCCGTCGCCACCACCGCATTGGTTCCCTCGAAGTTGGCAAGTTCGCAGACCTCGCCGTCTTCGATGTGGCCGACTACCGCGAAATTCCCTATTATTTTGGCGTGAACCATTGCGCCATGACCCTCAAGCGCGGCCGGGTTATTTATTCGCGCGGTTGACGGCTCGGCGACATCTCATTTTCTTGAACGTTTCCGCAACGCGCGGACCATTGGTGGGTTTAACCTTAGAGTGAGGAACTGATTCTCGCATGCCTCGTCTGATCGAATGCGTGCCCAACTTCTCTGAAGGCCGCGACGTCGCCAAAATCGACGCGCTTGTCGCCGCCATGCAATCCGTCGAAGGCGTCTACGTCCTCGACCGCGAAAGCGACGCCGACCACAACCGCTGCGTCATCACGCTGGCCGGCGAACCTGAACCGGTCGCTGAAGCCGCTCTTCGCGGCGTCGGCAAAGCGCTCGAACTCATCGACCTCACCAACCATTCCGGCGCGCATCCGCGTCTCGGCGCAACCGACGTAGTTCCTTTCATCCCTGTCGACGGCGTTTCCATCGAAGACTGCGTCGCCCTCGCCAAGAAGGTCGGCCGCGAAATCTGGAACCGTTACAAGATTCCCGTTTATTTCTACGAGTCCGCTGCGGCGCGCCCTGACCGCACCAATCTCGAAAATGTGCGCAAGGGCCAATTCGAAGGCGTGCGCGAAGAAGTCCTCGAAAATCCCGACCGCGCTCCCGATGTCGGCGACCCGCGCCTGCATCCCACCGCCGGGGCCGTCATCGTCGGCGCTCGCAAATTCCTTATCGCCTATAACATCAATCTCAACACGCCCGACGTTTCCATCGCCAACAAGATCGCCAAGGCCATTCGCTTCTCATCCGGCGGCCTGCGCTACGTGAAATCCATGGGCGTCGACCTGCGCGCGCGCCATCTGGCGCAGGTTTCGATCAACATGACCGACTATGAGCAGACGCCGCTTCACCGCGTATTCGAAATGGTTCGCAGCGAGGCCGCGCGCTACGGCGCTTCGATCGTCGGCAGCGAAATCGTGGGACTGATTCCCAAACGCGCCATCGAAATGACCGCAGACTTCTTTCTACAATTCGAGAATTTCTCTCCCGCGCAGGTTTTCGAAAACCGCCTTGCCGCCGCGCTTTCTGGCGCTCCGCTCGAATCCGGCCCCGGCAAACTTGCCGCGCTGGCGCGCCCGTTTCTCGACGAGGTCGCCGAACCTACCGCCACTCCCGGCGGCGGCTCTGTCTCCGCATTCGCCGGTGCACTGGCAGCCAGCCTCGGACAAATGGTCGCCGGCCTCTCGCGCAAGAAAAAATCTCAGGCTGCCTACGTCGACCAACTGAACCAAGCCGTCACCGAAATGCACGCCGCCGCCGCAGACCTCGCTGCCGCCATCGACCGCGACGCCGAGTCCTACAATGCTGTCCTCGCCGCCTTTAAGCTGCCAAAGGAAACTCCCGAGGAGCAGCGCCAGCGCGACGAAGCCATACAGAAGGCCACTCGCGGCGCTGCCGAAGTGCCCATGACCGTCGCGCGCAAGGCCACTGAAATTTTCGACCGCCTCGGGCAACTGGAAGCCATCTCCAGCGCTTCTATGCTTTCAGACCTCCGCGTTGCGCGCTTAATGGCCGCTGCGGGGGCGCGCGGTGCGCTCGCCAATGTTGCGATCAATCTTGATTCCATCACCGACGCGTCTTTTGTCGCGGCCATGCGTAAGCAAGCCGCCGAAATCGAATCGCGCTTGACGGCAAACGCCGCGCGCGCATGACCAGGAAGGCAGGGCCGAAAATATGAACATTATCTCGACTCGCAAACTTCTCGCGGCATCAGCAGCTCTCGCGCTCGCCGTACTGGCGTTTGTTGCTCTGCCCGCCCGCGGCAACACCCTTGGCACCGACATCATTGGCATGTTCCCGAAGGACATGAGCGAGTTTGCCTATGCCGACATGAAGGCAGCCCGCCAACTTCCTTGGTTTTCTCAGCTCCAACAGCAAATGCTGCCTGCGAATTTCCGCCAGTTCGAACAGTTCCTGCGCTCCGCCGGTATCGATCCTGATACGCAAATCGACGAACTCGCTTGGGGCGTTACCGCCGCCAACTCCCCGCATCCGTCACAGATCGCCGGCGTCGCCCTCGGCTCCTTCTCTCCCAACTCAACCGAATCTCGCCTCGCCTCGCAGAAACTCCCCAATATCGAAGTCCACGGTTACAGGCTATGGGCCTTCGGCAGCGGCTCCGGCCCCTCCGACATTTTCTTTTTCTTCATCGACAGCAATACGGCCGCATTCGGTCAGCGCGCCATTCTCGAGAGCCTCATCAACGTCCGTTTCGGCGGCGCTGAAAGCCTGCTCTACAATTCCCAGCTCTACCCGCTCATCAACGCCGCCAATGGCAACGGGATGATCTGGGCCGTGCTCGATAAAACCAACACTCAGCTTGCGCTGCATCAGCTTCTTCCGCAGGCCAGCCAATTCCCGCAAGCCGCCGCGATTCTCAATCGCATTCGCAACATGGAAATCCACGTTCAGGTCGACGATGGCGCCGATGCCAAATTCGACGCCGTCTGTGATTCGCCCGACGACGCCAACCAACTCGCCGCCATGCTTCAGGGTGGAATCGTCCTCCGCCGCTACCAAATTCAGCAATCCGATCCCGATCTCGCCCAAGCTCTTTCCAATGTCACCGTCACCCCGTCCGGCGACAGCCTTAACATCGACCTTCCCGTCACCAACGACCAAATCGCCGCCATGATTCGCAACCGCACCTTCGCCGGTCCTATGTAGCAAATGCCCTTGCCCATCTCGGAACGAAGTACTTCCGTACTGGGGCATTTCAACCTTGCGTTAAAACTCACCGGCCCACTTGCGTGTCCATGGGGATGCAAACTCCTGCGCACGTCAGCCCGCATATCATTTCCCGCCTGTATAAACCGTTCAGTTTCAATGAACTCTCTCCTGCCAACTTGGTCTTACGCGTGCTGTTTCCAGTATCAGATTCAGATTTCTGAGAATGGAGGAACTTTGAAACGGACCCTTTTGGTTTTAGCACTAGCAACGTTTGGTACTGCCCTCCCAGCCGCCGCAGGCACCGTGAACATTGAGCTTACCGGTGTCGGCGGAGCCAACCAAGGGGGTGTTTACGTCGCGCCGTATTATCTAAGCATCGACGGCCACAATTCTGTTGCCATGATTTGCGATGACTTCAGCCACGAAGTTACGATCAGCGAATCCTGGAATGCAACGATCCATACCTTTGCCAATCTTGACGGCACCCGCTTCGGCACTGCGGATACGCAGGAGTACGACGAAGCGGCCTGGCTGTATAAGCAATACCTGGGCGATCCGTCTCAGGCCGGCAATATCAATTTCGCGTTGTGGGCGCTCTTCACGCCATCCGCGCAGAGTTCCAGCGGTTACACCGGCGGCGCTGCAACGTGGTATTCGGACGCCCTCAGTTGGTACGCAGGTGGTGGCGAAAAAACCTTCAATTTCACGGGTTTCGAAATTATCACCCCCACGAACCTCTGGGGCAGCAATAGTCCGCAGGAATATCTGTATTACTGTCCACCGGCGTCCAGCCCTACGCCAGAGCCTTCCAGTTTGCTTCTTCTGGGAACTGGGCTCCTTGGGATCGGCACGTTTGTTCGTAGACGCTTGAATTCTGTAGGCGTTTCCTAGAACAGCAGAACCACAACGCTTTCTTCGCTTCGCGGCCCCAGCTTTGACGGTACAAAGGCTGGGGCTTTTTTCTTGTTGCAGCAGTTCGCCACTGTTTACTCCCCCGCCCTTTCCTGAACCGGCTCTCGCCACGTAAATTCCGTTTATATCCCCATAAAATGCGTTGACAAGGTCAATTTCCTGGGGGTACCGTGCGCGTCAGCAATTTGACCGGGGAAATAAATATGAAACAAATAGTTCGGGCGCTTTAGTCGCGTCCGTGACCCGCGGCTTCGACGATTCCTTTTGGCCAGGTAGGCCGTTGGGATGTTTCGTCGGTCCGTGTTTTCCGCGCTCAATGCAGATCGCGGGTCACACGCGGAGCAAAAATTTCTTTGCGCAGAACGAGGAGGAAGCGATGTCCTTTGCGACTGGCCCTTCCATGAATAGTAAGAAGACCATGCTGCCCTTGTGCACTTGGGCGGCGATGTTCTTCCTATTTTGCGCGGCAAGCTCGCGGCTGGCCGCGCAAACATCGTCTGCCGGCGTCGTCCTCGGCACAGTTACCGATGCAAGCGGCGCCGTGGTCCCCGGAGTGGAAGTTGCCCTCACCAACGTAGCCACTAGCATCACCAGCCACCAGACTACCAACAGCAGAGGGGAGTATCTCTTTCCCCAGGTCGCTGCAGGAAATTACACCCTCACCTTCAGAGCTGACCGTTTCCGCACTGCAACCCTGCAGAACGTCACCGTCGAAGTGAATAAGAGCTTCACCGGCAATATGCAAATGCAAGTCGGGCCAACGAGCCAGACCGTCGAGGTGCGCGCCACCGCGCAGGCCGAATTGCAGACCACCGACGCCCAGGTCGGCGACGTCGTCGCCGGGCAAGAACTCGAACACCTGCCTACTCTCACACGCAACGCTACGGAACTGATCCAATTGCAGCCCCTAACCACGCCCGGCGGCATGGATTCCGGCGGCACCGTCGCCGGTTCTCGCAGCGACCAAAACGCCATCACTCTCGACGGCATCGACATTTCCGACAGCATCATCGGCGGCCAGGGAGATCTCGCGATACAAGGCCAGCCCGCCAGCATTGAAAATGTCCAGGAATTCCGCACCGGCGTCAGCAATTCCAACGTCACCTTCGGCCGCGCACCGGGCGGCCAAACCACATTGGTCAGCCGTTCCGGCTCCAATAGCTTTCATGGAGATGCCTACTGGTACACTCAGAATTCTGAGTTCAACGCGAACACTTGGGACAACAATCGTGTTGGCATTCCCGAGCCGGGGCTGAAGGACAATCGTGTCGGCGTCAGCGTCGGCGGCCCGATCATCAAGGACAGAACTTTCTTTTTCGCGAATTACGAAATTCACCGTTTCCCCAATGACGTTGACTTCACCGACACCGTTCCCACCGCAACGCTAGAGAGTGGCATTCTCCAGTTTCCCGACGCCACCGGAACAGTCAATCAATATAACCTCGCCACATCCACCGCCTGCGGTGCTTCGGGGGGTTCACCCTGCGATCCTCGCGGACTCGGCATCAGCCCAACCATCCAGGCGCTTTGGGCGCTCATGCCGCCTGGCAATAACACCAGCGCCGGCGACGGGCTCAATACCACCGGTTACAGCGGCGTCGTTTCCGAACCGACCAAAGACGACGACGTAAGCTTCCGTCTTGACCACAACTTCACGGACAAGCTTCATTTCTTCGGCCGGTACTTCTATGACCGCGACCTTATGCCCTTGGGCCAACTCGACATCGAGAACGGTCAACCCACTGCTCTCGGTAGCGCGCCCGATCGCAATGACGCTGCGGTCGGCGGCCTGGACTACCAGATCTCATCGAATATCACCAATGAGTTTCGCTTCGCATGGATACGTTCTCGCGCCGATGTCATCGGCGATTCCGGCGAGGCATCTGCCACGGCTCTGAATCTCTCCGGCACCACCAGTTCCGTCTCCGGCTTGTTCGTCGCCCTTCAGCCAGCCGTCACCTACCTGAATATGCCCATCGACAATACCCAGATCTCCCGCACCCAGCTTCTCAATGGCGTCACCAAGGAAATTGTTGATAATTTGTTCTGGAATAAAGGAACCCATACCATCGTCGCCGGAACCGATTCTCGTTTCTTGCCGTTCCTGCTCTCTCACACCGACCACAACATCGCCACTACTTCTCCCACAGCGCTCCTCGACGCCAGCGGCCAAACCGGCACGATCACCATTCCCGCCGCAAACATGCCTCCTACATGCGGCGGATCCGTAACAACCAGCTGCCTCTTGCCTGCTGACTTGGCCGAATGGGATTCGCTCTACGTGGGCACCCTCGGCATCGTGAACAACGTCAACCTCGTGGGCACCCGCAACGGAGGCCTCCAGCCCTACCCGCTGTTGACCAACATCAATAGCAACACCACCGACGCCGCCTATGACTTCTACGTCCAGGATACTTGGCGCACTACCCGTACCCTGACTCTGACCTACGGCTTGGCTTACGGCTGGCAGACGCCCCCCCACGAAGCCAACGGCCTGCAGTCCTTGCTCGCGAACAACGACAACAGCAACAGCATCATCGAGGCCAACGATTACATCAGTGCCAAGGAATCGGCCGCCCAGCAGGGCAATGTCTATAACCCAACCCTGAGCTTTGTTCCCATAAATCAATCCGGTCGCAGCGGCCTGTACAACACGGATTGGGGCAATTGGGCGCCGCGCGTTTCCGCCGCCTGGAATCCGTCTTATTCCGACGGCCTCTTGGGCCGCATGCTTGGCCAAGGCAAGACCGTCGTTCGCGGGGGCTTCGGCGTCGCCTACGACCGCACCAACATCGTCACCAACGTTCTTTCCTCTTTGCTGGGCGTGGGCTTCAGCGATGTTTTCGAGACCTCTCCCTTGTGCAATGCTTCCACTCCAGGCGCCGGCTGCCCCGCTAATCCCACAGCCGGCACGAATCCCGGACTCAATGCCTTTCGTGTCGGTCAGGACGGCACCATTCCGCTCCCCACTGTTACTGCGTTAACTTCACCCATCGTTCCTACCCAATTTAATGCCTTTGCCAGTCCGGCTGCCGGCGAACCGGAAGCCATCGGCGTTGACCCGGGCTACAAAATCGGAAGAAACTACATGCTGGACTTCACCATCCAGCGCGAACTGCCGGCCAATCTCCTGTTGGAGACAGGCTACGTCGGCCGCCTCGGCCGTGATCTTCCGAGCGCCGTCGACCTGGACGCCTCTCCCTATTTCGTGAGTGATCCCACAAGTGGCCAAACCTTTGCGCAGGCCTTCGACAACGTAGGTTGTGTTCTCCGCGGCGATTCCGGACAAAAAATTACTCCTTCTTTCACGTGTCCGGCGGGCACCCCGACCGCCGTGCCAACTGAGCCGTTTTTTGAGAATCAACTGCCCGGGCTCGGAGCCCTCGTAGGGCCCGGCGTCACCTCCAGTCAGGCGCTCGCAGACCTCGTGGGCCCTAACGTTTCTAACGGCGACGCGTTCACGACGTTTCTCATCATGAATTCCTATCGCGGCCTTGTCGGCCTTCCCAGCTACAACAATCTCCAGATTTACGGCTTGGATCTGCTCGAAACCGGACAGGGCACCTCCAACTACAACGCCTGGTTCGTTACTTTGCACAAACGTGCCTCTCACGGCTTGCAATTCAGCATGAATTATACTTTGTCGAAGTCGCTCGACGAGCAGGGGCAGGTGCAAAACAACGCGGCGCGGTTCAGTGACCCGTACAACGAAGACCTTCAGTACGGCCCGTCGATTTTCGACCATCGCAACGTCTTCAATGCAATTTTCGACTACGAACTTCCCTTCGGAAACGGCCATCGATTTGCTTCCAGCAACGGCGCAATCAACAGGGCCATCGGTGGTTGGTACGCAGCCGGAATTTTTGTCGCTTCCAGCGGCACGCCGATCTACGCCACCCAGGGCGCCAATTACGGTACCGACTTTTCATCGAACTCGGGCTCCGTCGCCGATATCCGCACCGCTGCCATCAGCACCGGTGCCCACTACAATGTTGACGGCTCCGGCGGTGTCGGCACCGACGGAAATCCTGCCAATGGCGGTTCCGGCATCAATATCTTTTCCAATCCGCAGCAAGCCTTCGATTCCTTCCGTGTGCCCCTGTTGAGCGTGGATGGCCGCACCGGCGAGGCTAATCCGATCTACGGATTCGGCTTTTGGAACGTCGATATGCGCGTCGGCAAAGTAACCCCGATCGCCGAAGGTGTGAAACTTGAGCTTTCTATCGACGCTTTCAATCTCTTCAACAACGTGAACTTCGCCAACCCTCTCAACGCCGCCGGCGTCCTGGATTTGACAAATCCGGCAGCGTTCGGCGTGGTGACGGCGTCGCAAATATTGACTAACCACAACTCGCCGTCGCGCTATCTGCAGTTTGGCTTGCGCGTAGAGTTCTAGAAGTGGTAACGGCTCATTTGACGTAAGCTCGTCTCCAGGTGCACCTGGAGACTTGTTCATACGGCGCAAAATCGATTCGCAGGGAACTTGTTTCAGGAATGCGCGGGATTTCTGTGGAAGAGTCTTACTAGCGTCGCACACATCCGGCCGTTGCCGGCCACATGCGGCTCGCTGCCAGTCGAAGGTTGCGCTTCTGCGCCAACTCTGTTTTGAAAAACGCTTGCGGTGCCGTGTTTGGGCAAATTCGACGCAGGCGCCTCCACCTCTCTTGCAGGCCACACACTCACCTCGATCCGGCCTTCCAGCTCCTCCACAGCCACAGCGCAAATCGGCTCTTTCTGATTTTCTAGCGCCTTCCGGCACTCTTTTTCTACCGCCGACGCAAGTTCACACTGCTCTTCTCTGGTGAGGCCATGCCGCTCGCAGACGTGTTCGAGCGCGGCGCGCACGCCCGCAAGCACTCGCGCGTCCGACGTGATTTTCAATTCGGTTCTTCGGGGGTCAGTGTGCACTCTTGTCCACCACGTGAATCTCGCATGCCTCGCGGCAATCGGGGCAATAATAGAGTCCGTCCTCACAAAGACGAATCGCGTGTTGCGACTGGCAGTACGTGCAATACTTCTCGCACTCGCAGTACCTTTCTTCTTTGTCGCATTGCGCGCAAACAACCGGACCCGGCATTGGATTCCTCCTCCGGTTCGCAACTAGCTGCTTTTCTACGCTGAATATAGGTCATCGCTGCGGTACCGGCAAGTGACTTTCAGTGGGCTGTTACCACCGAAAATACAGGTCCCTGAATACAATGGAGCGGCGATCGCGGCTGGGGCCGAGGAGAACGATTTCGCCACACACAGTGCTCAACGACTTGGCTGCACGCGCTTCCACGGGCGGGATTAGTTGCTGACGCGGAAGCGAAACCGGCGCCGAGTGATATAGGCGACGGCAAGAAAGCCGGTGCCGAAAAGAAAGAGCGATGCCGGATCTCCCATGTTATTAAGGGAGCGAAGATTCACGATGTCTCCAGGATTGCCTAGATCAAGGTTCGCGCCCGCCTCATTGGTGAAGGACCCACCAACGGTGAGAGTGCCGCCTGATGTGTACCGAGCGCCCGAGCTGTCCACGCTTCCGCCAACCGATACTGTGCTGCCGCTTCGCACGTAGACAGAGGCTACGTTGTTGAGGGTGTCTGCGCTGAAGGTATCGCCGGGTCCGCCGAGATAGGGTTGGCCGGACGCTTCATTGGTGAAACTGCCACCCATGTTGAGCCTGGCCCCGCCAAAGGTATCCAGGAAACCGGAATTATCCACGCTCCCGGAGACCGCTAGAGTCGTGCCGCTGTTCGGGAAGACCGCCGAGCTGTTTTGGATTAACGGACTATCCATGGTGGCGTTGATGTCTAAGCTGATTACGACCGGGCAGGGAGTGTTCGAGAGCTGCACGTCGTAGGTCGGTCCGTCATTATTGGGGATCACGCCTCCTGTCCAGGTGCCGGCGCTGCTCCCATTACCGCTCGTTCCGTTGGTATCCACGGTGGTCTGGGCGTCTGCATTGGCGGCCCACAAGGACACGCCCAACAAGAAACATCCCATCGCAAAAAAGCGTTTCATGGCGACCCTCCAGGACATGCTTCGACCGCTGAAAAGGCAGCCTATCCCAAGGCCAGCAGTGCATTTCAGTGGCCTATGTCGAGGAAGTAAATTGCCGCCCAGCTGTTGCTAGCAACAACGGGCTTACGGGGCTTTTCTGCTTCCTCTGGGGTCTGCTCGAGCCCAGACGTACTCTTGCACTTCAGCTAATGTGCAAGTAGTTTCACTGTTCCGTAGTAACTGGTCAGTGAAATCCAGCCAGGAGAAGCCCTCACAGACGATGGCTGGTGAGGCTGATCGTCGCGGAGGCGAGGCCGGGGGAGCGGGCGAGGACGCGGATGGCGCCGGGCTGCATTAGAGATTGGACGATGAGCTGCGCGAAACCGCTGAAGACTTTGCGAGGGGTGACAATCTGCGGCGCGTCGAACGAGGCTCCCGCATTCTGATCGGGCATCGAGCCGAACATGAGCACACCGTGGGAATCGTAGAGCTGCGAAGGCGGCTTGTCGGATTCGTGGCTGGAGGGATCGCCGTTGCCAACGCCCAGGATTTTTGCCGGGCCGTCAATTTCAAAAGTGATTTCGTTGTCGGCGACCGGAACGAGGCGGTTTTGTGAATCGAAAACGGAAACCGTGATGACGGAAACATCCTGCGCGTCGGCCATGATGGAGGCGCGATCGGGGACGAGCTTGATGAGCGCAGGCGCGCCGGTGGTTTCCCGCTTGTCTTCGGCAACCGCCTCGGCCAACAGGCCATTTTTGTAGCCGCGCGCGAGCAAAACGCCCGGCGCGTAATTCACTTGCCATTCGAGATGGCCGCCGCGCGGCATGGATTTTCTGCCGAGACTTTTGCCATTCGAAAACAGTTCCACTTCATCGCAATTGCTGTGCACCCACACGCGGACTGGTTGGCCTTCCCTGCCCGGCCAATTCCAGTGCGGAAATAAATGGAGCACCGGTTTTTCCGTCCACCACGCCTGATAATAAAAATAAGTGTCTTTGGGAAAGCCGCAGGTGTCCATCACGCCGAAATGCGAGTTGATGCACGGCCACTGGTAAGGCGAAGGCTCGCCGCGGTAATCGAAACCCGTCCACACGAAGGCCCCGGCGGCAAAAGGACGCGCGGAATAATAATTCCACCACTGTTCGGCGGTGGAAGCGTAATCCCCCGGCGTGTTCACATCGTAAGACGACATATAACCGCGCACGGGATCGTTGGCGTAAATGCCGCGGGTGCTCAAGGCGCTGGCGTCTTCGCTGCCGATGATGGGGTTTTGCGGAAACCTGGAATGGAATTTGTCCATGTCGCCGTTGTGGAAATAATTGCAGCCCTGCACGTCGACAACAGCGGAGGCGCCCTGTCCCCAGTGATTATTCATGGCGAGAGTCACGGGACGGCTGGGGTCAAGGGTGCGAACCAAATCTTTCATCGTTTCGCAGATGCGCGCGCCGGTGGGCGTGCCTTGCAGCGGTTCTTCGTTCCCGACCGACCAGAGAAAAATACAGGGATGGTTGCGGTCGCGGCTTACCATACGCTCAAGTTGGCTTAGGCCCTCCCGACTGGAAGAGAACATGCGCGTCTCGTCCATGACGAGCATGCCGAGGCGGTCACACGCGTCGAGGAGCGCAGACGTGGGCGGATTGTGTGAAGTCCGATAGGCGTTCACGCCCATCTCTTTGAGCTTGGCGATGCGGAAATATTGCAGGCGATCGGGAAGCGCTGAGCCGACTCCAGCGTGGTCCTGATGATTGCACATGCCTTTGATTTCGACTCGCTCGCCGTTCAAGAAAAAGCCGTGGTCAGGATCGAAGCGAATGGAGCGAATGCCGAAATTCGTTTCGACGCGATCAACGGTGGATGCGTCGCTTTCGACGGTGGTGACGATGCTATAGAGGTTCGGGTTTTCGAGCGACCAGGGCGAGGGATTGTCGACGCGGATGGTTTGCAAGACTTTCTGCGTGGCCCAGGGAGAAATCGGTGCGGCGTCGGATTGCGCAGCGGCAATTTGCTTTCCGGCGGAGTCGAAGATTGTTTGCATGAGACGAAACGATTTTGCGGCGTCCGCATCGTTGGCGATTTCGGTGGCGATGGTGACTTCCGCGGAGTTGCCGGTGATTTCTGAAGTGACATAGACACCTTCGTGCGCGACGTGGAGGGGGTCGGTCTTGGTGAGCCAGACGTGACGGTAAATTCCTCCGCCTTCGTAGAACCAGCCTTCGTGCTCGGTGGCGTCGGCGCGAACGACGAGCACGTTCTTTTCACCGTAGCGCAGGAAATCGCTGATGTCGAAACGAAACGGCGCGTAGCCGCTCAGGTTGCGGCCCAGATAAATTCCATTGAGCACGACTATGGCGTCGCGAAAGACGCCGTCGAATTCGAGTGCGAGGCGCCGGCCAGCGTCGGCTTGGGGAATTTCGAAGACGCGGCGATACCAGCCGATGCTGGTTTCGGGGAAGTTGCGGCCGACGGGCTTGTAGCCGAAATCATTGAGCTCGGGGGCGTTGACGAAAGGCAGAGCGACAACGAAATCGTGCGGGAGGTCGACGGGCTGCCAGGCGCGATCGTTGAAATCGCGGAGCGCAGGCGCGAAGATCTCGCCGGTTTTTGCGAACACGCCCTCGCCGCCGCCACCGAAGTTGAAATCCTTTACGGGATCGGAAGCGTGGCCGAAGTGGAAGCGCCAGTCGAAGTCGAGAAGTTGTCGCTCGCGAGGAGAAGATTGAGCTTCAGGAGCGGACGCGCCGGGGATTGCCGTGCCCGCCGAGGTTCGCGTGGAGTCGAAGGCCAACGCCCCAGCCGCCGCAGGCGCGAGCGCGCCGAGCTTGAGAAGATCGCGACGGGACCAATGTTTCATTGAAAGGCGGTGCCGATATTACCTGAATCGAGCCCACTGGAGATAGTGAAGTTCAGTACGCCTCGACGGTTTATTGACACACTTGCGGGCGCATGCTAGTTTCAATTGTTTCGCGCAACGCAAAAATATTTTGTGCAAGCAGCGACGAACTTTTGTACGCAGCGAGTCCTGGACAAGCGAGTTAAGTTTTCGTGAGTACTCCCGCAAAAGCTGAATTGCGCAAGACAGCCCTGAACTCCACGCACCGGCGCATGAGCGCGAAGATGGTGGACTTCGGCGGCTGGGACATGCCCGTGGAATATACGGGCATACTGGCCGAGCACGAGGCGGTGCGCACGCGCGTGGGCCTGTTTGACGTCAGCCATATGGGAGAGATCGAGATACGCGGGGCGCGGGCGCTGGATTTGGTGCAGCACGTAACGTGCAACGACGCGGCCAAGCTGGCCGTTGGACAGGCGCACTATTCCGGGCTGATGACGGCGAAGGGGACGTTTGTCGACGACCTACTGGTGCACAAATTCTCCGACACGCATTATTTTTTGTGCGTGAACGCCGGCAACCAGGACATCGATTACGCGCATATCGCAAAGCACAATTCGTTCGGCGCGGAAGTCGAGAACGCCGGCGGGCGTTACGCCCAACTCGCGATTCAGGGGCCGCGTGCGCTGCGGCTGCTGCAGAGATTCACAAACGTGGCTCTCGATGCGATCAAGTACTATTGGTTCACACGGGGTGAAGTCGACCAAGTGCATTGCATCATCGCGCGGACCGGGTACACAGGCGAGGATGGGTTCGAGATTTATTTCGCGCCGGAGTTCGCGGAGAAACTTTGGGACCGGCTAATGGACGCGGGCCAGGATTTGGGCGTGATAGCCTGCGGGCTCGGCGCGCGAAACACGTTACGCTTGGAAGCAGGCATGGCGCTCTACGGACATGAGATCGACGAGACTACAACGCCGTGGGAAGCGAATCTTGCGTGGATTTGCAAAACCGACAAAGGCGAATTTCTCGGGCGCGATGCGCTGGTGAAGCAGAAAGCCGTCGGAGTGGAGCGGACGCTGGCGGGATTCGAGATGGAGTCGCGGCTGATTGCGCGCGACGGATACGCGGTGCTCCAAGGCGAACGCGCGATTGGAAGCGTGACGAGCGGCGGCCCGGCGCCGTTTTTGAAGAAGAACATCGGATTCGCGTACGTGCCTCCGGCGGTGAACAAGCCGGGAACGAAGATTGGCGTGGCGGTGCGCGCGCAGACGGCGGCGGCGAAGATTGTCAGCGTGCCGTTTTACAAACGCCCAAAGTAAATTCGCAGCACAACGAAGGAGTAGAAGATGTATCCAGCGGATTTTCGATATTCGAAAGACCATGAGTGGATTCAAATCGCCGGCGCCACGGGGACGATCGGCATTACGGACTACGCGCAGCACGCGTTAGGCGATGTGGTGTTCGTCGAACTGCCGAAAACGGGCACGAAAGTGAAGGCCGGGGACGTGCTGGGGACGGTCGAGTCGGTGAAAGCGGTGAGCGAAGTCTTCAGCCCGGTGAGCGGAGAAGTCATCGAAGTGAATTCGGAATTATCCACGGCGCCGGAGAAAATCAATCAAGACCCGCATCGCTCCGCGTGGCTGGTGAAAATTAAATTGGAAAACGCCAGCGAGGCGGCGAAGCTGATGGACGCGAAGACTTACACCGACTACGTAGCAGAGAAGGAGAAGGAACAGACGGCCTGATGCGTTACCTCCCCAAAAGCCAATCCGAGCGCCGCGAAATGCTCGATGCCATCGGCGCGAAATCCATTGAAACGCTGTTCGAAACGATTCCCGCAAAATACCGGCTGCGGGAGCCGCTGAAATTGCCGGGGCCGCTCTCCGAAATGGAGATCATCGACTATTTCAAGGCACGAGCGGCGGAGAATTCGCACGGGTACACGTCGTTTCTGGGTGCAGGCGTGTACCAACATCTTAAGTCCGTGGTGACGGACGCGCTCGTGCAGCGTGGCGAGTTTTTGACTTCGTACACGCCGTATCAGGCGGAGATTTCGCAGGGCACGCTGCAGGCCATTTTCGAGTTTCAGACGCTGATGTCGCAGCTCACGGGCCAGGAAGTGGCCAATGCGTCGATGTACGACGGCTCAACCGCGCTGACCGAGGCGGTGCTGATGGCCGAGAGGCTCACGCGGCGGCATCGCGTGCTGGTGGCGAGCACTGTGCACCCGGAATATCGCCAAGTGCTGGCGACGTACGCGAAGCATTTGGGAATTGAAGTGGAGCAGTTTGGATTTGCCGCGAATGGCCAAGCGGACTCGGATGCCATTCGCGGCGAAACGTTGAACGAAGCTGCCGCAATAGTCGTGCAGTCGCCAAACTTTTTTGGCGTACTGGAAAGACTAAAACCCATTGCGGAACGGGCGCACGCCGCCGGCGCGTTGCTGATCGATTGCGTGACCGAGCCAGTCTCGTTGGGAATCGTGAGGCCGCCGGAAGAAGCCGACATCGTTGCTCTCGAAGCGCAGAGCTTTGGCGTGCCGCCGAGCTATGGCGGGCCCTTTGTGGGCGTCATCGCGACGCGCGAGAAATTCGTGCGGCAAATGCCCGGGCGCCTGGCCGGCGAAGCCCTCGATGCCGAAGGTCGTCGCGGATTTTGCCTGACGCTCGCGACGCGCGAGCAGCACATTCGGCGCGAAAAGGCCACGTCGAACATTTGCACAAACGAGGCGCTCTATGCGCTCGTGGTGACGATTCATCTGTGCTTGCTCGGCAAAGAAGGGCTGCGCGAGCTGGCGGCGCAGAACCTGGCGAAGGCGCGGTTCGCGCAAGACGAACTGAAAAAGATTTCTGGGATTACGCTTCCCTTCTCCGACGTAACGTTCAATGAATTCGTGGTGGAGTTTCCGCGCCCCGTCAAGCAGATCAACGAGAAACTGTTAGCGCAGAAAATCGTCGGGCCGCTGCCGCTGGAGAAATATTATCCGAAGCACGAGCGTCGCGCGCTGGTGTGCGTGACGGAAACGATGCCGCGTGCCGAGATCGAACGCTTCGCTGCAGTGCTGCGGCAAATTGTGACCAATTAGCGAATAGAGAGCGCCATTGAGCGGAAACGGCACAACACGGGAGATGGACGCGAACGGCATCAAGAAGGCGCGCCGGCACGTCAGCCAGAATGAAGGGCTGATCTTCGAGAAGTCCGTGCGCGGAAAGCGCGGAATGGAATTGCCGCCGCTGGACGTACCGGCGGTTGATCCCGCGAAGGCGCTCGGCCCCGAATTCGCCCGCGACGCCGTGCACGGATTTCCTGAAGTGAGCGAGATTGAGGTGATCCGCCACTTCACGCGCCTCTCGACGTGGAATTACGCGATCGATCTCGGAATGTATCCGCTGGGCTCATGCACCATGAAGTACAACCCGCGCGTAAATGAATTCGTTGCGCGGCTGGACGGGCTGGCGACCGAGCATCCGCTGCAGCCGGATGAAGTTTCGCAGGGCTGTCTGCGCATCATTCACGATCTGCAGAAATGCCTGCTCGAAATCACCGGCATGGACGCCGCTTCGCTCGAGCCAGTTGCCGGCGCGCAAGGCGAGCTGACCGGCCTGCTGCTGATTCGCGCGTATCTCGAGAGCAAGGGCAATCCCCGCAAGAAAGTGCTGATTCCGGACTCGGCGCACGGCACCAATCCCGCGTCCGTCGTTATCGCCGGATACGAAGTGCAAAACATCAAGTCCAACGAGCGCGGCCAGATCGACATTGCGCACTTCCGCGAATTTGTCACTGATGAAGTTGCCGCGCTCATGATCACCAATCCGTCGACCATCGGCGTTTACGAAGAAAACATCGCGGAAATTGCCGAAATTCTTCACGCGCGCGGGGCGCTCCTCTACATGGACGGCGCCAACATGAATGCCCTGGCGGGCGTGACGCGCCCCGGCGATTTCGGCGTGGACGTGATGCACCTCAATTTACACAAGACGTTTTCGACGCCGCACGGCGGAGGCGGCCCAGGCGCGGGCCCCGTCACGGTAAAGAAAATCCTCGAGCCGTTTTTGCCGGTGCCGGTGGTGAGCGAAAACAATGGCAAATTCGCGCTCGATTACGGCAGGCCGAGGTCCATCGGCCGCGTGCGCGCCTATTGCGGGAATTTCGGCGTGTTGCTGCGCGCGCTGGCCTACACCCTGGCGTACGGCCCGGGAATTCGCCAGGCCACCGAAGATGCGGTGCTGAACGCGAATTACATTCGCAAGCATTTGGAGAATTCGTACGACTTGCCCTACAACTTGCCGTCGATGCACGAAGTGGTCTTCAGCGACGCGCGCCAGAAAAAGCATGGCGTGAACACCATGGACATCGCCAAGCGACTGATCGATTACGGATTCCACCCCTACACCACGGCGTTTCCGCTGATTGTGCCTGGCGCGCTGATGATCGAGCCGACAGAGTCGGAATCAAAAGAAGAATGTGACCTATTTATCGAGGCGATGCGTTCGATTGCAACCGAGGCGGAAACGAATCCGGAAATCGTGAAGACCGCGCCGCACGCCACGCGCGTCGGCAGGCTCGACGAAGTGGCCGCGGCGCGAAAACCCATTCTGCGCTGGCGGCCGCATCAGAATCAGGACGCGCAGAAGGCCGCTGCCAGGCCAGACGACAAAACTCCCGTCGTACCGACGGTGTAGCGACAGCGCCTATTGCGCGCTTGGCTTGCGACGAAGGGCCAGAATTCCTGCCAAAGCGACTCCATAGCACATGCCGGTAGCCAGGAGCTGAAGAACGTCAACCGTGCGAAATGCCTGGAATCGCGGCCGTTGACTCAGGTTGAGAAATCCAACCGACCCGATAACGATGAGCACGAGAGTGGATACCCAGAGCGTTCTCGTTCGTCTGGCCATGGTTCCTCCTGCGCGTTCTGGAAAAGTGCGCGCGGGGAAACTATGCCAGAAGGCGAACCCTGTCAAGCATGCTCACTGGTATATACTTCCCGTTAATCGGCCACGTGGCACTTCGTTCGATATAATTCACAGCCACGCGGGCTGAGAATTGAAGGAACGCTGATGACTCCGGAAGAAGCATCCGTCCTCGCGAACCACTTGCTCTCGAGAATGCAGCACGAATCGCAGATCACCGCCAAAGTGATCGCGGCTTTGCCGGACGACAAGGCCGGTTACCGCATTCACCCCAAGTCTCGCACTGCACTGGAGCTGGCCTGGCACACGACGTCAGTGGAAATGTGGTTCCTCGATTCAGTTTTTCAGGGCGAGTTCTACGCAAGCTCCAGCGGTGACGTGCCGGACGAAATCAAAACGGGTGCTGACGCAGCCGCATGGTACACGCAGCAGTTCGACATGAATTTCAAGAAAGCGTCGAAGTTGAGCGGCGATTATCTGGCGCAGCCCATGTCGTTTCTGCGGAAATTCGATTACCCCGGCGTGATTTATTTTCAGATGGCGCTGTCGCACACGGTGCACCATCGCGGCCAATTTGCCGCGTACCTGCGGGCAATGGGAGCGAAGGTGCCCGCGATCTACGGCGGAAGTTTAGACGAACCCGCCACGTAACCGAATCTCGCGAGTAAAACAACACTCGGCCCCTCGCAACATGGCATGCGCGTGCTAGATCCGGTCCTTGCGCGTACTAGATCCGGTCCTTGCGCGTACTTCTTGCCTTCCCCTCCTCTGGGGGTAGGGCCTGATGTGCCGCCGGGCGAAGCGACCGCGCCGGATACGCGTGTGCTTCCGCGGCGGCCACGACCGGAGTCGCGGGAATCTCGCGACCGTGCCCGTCTTCGTCGGCCCCCGCCGCGGCTGCAAGGCCGGGATGCGCCGGCTCCACGGTCACCAGCGCGCCTTCCGCTTCCTTCCAGAACACCAAACAAGCAGCGACGCCATCCCAATCGACGGAAAGCACATCACCCAAACGAATCTGATCCGTGGCCAGCAGGCTCGCGAGCGGATAGACCAGATGGCGCTCAATGGCGCGCTTCAAGTGGCGCGCGCCATATTTCATGTCCGTTCCTTCCTTCAAGAGAAATTCGCGCGCCGGCTGTGTCACGCGGAACAGGAATTTCCCCTTGGCCGTTTCGAGGACGCGCTGTTGCACCATGCCCAGCTCGATATCCAGAATCTGTTCGAGCTGAGGCTCGCGCAAAGGATGAAAGACGATGACCTTATCCAGACGGTTCATGAATTCGGGCGAGAACTTGCGCTTCGCCGCTTCGGCCGCGGTGCGCTCGATCTTTTGCTCGAGGCGCGCGGGCGTGTCCACCGCGGCGGCCACCGGAGCGAACCCCAATTTGCCGGTCATCAGTTCGGTGATCTCCGTGCCGCCCAGGTTGGAAGTCATGAAAATCATGGTTTGCGAAAGGTCCACGCGGCGATTGTCGCCCAGGGTCAACGTCGCCTTGTCCAACATGCCCAGCAGCAATTGCCAGAGCGCGTCGGACGCTTTCTCGATCTCGTCGAAAAGAAGAAAGGATAGCTTGACCTTCTCGGTGTGAAATTGCGCAAGCGCTTCCTGCGTGATCAGCGGGTGTGTCTCGCGGTGCCCCAAATACCCTGGCGGCGAGCCGATCAGCTTGGCGATTTCGTGCGAGTGCTGGAATTCGGCGCAATCCACTTTGATCACTGCGCGCGGATCGCCAAAAATCACTTCCGCAGTTGCCTCGACCACGCGCGTTTTGCCGGCGCCGGTCGGGCCCAGAAACAGCAGATTGCCCACCGGGCGCCCGGACGAGTTGAGTCCCGCGCGGAAGACCTGATAAAGATCGACGACCGCCTGGACGGCCTCTTCTTGCCCCACGATTTTGCGCCGCAGAGCGGTCTCGAAATCACGAGATTCGCGGCTGCGTTGCGTCGGGTCTAAATGCTGTGCTTGCGTCATGGCCTTACTCCCCCCTTACCGGTACGTCCGGCTGCCTTCCAGAGCGCGTGGTTTCACGCGCTCAAACTGCTCCAGCTTAATATCGACCGTGGAACGTAAGAGCCTGAGCTGGGTGACGAGCTCCTGTCCGGAATCAGAACGGTCCGGCAGCAGCAATAGCGGAGGCGAGAGATCCGCCAGGTCCAGGTTGATGAGCCGCAAGGAATTCAGCAATTGTTTGACGTAAGGCGAGCGCGGATCAAAAAGTTCCACGCGGCTGTTTACGTCTTCCCTGAGGCGCGACCAATCCAGATCCAGCAGGGGGTGGTTACGGGAAACTTCACGGACCACGTCGTCGGTGATGCGCGGCCGCTCGCCGAGCTTGGCAAGATAGAGTTGCTCAACCCGGCCGCGGCGGCGGACGTTGTGGACCAAGTAGTACGAATTGCCTTTGCGCCGTACGAAAGCCACGATCGTCCCCCTAAGAACCTATCGCTCACGTAGTGTAAGTGCCAGGCACTACGCTGTCAATGGTATGATGCGGTCTTCCACGGCGGGTTGCTTCGTATCAGTAATTAGTACTCGGAGAGAGCGAAAACGTGATTCGCAGCGAAAACAGGGAGCGTTTCGACGCGCGGCTCTCATGTCAGCCAGTCACCTCTGGTTAATTAGATGACAAATGGGCCGCAAGTGTTCCGCAAAGGTACACACCGAAGAAAAACTAGCGATTGCAACCACGGAAATAAGGCAACGCACCGTGTAATTTTGAAGAACTAGTCCTACTCGGAGATAGCTGCAAGGCAGGGCTAGGACCAGGAGTACTCGCGGCATGGCCAAGAAAAGCGGCAGCGGTTGGAAACGAATCTACGAAACGGTGAAGCGCATTCCGCGCGGCCGCGTGGTTACCTATGGGCGGCTAGCGCGCCTGCTGCAGGTGCGCGGAGGAGCGCGGACCGTCGGCTTCGCCATGGCGGGATGCCCGTCCGGCCAAGGGATTCCCTGGCATCGCGTCGTGGGCGCGGGTGGACGGCTTCTGCCGCGTGAACCCTACGCGAGCAAGCAGCGCATGCTGCTTGAAACCGAAGGGACGACGTTTCTGGGCATGAAGGTGGACATCGCAACGCACGAATGGAAGCCGGTCAAAAGCAGCGCGCGCACCGCGAAGCAGCCAAGCAAGCGGAGCCGCATCAAGCGCGGATTCGCGAAGCGGCAACAGGTGTGATAAAAAAGTATCGGAGCAGCAAAACGGCATGAGCGAGCCAGTCGTCAAAGTCGAGGGACTGTACAAAAATTACGGCAGTGTGGAAGCGTTGCGCGGCGTCAGTTTCGAGGTTCACGAGGGCGAGCTTTTCGGCCTGCTCGGCCCAAACGGCGCCGGAAAAACCACCACCGTCGAAATTCTGGAAGGCTTGCGCTCGCCGGATCGCGGAACCGTGCAAGTTTGCGGCCTGGATCCGCAGCGCGAACCTATGGAGATGAGAAATCTCGCCGGCGCCGCGCTGCAATCCACTTCCCTGCCCGACAAAATGCGCGTCGCGGAAACCCTCGACATGTTTGCCCATTTTTACAGAAACCCGCGCGGCACGGAAGAATTGCTGAAGCGTTTTCAGCTCGAGGAGAAGCGCGACGCCTTTTACCACCATCTCTCCGGCGGGCAAAAGCAGCGCCTGGCGCTGGCTCTGGCGCTGGTGAACAACCCGCGCATCATCTTTCTCGACGAGCCCACCGCTGGCCTCGACCCTCAAGTGCGCCGCGAAATCTACGACACCCTCGAAGAACTGAAGAAAGAAAAGAAGACCATCCTGCTCACCACGCACTACATCGAGGAGGCTGAGCGCCTCTGCGATCGCGTCGCCATCGTCGATTATGGACGGGTGATGGCGCTGGGCACGCCGCGCGAGTTGAAGCAGCGCTCCGCCGGAACCACCCGAATTGAAGTTCGCCTCAGCCAGGCGCCTGTGGACGGCGCACTGGGCCGGCTGGAAGGCGTCACCGAATCGAGCAAAGAAGGCGACCTGTATGCGCTCCATTCCACGGCGCCGACGAAGACCATCATCGCCCTGGTCAAATACCTCGACGCGGAAGGAGTCGAGCTCCAGGGCCTGGAGATGCGCTCCCCTTCGCTTGAAGACGTTTTTCTGGAGCTTACCGGTAGGCGCTTGCGCGAATAAGACCCGAGGCCCTACGCGAAGAGGTACAGAAACGTATAGGCCAAAAACACGCCGATCACCGAGCCTGCCAAAACGTCGCTCAGGAAGTGCATTCCCAGGATGATTCGCGAAGCGGCGATGCTCACCGCAACCAGCAAAAGCCCCACTCGAAAGTCCGGGTAAAAGGAACCGAGCGTCATGGCGATGGCGAACGCCGTGATCGTGTGGCCAGAAGGGAACGAGAACTGATCCGGTGGGAGAATCGAAGCCCAGCAATGCGGTTCCAGCCCGCACGGCCTTTCTCGATGGCTAACTCGCTTCAGAAGCAGAAACACTACTATTCCTGACAGTACCGCTAGTCCTGCCGACCCGACGGCAACGAAGCGCGCAGGCCCTCCCCAAATCAGCACCGCGACGCCCGTCACGTACCACAGCCAGCCATCTCCCATCCTGGTCGCCAGAATCATGAATATGCGGAACCAGCGGGGAGCGCGCCAACGATTGACCCGCCGCATCAGCCGGTAATCGCTGGATTGAATCTGGTTCCAGACGGCGCGCGCCACGGTCATACGATCCCCTCCACCGTCGGCTGCGGAACACCCAGCCACCGCGGCTTGTGCCCGTGTGGCTGGCTAAGGATTCGCCCTGCCCAAAATTCACCGAACTTGCGTTCGTTCCGGTAATTCAGAAAAGTTACCACCGGAACAAGGAGCGCGAGCGGCGACAAAAGCACGCTCCAGCGTTTCTCGCACATCGCTCCGGCGCCGATCAGCAGGAGATCGCGCGTCAGCTTCACGTAACTCCCGGAGTTTCCCCGCACACGGCCTTTGCCTCCGCGCAAGCCGGCCAAAAACTCCTCTTTGTTGCGCGCGCCCGGCACTTCCGTGTAGGCCGTGGCTGCCGAAGCCGCGGCGTGCGCGTCGCTGCCGCCAACCTCGATCTTTCGCCATTGCCGGGCCAGTCGTTGCGAATCCTTATTCTGACGGCGCAGCATATGGCCATTCCGCGATTCGATCGCCGGGAAGTAATCGCGAAACCACGCAAAATCGTCGTCGTCGCGCTTGCCGGTGAGGCATGAAAATACGTGGTTGACGCTGAAAAACATGCGGCTCTCGGTCAGATACATCAGCAACGCCACCAGATCGTCGCGCCTCTGCTGGAGCTGGGTGTGCTGCCGCTCCGTAATATCGTAAACGCCGATGTGTACTTCAGCGCCGCTGGGCATATGGCAGGTAAGCTCTTCGCTGGTAAAGAAATTAGCGCGGCCGCGCAATTTTTCGGCACCTTCGATGGAATCGTGGTCCGTCACCGTGACCAGGTCCATGCCCCGCTGCCGAAGAAGGGAATACACGGCTTCCGGTTCGCTGTAGCTTTCCCGGCAGACTTTGCGAAGAAAGGGAATGCTGCAAGCACCGGAAAATTTTGTGTGGATGTGCATGTCGCACTTCATGTGGAAAAGCTTAGGAAATCCGTGTTACGGCGAGGTAACAACCGCGCTAAAGTTCTGAAACAACAATATTTGACCGTTTCGGCACAGTTACCGAAAATTCATCAAAATGTAGCCTGTTGCGGCAATCGCTTTGCCATCATTTGGCACGGATGAAGCGAATCGAGTTCGTCTTCTTCGACGCGGGCGGGGGCCATCGCAGCGCGGCAACAGCGCTCGCGCTCGCCATTCAAGAAAAAGGGCTTCCTTGGCAAGTCGAAATGATGAACTTGCAGGAGATCCTCGACGCGCTGGACATTTTGCGCAAATTCACGCGCATCCGGATACAAGACTTCTATAACTGGATGTTGAAGTCCGGCTGGACCCTCGGCAGCCAGCAACTCATGCGCGTCCTGCAGGCTTTTATCCGTCTTTATCACCAAGCCACCGTGCGGCGCCTGGAAAATCATTGGCGCGAAAGCGCGCCGGACATGGTTGTGTCCTTCATCCCGCATTTCAATCGCGCGCTTTTTGAGAGCTACCGCAACGTGTTCCCGGGCCGTCCCTTTGTCACCATTCTTACGGACATCGCCGACTATCCTCCGCACTTCTGGATGGAGCGTCAGGCGCAATACTTTGTCTGCGGCTCGGAACGCGCGGTGGCGCAGGCGGGAGCCATGGGTCATCCGCAAGAACGCATCTTTCACGCCTCGGGAATGATTCTGCATCCGCGCTTCTATGCGCCGCAGACGGCCGACCGCGCGGCCGAGCGCGTGTGCTTGAACTTGCTCCCTGATTTGCCCACCGCCCTCGTGCTTTTTGGCGGGCAGGGCAACCGCGTGATGCTCGAAATTGCCGAGCGCCTCGATAACTCCAAACTCGATTTGCAGTTGATCTTCATCTGCGGCAAAAACCAGAAGCTAGTGCAGGCTCTGCGCCAAAGGAAGCCGCGAATCCGTTCTTACATCGAAGGCTTCACTTCGGAAATTCCCTATTACATGCACCTTTCTGATTTTTTCATCGGCAAACCGGGGCCCGGCAGCCTGTCCGAAGCCCTTGCAAAACAACTGCCGGTAATCGTCGAATGCAACGCTTGGACGCTGCCGCAGGAGCGATATAACTCGCAGTGGGTCATCGAACGAAACGTGGGACTATCTCTGAAGAGCTTTCGCGAGATTGTTCCGGCGGTCGAGCGGCTCTTGGACCCGCGGACATTCGCGTCGTATCGCCACAATGCCGGACTCCACCCCAATCGTGCCGTCTTCGAAATTCCAGCGTTTCTCGAGCAAATCTTTCAGCGAGAAGAAAGCGCGCGCGGAAACGGAACGGATGCGCCGCTGCATGCCTCGATTTGACATCCCGCCCCTTCCTATGAAATCTTGCTTTGTTCGCTTCATTTGTGCGGGCAGCGCAAGGATACCGGAACCGTGACGAATCACACCTGGACGCTCACCATGATGCGCATCCGCCTGGCAATGCGCAGCCGCACCTTTCTCTTTTTCAGCCTGGCGATGCCCATCGGTTTCCTCTTCGGCTACGTGATTTTCTTTGGTCACGGCAATCCGACGGCGATGCCTTACCTGCTAGGTGCGATCCTCGCGCTCACGGTCATGGGCAGTTTCTGGGGCCTGAGCATGCAGCTGGTGATGTTTCGCGAGCAAGGAATTCTGCGGCGCTTCCGCCTGGCGCCGATCGGCGCCGGAGCGATGCTCGGGTCCAGCATCCTCTCGAACTTCGTTCTGGTTTTGCCCACCGTGGTGCTCGAATTCCTCATTTGCCGCTACGGATTCGGAATGAAAACCTGGGGAAATTTGTGGGCCGTGTTCCTGCTCGTATCCGTCGGCGCGGCAACGTTCTCGGCCTTGGGGTTGATCGTTGCCAGCGTCACCAATGACATGCAGGAGACCACCGTCATCAATAACATCGTCTGGTCCTTGTTTCTCTTCCTTTCCGGAGTGACGATTCCCCTCGCCCTCATGCCGCACTGGGTGCAAAAGGTAACTCTGTTCCTGCCGGCGACTTATCTTGCCACGGGGCTCGAAGGAGCGATGCGCCACTCCGCAGGATTCGGCCAGATCGTCGAGGACGTGATCGCGCTACTCGTCAGTCTCGTGCTGGCGTTCGAAATGTCGCGCCGGCTCTTCCGCTGGGAGCCGGAAGAGAAAATTCCAGGCAAAGCAAAGCTCTGGGCCGTGGCGACGCTGATTCCCTTCTTGTTGCTGGGAGCCTGGCAACTGACGCGCGGCCATATGTTGCGGCAAATCAACCGCGATTTTCAGCTGATGAGCCAGGGCGCCGCTCCACCGAGAATCGTGGTGGTGCCGCGCGCACCCAAATAAGCAAAGCAGCCCGGCAGTTATGGCTTCGTGTCGCCGGTCTTCTGCGCGAACAGGATGATGTGTCCCGCTGGGTCCTTGATGCCCAACTCTTTCATTCCGTAAAACGTCGTGCGCATCGGTATAGCAATTTCAGCGCCGTGCGCAGCCTGCGCTATGCTCGCCAGATCCTCCACTTCCACGTACAAAAATGACGGGCCCTTGCGTCCCAGCTGCCCTATTGCGGCCTTCTCTTTCTCGGCGCTGCCATAGGACTGGTACATCAGCTCCAGGCCGTCTTTTTCTACCATGGCAAAGCCGAGAGTGTTTCCGTCGGGCACTTCGGCAGTCTTCTGGAAACCCAGGCGTTCGACCCAAAATTTCACGCATGGCTCGATGTGCTCGGCAAACAGGATTGGCGTGATTCGTTCAACTTTCATTTCCTTTCCCTCCTGAGGTTTGGTTTGACCAACACAGGCCGTCGCCACCAGGAACATTGCTGCAACGCAAACCAGAAGTCTCATCTTGCCTTACCTCCTTTTTCTATAGTAGTCTCATTTAGACTAGATAGAAGATAACGCGGCCACTGCCGCGCTGTCAAGCTCATTTGAGGAGAATTGTATGAATCGCCAGAACGCGACTTTCCAGCAACTAATTTCCGTCGGCTCGGCCATCGAGCGCGATTTCCATCTGCTCGGCATTCGCACCATCCCACAACTTGCCCGCCAGAACCCGCGCACGATGTACGATAAGCTCTGCCGGTTGAAAGGCTCGCGTCAGGACATCTGCTGCCTCGACGTCTTTCACGCAGCCGTGGCGCAAGCGCGCGATCCGCAGTTGCCAACCGAGCAGTGCCAGTGGTGGTATTGGAGCCGCAGACGGAAAGCCGAGAATGCGCGCAAAAACAAATAAAGGACTGACCACGCCCGATCTGGTCTTGCTCAGCCTGCTCGCGGAAAAGCCCATGCACGGCTATCAAGCAAATGCCGAGCTGGAACGGCGGCAAATTCGCGATTGGGCAGGCATTTCGCGCCCTCAGGTTTACTATTCCATGGACAAACTCGCGCGCGGGCGGCTGATTCGCGCCTGCGAAAGCAGCGGTCCGGCCGAAGGGCCGGAGCGGCGCGTGTTCCAGACCACCCAGCGCGGGCGCGACGCGCTTGCGGATACCCTGCAGCGCGACGACTGGGCCACCGCGCGAGAACGCCCGCTCTTTCTGACCTGGATGGCGCTCTCTTGGCAAGCGCGACGCGGCATCTTTGCGCGCCAGATCCAGCGGCGTCAGGAATTCCTCGAACATGAATTGGCGCGGGAGAAAAAGACCATCCAGGCGGTTCGGGCCGAAGTGGGCCACGATTTTCATGAGGCCGTCTGGATGCTCACGCTGGTCATCGAGCAGTTTCACACCGAACTGCGCTGGCTGCGAAGGTTGAAGAGAGAAGCCAGCAAGCGCGCTCCGGCGCGGCATCCACAACACGTGCCGCGATAACGCGGACCAAAGGAAGCACATTTGCCTGCTGCTTGCATGTGCGGCGTGCGGCGTGCGGCGTGCATCAATTCCCTGTACATTTGAGCGGTCCGAAATAACTAGGCGTATGAACAATCCGAAGGGGGAACAGATGAAGATAGCCATTTTAGGCGCGGGCAACGTTGGTGGCGCGCTCGGCAAAGGCTGGGCCGCGAAGAGACATTCGATCCACTTCGGCGTGCCCCAGCCGCAAGGCGAAAAGATGAGCGCACTGCTGAAGTCCATCGGCAAAAATGCGCGCGCCGGAACGGTGCACGAGGCCGCCGAGAATGCCGAAGTTGTCGTGCTGGCGACTCCCTGGCCGGCTACACGCGATGCCGTCATCGCCGCGGGAAAACTCACAGGCAAAATCGTCATCGACTGCACCAATCCGCTCGAACCCGACTTGTCCGGCCTGGCCGTTGGCCACACCACTTCCGCGGGTGAACAAGTGGCGCAGTGGGCCACGGGCGCGCGCGTGGTCAAAGCGTTCAACACCACCGGCGCCGGGAACATGGCCAACACCCACTATGGCGACAAGGAAATCACCATGTGCGTCGCCGGGGATGACGCCGCGGCAAAGTCGGTGGTCATGAAGCTGGCCCAGGATTTGGGATTCGAGGCTGTCGATGCCGGCCCGCTGAAGATCGCGCGCCTGCTCGAGCCTTTTGCCATGCTCTGGATTTACCTCGCCATTAAGCAAGGCCTCGGCCCGAACATTGCTTTCAAACTTCTGCGTCGCTAGCCAGCCCCGGCACGCCGTCCAAATTGGACGGCTCGGTCCTGCGCAACTCGGATTCCCGAGCGAAGGACGGTCAAACCGCGTGTGCTATAATGCCGCTGTTTGTGGAACAGAAGTTCGCTGAGTCGAGTTCGCTGAACGAAAGTCCAAAACGCCCGCGGAGACAGCGATGAGCCTGAAGAAAACCGAAAAAATCTGGTACAACGGAAAATTGATTAACTGGGACGACGCCCAGATTCACGTGGTTTCCCACGTGGTCAGCTACGGCTCGGCGGTATTCGAAGGCATACGCTGCTACAAAACCCCGCAAGGGTCGGCGATTTTTCGATTGCGCGAGCACATGGAGCGCCTCCGCAATTCGGCCCACATTTACCGCATGGATTTTCCCTTCTCGATTGACGAAACCTGCCACGCCGCGCTCGACCTGGTGCGCGCGAATCACATGGACGCCTGCTACATTCGCCCCATCGTCATGCGCGGATACGGCGACGCCGGCGTGAACCCGTACAGTTCTCCGATCGAGGTATACATGGCCTGCTGGGACTGGGGCCGCTATCTCGGCGAGGAAGCCATCAAGAGCGGCGTGGACGTTTGCGTCAGCTCATGGAATCGCTCCGCGCCGAATACTCTGCCGCAAATGTCCAAGGCCGCCGCGAATTACATGAATTCGCAGCTCATTCGCATGGAAGCGATGGTCAATGGTTACGTGGAAGGAATCGCGCTCGACGTCAATGGCTACGTCAGCGAAGGCTCCGGCGAAAATATCTTCATCGTGCATCACGGCAAAGTGATGACCCCGCCGCTGGCCAATTGCGTTCTGCCCGGGATCACCCGCGACACGATGATGGAGCTGTGCAACGAGATGGGCATTCCCGTGTCCGAGCAAATCATTCCGCGCGAGATGCTGTACATCGCGGACGAAGTTTTCTTTGCAGGCACCGCCGTCGAAGTCACGCCGGTTCGTTCCATCGACAAAATCAAAGTCGGCAATGGCGGCCGAGGCCCCATCACCAAAAAATTGCAGGACGAGTTTTACGCCATCACCGGCGGCACAAAGGAAGATCGCCACGGCTGGCTCACGCCGGTTACGGCCCCCGCCACCGTCAGCGTCCGCTAATTACCTTGTAGCTCACGTCCCGTTTGCGCTTTTCGCAAACTGACGTGAGGTCTTTTGCATCCTGGCTCGCCCTGAAGGCCCGGCATTCGCTTTGTTTCGGCGGCCGCCGCGCGTCCCCTATGCCTACGGGCATTTCACGAAAATATTTCCATTTTCCACGCGCACGGGAAATGCGCACACCGGCTGAATGTCCTCCTGCAATTCTGGCACATCATCAGGATAAACGTTCGCGGGATACGTGTTGCGGCCGGTCGAAGGATCGTAGCGGTAGTGATGCCACGGACATTCGAGTTGCCCCTGCCAAATCGCGCCCTGCCACAGCGGCCCATTCATGTGCGGGCACATGCCGTCGAGCGCGTGAATCACGCCATCCACATTGACGAGTGCGAGCATGCGCCCATTCGCGCGTGCGCCACGAACGCAGCCCGGCGGAACATCTTCCACGCGCGCGACATCAATCCAAGAATCTTGCGTTAATTTGGAGCTTTTCGACATGCGGCAAAGAAGGAAGCGCAGTCGAAGCTGCGCCTCCCATCGAGAGGCAGCCCCGACTGCACTTTACCTGCAACATCAGGACGAAGTGTTTTTGTCTTTTCTAGTCACTCGTCACTAACCACTTGTCACTGCCTCCTTACTTGCTTCTCGCTCCAGGCACAACCATGAACTTCGCGCAGTACGGCGACTCGCCTGGCGCGCCGCGCCGGAAATGCCCGGACGGCCCCTCGCCGAGATACTCCGAGAACCACGCCTCGTGCTCGATTTCTTCGTGCAAAATCGCGAGCGCCACGTCATACGTCCGCGGGTCTTTGCCTGCAGTGATCGCGCAAATTTCCGTGTACACGCGGATGGCGCACCGCTCCGCTTCCACCAAAACTCCGAGCATCGCTTTCATATCGCGCGGATCTTTCGGCAGATACGCGTCAGGACAACCGGCATCCTTGGCGAAGTCCTTGATGTCGCGCGGCAGCGCGCCGCCCAGTTCGTAGATGCGAGGCGTAAGCACCTCAAAATGATTGCGGTCTTCGATCCGCGCGTCTTCGATGATTTCCTTCAGGCCTTCGCCATCGAAGCCGATCGCGTTGACCCGCAGAATTGTGTAGTAATAAAACGTCGTCAGTTCCGCCGACGCCGCGCGAATCAGCTTCTTGATCAGCTCATCCACGTTCACTCCGGCGTTCACAACCATTTCGCGAGCTACTTTTCCCATTTCTCATTCCTCCTCAGGATGATTGAACTCAATAGGGCCCGACAAATAATCCTGCAAACTCTTTTCCGTCATTGCGATTTCGCGCGCGGCATGCTCGCCCGATTCCGGCAGCGTTTGCAATACCCGCAGACGCGCAACAGAAGATGCTCCATCTCAAATCCGGCCTTTTGCCGGACGCGCTGTGACAAGCGTCCCAGCAGCGGCATGGGATAATCGGTCAGCTTCCCGCACGCAAGGCAAAACAGGTGCGCGTGCTGGCTGCGTCCGTGAATGTGCTCGTAGACGAACCCGCCTTCATCGACGGGAACGCGCTGCAACACACCCTCATCGACCAGCAAATCCAGCGTCCGGTAAATCGTGGCCCGCGAAACGCGCTTGCCTCGATGATGCAGGCCGAAGAGCAAATCGTCCGCGGAGAAGTGGCCATGCAGTGTCTCGACGTAATCGAAGATCAGTTCCCTCTCGCGCGTGCGGCGCGAACTGGATGGCGGATCACCATGTGTGATACTTAGACTCATTCTCAGAGAGTGCGTACACTAATATAGCGCCGCGCGATTGTCAAGGAGACAGCCGCGGCCGCTCGCTTGCCGTCGGAGCGCTTCGAGATTGCCCACCATCCTGCTAGAATCGCCCGTCTGCGGAGGTGTTGCGATGTACCGGATCTGGCAGAAGCTCTGCGCGGAATTCATCGGCACGTTCCTGTTCGTCTTTTTCGCCGCCGGCGTGGTATGCGCGGACCAAGGACTGCGTTCCGCCGGCCAATCCGGAATCGGTCTCGTGGGAATGGCGCTCGTGCGCGGGCTGGCATTTGCAATCCTGGTCTGCGCGCTCTCGCAAGTCTCCGGCGGACATTTCAATCCTGCGATCACCATTGGCGCATGGGTGACGCGCAAAATCGGCTCCTTGCAAGCGCTCTTTTACGGCATCGTACAAATTCTTGGCGCCATGGCAGCGGCATGGACACTGACACGCCTCATCCCGGACCAGGTTTGGCGCTCCGCCGCGCTCGCGACGCCCGATTTGGCCGCCGAAGTTTCGCGCACCCAAGGAATTCTCTTCGAGCTGGTGCTCACATTTTTCCTGGTCTTTGTTTTTTTCGCGACGGTCGCCGATTCCCGTGCGGAGACGCCGCATTTCGCGCGGCTTGGCGGATTTGCTGCGGGACTTGCGATTTTTGCTGGCATGCTGGTCGGCGGCCCGTATACCGGCGCTTCCATGAATCCCGCGATGGCCCTGGGGACCGCTGTCGTCGCACACCACTGGGTGAATCACGGGGTGTATTGGGCAGGACCGATGCTGGGCGGCGTGATCGGCGGCTGGATTTATCACACGCTCTTCGCCCGCGGCTCCTGACTCCCGTTCCTACCATTGTTGCACTTCAGACAATCGACCCGCGCACAGTGATTGCCCTGCCTGATGGTGCGTGCTAGCTTGAATCCCATAGTTCCTCAAAGCAAAAGGTGACTCATGGCCGTCGCTGTTGACGATCTGTTGCGCAAAGCCGTCGAAAACAAAGCCTCCGACTTGCATTTGAAAGTTGGCAACCATCCCTACTTACGCGTCGACGGCATCCTGCAGCCCATCGCTGACGTTCCGCGCGTCACCCCGGAAGAAATGCTCTCCATGGCCTTCAGCATGATGACCAACCGGCAAAAACAAAAATTCAAGGAGACCGCCGAGTTGGACATGGCTTACGGCGTCGCTGGCCTTGGCCGCTTCCGCGTCAACGTCTTTCAGCAGCGCGGAAATGTCGGCATGGTTCTGCGCGTGATTCCCACCAAGATTCGCACCATCGAAGAGCTGAACCTTCCGCCGGTCATCGACAAGATTTGCGAAGAACAGCGCGGGCTGGTGCTCGTCACCGGAACCACCGGCTCCGGCAAGTCGACCACCCTCGCCGCGATGATTGACCGCATCAATTCCATCCGGCCGGAACACATCATCACCATCGAAGACCCCATCGAGTATCTGCACCGCGACAAGAAAGGTTTTATCAACCAGCGTGAAGTCGAAGTCGACACCTCGACGTTCTCCACCGCGTTGCGCGCTGCGCTGCGTCAGGATCCCGACGTGATCCTCGTCGGCGAAATGCGCGACCTGGAAACCATTTCCACGGCCCTGCTCGCTGCGGAAACCGGCCATTTGGTTTTTTCCACATTGCACACCTTGGACGCGACGGAAACGATTCAGCGCATCATCGCCGTGTTCCCTCCTCCGGAGCAGAAGCAGATCCGTTTGCAAATGGCTTCGACGCTCAAGGCCGTTGTCAGCCAGCGCCTTGTGCGCAAAAGCGACGGCGTGGGCCGCGTGCCGGCGGTCGAAGTTCTTATCTCGACGGGATACATTCGCGACTGCATCATCAATCCGGACAAGACGCGCTTGATTCGCGACGCGCTCGCCGCGGGGACCAGCCAATACGGCATGCAAACGTTCGATCAGTCGATTTTCGATTTGTATACGAAGAATTTGATCACGCTGGACGAAGCGCTCATTCGCGCGACCAATCCGGACGAATTCAAACTGCGCATTCAGGGAATTCGCTCTGCCGCCGATGCGGCTCGCGAAGAAATGGAGCGTCAGATGACCGAATTCGAGCGCACCGGCGCGAGCCGCCGCTAATCGACGCAGCGATTTTGTTGGGTACTTCGACTCCGGACTGCAAAAAAATCGATGGCATACGTTGCTCCTAAGAATCCGTGGTACGCGTTTTTCTTCGGCCTGCGCGGCTTGCTGCGCTTGTTCGCCATGATTCTTGCGCTTGCCTACGGGATTTTCGCCTGTGCCGCGCTCGGGGACGACGGACCGTTCCTTTCCCGCCTCGCGCAAGCCGCAACCATTGCCGCCGGACGCACGGAAATCATCGCCCTGGTCGGCGGACTGTTCTCCATCGCCCTTTGGTTCGGCTTGCACAGCAGCATCGAACCGGGCCGCTGGGGCTTCTACCAGATGTTTTCCGACGAATGCCAAGATTACGATTGGTGGGGCCGGCGCATCCCGAATCGTCGGCGGTAATCTCCTTCGGTTCCCTCTTTCGCTTACGCTCTTCTGCAGCGAAATCCCGACTTCTTGCCTGCACAGTGCTATCCTCTTGGCGTGCGCTCTTCGTCTCCGCGAAAATTCCCTACCGAACCGCAACTCCACACCGCTGCGCTCCGCGCTCTGATGCGCCGGGCGTATTCTGTTCACGAAATGAAGGACTATCTGAAGGCGCGCGCGGAGAATTCTGAGCACGCCACGGCCGTCCTGCAACGGCTCAAGGAGCAAAATTACGTGGACGACGCGCGATATGCGCGCGACTTTGCGCGCGTCCATGCGCAGGGCCGCCACCAAGGGAAATTCAGAATTGCGCGCGAGCTGCGCGCGCGCGGTGTGCCCGATCGGCATATCGAAGCGGCGCTGGAAATTGTATTTGCGGAGACCGATGAGAGCGCGTCTGTGCGGTCAAGCCTCGAACGGAAGTTGCGCCACGTTCGTGGGCCGCTCGACGAGCGCAAGCGCGCCTCGATTTATCGGAGCTTGCTGCGCGCGGGGTTTTCCACGGACACGATTCGCACCGAGTTGCGCGCCGCCACCAAGGCAGCAACCGCGGAATCCGACGGGACCCTGGCATTTCCCGGGCCCTCGGGCGAGGACATTTGAATCCGCAGGAATAAAGACCGCGCGCTACTCCGAGCGCAGCGCCTGGATCGCATCCACCCTGGCCGCACGCATCGCCGGAAATGACGATGCAATGAGCGCAGCGGCGAGTATGACTCCACCGGACAGGACCAACGGCAGCGCCCCGGGCAGATGAATCCCGCCGATGTAGACACCGATCAAGCGTGCGAGGCCAAATCCAGCGAGAACGCCCGCGCCGACGCCTATGCTTCCGATCACCACACCTTCCAAAAGCACGTTGGTGAGGATGTTGCGCGGCTGCGCGCCCAGAGCCATGCGAATTCCGAATTCGCGCGTGCGTCCGCTGACGGAAAATGCGAGCACGCCGCCCACGCCGACCACGGAAATCAGCAGCGCCAGACCAGCGAATCCCGTGAATACGATGGCATTGAGCCGGTCGGGCGTCAGGACTTCAGCGCGAATGTCTTCGAGCGTGCTGGTGCGCTCGACCGGCTGGTTTTCGGACATTTCGTGTATGGTGCGCGTGATGGTGGGAACCATCGCATATGGATCAGACTTGGTGCGGACAAGCAAACGGCCGGACCAGCCTTCCTGGTCAACGGGCTGATATACGGTCATGACCGGCGACGGGATGATGTCTGCATCGTCGAAATCCGGTACAACGCCGACGATGCGCCTGGGGCCTGGGCTGATGCCGATAAACTTGATCACCCCATCGGTCCAATGCAGGTGGCGGTTGAGAACGTCTTGGCCGGGAAAAAGCTTCTGCGCCACGCTCTGACTAACGATGACGACAGGTTCGGCGCCTTCGCGGTCGTTCTCCCTGAAATCGCGGCCTTCGAGTAGCGGTATGCCCATCGTGGCGAAATATCCTGGCGAGACGGAGCGAAACTGCGCGCGCGGATCGTCCTGGCCGTTCTGCCGTATCAGGCCCTCCATGGAAAACGAAAGACTGATGTTGACGACGCGGGCGTCACGCCACGGAACGCCGAAGCAAGTGGACGCGGCCTCGACTCCCGGCATCGAGGTGATGCGGCTCTGTACATCGCGATAAAACTGGTTTACCTGTTCCGGAGTTTTCCCGTAATTCATCACCGGCAAGTTGATAGCCAGAACATGGGCGGTGCCAAACGGCGGCTGCGTCCTTTCGAGCACCAACAAGGTTTTCAGCAGCGCGCCGGCTCCGGCGAGAAGCAGAAACGATGCGGAGATTTGAATTACGGCAAAGACGCGCAGCCGGCGGCGGCTTCCTCCCGCAACACGAGCGCCACCGCTCGATAGTCCGGAGTTGCGGGAGGTGTTCAGAGCGGGCAGGCGCGGAACAAACGCGAGGAAAATGGCGGCGAGCAGCGCGAGCCCCGCTCCAATCCAAACCAGAGTGAAATCGAGCTTCATATCCAGCGCGCGCACGGAAAAACGTGACGCATAGCGCGCCAGCACAGCGACCATTGGAGCGGCGATCAGAACCCCTGCCAGTGCCCCACTGCCGCACAGCACGAGCGCTTCCGCCAGAAGAGAACGGCGCAACGCGGCCGGCGTTGCTCCCAGCGCTGAGCGAATTGCGAGCTCGGATTCGCGTCGCACCGTCCGCGCTAGAATCAGGTTGGCAACATTCGAGCAGGCGATCACGAACAGCAGGCCAGACGCGGCAAACAACACCCACAACACCGTTCTCGCATTGGCATTGATCTGATCGTGCATGCGCGTCACAGTGAGCTGGAAGTGCTGGTCTGGCTTGTACACCTCCGGATGCGCCGCCAGCATCGCCGCGTATACAGTTCGAAGCTCGGCCCGCGCAGATTCCAACGTCGCGCTGGGAGCGAGCCGCGCGAAGACTTCGGTCATGCGATGCTCGCGGCCAGTGACCATCGTGGCTGACAGATGATGGGGGCTGGTAACGATGTTGGCGATTATTTCCGTTTCCTCCGGATAAGGCACCGACGGCTCCAGAACTCCCACGATGGTCGCCGAACGATTGCCCGCGAAGCTGCCGAGGCGGATGGTTTTGCCCAGGACGTGCGGATCGGAGTGCACGGATGTGACCCAGAACCGGTAAGTCAGCACCACCGCGCCCGCTGCTTTGGGGCCATCGTCGCTGGGACCCAGCAGGCGTCCGAGCACCGGATGAAGGCCCATCACGTCAAAATAGCTGCCATCGACAACGCCGGCGTTAATCTCGCGCGGCTCGCCAAGACCAAGCATGGTGAAACCGATCGTTGAAAAAGTGCCAAGCTCCTTGATGGTCTTCAGATTGGCGCCGATGTCCTGAATTTCCGGAATGGAGAACGTCGTATTATCAGCCCCGATGCCGGGGGCGCTCTGCCGCACGTAAAGCAAGCGATCTTCGTCGCGATTCGCGAGCGGCTTCAGGAGCACACCGCGAACCACGCTGAACACCGCCGCGTTCGCCCCGATGCCGAGCGCCAAGGTCACCGCAACGGTGATCCACAACGCGCGCGCTCGCGCCAAGGAACGTATCGCAACTCTCAAATCGTGCAGAAATCGCATGTTCCGGCCTCCATTGCGGCGATTGTACACCCTCTTGGCAATCTTCTTGATTCCTGGGTAGTGGGTCGGTTCGAATTTTCTTTATCGTGACACAAGGAGTCAAAATTCAAACTGACCCACTACCGATTCCTGGCGATCTCCTCGCCCATGCACGTCGTTCATTTCTAGAAATGCGGATCCGTGTTCCTCATCATCCTAGCCGCCGGCGATGGCTCCTATGATGAAAAAAGGCTCCGCGCCCGAAGCGACCTTCTCCGGCAGCGGCGCGTCCGGTGACTCGTGAGATAAATCCTGCTCACAGGCGAAAAACCGCACGTAAGCGCGGCGCTCCAGCGTGCCGTGCTCGCGAATGGTACCGCACAGCATGGGATAGCGCGCCTCGAGCGCGTCGAGCACCGAACGCTGCGTGACCTCGCCTTGCACCTCGATCTCCACGTCGCCATCGACGTGCGCCAGCGTTCGCAGATGCGGCGGCAGCACCACGGTGATCATGCCATGAATCTCGCGCGGCCCATGCAAGCCTGCCCTATCATGCCGACCGTTGCGCCGCCTGCGTGCAATTGATCATCCACGGAATGCCGAAGCGGTCCACGAACATTCCGAAACGCGGCGACCAGAAAGTCTGTTGCAGTGGCATGGTGATATTGCCGCCTTCAGTCATGGCCTTGAAGAGGCGCTCGGAAGCGGCGACGTTGTCCAGCTGAATGACTACAGTGATGCCGGCAGGCGCGTGGAAATGGGTCGGAGGAGCGTCGCAGCCCATCAAACTCTGATCGCCGGCAACGAGCGTCGCGTGCATGACTTTGTCGGCCCAATCCGGCTGCACCTGTGAACCCGCAGGCGTCTCCGAATAGCGCGTCAGAGATTGAATCTTTCCGCCGAGGCAATTCTCGTAGAACTTGAATGCCTTTTCGCAATTGCCACTGAAATTCAGATGCGCGATGAATTGCACTTCCCTTCTCCTATGAGAGGCGCTCGGCGCGCCTAGCGGCCTGAAAGTTGCAAAATTTGTTCTGGAAGCCGTGCGCCTTGGACCTTGATCTTTGACGCCGCAGCGTCGATGTCACGGAGATCGCCCCCGGTAAGCTCGACGTCCGCTGCGCCCATGTTCTCTTCAAGGCGTTGTAATTTCGTTGTGCCCGGGATAGGAACGATCCACGGTTTTTGAGCGAGCAGCCAGGCGAGCGCGATCTGGGCAGGAGTCGCATTTTTCCGTTTGGCGATGGCGCTGAGCAGATCCACCACTGCTTGATTGGTCTTCCGGGCCTCTTCGGTAAAACGCGGGAAAGCAGACCGCATGTCGGTGCTGTCGAACTTCGTTGTGGAGTCGATTTTCCCCGTGAGAAATCCCTGACCCAGAGGGCTCCAGGGGACGAAGCCGATGCCGAGTTCCTCGCAAACGGGCAGCACTTCGGGTTCGGGATCTCTAGTCCATATTGAATATTCGCTCTGCACCGCAGTAACCGGCTGAACCGCGTGCGCACGACGGATGGTCTTCGCTCCAGCCTCGGAGAGCCCGAAGTATTTCACTTTCCCTTGCTGAATGAGCTCTTTCACCGCTCCCGCCACATCTTCGATCGGCACGTTGGGATCGACGCGGTGCTGGTACAGCAAATCGATAAAATCGGTTTTGAGCCGTTTGAGGGAGGCCTCGACGACGTGTTTGATGTGCTCAGGCTTGCTATTGAGACCATCGCCGCGCTCGCCGCTAGGCGCGACGTCGAAGCCGAACTTGGTGGCGATGATGACTTGCTTGCGAAACGGGGCGAGGGCTTCGCCGACAAGTTCTTCGTTGGTGAACGGACCGTAGATTTCGGCAGTGTCGAAGAAAGTGACGCCGCGTTCGACGGCCGCACGGATGAGCGAGATTCCCGCCTGCTTGTCAACCGCTGGCCCATAGGCATAGCTGAGCCCCATGCAGCCGAGACCAAGTGCCGAAACTTCCAAGTTGCTTCTTCCGAGTTTCCTTTTTCGCAT
>JBAPRL010000024.1:0-3331 GCA_049281095.1 Candidatus Acidiferrales bacterium
AGCAGCACGAAGACCGCCGGCACCATATGCTCAGGCAACTGCTCTTTCAGAAAGCCACGCAACTCCTCAACCGTGGACTCAGCGACCACATAGGCCACCAACCGCTTTTCCCCCGGCGCGTCTTCCCGCGCCAGGACCACAGCTTCTCGCACCGCCGGGTGTTGGCCCAGTACCGCTTCGATTTCTCCCAGTTCGATGCGAAACCCACGGATCTTCACTTGGTGGTCGGCGCGGCCGAGAAACTCGATGTTTCCATCGGGCCGATAGCGGGCCAGGTCGCCGGTTTTGTACATCCGCGCTCCCGGCTCGGCGCTGAAGGGGTCTGGAATAAACTTCTCAGCGGTCAACTCCGGTCGGTTGAGATAGCCTCGGGCCAAGCTCACCCCGCCGATATGCATCTGGCCGGCCACTCCGATCGGAGCCGGGTTGTTGTGGTGATCCAGAATGTAAATGGCTCGGTTGGCAAGGGGACGGCCAATGGGCACCCGCTGATCCGTTGTGTTCTCGCCAGGGCCGGGAGCAACTTCGAATACCGTTGCTGTGATCGTCGTCTCGGTCGGGCCGTAAGCATTGAGGAGCCTGATTGAATTCACCGGGGTTCGCTGCCAGAGTTTGAGGGCATCGGGCAGCATCGTATCTCCGCCGACAATGAAGAGCCTGGTCTGAATATTTGGAACCAGCTCCGGGACGTCCGCCCATTCTCGAGCCAGTTCCTGCCAATAGGCGGTTGGAAGATTGAGGACCGTGAGTCCAAATTCTGACGCCTTGCGATGAAATTCCGCCGGATGCCAGACGTTCGTCCCCATTATCACCAGCCGGGCCCCGACGATCAGTGTCGGTAGGATTTCCTCCAGTGACACATCGAAACTCAACGAAGCGAACTGGAGTACTACATCGCGGAAATCCAGTTCGTAATGCCTTTGAGCATTCCGGCAATGATCGGCAATCGCGCCATGCGAGACTAGAACCCCCTTGGGCTGCCCCGTCGATCCGGAAGTGTAGATTACATAAGCCAGGTTTTCGGGGAGGGTTGAGCTGCTGGGGTTCTCTTCGCTTTCGCGGGCCAAGGTCTCCGAGCCAGAATCCAGACAGATGATTTTGGCATTATATTCCGCAAACGTCGTCACCAACGGTCCCTGAGTCAACACCACAGGCACCTGAGCATCCTTCAGGATGAAAGCCAAGCGCTCCTTCGGATACGCCGGGTCCAACGGCACGTATGCGCCGCCGGCCTTGAGAATGGCCAACTGTCCAATGACCATCTCCAACGAGCGTTCCAAGCAGAGGGCCACCAGTACCTCGGGACCGACTCCCAGCGCTCGCAAATGATGCGCCAGTCGATTGGCTCGGCGGTTTAACTCTCCATACGTCAACTGCTCCGTTTCGAACACGACGGCGACGGCGTCCGGCGTTCGCTTCACCTGCACCTCAAAGAGCTGATGAATACACAAATCTCGCGGACAATCGGTCTTGGTACCGTTCCACTCCACCAGCAGTTGCCGCCGCTCAACTTCGGTCAAGAGCGGCAAGTCCGAGAGGCGCTGCTCGGGGTCAGCGACGATGGCCTCCAACAGGACCTGGAAATTCCCTAGCATCCGGGCAATCGTGGCCGCCTCAAACAGATCGGTGTTGTACACGAATGTGGCCGTTAGCTCTTGCTCGGTGTCCACGATCTGCAGGGTCAAATCAAAGTGAGCCGTTTCGCTGTCCCCTTCGACGGGACTTAGAATCAAGCCCGGCAACTCCAGCGGACGCAGCGGAACATTTTGCAGCGCGAACATAACCTGAAAGAGCGGATTGCGGCTCAAGTCCCGCTTCAAGTGCAATTCCTCTATGAGCCGGTCGAAGGGCAGATCTTGATGGCTATACGCTCCCAAACACACCTGCCGCAAGCGCCGCAAAAGCTCCAGAAAACTGGGATTGCCGGAAAGATCCGTCCGCAGCACCAGTGCGTTGACGAAGAATCCGATCAGCCCTTCGGTCTCCAGCCGCTGACGGTTGGCGATCGGCGTACCCACGATGAGGTCGTCTTGACTCGTGTAGCGATACAACAAAACATTGAACGCGGCCAACATTGTCATGAACAGGGTGACGCCTTCCTGTCGGCCAAGCGCTTTCAACCCATCCTTCAGTTGCTTGCGCATCACCAACGATTGGTGCGCACCATGGAAAGTCTGCACTGGCGGTCTGGGGAGGTCCGTGGGCAGATCAATTAGAGTGCGGGCGCCGGCCAGTTGCTCCTTCCAATAGGCAATCTGTGTTTCCAGGACTTCACCCTGCAACCACTGCCGCTGCCAATGGGCGAAGTCCGCATATTGAATCGGTAGCGCCGGCAGCGGTGAGGGCCCGCCAAAGCAGAATGCGACATAGAGCGTCGCCAACTCGCGAACCAGTATTCCCGTTGACCAACCGTCGGAGACGATATGGTGCATCGTCAGCAGCCCCACGTGCTCCTCGTCACCCAACCGTAACACCGTACCCCGTATGAGCGGGCCTCGGGACAAATCGAAAGGCCGCTGGGCCTCGGCGGTGATCAATCGCCGGATCTCGGTTTCCCGCTCGCTTACTGGCAACTTCCGCAAATCAACTACCGGCAGCTTGATCATCAACGTCGGGGCGATCACCTGCGTGGGGCGTCCCTCCACATTCGCAAAGGTGGTACGCAAGGATTCGTGGCGCCCGACGATTTCATTGAGACTCCGCTCCAACGCCGCCAAGTTGAGTGGTCCCTTGAGGCGGACAGCGGCTGGAATATTGTAGGCTGGGAGGCCCGGTTCCAACTGATCGAAGAACCAGAGTCGCTGCTGGGCAAATGAGAGAGCCATGTCTCCGCTCCGTGGAACCGGCAGAATGGGCGGCGCCAACAGGTCCTGCCCAGCCTGACGGGCGGCCTCAATGCTTTCAGCTAGACCAGCCACGGTCGGTACTTCAAACAGACGGCGCAGCGGAATTTCCACCTGGAAGGCTTCGCGCATTCGGGAAACGGCCTGGGTTGCTAACAGGGAATGGCCGCCCAAATCGAAGAAATTGTCGTGGACACCTATCCGTTCAAGGTCGAGGAGCTGGGCCCAGATCTCCGCCAGCAGCTCTTCTGTCGGAGTGCGTGGCGCCACGAATGCCTTGTCGAGTTCGGGTCGTGCTCGGTCGGGTGCCGGCAGTGCGCGGCGGTCTATCTTCCCGTTCGACAGCAACGGCAAAGCATCGAGCAGCACGAAGACCGCCGGCACCATATGCTCAGGCAACTGCTCTTTCAGAAAGCCACGCAACTCCTCAACCGTGGACTCAGCGACCACATAGGCCACCAACCGCTTTTCCCCCGGCGCGTCTTCCC
>JBAPRL010000025.1:0-76970 GCA_049281095.1 Candidatus Acidiferrales bacterium
CTCCAAAAGCTAATGCCGGCGAAAGGCCGGCGCTACAAAAGCAAATAACCAATTCAGGAGCGCACTCATGAGGAAAAAAGTGACGGTGGTGGGCGGCGGGTTCGTGGGGTCGACGACGGCGCAGCGGCTGGTCGACTCGGGGCTGGCGGACGTGGTGTTGACGGACATTTTGGAAGGCGTGCCGACGGGAAAAGCGCTGGACATGCTGGAATCGGCGTCGATTTCGGGATCGAGCGTTTCGGCGGTGGGAATTTCGACGGCGACGGGAGACTACAAAGAGACGGCGAACAGCGACATTGTGGTGGTGACCGCGGGATTTCCGCGCAAGGCGGGAATGAGCCGCGACGATTTGTTGAAGGCGAATTACGACGTGATCAAAGGCGTGGTGGAACCGATTGCGAAGCTTTCGCCGGAAGCGATTTTGATTACGGTGACGAATCCGCTGGACGTGATGACGCAGGCGGCGTTCAAGATCAGCGGGTTTCCGAAGACGCGCGTGATGGGAATGGCGGGGGTGCTGGACTCGGCGCGGATGGCGGCGTTCGTGTCGATGGAACTGAAAGTTTCGGTGGAGAATATTTCGTGCTTCGTGCTGGGCGGGCACGGCGACGACATGGTGCCGCTGCCGCGGTATTCGACGGTGGCGGGAATTCCGCTGCCGGATTTGCTGCCGAAGGAGCGCGTTGACGCGATTGTGCAGCGCACGCGCAAAGGCGGCGGCGAAATTGTGAATTACCTGAAGACCGGGTCGGCGTACTACGCGCCTTCGGCGGCGGCGTTTGCGATGTGCGAGGCGATCCTGATGGACAAGAAGAAAATCATGCCGTGCGCGGCGTATTTGGAAGGCGAGTACGGGATCACCGGGCTGTTTGTGGGCGTGCCGTGCAAGCTGAGCGCGCGAGGCATCGAGCAGATTATCGAGATCAAGCTGACGACGGAGGAAAAAGCGGCGCTGGAAAAGTCGGCGGCGTCGGTGCGAGAACTGGTGGGGATTTTGGGGCTGTAGGCGAACGCGAGTATTCTCGAAGCGAAGACCTTGCGCGCAAGACGGCGCAAAGCGGAAGAATTAATGAGGATCCGAGAACGAGCTCTACTGATTTTCGCGACGACGCTCCTGGCCGAGCCGTTGTTCGCACAGCAAGAGCGAAATTTGCCGTGCATAGCGGGATATGAAGATAACAATCAGGTTAATTATGGTCCGCTGATCGTTCGGGAACTGAAAGGGGTAGTCACGGACCCGGCGGGTGCAGTCCCGCAAGCGTGCGTAGGCATTTTCACGGAGAAGGATCACAAAATAGTTGCGGCCATGGAAAGCGATGCAAACGGCAAGTTCTCTCTGCAAAGTGTCCCGCCCGGACGGTATCGGCTAGTTGTAAAGGTTGACCATTTGTGTGCTGCAAACGTTCGGCTACGGGTAGTGAAACACCAAAAGAAAAAGCGGGTCTTGCAGGTACACATGAAACCGCGTGGACTCGACTCTTGTAGCTATGTCGATCTTGGTGCACAAGCGAAGTGAAGGTTTGGCGCACAGGGCGAAGCAAAGTGAAAAAAACACGAGGAGACATATTATTGTGATCCTGTAAGCCGGAGACAGAGGGTCAAAGGGTTGCGTTTGCGTCAATGGACCGAAAAGCCGGAAAGAAAATGCACGGCAGATTCCTCACGCCGTTCGCGACAGGCAGGGGACCGGGTTCGGAATGACAAGTTTTTTTCTCGGCGGCGCTGGGGAAGTCGGCGGCGTCGGTGAGGGAGCTGGTGGGGATACTGGAGCTGTGAGGCGCGGCGGGCGCAAGCGACCGGGGTGAAAACTTCGCGCACAAGACGGCGCAAAATAGAAGAATGTTCATTCCGGCTTGCTTACATATATGAGAGTACTTCCAACCAGATTTGCGCGGAGGCCATGACGAGGGAGCTTACCAGAAGCTCACTGCGGACACTACGTCGGCGAGTTCTGGGTAGCGGGTCAGTTTGAAAAAATTAGGTTCGCAGTGCCTCAGACGCCTAGATCGGACATTAAGGAGTTGTTTATGAAAAAGGCCAAGTACGCGGTTTTTGAGGCTCTGAATCCATTCTTCGAAGTCGTCCACAAGGGCCTGAGCGGGCTGGTGGATGGGGAACACTATTTCGATTCATTTGCAGATGCCGCAATCTTCGAGTCCCGCTACCACTTCCCGGGTTGGCCTGTGACGATTCGCGGACGAGACAATCTGATGGCCAGTCTCTCCGGATACGGCAAGACGATTAAGCTTCACTCCGGCGATGCGCTTGTTGTGCATCGCTCTCCGGATAGGCGCGTCGTGATCCTTGAGTACGAAGTGCACGGAAGGATTCTCTCTAGCGGTGCGCCCTATGACAACAGGCTCATCTCGGTCATCACCATTGAGAACAGAAAGATCATCCACTGGAGAGACTACATGGACTCTTTAGCCGCCTGGACGGCGCTGAACAGTACTTCTTGATGAAGGCGAAATGCAAGCCGCTAGACGCCCTGCTAAGAAAGGGCTACGTCTCAGGCGAATACCCGCCTAAGAAGCCAGAAAAGAACGAGACAGACTGCAATTTTGACAGCAATCGTGGGATGGTTTAATTTTCGAACGGTCGCATCCTCGCTCGGAATGACAGCCGGTGCCGCTGTGGCGGCGCTGGAGAAGTCGGCGGCGTCGGTAAGGGAGCTGGTGGGAATACTGGGGCTGTGAGGCGCGGCGGGCGCAAGCGACCGGAGAGAAAACTTTGCGCGCAAGACGGCGCAAAGCGGAAGAAACAAAAAAAGACATTGTTGTGTATTTCCTGAGACCTGCAGCGAAACAAGGACAGCGCAAATGAGCCGCCGAAGATGGTGAGATGTCGCTCTCAAACCCGATCGGTTTGGTCAAGACTCCGTATCCTGGCGCCGCTGATTGCAAGCTGTGTGTTTCTGTCGGGCTGCGCGAATTCGAAACTGGCTGAGCGCGCGGTGAACTTCTTTCATTCACAGCTTAATTCGGAACAGTATCGCGCGATTTACGAATCAGCAGACGCGAGGGTTCGATCAACAAAGAGCGAGTCGGACTATGTGAAGCTCTTACAGGATATACATCGAAGACTTGGGAACGTGAAGGGTTCTACTCTGACTCTTGAGAATGTAGCCGTGAGCCCGCCGACCGTTACGCTTCATTACGACACAACATTCGAGAGAGGAACCGCCAGGGAACAGTTCGCTTGGCTGATCAAGGATAGTCACGCGATCCTGGACCAGTACGGTATCGTCTACGTTTACGCTACGACCTCTCAGGGAAAATCCGGCAGGTGAAGGCAGATTTTCCAACCTCTAACGACGAATCCTCGCATGGGGGTTAGATATCTGGGGATTGTGACTCCCGAGCAAGAATGCGGTCGATGCAGGCTGTGCCGGGGCCGGCAATAAGCAGCGTTAGCAACGCTCCCAAATAAAGCACGATCAATTCCCCGTGATCGCTGCCAGGACCTTTGCCCAGAAATGAGAAGTGATGCACGGCGGCCCAGGCGACGAAGATGTTCGCGAAACAGAAGGCAGCGGCCCATCGAGTCCCGAAGCCGATAATCAGAAGAATCCCGCAAACAAAGTCCGAGAGGAAGGCGATAAGGAACGAAGCATGCGGCCCTATCCCGATGGGGTTGGGAAAGTGAGCCATGAAGTGCGCCCAGTGTGCCGGTTGCTTTTCCCACCCGTGGCGCAAAAACAGAGTCGCGCCTGTCCAAATGCGCAATACGGCGAGTCCGATCTGCGTCCGCTCAGGAAGAAACCGCATCAACAAAACGCCCCTTAGATTGGCCAATGTTGATCCTCCATTGATTATTGTTTGTCGTAAAAAGTGGTTCTGGTGATCGCCGGGCCGTCCGCGCCGGTGTGGTGGAAGGTAACGGTGAGGGTCTTTCCATCTTCGGATACGACGAGTCGCCCGCGGTCGGCCACTTTACCCGCCACGATTTCCGTGCCGGAAAGAATGTGCGAGCTGATGAGCCGGTACAAACGCAAGTCGGTGGGCCCCGGGGAGCTGTTGGTGACGGCGTAGGGTTTGCCGTCGAATTTACCGGTCCAGGAACTCTGGAACGGCTGACCGCTCCCGTCAGTTCCAGTCAAAGTGCAAGTTATGTTATCGCCGGATGCCGTGTAGGTGATCGTGAAAACTTTCAATGCACCGGCGGGGAGTTTGGATTTCGCTTCGCTTAACTGCCAAGTGCCCATGAAAACGCCGCCTGGAGCCGCATAGGCCGTTCCAATAGCCGCAAACAAGGTGGCGACGCCCCACAGAAGGATGTTTCTGAACACTTTGACTTTCATATGACCTCCGATCGCGAGGCTGCGTCCGAATGCGGGCCTTGCGCGAATTGTACAGCAGGAGCGAGGGCGAGGCGCAATTGAATTGGACGCGGCGGCGTGAAGGCAACCGCTACAAAGCAAATCGCGGATAGGGCTGCGGTGCCCTTATCCTCCTTGCTGTAACCTTTTGGCGGTTCGCGCGTAACCTGTGTGGCAACTGGAATGATAGACGTCACGAGCCTCTACGAGCGGTATGCGCCGGACGTCCGCAGATTTGCCCTGTATCTGTGCGGAGATCCGGTGATGGCGGATGAAATCACCTCGGATACGTTTGTGCGCGCGTGGCTGGCACGGGAGAAGATTCGCGAGCTGACGGTGAAATCCTACCTGTACGCCATCGCGCGAAATGCGTACGTCGATTTACACCGGCGCGCGGCGCGGCACACGGAGATGGATGAGAGAATGCCCGACGCACACATCAGCGCCCAGACGCACATGGAACAAAGAGCAGAAGTGGATGCGGTGCTGGCGGCGTTGCAAGAGCTGCCGGAGATCGACCGCACGGTGCTGCTGATGAGGGCGTTCGACGAAATGCCGTACGAAGAAATTGCAGTCGCTTTGGAAATTCCCGTGACGACGGCCAAAGTGAAAGTGCATCGCGCGCGGGCGAAGTTGATGCAGGCGAGGCAGCCGTTGCAGGCAACGATTCCGGTTGCAGGAGGAAAAACATGAGTATCAGCCGTGAAGTAGTCACCGATTTGCTACCCGTTTATTTTTCGGGCGAGGCCAGCGCCGACACGCGGAGCCTGGTGGAGGATTATTTCCGGGGCGATCCCGATTTTGAGCGCGTGGCGCGCAGCGCGGCAACGCCGCTGGAGGCTCTGCGGGGGACGTCGCGGATGGCGCCCGATGCGGAACGAGAGAAGCGCGACCTGGAGAGCGTTCGATGCGCATTGCAACGGCGCAAGTGGTACTTCGGCCTGGCGCTATTCTTCATGCTGGCTCCGTTGTCATTCGTTATTGCCAATGGGCACATGGCCTGGATGATGGCGCGCAATGCCCCGTGGGACGCGGCGCTTTACTGGATCCTGGGAGCGCTCTTTTGGGTCTTTTATTTCGCGCGGCCGAGCCGGCGCACCGTTTCCCTGATGGTCGCGATCTTTCTTACGCTGCTGCCGTTGCACTTCGGCTTGCACCTGATCTTCCCCCATGCGCCGGGGCTGAACAATAACATCCCGGAGGCGGTGGTCATCTGGCTAGGAGCGGTGGTGAGCTGGGTGGGGTATTTCCGCGCGCGGGCGAGGCGGTGAGCGCAGGCAACAGCCGCAGACCTTCGAAAGGCGCGAAGATCTGCGCTACAAAGGCAAGGCCGAGGCGACGCGACTCGGGTGAGTCGCGCGGGCGGGGCAAGCCCCGCCCCTGCGAAAATGCCGCGTTAGTGTGATGAGGGGTGCGGCGGCGTGTGCGCGGCGGGGTGCGCGGGCGCAGCGGGAACGACGCGAGCGGTGATGATTTTGTCGAGCTTCGGGAAATTTTTCTCGAGGAAGGCGTTGCCTTCGTTGGTGATGCGATCCTGAAGGCCCGTTGGCTGGTCCGCGTAACCGCCGTAGAAGGATTCAACGACGGCCATCCCTTCGGTCACCTTGCCGAATGGGGCAAAGTTCATCGCATCCAGACGCGAATTATCGCCGAAATTGATAAACACTTGAGTGCTGCGCGAATTCGGCGCGGACGATTGCGCGTAAGTCACGTAGCCGGGAAGATTGCTTTCTTTTACGGGATCGTCCTTGATATTGGCGTTGGTCCAAATTTTGCCGTAGCGCGGGTCGGCGGGAATGCCGAACTGCACGACGAACTTGGGCACGACGCGGAAGAGAGTCGCGTCGTCATAAAAATGATGTTCGACGAGATTATAAAAACGGTCGGCGCCGTTGGGGGCCCAGGCGCGGGTGACTTCGATGGTGAAATCGCCCTTGGTGGTGCGAAAGCGCACGTGATAAACGGCGGGCGCGGTGGCGTGCAGCGACGCGGGATGCAAAAGCGAACCGGTGGTGGACATAGTTCTCCTTGGGGTCGTTTTTTGGGTGGTGCTGGTCTGGGCCGAAAGAATTGGCGACGTCATGGCACAAATCAGGACCAGAGCCGGTGAAAGTGCGCCGATTCCAACAAGTCTCATTACCCCTCCTGAAAGATGGAAAATTGCTGTTCGCGGCTCCGACGCGGCTGCGGGCGATTCGTCAGAGCCAGGCTCGAAAGACTAGCTGGTACGAGAAAAAAAAGCAAAATCTATAGTGGCGGGAAGTGCCACAGAACAATCATTGGCGGCCCATGCCGGGCATAGTCATTTTGCGATAGCCGGATGGCGGGACGAAGAGTGACGGATTCTGCGGGCCGAGATCGATGTCGCGAAACTCCATGGTCATGCCTGTTTTGTCATCCAGCCATTTGACGGGAAAACCCTTCAACTCGCGAGCGGCCCACATGGTACCGACGTAGGTCCCTTTGTCGGTTGTGACGGTGACGCGGTACTTGTCGCACATATATTGACCGACCTGCTCGGAGCCGAGGCTCTGGCGGTCGATTTTGGCGTCGGGCATGCGGGCGGCATTGGCGATGTTTTGCGAGCTGGACGAAGCGCCGCCGCCGCGCGTGAAATTCGCGAGATTGATTTCCATGTACATTTGCTGCTCAGGCATGATCGTCCACATCAACCGGCAATCGGTGCGCATGATCATGATCATTTGTCCGCCTTTGCCGGTGTTCTCGGACATTTCCATACGGAGAGCGCCGGACATGGCGTAGTAACGCATTTGGCTGACGCGGCCCTTCGTGGTCATGACCATGGTGGCGGCAAAAGAGCGACCGACAAAATCCCAGCCCGTTGCGGCGGAGGCGGTGCCGGCTTGCGGTAAGGCTTTGCCGGAGGGAACTCCGCAGGCGACGGAAGGCGATGAAACGGGAGCGCCCGGGGGCGGAGCTGTGGAAGCGGCTTCGGCTGGTGCGGAAGCGGGCGCGGCGCCGACTTCGGTGCTCTGCTGCGCGTCGGCAACGAAGGAAGAGTCGGCGGAATGCGGCGGGTCGGGCGGCTGGCCCGCGTGGATGGTGGACATCATTCCCGGGCCGACGGTGACGCATTGCTGTTGCAGATTGCAGAAGCGGACGGAGCCTTCGAAATCGATGACGGTGGCGACGCTGTTATCGAACGCGGGAGCGGCGGGCGCGGAAGCGGCGGCTTGCTTGAGGGCGTCGGAGGCTTGCGACTGGACTTGCGAAACGAGACTTGCCATGGCGTCGGCGAGGGTCTGACCGAGCGGGGATTTTTGGAAATCGGGACTATTCACGTCGGCGGAGCCCATATTGGTGGTGTAGCCTTCCGCGTTGACGTTCACGTTGTTGAAACCTTTTTTCGAGGAGGCGTCGATGGTTTTGAGGACGCTGCCATCGGCGCTGCGGATCACTTGGACTTGCAAGTCCACGTCTGCGTCGACATGTTTGAGCTGGCCACTGCCCGCTCCGGGAACATGGAAACGGCTGAGGCCGCCGAGGCCGTGCGTGGATTCCTTGGCCTGAGCCTGCTGGATCACAGGCACAAGAACGATTGTAGCGTTGGTGGCTTGGCCGGATTGCGCGGCGGCTTGAGGGCCGATGGGCGCGGCGGCGCCGGCAGGAGGCGAAATCATGGCGGAGGTGACTTGGCCGGATTGTCCGAGCTGCGAGCCGAGCTGCTTGGCAAGGGCTTCGGTGTTGGCGTCGGAAAGCGGAGTGGAAGATGCAGCGGAAAATGGCAGAACGGCGACGTCAATTTTGGCCGGTGGCGGAGCGCCCTGGCCCTGCTGCAGAAAGAAATCGGTGCCGACGACGCCAGCGGTAGCGACAGGCGTTTTGATTTCAAACGCGGCGCCGGAACGAGCGAGCGGCACGACTTTGGCGCGGACGCGGCCATAGCCGAGTTCAAGATGAGTCTGCTGCGCGGAGGCGTCATGCTGAATGACGCGGAGGCTGGAATTCGACCCGACGTTGAGAATGGAGCCGTCGCCAAGAGCGATGCGCGCGCGGCCCATGGGCTGGGTGGCGACGAGATCGTTCCAAAAGACCAGGGCTTGCGCCTCGGCGACGAGGCGCTGGCTGCCGCGGTCGATGCTAACGGCGGGAATTAGTTGCGAGACCTGACCCGCAGGCTGCGGGGCTTGAGAAAAAAGCGGCGCGGACAAAGAGATGATGGAGATAGCGCACAGCGCGAACGTCACGGAAAGAGCAAAAGAACGCATTTTCACGGCGGCCTCCCTCGGAAAAGGGGCAAATGTCGAAACAAATTTTCGTTAATGCGGCGGAGCGCCGCAGGAAGCTTCGGGCAACGGAGCGGAGACTAATGCACGGGCTTGCAAGTGTCAAGGCGATTCAGGAAAGGGCAAAGACTTCGTTTACGATAACGGCGTTAATCAGGAGCTGGCCTTTACAACTCAGCAGTTCATGGATTAGCCGTTCGGTAAAACGCTATGAGCGCGAACACTCGCAACAAGTGGGGAAACGTTCTTCTGTTGGTCGCGCGGCTGACGCTCGGGACGATGTTTCTCGTCGCGGGCTATAACAAGCTGAAGCCACAGGTCGCCATGCCGTGGTCAGCGACCTCGGTCAAAATCTCGCTTTCGATGTTCGCGATGACAGTGGATGCCCATCAAATACTCCCGCCGTGGGCTGTTAACACGCTCGCGCACGTGTTGCCGTTCTTTGAGTTATTTCTTGGCCTCTGGGTCGTTTCGGGTATTGGCTTGCGTTTCTCGTCCGTTTTGTCAGTGCTCGCGTTTTGTGTGTTCATGACTGCCATGGCGTGGGCTTGGCACAAAGGTCTGAAAATCAAGTGTGGATGCGGAATCGGGACTGACGAGGAAGTCGGGCCAGGAGCATTGATTCGCGATGGCCTGACATTTCTACCTATCGCGCTGGCCGTCACAGTCGGCGCTTTCTGGATGCATCGCACTCGGGCCGCCGCCGTTGCAGTCTCCCGCGCGACTCCTGTCAGTTAAGTCGGATAACGGGACATTCGATCCGTGCGGAAAGGAATGTCCGGTAACCGCTGCCGGCAATGCGTCCGGAATGTGAACTCGGCTTGGCATGCATGTACTCCAGCCCCTCCGCCCGCTTCTCGGCGCTCCACACATTTCAAGCCTTTCGGAATTCTGAAAAGCCCGCACGCAACAATGGCTTGCGGGCGCCCTCGCGGTCGAGTGACCTCAACGGTCAGGGCCGCCCGGCCTTGCAAGGGGGAGAAGGTGATCCAAAACCTCTCGTATCCGGTGTGACAGAGAATGGGAGCGGTTCAAAAGGATTAAACGTCGTATAATCTCGTGCGCGCAACTGGGGAGCAGAACATATGAACGTGCAAGAACAAATCAAGAAGTATATTACCAGCCAACCAGAGCCAAAACGCAGTGACATGCGAGAGTTGCATCGGCTCACACTTCAAGTGTCACCAGAATGCAAATTATGGTTCTCCGATGGTAAAGACAGCAAAAATCATACTGTTTCCAACCCTACGATTGGATATGGATTTCACACAATAGAATATGCCAATGGAAAAAGTAGAGAGCTTTTTCAAATTGGCGTGAGCGGAAACAAAACCGGAATCTCTGTCTATATTCTTGGTCTCAAAGATAAGAAGTACTTAGCCAAAACGTATGGAAAAAAACTAGGCAAGGCGAGCGTGACCGGATATTGCATTCGGTTTAAAGCTCTAAAGGATATAAACATCGATACGCTTGAAGCGGCAATACGATATGGGCTTGCAGCTCAGAATGAAAAAGGCAAGCTGACGAAATAATTCCACTGTTAAAGGCAAGCAGTTATCGATGTAAAGGCGCTCCAGTATACGACCCCTACAGCCCTGACCCGCGCCGCAAAGCCATTCTCTATAAAACGGGTCTCCCGCAATAGTCGTGCGGCTCTCTGTCAGCGCTCCTCGCCTTTCTCTGTTTGCCGTTGCCACTGCGTCCGCCTGCGGCAGGCAGGCTCAGGATGACAGTACAAAATCATGGCTGGGATTGCATTTCGCGGCTGACGCGCTCGCATTCGGCCATGACGCGCAGGGTGTTCTCGCCGAGAATTTTCTTGATGTCGGCGTCGGAGTAGCCGCGGTCGAGGAGCGCCTGGGTGATCTGCGGCAGGTGCGTCACGTCCTCCATGCCGATGGGCATGTCGGAGCCGTCGTAGTCGGAGCCGAGGCCAACGTGGTCGACGCCGGCGATTTTCACGGCGTGGTCGATGTGGTCGACGATGAGAGTCCAGTTGACGCGCGGAAGGGCGCCATCGAGCATCATTTTGTGAACAAGCTCGTCTTCGGTCATGATGCTGCAGGCTTCGTTGTCCTTGCCGCACTTCTGCGCGACTTCGTCATTCATCTTTTTCATGATTTCGGGATGCGCTTTCACGAAGTCAGCGTATTCCTGGCTGAGAAAGCCGACGTGATAATTGATTTGGATGACGCCGCCTTTCGCGGCGAGGGCCTTGATCATGTCGTCGGTCATGTTGCGCGCGGCGCCGCAAAGAGCGCGGCAAGAGGAGTGCGAGGCGATGAGCGGCGCTTTGCTGACGGCGAGGGCGTCGTAAAAAGTTTTGTCGGCGGTGTGGGAGATGTCGACCATGATGCCGTCGCGATTCATGCGCAGGACGACTTGCTTGCCAAAATCGGTGAGGCCGTTGTGCGCCGGCTTGTCGGTGGAGGAATCGGCCCAATCGGTGTTGACCATGTGGGTGAGGGTCATGTAGCGAACGCCGAGGGCGGCGAAGGTGTCGAGGACGGCGAGATCGTCATTGATCATGTGGCCACCTTCGACGCCCATGAGCGCGGCGATTTTGTGTTCGGCGAAGGCGCGGCGGACGTCGGCGGCGGTGCGCGCGAGCATGATGTCGTTCGGATGAAGGCGGGCCTGTTCGCGCACGGCGGCGATCTGGTCGAGGGCCTTTTGGACGGCGATGGGACCGGTGATGGTGCCGGGCATGTAGATGGAGAAGAAAATGCCGTCGAGGCCGCCCTGTTTCATGCGCGGAATGTCGATGTTGCCGTCGGTGTGGCGCGCGTCGAGATTGAAGTGCGGGTCCATGAGGCGCTGGGTGGTGTCGTCATGGGTGTCGATGACGATGGAGCCGAAATGCAAGGCGCGGGCGTGGGCGGAGATTTTCACTGGCTTCACGGTTTGCGCGGACACGATCAACGGGAACGCCAGGAACAACAGGCTGCATGCGGTGCAAGCAAGATTGCGCATGGATGAGGCTTCCTCCGGCGGGAAAGAGTAACGCAGAGGCGCGATGGCGGCAAAGAAAATCTCGCGGTGCAATTCAAATGCGAACTGCAGATTCCTCGTCGGATGCTGGTCGCATCCTCGCTCGGAATGACAAAGCCTAGCTTTTCAGGTCGAGAGGAAGAACTATTTTTGAATACCAAGGCGTTTCCATTCATCGTACTCTCCGACTCTTGATGAAGAGCGGCAGGTTCGCAACCGGGAGCAATATCGCTGCCGCAATAACAATAGCCAGATTGGGATAAAAATGCGATTCAACAAGAAGGGTGAGAACTATCACGGCATTCATCAGGATTGCTTTTGTGCGAAGTCTCATCTCTTCCAGTCCGTGAATCTCCGCCCGTCGGAGGCAGCAAGCAGGGCCCTATAACGCGCAGAGGCGCGATGCGGGCAAAGGATAATTCATCTCCGATTGCATTAGGAGAAGCAAAAGCAGATTCCTCGTCGTCCCGATAAAAACGATCGGGACTCGCTCGGAATGACAATTTTCGGCTTTTCGGCGGGTGACGAGGAACTATTTTTGAATGCCAAGGCGTTTCCATTCGTCATCGCGTTTCGTGGGGCCTTCGGACCAGTTGAGCCAGTCCCAGACGGCGTGCTTGAGGACCTGGCGATTGATTTCGTTGTTGGATTCGGTGAGCGGAATGCTCTTGGGGCAAACTTTGACGCAATTCTGGGCGTTGTCGCAATCCTGAATGCCGCCGGGGCCCATCATGGCTTCGAGGCGGGCGCGCGAATGCATTTCGCCGGTGGGATGCATGTTGAAAAGACGAACTTGATTGATGATGGCCGCGCCGATGAATTGGGTGTGCGAATTCACTTTGGGGCAGGCTTCGAGACAATTGCCGCAGGTGATGCAGCGCGCGAGCGGGTAGCCGACCTGCTGCTCCTCGGGCGACATGCGCGGGCCGGGGCCGATGGCATAGGTGCCGTCGATGGGAACCCAGCACTGCATGCGTTTGAGATTTTCGAACATGATGGAGCGATCGACTTGGAGGTCGCGCACGAGAGGAAATTTCGTGAGCGGCTCGAGGCGGATGGGCTTTTCGAGATTGTCGACGAGGGCGGAGCAAGCCTGGCGCGGATAGCCGTTGATGAGCATGGCGCAGGCGCCGCAGATTTCTTCGAGGCAATTCGCGTCGTAGGTAACAGGGGTGGTGCCGTTGCCATCTTGGGTGACGGGCTTTTCGGCGATGTCGCGCAGGCAGGTGATGACGTTCATGTGCGGGCGATAGCGAATTTCGAATTCTTGCCAGCGCACGGCTTCGTGGGGAGCGGCTTGGCGTTTGATGCGAACGATGAATGTGTTTTCAGGCATGGGGCCCTCATTTCATGCTAACAGAAAAGCAACAGCAGATTCCGCGCCACCATCCGCAAAAGGCGCGGCTGGGCTTGGAATGACAACAAGAACTGCCGGCCTGAAGGCCGGCGCTACAAATGCAACAACGAACTGCTAGTACTTCCTGGGCCGGGGCGGCAGAAGTGAAATGTCCACGGGCTCGTATTCGAGCTTGATTTTGCCGCCGTTGTAGCTGGCCTTGGTGGTCTTGAGCCAATTCTTGTCGTCGCGCTCGGGAAATTCGGGTTTGTAGTGAGCGCCGCGAGTTTCGTTGCGGGCGAGAGCGCCGAGAGCGATGACTTTAGAAAGAATGAGCATGTTGCCGAGCTCGCGCGTGAACTGCAAAGTTTGATTGGACCATTGGGTGCGGTCGGCGAGATTGACGCGGCTGAAACGATCGGTGAGCTCGTCGAGTTTGCGCAGGGCCTTTTCGAGATTGGCGTTCAAGCGGACGACGGTGACGTGCTCGACCATCACGTCGCCGAGCTCTTTCCAAATGGTCATGGGATTCTCGGTTCCCTGACTGTGGAGCAAACTGTCGTTGGCTTCCTGCTGGCGGGAGCGCTCGCCATCGTAGATGGCGGAAGGGACGCTTTCGCAGCCCTTTTCGAGATTGCGCGCGTATTTGACGGCGCTGGGGCCGGCGATCATGCCGCCGTAGATGCAGGAGACGAGCGAATTGGCGCCGAGGCGATTGGCGCCGTGATATTGATACTCGCATTCGCCGGCGGCGAAAATTCCGGGAATGTTCGTGGCTTGGCGTTCGTTATCGACCCACAGGCCGCCCATGGTGTAATGCATCGCAGGAAAAACCTTCATGGGCTCTTCGCGAGGATCGGGCCCGACGAACTTCTGATAAATTTCGAGCACGCCTTCGAGCTTGCGGTCGAGCATTTCGCGCGGGAGATGGGTGAGGTCGAGATAGACGGCGTTCATGCCGGGCAGGCTGAGTTTTTCTTCGAAGACAATTTTGTAAATGGCGCGGGTGGCGACGTCGCGCGGGACGAGATTGCCGTATTTGGGATACCACTCCTCGAGAAAATAGAAGCGCTCCTTTTCGGGAATGGAGCGCGCGGGACGATTGTCTCCGGCTTTTCGCGGGACCCAGACGCGGCCGCCTTCGCCGCGAAGAGACTCGCTCATGAGGCGGCATTTGTCTTCGCCGGGAATGGCGGTGGGATGGACCTGAATGAATTCGCCGTTGGCGTAATAAACGCCTTGCTGGAAGAGCGCGGATTGCGCCATGCCGGTGCAAGCAACGGAATTTGTAGTTTGACGGAAAATTGCGCCGATGCCGCCGGTGCAGAAAATCACGGCGTCGGCAGGAAAGGTGCGGACTTCCATGGTGCGAAGGTCCATGGCGCAGATGCCGCAGCAGACGCGGGATTCGTCGATGACCGCAGAGAGAAACGTCCAGCCTTCGAATTTGTGGACTTTGTCTTCGGCTTCAAAGCGGCGGACTTGCTCGTCGAGAGCGTAGAGGAGCTGCTGGCCGGTGGTGGCTCCCGCGAAGGCGGTGCGATGGTAGAGAGTGCCGCCGAAGCGGCGAAAATCGAGCAGGCCTTCGGGCGTACGGTTGAACATGACGCCCATGCGGTCGAGGAGGTCAATGATGGCGGGAGCGGCTTCGCACATGCCTTTGACGATGGGCTGATTGGCGAGGAAATCGCCGCCGTACACGGTGTCGTCGAAGTGGATCCAGGTGGAGTCGCCTTCGCCTTTCAGATTTTTGGCGGCGTTGATGCCGCCTTGCGCGCAAACGGAGTGGGAGCGCTTGACCGGCACCACGGAAAAAAGCTGGACGGGCACGCCGGACTCGGCGATGCGAATGGTGGCCATCAGTCCCGCGAGGCCGCCACCGACGACGATGATTTTTGGTTCTCTCATAAATTCGATCAGAGGTATCCGCTGAACGGATGCCAGTTGTAAAGAAATCCGGCGACGATCAGGAGTCCGGCGACGCCGAATGCGACGCCGACAAGCGCGCCGAACCAGCCTGCGGCGCGCTGGGCGCGCGGCGTGACGGCGATGCCCCATTTGCAGCAAAAGTTCCAAATGCCGTTGCCGAAATGAAACGACGCGGCGAGGATTCCGATGATGTAAAAGACGGCGTAATAAGGATTGGCGAAATCGTGGGCGACGCCTGCGTAGGTGGTGCGGCCATGCGTGGCGAAGCGTTCGAGCCAGACGTGCCAGATGATGTAGGGGAAGGCGATGATGCCGGTCCAGCGCTGGAGCGTGTAGAGCCAGTTGGCCATCCAGGGATGGGCCCAGACGTTGGTCTTTCCGCGCCACCAGATCCAAAGGCCGTAGCAGCCGTGGAAGGCAATGGGCAGCCAGATGAACAGAAATTCCACCGGAACGCGCCAGGGGATTTGCTCAAGGCCGGCGGCGGTGGCGTTGTAACGTTCCGGGCTGACGAGCGCGTAGCTGTTAGACCAGAAATGCTCGGCGAGAAATGCGCCAATGGGAATGATGCCGCTAAGAGAATGCAGTTTGTCCCAGAAATAACTGGAGTCAGGTTTCGACGCCGCGGTCTCCATCCACTCTCCGAAAAAGTTTCTGCGGGAACATAAAGCAGTTCGCAGCGAATCTGCCGGCCGTTACGCGTGTCTCTAAAACGCTCCAGTATAGACAGCGGCCAAAGTGTTTGCAAGACGGCTACACACCAAAATGCGCGGAAGATTTGGCGGAAGATGCGTGTGATAGACTTTTTCACATGCCTGCGTCCGCGCTTGCCGAAGTCGCGACACTGATCAACGGGCTTGTCCAACGAGGGACGCAGCTCGACGCCGCGCACCTGGCGAAGATTGCGGAGGCGGTGGGGCACGTTTTTTCCGTTCACCCAGACGAAGTAGCCGTGCTGGCGCTGACGGAGGACGCAAAGTTTTTGCGCTTCCGCGTTCCGGAGCAATTGCAAACGGTGGGGCAGATACCGATGACCAGCACTTCGGCGCTGGCCGTGCGCACGGTGAGAGAACGCCGAGCGGAGATCGTCAATCACTTCAACATTGTGCCGCATGCTTCAGTTTTCGAGGGAGTAAGGCTGAGCGAAGAGCGCCACGAGCCCATACAGAAAATCATGAGCGCGCCGATTGCGACCGGGAACAAGGTGTTGGGTGTGTTGCAGGTTTCGCGCAAAGCGAAAATGGCGAAGGGCGCAAAGGATTTTTCGCAGCATGACCTGAAGCAACTGGTGTCGATCAGCGATCTGTTGGCGCCCGCGATGCCTCTGTGGCAAGAATAATTCCGAAGTTCCGCACGACTATCCGAATTTCTCCGCGAGAGACCTGAGTCCGAAGCAAGTTTGTGAGATACTTTTCGGGCTATGATACCTGCGCGAAGATTTTTGGCCTACATCGGTTCCCTGCTGCTGCTGTGCTGCATTTCGGCAAGACACGCTGATTCGCGCGGCGCAGCGCAAGGAGAACAAACCAGCGTCACGCTCACGCTGCTGAGCACGACGGACTCCCACGGACACTTACTGGCGCTGAACGAGTTGACGAACCGGCCGACAAACGAAGGATTGGCGAAAATCGCAACGCTGGTGCGCCAGATTCGCGAGACGACGCCGACGGCTTTGCTGGTCGATTGCGGAGATACGACCGAGGGGACGCCGTTCGCGTACTATTTTGCGGTGAAAGACACGAGCGTGCCGAATCCGGAAATTGCAGCGTTCAACGCGATGCACTATGACGCGATGGCCGTGGGAAATCATGAGTTCAATTTTGGCGAAGCGGAGATGTGGAAGGCGAAAGGCGAATCGCATTTTCCGTGGCTGGCAGCGAATCTGAAGGAGACCTATTCGAGCGGCGTGAGATATATCCAGCCGTACATCATCAAGAAAGTTTCGGGCGTTCGCGTGGGCATCGTGGGATTCGTGACGCCGGGCGTGCCGCGGTGGGAGATTCCCGCACATTACGCGGGCTATACGTTCGAGCCGATTGTGGATGCCGCGCGGCGAGTGATTCCCGAAGTGCGCGCGAAGTCGGACTTGGTGGTGGTGATTGTGCATTCGGGGCTGGATCGCAATCCGGAAACGGGGAAGCCGTTCGCCGGCGGCGTGCAGATCGCGGGCGAGAATGCGGCGTGGGAGCTGGCGGAAAATGTTCCGGGAATCGACGTGATGTTCTACGGACACACGCACGAGGAAATGCCGAAGCTGGTCGTGAACGGCGTGCTGATGGCGCAGGCGAAGAATTGGGGAGGGTCGCTGGCGCGCGCGGACGTGACGATGGAGCGCAATGCTTCGGGAAAATGGGCGGTGGCGTCGAAAACTTCGACAACGATTCGTCCGACGGCGGAAACTCCGCAAGATCCGGAAATTGTGAAACTGCTGGAACCTTACGAGGAAAAAGTGGAAGCGTATTTGAATACGCCGATCGCCACGACGGATAAAGCCTTCGATGGCGCGTTGGCGCGGTATGAAGATGGGCCGCTGGTGGATGCGATTCAGCGCGCGCAGATGCAATATGCGCACGCGGACGTGTCGATGGCGACGATGTTCATTCCGAGCACGCATGTGGCGGCGGGAACGGTGACGATTCGCGACGCGTTCGGAATTTATCCCTACGAAAACACGCTCTACGCCGTGGACATGACCGGCGCGCAATTGAAGGATGCGCTGGAACACGCCGCGAGTTTCTATCCGGCATGGCCCGCGCCCGAGGGAAAGAGGATGCGATTGCCCGGGTACGACGCGGATTCGGCGGAAGGCGTTTCGTACGAGATGGATTTGTCGAAACCTGTGGGCGACAGGATTGCGAATCTCGAATTTCACGGCGAGCCGCTTTCTCCGACGCAAAAATTGCGCGTGGCGATCAACAATTATCGCGACACGGGAGGCGGCGGATACTCCGTCTACAAGGATTTGCCGGTCGTTTACCGTTCCACGAAAGAAGTCCGCGACCTGCTGATCGACTATCTCGAAAAGACAAAGCAGTTCCCTGCCGCGGACGGCCATTGGCGGATCGTTCCGGATGCGGCGCGAGAGGCCATCGAGAAGCAGGCGCTGGCGGCGGAGCAGGAGCACGGCGCAGGAGCAAATGCGGCGGCGACGCAGCGCTGACGAAAGGTAACGCCAAGCGTGAAAAAGAATTGACACTGTATTCGCTTCTTGTTACTTTTTGCGAGCGATTCATCTTCCACGCTCCCAAACGGAGGCACCGCAGCCCGGCACTTCATGGCGTTCGTCGCTAAAAAAATTTTTCTGACAAAAGGCGTAGGAAAGCACCGGGAGCGGCTTTCGAGCTTCGAGCTCGCGCTGCGGAATGCGGGCATTGCTGCCTGCAACATCGTTCGCGTGTCCTCGATTTTTCCGCCACACTGCAAGTTGATCTCGCGCAGCGAGGGCTTGAAGCATTTGAAGCCCGGGCAGGTAGCGTTCGTGGTGATCAGCGAAAATCAGACGCGCGAACCGCATCGATTGATCGCCGCGTCGGTGGGCGTGGCGCTGCCGGGCGACAAATCGATGTACGGCTATCTCTCCGAACACCATTCGTTCGGCGAGCCGGAGGAAATTGCGGGCGAGTATGCGGAAGAGCTTGCCGCGGAGATGCTGGCGACGACGCTGAACGTGGAGTTCGATCCGGATTTGTCGTGGGACGAGAAGAAAGAGGTCTACCGCATTTCGAATAAGATTGTCCGCACGATGAACATCACGCAGTCGGCCGTGGGCGACAAGCGCGGGCTGTGGAGCACGGTGCTGGCCGCGGCAATTCTGGTTGGCGAAGACGATTAAGTTTCCTCACCTGGCTTCGACACTCGTTACAATTTCCCTTCTCATGAGCTGTGCGTCGCTTGCGGCGAATTATGCACGCGCGCAGCAAAGCAACAGCGCTGACGCCGCGCGCGGCGTGTTCGTCGTGTTTCTGGGCACAGGAACGCCACGGCCGGATCCGAACCGGCAAGGACCCTCGCTGGCGATTGTGGCGAACGGCAAGGCATACATCGTGGATGCGGGCACAGGAATCGTGAGGCAAGCGGCCGCAGCGTATCGCAACGGGATCAAGGCGCTGTGGGCGAGCCAATTGGACATCGCGTTTCTCACGCATTTGCATTCCGATCACACGCTAGGCGTGCCGGACCTGATTCTGACGCCGTGGGTGATGCATCGCACCGTTCCGTTGCAGCTTTACGGCCCCGCGGGAACGCAGGCGATGGTTGATAACATCGAAAAGGCGTACGCGGAAGACATCCAGGTTCGCATCGAAGGACTGGAGCACCAGACAACGACCGGGCACCAAGTGGTGGTGCACGAAATACAGCCGGGCGTGGTTTATCAGGATGCGAACGTGAAAGTCACAGCGTTTGCCGTGGCGCATGGAAGCTGGAAAGAAGCGCTGGGGTATCGCTTCGACGCGGACGGAAAATCGATTGTCATTTCCGGCGACACGCGTCCCGTGGATAGCCTGGTGGAAGCGTGCAACGGATGCGACATGCTGGTGCATGAAGCCTATTCGGGGACGCCGGGCGATGCCGACAGTGCAGCGTACTTTTCATCTTTTCATACTTCCGCGCCGCAACTCGGAGAGATTGCGGCCAGAGCCAAGCCGAAGCTGCTGGTCATCTGGCATTACATGCCGCTGGGAAACACAGACCAAACGAAAATGGTGGAGGAGATCCATCAGGCGTTCCACAGCACGGTTGTGGTGGCAAACGACCTGGACGTGATTTCACCGTGAAAACCGCGGCGCGCGATAACTGGAGACACTAAAAACTCTCGAGGCTGGGCAGTTCGTGTTTACTTGCCAGCTTCGGGCGTGATGGAAGACGCGGTGATGATTGCGCCCTCGCTCGGCCCCTTCTCCGTAGCGAATTCCTCGTTGCCGGCAACGACGCCTTTCACGACAACGGTCTGGCCGGCATATTTCGCGGCTTCGGTCTGCGGATTCAGGATGTAGACCTTCTTATCCGCAAAATTGAAGAAAGCATACTTGGCATGCTGCTCTTGCACGCACTTCAACGTGCAAGTGGCCGTCGGCGCTTTGTTCACGCGATGGAAGCCGCAGTAGGTATCGGTGACGTAGCCCTTCCAGGTTTGCGCCGCGCCGTTGGGCGACGCCGAAAGGCCGAGCGACCCCGCGAAAAGGAACAGCAAACTGGCAGCGAATAACCGCCTGGTCATGACCGCACCTCCTTGGCGGGGAGTCTGTGCTTTCTCCGGATGAAAGTCAATTTCGCGCGCGCGGGCCGGGGAATTTCGATGCGGCGCGCGTCCTGACGGAGTGCTTCGCGAGCAACCATTTTTTCATCGCGCTTGGTCATACTGAATTTGCAGGTATCCTAGAGGCTTGGAAATGAAATGACGAAGGGAATAGAAGTCGCGACCGTGAAGATTTTGGAAGGAGTACCGCTCGCCGAGCACAGCAATTACCGCATCGGCGGGCCAGCGCGATATTTTTGCGAAGCCGCGAATGAAGAGGAAATTGGCAATGGCGTGCTTTTTGCGCGCGAACAAGGGTTGCCGCTCTTCGTGCTCGGCGGCGGCACGAATCTGCTGATCGACGACGACGGGTTCAACGGGGTGGTGCTGAAACCCAGCGTGATGCAGGTCAGTGTAGATCACCAGATCATGACCGTGGGCGCGGGAATGTCGGTTGGGGACCTGCTGAAATTCACGATCGAGCATTCGCTGAGCGGACTCGAATGGGCCGGGGGACTGCCGGGGACGGTTGGCGGCGCGATCCGCGGAAATGCCGGAGCATTTCGCGGAGAAATCAAGGACCGCATCTTGAGCGTGGAAAGCTTCGACGTGGAAACTCTGACAAACATCACGCGCGAGAACGCGGCTTGCAAATTCGGGTACCGCTCCAGCCTCTTCAAGGAAAAGAACGGGCGCGAGATTATTTTGCGCGCGACGCTGAATCTGGACAAGGGAGACACGCAGAAAATCGCGGCGGGAATCCAGGAAAAAATCGATTACCGGCTGGAGCGGCATCCCATGGAGTATCCGAACATCGGAAGCACGTTCAAAAACGTGGACCTGCAGTTAGTGCCGAAAATATGGCACGCGGCATTTGCGAAAGTGATCAAGGTGGACCCGTTTCCCGTGGTGCCCACGGCATACCTGATTTCCGAGGCGGGCTTGCGAGGGACGCAGCACGGCGGCGCGATGGTTTCTCCGAAGCATCCGAACTTCATCGTGAACCTAGGCGGAGCAACGGCGGCGGACGTGAAGTTTTTGATCGCCGCGGTAAAAGAAAGTGTGTTCGAGAAATACGGAATCAGGCTGGAAGAAGAAATTCAGCTGGTGTAAGGCCCGCAAGTCCACACACTCTGGCAAGAAAATAATCCAGAAAAACAAAGCAGGCGTAGCGATGGCAGCGCATTGACTCCCGCCACGATTAAGCAGAGACTTCTCGCCAAACCATGAGGAGGTGCGCATGAAGCTGAGGATCATCGGAACCGTGTTTGGAGTGGCGGCGGTAATGCTGCTTGCGGCCTCTATCTCTCCCACGCCATCCGGGCAAACCAGTTCTGCCAAGAACTTGGGGAGCGGAGCAAAACCGCTGCTGCTGGAGAAAAATGAAGGCGAGCAGCGCGTCTGGCGCGATCCACCGCCGGGCGGATTCACGCTGAAGGTCAGCCCGAAAAACAACGGATCGCAACATCTGGTGTTCGGAACGGAAGACATGGCTCCCGGTGACGAAATACCGACGCACAAACATTTGGGCCAGGATGAAATCGTGTATATCGAGACCGGAATGGTGCATGTCCGGCTGGGGGACCGGGAACGCGATCTGCATGCGGGCGGGATGGTGTTCATTCCGGCGTATACCTGGGTGAATTTGAAGAACACCGGCGGCGAGACGGCCAGCCTGATCTTCGTGTTTTCGGCGCCCGCGTTTGAGAATCACTTGCGATGCATGTCTGTTCCGGCGGGCCAGAAACCAACTCCGATGACCAAGGCCGAACAAGAAGAGTGCGACCGCGAGGGACACGTGGTCTATAAGGACCGCGAAGGAACAGGCAAAATGTAATTCGGCGAGCTTTGCAGGTTTGGCGATTCTTGGAAGGCGTCGGGAGCGGAAGCCGTTCACTTCCGCTCCGAAACGCGGTTTCGCATTCTGCGTTGAATTGAAGATATCGCGGCCGACTTGCTAGCGACCCGCGGAGGCGCTCTTCGCTTTATCCGCGCGAACGGTGGGCGTGTCGACGAGATGCTCCGCAAGGAACCACACCTGTAATTCGTTGGTGCGAATCACCTCGCTGACCAGCAAATCGTTGGTGCCGTCGTCTCCTGCGTCCGCAGCATTGCGCGCAAATGCCCGCGCTTCCTTCAGAATGGCTTCGTGGGCCTCGAGAAGGCGCGAAAGCTGTACAGGCAGTTCTTCGCGGCCACGGGGCGGGCGAGGAATGATGGTGGTCTCCGCAACGTCGGCGGCCATAGCGATGCTGACGCCGCCGAGAGTTTGAATGCGCTCGGCAACGGAGTCGACCAGTTCATCCTGCTCGTCGTGGTGCTTATCGAAGAGCAGATGAATCTGGTAAAACGTATGGCCCGAGACTTGCCAGTGATGTTTCTTGTACATGTCGCGAAGGGTCATAGTATCCGCGAGGAGCTGGTTGAGGTTTTCAGCGCTCGCGGCACAAACTTTTTCGTCGAGGGCGATCGGCAGCTTGGCAATTTTCCCATAAGGCTGGATCTCATGGGCATGCTGGTGGAGAAGCGGCTTAGCTTGGGACGTTCCCGCTTCCAACTGATTGTAATCGGGACCGCGCTTGTCATTCTTGGGACTCATGGTCTTACTCCTTCGCGATGTAGTTCGCTTCATTTAACGAACGCTGTGGGCAACGGCGTGATGATTTGAACCGGTGTTTTTTTTCGCGCGCTTGGCTGGAGCAGAGCGATCGAAATAGCCGATGCGCTCGAGAACAGCTCCGACGATGAGCGGGAGCGCGACAGTAGCGTCTTCAAAAACTTCGGCGAATTGGCCGCCTTCATCCTTGGGCACAAATTTTCCCCAAGAAACGGCTTCTGTGTAGGTGCTGCCGGAAAGCCCGCCCCAATGCACCGGCTCGGGGCAAATGCGCAGGCCGTAGTTGTAACGCTTGAGCGGCATTTCTTCGTAGCCGCGGCGCGCGAGCAATTCCGCGTACACGCCGAATTGCTGCGACCAGTTCCGCGGCACTCCTCCACCGACGGTAAAAATTCCCATGCGTTTGGTGGCCAGCATGGTCTCGGCGAAGTGCTCGAAATCGGCGAAAGAATCGAAACGCAGCTCGGGGCGGCCTTCTTTGCGGCGCTGGCGAAGATGCAGCGCGAAATCAATGCCCAATTCCGAATCGGTGAAAGCGGGAATGAAAACGGGAACGTTCTTTTCGACGGCGGATTTCAGGATGCCGCGTCCATGGGCGTGACGGATCAAATATTCGCCGATGCAGCGATTGAGTTTCCAACTGCAAACGGTCTCCGCAGGATCCCATTTCTCGAGCAATGCTTCGACAATTTCCTCGATGTAATCGAGATTGAGCTCCGGCTCGAGCGAATCGTAGACGCGATTATAGCCGGCGAAAAAAAGTTCCTTGTCGCCCATTTTGGGATCGTAACGGAAATGCTGTTTGCCAGCGGCTTCGACGAGACCGTGGGCCATCAGGGCACCGGTGGAAACAACAGCGTTCACAATTCCGGAATCGATCAAATCGCAAAAGACAAGGCCCATCTTCGCGACGGTCATGGCGCCGGAAAGCGTGAGCACGACGAAGCAATCCTGATCGCGCGCCATGGCTTCGAGAACGTCGGCGGCGTCACCGACTTGCCGCGCGGTGAAAGCGGTCTGGCCCATGGCGCGGACGAGCTGATCCACAGTGCGAGCTTTCGAGAGATCCAGCGGATAGGTGGGGGTCAAGCGATCCGCAATCGGATCGTGGAGAACTCTGTCGGTCACTCCCTTTTTCTTTGCCATTCAGTATCCCCGCAGGTAATGTATCACCTCCGAAGCGTCTTTGAGCTTATAAATAGTACAGAGCGCGGCAAGAAGAAAGAAAAAAATAAAATCGAAGGACACTGCACGGTGCTGCTAAAAACTTACACCGCCATGCCGGCGGAAAACTTCGGCGGAATTCCCGAAGAGAATTCACACTACAAAAATTCGCGCGCGGTAATTTTTCCGATTCCGCTGGAGCGCACGACAAGCTACGAGCACGGCACGCGAAACGGGCCGGGCGCGATCATCGCGGCGAGCCGCAACATGGAAACGTGGGATGAAGAACTCGGCGTGGAGACTTTCGCGAAAATCGGCATTGCCACGCTGCCGCCCATCGACACCGCCGAGGGAACACTCGAAAAAGTGCTGGCGGACATTCACACGACAGAGCTGGCTTTGCTCGCCGACGGAAAATTTCCGGTGGCGCTGGGCGGCGAACATTCGCTGACGCCTCCGTTGGTGTCGGCCGCGGTGAAGAAATTCCCCGATTTGACGGTGCTGCAGATCGACGCGCATGCGGATCTACGCGAAGCGTATCAAGGCAATCCGGCGAGCCACGCTTCCGCCATGCGGCGGGTGGTGGAGGTGTGTCCCGCGGTGCAGGTGGCGATCCGGTCGCTCTCGATCGAGGAATCGGAAGCCCTTCCGCGCCTGCGAACAAAAATTTACTGGGGGCGCGATATTGCGCGCGCGCCGATGGAGAAATGGATTCCGCGCGTAGTCGCGGACCTTTCGCAGCACGTTTACCTCACCGTGGATTTGGACGGATTCGATCCGGCGTACATGCCGGCGACCGGCACGCCGGAGCCGGGCGGCCTCGATTGGTATCAAGTGACGGCGCTGATTCGCGAGGTGGCGAAGGCGCGAAAAATCGTGGCCGCGGACGTGGTGGAGCTGCTACCGCAGCATGGGGATCACGCATCTGACTTCCTGGCAGCCAAACTGGTGTACAAAATTCTGGGCTATGTGTTTTGCATGAGCTGAAGAGCGGAAGAAGTTTTTCAGCCCGACGAAACGGAAATAAGTTCAACAACGATTCAGGCGGAGGAGCGCAATGGAGTTCTTCTACTACAGTCACGGACTGCTGGGATGGATCATCATCGGATTGATCGCAGGATGGCTGGCTGGCGTCGTTGGGCGAGGACGGGGATTCGGCTGCCTGGCAGACATAATTTTGGGATTGGTTGGAGCCGTGGTTGGCGGCTGGATTTTCTATAAGCTGGGAATCCGGATAGGCGGAGGAGTGCTTGGCAGCCTGGCGGCGGCGTTTGTTGGAGCGGTCGTGCTGGTATCGATTGCGCGGCTTTTCGCCGGCGGGCATCACGATGACCGCTGAGAACGCAGCTCTTCGCGCGTTTGGTATGCGCGCAAGTTGGCAAAACCTGAGGCACGCGCGATACGTCTAATTTAAGAGAGATGAATATTGGCTGGTAAATCGAACGACAACCACAGTACCGCATTCGGCGATCTGGCGCGCATGACGCTGCGCGTGCTGGCGCGCAACAAGATGCGGACAGCGCTGACCATGCTGGGCATCACCATCGGCATTGCCGCGGTCATTTGCACGGTGGCGATTGGCGAAGGCAGTTCGCAGCAGATTCGCCAGCAGATTGCTCAACTGGGCGACAATTTGGTGTGGGTGGAAGCCGGAGGCCGAAACGTGAACGGCGTGCGCACCGGCAACGACAATACCAAATCGTTGACTAACGACGATGCGCTGGCGTTGCCAAAAGAAATTCCGCTGCTCAAACAGTGTTCGCCGAATACCGACGGGCATGTCCAGATTATTTACGGGAACGAGAATTGGTACACGCACATGCGGGGCACGGGAGCGAACTTTCTGCAAGTGAAGAATTGGCCGATCTCGCGAGGAAACAATTTTTCGGAAAACGATGTGGCGACCTCGGCGCAAGTGGTGCTGCTGGGGCAGACGGTGGTCAATAACCTCTATCGCCCGAGCGAAGATCCCATCGGGACCACCGTGCGCATCAACGGATTACCGTTCAAAGTGATCGGTGTGCTGGAGGAAAAGGGCATGACGCCATACGGCTGGGACCAGGACGACACGGCATCGATCCCTGTTTCGACGGCGCAGCGCAAAGTGTTCGGGAATTACTGGCTGGATGATATTTTTTGCTCGGCAACGTCCTCCGATGCGATTGGGCCGGCCGACGACTTGGCGGAACGGCTGCTGCGGCAGCGGCATCATTTGCGGCCAACGGAACTGGACGATTTCAGCATTCGCACGCCCACGCAATTTCTGGAGGCGCAGGAGGATGCGAGCAAGACGTTCACGCTGATGCTGGCGTGCATCGCGTCGGTGTCGCTGCTGGTTGGCGGAATCGGAATCATGAACATCATGCTGGTCTCCGTGACGGAGCGGACGCGGGAAATCGGCGTGCGCATGGCCGTAGGCGCGACGGAGCGCGATATTCAACTTCAGTTTCTGACGGAAGCGGTTATTGTGAGCCTGATGGGCGGCATCTGCGGAGTTTTCGTCGGAATATTTGCGTCGCGCTTGCTCGCGAGCACGCTGGCGTGGTCCATGCAAATTCCACCGTCGGCGATCATCATTGCCGCCGCGTTTGCGCTACTGGTGGGACTGTTTTTTGGCTTCTATCCGGCGCAGAAAGCGGCGCGACTGGATCCGATTGAAGCGCTGCGTTTCGAATAGCCTTTTGCTTGCGCCGGCCCCGTTCGCGGCAAACACTGCAAAACCGCACCCTGTGATACGATAATCCGAGAAAGTGAGACGAAACAGCACAATTGAGTAAACCTTCATTGTGGATGGTCCCGCTCGGCGGGTTGGGCGAGTTCGGAATGAACATGATGGCCCTCCGCTACGGCGAGGACATTCTCGCCATCGATGCGGGCCTGATGTTTCCGGAAACGGAGATGCTCGGCGTCGACGTGGTGATTCCCGACATCACGTACCTCAAACAAAACCGCGGCGTGCGCGCGCTGCTTTTGACGCATGCGCATGAAGATCACATTGGCGCGGTGCCTTATCTGCTGCCGGATCTGAACTGCCCCGTGTACGGAACAAGCTTCACTCTGGCGCTGGTGCGAAAAAAACTCGAAGAGCACGGCTTGCTGGAAAAAGCAGACCTGCGCGAGATTTCGCCGGGAATGAAGGTGACGCTGGGGCCGTTTGAAGTGGAATTTGTGCATGTGACGCACAGCACCATCGAATGCGTGGCGCTGGCGATCCGCACGCCGCTGGGAATCGTGATTCACACCGGCGACTTCAAGGTGGATCCGACGCCGATCGACGGCAAACCTTTCGATTTGCACCGCTTCGCGCGTTACGGAGAGGAAGGAGTGCTCGCGCTCTTTGCCGATTCGACGAACGCGGAACGGCCGGGCTATACACCTTCGGAGCGCGCCGTGCGGCCGAGACTCGAGGAGCTGTTCCGGGCCGCGCCGAAGCGCGTGGTGGTTTCGTGTTTCTCCAGTTCGGTACACCGCATCCAGCAGGTCATCGACATTGCCACCGAACAGGGGCGGAAAATCGGATTCATCGGCCGCAGCATGGGCGACAACGTGGAGATTGCGCATTCGCTCAACAAGCTGCGCATTCCCGACGGATCGGTGGTCCGGCCGCAGGACATCAAATCGTTCGATCCGCGAAAAATCGTGGTGCTCGCGTCGGGAAGCCAGGCGGAGCCGATGTCCGCGCTCTCGCGCATCGCGGTCGACAATCACCGCATGCTGGAGCTGCAAGAAAACGACACGGTGATTCTATCCGCGCGAATCATTCCTGGGAACGAGAAAGCGATTTCGCGAATGATCGATCATCTCTTCCGGCGGCGCGTGCTGGTCTATTACGAAAGCGGAAGGTCGGCGCCAATACACGTCTCGGGGCACGCCAGCCAGGAGGAAATGAAGCTGCTGTTGAACCTGGTGCGGCCAAAATATTTCGTGCCGATACACGGCGAATACCGGCAACTGTTCCAGCACGCGGCGCTGGCGCGTCAAGTGGGCTCGGTTTCGGGTGAAATTCTGATGGTGGAATCGGGGCAGCCGATCGAGTTCACCGCAGAGGGAGCGTTCCGGCGAGAGCCGGTGGCCGTAGGACGCGTGTGCGTCGATTCCGGATCGCTCGAAGAAATCGAGGACGTGGTGATTCGCGACCGCCGGCACCTGGCGGAAGATGGCGTGGTGGTTCCGATCATTGCCATCAACAAGCACAGCGGACGAATGGAAATTTCGCCGGAAATCGTGACGCGTGGATTTCTGCCCATGGACGATGGACAGGAGCTGCTGGCGCTGGCCCGCAACGTGATCCTGAAAACGATGGAGCAGTCGAACTTGGAAGAGAAGGGCGATTGGAGCGTCATCAAGGAAAAGATCCGCGTGGACCTGAAGAAATTCTTGAACAAGAAAACGTCCAAGCGGCCGATGATTCTGCCTGTAATCCTCGAAGTGTAAGCACGCCGTAAGCTCCTTTCTGCCGTTGGTTGTAACCAAGCTGCTTTGTGGGTAACGGGTCAGTTTGAATTGTGACTCCTTGTGTCACGATCAAGACGATTCAAACTGACCCACCATTTTGCGCTTGACATCACGGTAAGCTCGTACTTACAGTTAGTTATGGCTTACGGTTCTAAGGAACTGGCGGCGATTGGCGATCCCACGCGGCAGGCCCTGCTGCAGCGGCTGCGGCGGCGGCCGATGACCGTGGGGGAGCTGGCCGAGGGGTTGCCGGTTACGCGGCCGGCGGTTTCGCAGCATTTGAAAATTTTGCGGCAGGCGCGGCTGGTGACGGAACGGCGGGAAGGCACGCGCCATTATTTCAATTTGAACCCGGAGGCGCTGCTGGAGCTGCGCGCCTATATCGACCGGATGTGGGAAGACGCGCTGGGGGCATTTTCGCGCTACGTCGCGGAGCAAAAACGAAAAAGGAAGAAGCTCGGCAAATGACGGAGCACCACTTCTCTTCCCCGGCAAAAGTTTCGCTGCGAGCCGCGCACGGAGCGGACTTCGAGACGCTGTACGCGATCGACCAGGTTTGCTATTCGCCGGCGGTGGCGTACACGCGAGAGGAGCTGCGGTGGTATTTGAGTCTGCGCGGCGCGGAATGCATCGTGGCGGAGGCGCGAGCCAAGGAGCCGAAAATCGCTGGCTTCATCGTCACGACGAGCCGGACAATCCACGGGCACATCATCACCATCGATGTGCTGGAAATGTACCGGCGAACGGGTGTCGGCTCGGCGCTGCTGCGGCGCGCCGAAACGCAAATGAAGAGGCGCGGCATCACCGACGTATGGCTGGAAACAGCAACGAACAATGAAGCAGCGATTGCGTTCTGGAAAAAGCACGGCTATCGTAGCCACGGCCGATTGGCGAATTATTATCCGGACGGCCTGGACGCATTCGCGATGTCCAAATCGCTCGCGGCCACACTGTCAAATAAAAATGGGGCCGAGGAGAAATAAAGAACGATGCACCTCTACCAAGCCATTGTGCTCGCGATCATTCAGGGCTTGACGGAATTTCTTCCGGTAAGCTCGACGGCGCATCTGATTCTGTTTCCGTGGCTGGCCGGATGGCCGGATCCGGGGCTGGCATTCGACGTGGCTCTGCACACCGGCACGCTGCTTGCGGTGCTGCTCTATTTTCTGCGCGACTGGGTCGAGCTGGTCGCCGCAGGGGTCGGTTTCCATTATCCGCGCGGCGCGAGCTACGAATACGTGGAGCATCAAAGGAAAATGTTCTGGTATCTCGTCGCGGGAACGATTCCGGCGGCGATTGTGGGTTTTCTGTTCCAGCATAAGATAGAAGAGCGCCAGGGCGAATCTTGGTACATCCCGCTGATCGCGGCGGCGCTGATCGTTGTGGGGCTGCTGATGTGGTACGCGGAGTATGTGGGACGGCGCGAGCGCACCATGGAAGGCGTGAGATTCGGAGACGCGCTGGCGATCGGCATCGCGCAAGCGCTGGCGCTGTGCCCAGGAGTGTCGCGCTCGGGAATTACGATTACGGAAGGACTCTTTCGCGGGCTGACGCGCGAGGCCGCAGCGCGATTTTCGTTCATTCTGTCGACGCCAGTGATTGCGGGCGCGGCAGCAGTGGAATTGCCGAAGCTGATGAAGATGCACCACGCGGGCACGCTGCCGATTCCGATGTCGACGATTGTCATCAGCATCGCCGTGTCGGCGATCGTGGGAATGATGGTGATTGCCTTCTTTTTGCGCTATTTGCAAGTTCGCACGCTGAAACCATTCATTTACTACCGGATTTTGCTGGGTATAGTTATTCTGGCGCTGGTGTTCCTCCACATGGGGCATGCGTGATGGCGCCCGCGCATCCCGTGAAGACGTTGAGGCCTTCCCCACAGCCCAGGAGATTCTTGTGCGCATATTCGAACTGACGGAAAACCGCCGCATCAATGAGCTGGTCGGATTTATCGGGGTGACGCTCGGCGTGCTGCTGGCGCTGAGCCTGCTCTCGTATTCGCCGCAAGATGCATCGTTCAACGTTTCTGCGCCACCGCCGATTGGCGGGCCGGCGCACAACTGGATTGGCCCTGTGGGCGCGCACATCGCCGACGTTTTCTTCCAGGGCCTTGGTTACGCGGCGTTCCTCCTTCCCATTGGACTTTTTATGCTGGCGGTGCCGTGGTTCCGGAGCAAGAAGATGGCGGCTCCGGTCGCCAAGGTGATCGGCGCCACGCTTTTCTTTTTTGCGCTGCCGGCGGAATTTGCGTTGCTGGGCTTGCCGGATGTTCGCGGGGCGTTGCCGCCAGGCGGAATGCTCGGTGAACTGGTGGCGCAGACGCTGCGCGCGGGATTCAATTCGATCGGCGCGCACGTGGTGTCGATCGCGTGCATTTTTGCCGGCCTCTTCCTGACTACGCAGTTTACGTTTGCCGGAACCGCGAGTTGGATGCGTGGGCCGCTCGGCGAGAATGGTTTCCTCGGCAAACGAATCCACGGGCTCATCGACCGCGTGAAAGATTGGCGCGAGGCGCGCGATTCCGAGAAACTGCGCCGCCGCGTCGAAGAGATCAAGATTGCCGGGCGCCCCGCCGTGGTTAGCCAATTAAAATCCGCGAAGGCGAGCGCGGTAAAAGACGAGCTAGAAGAGATCGAGGCGGCCGAAACGGAATCTCGCCGCGGGGCGCCGGCGATCACCTTCGGCGAGCGCGCGGATTCGGAAACAGCACCGCCGCGGCGAACCGGATCCGAGCCAAAAATCGCGAAAGGCAAGACGGCGTATCGCCTCCCTTCCCCGGGGCTGCTGCGGCTCTCAGAACGCGGCGAGCGCATGACAGAAGCAGAATTGAAGGAGTACGCGCGCGCGATCGAGCAGAAGTGCGCGGAATTTGACGTGGCCGGGCACATCACGCAAATCAATCCGGGGCCGGTGGTCACCACATTCGAACTGAAGCCCGAAGCGGGAATCAAATACAGCCGCATCACCAGCCTCGCGGATGACCTTTGCCTGGCGCTCAAGGCGGAATCGATTTTGATCGAGCGCATTCCGGGAAAATCGACGGTGGGAATCGAAGTGCCGAATCCGCACCGCGAAACGATTGCGCTGCGCGAACTGATCGAGTCGGCGGAGTTTGCACATTCCTCGACCAAGCTGGCGCTGCCGCTGGGCAAAGACCTTGTAGGCCACATTCGCGCGGCGGACTTGACGCAAATGCCGCACCTGCTGATCGCGGGAGCCACGGGAACGGGCAAGAGCGTGTTCATCAACTCCATGCTGATGGGCATGCTGTACAAATCGACGCCGGACGAAATGAAGGTAGTGCTGATCGACCCGAAGCGCATCGAGCTGGGGCTCTACGAGGATATTCCGCACTTGTTCACGCCGGTGGTGACGGATCCCAAGGTGGCGTCGAACGTGCTGCGCAACGCGACGCGCGAAATGGAACGGCGGCTGAAACTGCTGGCGCAGCGCGGCGTGCGCAATATCGACCAATACAATCGCACGTTCGAAAAAGGAACGTCGCTTTCGCTTTTCGATGAGACGGAAGAAACCGAGCACAAGCCGCTGCCGTACATTGTGATCGTCATCGACGAGCTGGCCGATTTGATGATGGTGGACACGACGAACGTGGAAGAGTCCATCACGAGGCTGGCGCAGATGGCGCGCGCCGTGGGCATTCATTTGATTTTGGCGACACAACGGCCGTCCGTCGACGTGATTACCGGCTTGATCAAGGCGAATTTCCCAGCGCGCATTTCGTTCCGCGTGGCCAGCAAAGTGGATTCGCGCACCATTCTCGACACCAACGGTGCGGAGTCGCTGCTCGGGCGCGGCGACATGCTGTACCTGCCGGCAGGATCGTCGCGGATTCATCGCATTCACGGGCCGCTGGTCACGGAGTCCGAGGTTGCGTCGGTGTGCGAATTCTGGCGCGAGCAAGCCAAGGCGATTTACAACGAAGAGTTGCTCAAGCCACCCAAGGATGAAAATGCGGCGTCTGCCGAAAGCGGCGCGGAGGGCGGCGACGAGGTGGATGACGAGCTGTATCAAGAAGCGGTGCGCGTGGTTTGCGAAATGGGGCGCGCTTCGACTTCCACGCTGCAGCGGCGTTTGCGCGTGGGCTACGGGCGGGCCGCGCGGCTGATCGATTTGATGGAAAAGGATGGAATCGTCGGGCCACCGGACGGATCGCGTCCGCGCGAAGTGCTGAAAAAGAAAGAGTGGATGCGCGAATTCGACGAATCGATGAAGTGATTGCTTTTCTCACGTTCACCAACCTGCGTAAAGCAAATTCAGTTGATTTGAGACAATGGAATGATGAGGCTGCCAACTTCGCTGGTGCTGGGGTCTTCGACGAGCACGCGAAGCGTGGTGACGTCAGGGCGCAACTGAATACCTTGGCGAAAAGGGATGCCGCTCTTTAGCAGCGCCGCGTACTGATCATCCGTGAATTGAAGATTGTAGGTCTTGCCCCATTGGTGGAGCACCTTGCCGGCGGCATCCTGCCCAATCACATACACCACAATTGCGCCTTTGCGCAGATTGCCGCTTTGCACCAATTGAATGTTGTGAATGTCTATCGAGCACACCAGATTTAGGGAATTCGCCCGCGGTTGATTGGTTCGGTCCAACGAGGCTTGCAACGGAATCGTGGACGATTCAATCGGGCTTTGCACGGCCATTGCCAGCCTCCGCTGATCGTCATTTTCCGTGGGAGCGGCATCTGGAAACGCGAAATAACCCTTGGGGTAGCGCACGGCCAGGCCGCTGCGCTTCACTTCGACTTTGAGTTCGTGGAACTTGCCGTCGAGCGCGTCACGATCGATGTAGAAACCCAGTGTGTAAGTGACGGCGGAATCTTCGACGGCTTTGCGGATGGCGCCGGTGATGTCGTTGGTGTTGACAAAGGCCTGGCCGCCGGTTTCGTCAGCGAGCTTTTGCATGGTGGTGATGCCGATGGGCTGATCGGACTGGCCGGGCATGTTGTCCATGTGGCCGTTCGCGCCTGAAACGCTATCGAAATCGGCTGTTCCCCACGCGCCGATCGCCACCGTGGGCGCGCTCGCGAGCAGACCACGCGCGTCCACCGGATAGACGGCGATATTTGCGGGACTGAGCACGTGCGCCATGGCAGCGCCGGAAAAAGGAAGATTCGCGGTGAGCCAGACAAGATTCTTACGTCCCGGAATGTTGGCGACGTGGGCGGCAATTTGCTGCAAGGCGGCCATTGTTTGCGCGGCGCGGTCCTCATTGGCCGCAGCCGCGAGACGCGACGAGGCTCCGTTCTCGAATCCACTTCCCTGCCCAAAAGCGTCTTCGCCGGCACTGTCATGCCCTGGGAGCCTCAGAACCATGTCGCCGGGCTCGACGACTTGCCGATTGGTCATCGCTGTGGTGTCGTAGTTTTTCAAAATCGCGAGGAGCTGGTCGCGGTCACTGGTGAAATCGCACAACACGTACAAGCCATTGCGAAGGCCGTAGATGGCGACACGATCCTGCGGCTGGAGCTCCTTGATGAATTGGATCAGGTGCTCCTTGGCGTTCTGCAGGGCAAGGTCCTCGACCCAGAAAGGCGTCTTTTCATACTTCGATTGCGGAGCGGAGCCGTATAGCGTGTTGAGATTATCGAGCAGGACGACGGTCACGCTCCTGGGCGTGGTGGCGCCGTACTGCGGCAAGTCGGAAAATGTATTTTGCGGCAGCGGCAGCGGCAGCGGCTGCTCAGGCTGCGCCGATGCGGCGGCAGCGACGGTGAAAATGCTGATCGGCTGCGGCTTGCCGCGGTCGAATACCGTGAAATCGTTCTTGGTCAGATTTTCGACCGGGCCGTTCTTGTCGCGGACGATGACGCCGACTTCCACCAGGCGTGTGGCCACGTGAATCTGCGGTGTCTGCGGCGAGTCGGCGGGCGCGGCGGCTATGGGCACCAGAACCGAGGCCAGCGCCAGCGCAATGGCAATGCGAAACATGGACACCCCTTTGCTACAATAGCTCGATTGTACGCTGGTTGGATGCGAATTGACACGCTCGTGGCGCGCCCGTAAAATCGCTGATTGTTCCCGTGCCGAGGTAGCTCACCGGTAGAGCGCGGCCCTGAAAAGGCCGGCGTAGGCAGTTCAACTCTGCCCCTCGGCACCATCCCTTCCGCCACCGGCACTGGACGCTCATTGGCCTTCTTCTGGAGCAGAGCCAGGTCATCGGCGTTGTATACTGCGCGGTCGGAGGCGAATATGAATTCTGCTGCGCTCGCCGTGAAACGGTTATTTCGCGCCGTGACTCTTCTGATGGTTTGCGCCTATCTGCCTGGTCTCGCGGCGGCACACAAGCAGGCGGTGGGCGAACATTGGGTTGGGACGTGGGCCGCGTCGCCGCAAATGCCTCCCGCGAACGCGAATTCGGACGATCCAGTCTTCAGCAACCAGACGGTGCGCATGATCGTGCGAGTGAGCATCGGCGGCCAGGAACTACGCGTGCGATTTTCGAATGCGTTCGGCAGCGCGGCCGTAACACTAGGCGACGCGCACGTGGCGCTGACGGACAAAGGCGCGGCAATCGTTCCCGGGACGGATCGCGCGCTTACCTTCAGCGGACGGCCATCGTTCACCATTCCGCCCGGTGCGATGGCGCTGAGCGACCCCGTGCGTCTGGACGTGCCGGCGCTATCGAGCGTCACGGTGAGCGTGTTCCTGCCCGCCGCAACGGGCCCCGCGACATGGCACGAACTGGGCAACCAGACAACATACATTTCCGGGCCGGGCGACTTGTGCGCGAGCACCGATATGCAGGGCGCGAAGTCGGAGAAGTCGTGGTATTTGCTTTCGGGCATCGATGTGCTCGCCAGCGAACGCACCGAGGCAATCGTGACGCTCGGCGATTCCATCACGGACGGCGCCTATGCCACGCTAGACGCGAATCATCGCTGGCCGGATGTTCTGGCGGAGCAGGTTTCGAAGCGCGGCGGGGCGACTGGCGCTGCGCTCGCAGTGCTGAACGAGGGAATCTCCGGCAACCGGATTTTGCACGATGTGGATGGGCCAAACGCGCTGGCGCGGTTCGACCGCGATGTGCTCGCACAGGACGGCGTGCGCTACTTGATCGTGCTCGAAGGAATCAACGACATCGGATGGCCGCACATGCCGGGCGGAAAGTACGCGGGAGACGCCGTGAGCGCCGATGAGATGATCGCCGCGCTCCGGCAAATAGTGGAACGCGCGCATGCGCACGGCATTCGCGTTTTCGGCGGCACGCTGACGCCGTTTGAGGGCGCGTTTTACGAGACGCCCGACGGAGAGGCGGAGCGCGAAGCAGTCAACAATTGGATCCGGACGAGCGGCGTGTTCGACGGCGTGATTGATTTCGACAAAGCCACGCGCGATCCAAGCCACCCTGGCCGCTTTTTGCCGGCGTACGATTCCGGCGACCATCTGCATCCGGGCGACGCAGGATATAAAGCGATGGGCCAGGCCGCGGCGCGATTGTTCCTGCCAACGAGTTCTCCAGCGAAAACCCATCAGCCGTAATCGCTGTTGAGAGTGAAAACCGTGGAGCGTGCGGCGGCGCCGAGCTTTCTTGGCTCGCGCGAGAAGGGGCGGCTGGCGTAGAATCTGCGCAGAGGTGGCCGCCATGGCTCAAGCGTGCAAGCACGTCAGCGAGATTCGCAAAGTTACGCCCAGCGGCAAAGGCTGCAAGGAGTGCCTGGAGATGGGCGATACGTGGGTGCATCTGCGGCTGTGCCTGATTTGCGGGCATGTGGGCTGCTGCGATTCGTCGAAGAACAAGCACGCCACGAAGCATTTTCACGCGACGAAACACCCGATCATCCAATCGTTCGAACGGGGCGAAGACTGGCGATGGTGCTACGTCGACGAGATGATGATTGAGTGATTGGCAGCGCCGTGTGGCATGCATTGGCTTCCTTTCCCGGCTGGTGACGGCAACATGAATCCCGAAACGAAACGCGCCGAAGAAAATGCGTGGCCCGCGCTGCCGTTGAAAGAATGGGAGGCGACGCGCGCGACACTGCATATGTGGATGCAAATGGCCGGCAAGGTAAAGCTGGCGCTGTGCCCGGGGATCAATCATTGGTGGGGCATTACGCTGCACGTGAATAGCCGCGGGCTGACGACGCAGGCGATTCCTTACGGCGAGGGCGTGTTCGAGATGCAATTCGATTTTCTGAAGCATATGCTGGAAATCCAAGCGAGCGATGGGCAGAGGTGCGAGATCGAATTGGCGCCGCGTTCGGTGGCCGATTTTTATGCCGACTTCATGGACGCGCTCGCATCGCTGGGCATTCGCGTGAAAATCTGGCCGATGCCGGTGGAGATTGCGAAACCGATTCGCTTCGACGAAGATCGCGTGCATGCGTCGTACGATCCGGACTACGCGAACCGTTTTTGGCGTGTGTTGCTCTCGGTCGAACCGATTCTCGCGGAATTCCGTTCGCAATTCTTGGGCAAATCGAGCCCGGTGCATTTTTTCTGGGGCAGCTTCGATTTGGCGGTGACGCGATTTTCCGGCCGGCGCGCGCCGGAACGCCCCGGCGCCGACAAAGTGACCCGCGAGGCGTATTCGCACGAGGTGATCAGCATGGGATTTTGGCCGGGAACCGAAGGAGTGAGCGATGCAGCGTTTTATGCCTACGCTGCGCCTGAGCCGGCGGGCTTCGCGCAATTCCCTGTGCGTCCGTCGGCGGCGTTTTATGGAAAAGCCCAAGGGGAATTCCTGCTGCCGTACGAAGAAGTTCGGCGCAGCGATTCGCCGGCTCGCACCCTGACAGATTTTGCGCAAAGCACGTACGATGCCGGCGCTTCGCTCGGAAACTGGGATCGATCCGCCCTGGAACGCGCCGTGAACGCAAACAAAGAGTTGACTGCATGACTGCGACGACGACCGACGTTCTCGTGATGGGCGGTGGGGCGACCGGCCAGCTTGCGGCGGCTTACCTGCGCATGCGCTTCCCGGAGCTGAAAGTAACCGTAGTCGAAGGGCCGCACAAAAATCGGCCGATTGTGGGCGAATCTTTCGTCGAAATTACTATCGATTTTCTGCTGGAACTGGGGCTCGGCTCCTATCTCATCGAACAGCATTTTCCAAAGTACGGCCTGACCTATTATTTCAAGCCGGAGATCGACCGGCCCGAGGATCGCACCTACGTCGTGGACGAGACGCCGACTGTTCCGCCGCTGCTCTCGTTTCAGATTAACCGTTTCACGTTTGATCGCGAAGTGCGCCGCCGCAACGTGGAAAACGGCGTGGAAATGATCGACGGCACCGTGGCGGGCGTGAATCTAGGCAGCAATGGCGGGCGGCACGCGGTTACGGTACGAGACTCGGCGGAACAAGAATACGTGCTGCAGACGCGCTGGCTGGTCGACGCAACAGGGCGCAATCGCGTGCTGGCGAAATTGATGCAGCTTAACGACAAGGTCATGGAACAGAAAGATGTTTTCTGGTTCCGGCTGGCGAATTTCAATCCTGAAATTCTGGGCCGCATCCGCGCGGTGAAAAAAGAAAATCGCGCGTTCGTTCCTTATTTCGCGACGCACCATTTCTTTGGACGGGGGAATTGGATTTGGTGCATTCCGATGCGAACGCCGGAAAACACGCCGTTTATCAGCATCGGGATCACCTACCGCAAGGACGTTTATCCGCACGGGCAGGTGCGCACGATGGAGCAGTTCCTGGAGTGCGTGGGGCGCGAACACGAAATGATCGTGGAGCTGGTGCGCAGCGGCACGGTGACGGACACGAATTTCTACGGCTCGTACATGTGGGAATGCCGCCAGCATTATTCGCCGGATCGCTGGTACATCATCGGCGATGCGGGCAACACCGTGGATCCGCTGTACAGCGTGGGCATGGCGCTGTCGTCGGTGCAAATCCGGCAGATTGCAGCGCTGATGCAGTACGAATTAAGCGGCCACGATTGCCGCGAGTTCACGAAAGATTTGGATACGGCGATCAGCGCGTTTCATCACAGTTTGACGCGCGACACAACGCGGCTCTATGAATGTACGGGCGATGCGTATCAATGCCATTTGCGCGTGCATCTGATCGTGACGAAACTGTTTCATCTCGGACTGCCCGCCCTGATGAACAATTATCTGTGGGACCCGGTGGGCGCGAAACTGATCAACCGCTTCGCCAGCATCGCAACGCTCGAGAGCGAAGCAAAGGAGTTCCACGACCTGATCCGCGAGGTTGCGGCCAATCCGAAAAATCACGCCCTGGAGAATTTCATCAAAGTGCAATCCAGCGCGTCCATGAACTACGTGTTTTACGAATATCACCGTGAAGAGGAACTGCCCGCGTCGCTGTCGCGCATGCTGTTCGGCCTGGCGCGTTTGCGGCTGATGCTTCTGCGAAAGCTTGGCTGGCGCGGATGGACACGGTTCAGCCAGCAGCGGGCGCTATTGCGAGATGTGTTCCGCGGGCTGGCCCTGCTTCCCTTTCATGGCAAGAAATTGCGGGAGAGCAAGCTGGTGCGCAGGATGTTTCCCGTGCGTGAAATGGCGGCCGCCGGCATGGACGCCGCGCCAGGTTCTGCTAACGGCGCAAGGAATTTGGCTGGCGATTTGCTGGTTGCAGAGCCAATGACGCGGACGCAGGCTGCGGGAAGCGCCGCTGCAGCCAGGCGCGAGCCTCTTCCGGATGATAGTTGAACGGGCCGAGCCCGCCACGATAAACGATCTTCCCTGATTCATCGATGATGTAGATTCGTTCCGGCCAGCCGCCGTAGGTGTGGTCCGCAGCGTCATTCATCGTGTCAATGGACATTGGCAGCGGAAAGTGAAAGCGCGTGACGAAATCGTTGGCGATGGCCACGCGCTGGGCAAAGGTGCGCGGCTGCGGATAGCAGATATTCTCGTCGACGTTCGACTTCATCTGCCATTCATCCTGCGGATGAGCTTCGCGAATGTAGACGGTGAGAAAATCGGAGCGATCTTTGTATTGATTGTAGATTTCGACGAGATTTCCAATCTCGCGGCGAAAGGGCGGTCAAGTGTAGCTGCCAAAAATGAGCACGAGCGGACGGCTGCCAATCCTATCGTGCAGATAAAACGCCGTGCGGCCATCCAGCGAGAATATGCGCGCGTCCGGCGCACGATCGCCGACGTGCAGATCGCCCTCGTGCCATTGCGGCAAGGCGTAGCGAAGAAAACCGTAGACATCTCGCGGCCCGCCCATGAAGTGGGAGAGCGTAAAATAGGCCGCGAGCAGCAAGAGCAGCAGGCTCGCGAGAATCCATTTCCAGGCCCGGTGTTTTCGCGTGGAAGCGTTTTCGTTCATCGATAGAAGTGCCCAACGAACGGTAACGCGCTGGCGGCGGGAATGTCAACCGGAGCGCGACGGTTGGCGAGGGTAGCACACGAAGGATCGGACTGTGAAAAGGAGACGAGTGCACTCAGCAGACTGATTTTCGCGTCGTAGGGGAAAAACTCAGCCGTGGCGGCGGGGTCGATTTTGACGCCGGCGAGCTGCGCGGATGCAATTCCGGTAGCAGCGCGCAATGTTGCGAGATTTCGCGCGCGGCGTGGCTTTACTTCCGCTCCATGGCAGGAAATTGCGCGGGAACCGGCTGGCGAGCCGGGCGTTTCCATTGCGCGAAACTGTGACTACAGGAGAACGCGCACGGCGCTCAGCCGGCGAGAGCGAATTAGCCGCAAGGTTTCAGAATGACAATAGACCCGGCGATAGTACTTCAGAAATGGCGACGGCGAGCCGATTGAACCGACTCGCCGACTCCAACAAAAGCACTTCACCCTTTGTATCAGTATCGCGCGACCAGGGCTAAAGCAGCTTCCTCCGCAAAGGTGCCAAGCCCAGTAGGCCCGTGAAGGCCAGAAAGAGCGACGATGGCTCGGGAGTAGCACTGGTTCCGGTACCTCCAACCTCCATCTGGTAGGGCCCGTCAGTATTTGGAAAGACGCCGTCTTCGTTTGAGAAGAACTGACCGGCAACCCCTTGCGCAGACTGATCGAGCGACCAGGCCCAGTACGCCACACTGCCATTGCTCGAAGAAAGCTGTATCCAATAGGTTGTGTCCGCCAGCAGCGTATACGTCGAAAAACTGAACGTGTAATCGGTAAGACTGGTTGATAGGCTCAAGTCTGAGACAGTTCCCAAGACCAAGAGCGATGAACCAGGAGCACCGCTGTTATTGCTCAGTAGCGATGCGGTCACGGATCCACTCGAATCAGTAGAAGAAACGTCGAGCAGAACGGTCAAGCTATCGAATGAGAAATTCGAGCTGCCTGTCGCAAACGAATCCGCAAGAGGGCCAAATGAGCTGATTGGGTCCGAGCCGTCTGAAGTGGAACCGAGGTTGTTGTAAACCGTGCTCGCACGCAGCCCAGACGGAACTATCAGCAGGCAAAGAACTATCAGAAAGGGTCGCCAGAGGGCCGAAACGTGAATTCGCATGCTCGTCTCCTTAGAATCCAGCGGTCGTGCGCGGCTAAAACCGTAGTTGGGTCAGCCGGGCGACGCGACAATGGGCAATTCAGAGTCCAAGCCCCTCCGAAAAACAGAATTGCGTAAGCCATGTGCCTGCATAGGATTGGTTCATGCGGCGTTTTCTTTGGCATTAAAACCTGTGCAACAGTTTACAGTTGATGGACTCCGAGCGCGCAAGGAATTGCATATCCTTGGGACGAAACTCTCCCACACCGAAACCGGGGGCAAAGTGCACGCTACAACCCGGCCCTATCGCCCATGGCCGAAATGATGCAAGAAGGCGAGGCTCTCGAAGTGCCATAGCATTGTATTGTTATGTCCAAATGTTGCGTGACGCGGGTTCAGCCGCAGAAACTCAATAGCGATTCGCGGGTGGCAGCGACTGTCCTTTGACGATGACGGCGCGAACGCGCTCGAGCGCATGAATGTCTTCGAGCGGATTCCCTTCCACGGCGACGACGTCGCCTTCCTTGCCAACGGCAATGGCGCCGAGATTATCGAGGCCGAGCAGATCGGCGGAGGCTTTCGTGCCGAAGTAAAGGGCCTGCTGGGGCGTGGCGCCAAAGCGCACCTCGGTCATAATTTCGTCGCGGACGGTTCCCTTCCCCGGCTCATAGCTCTGGTCGGAGCCCGCGGCGATCTTCAGGCCAGTTTTCAGACCGATGCTGAATCCCTGGAGTTCGCCCTGCCAGATGAGGTTGGCCTTTCGAGTGACGTAATCGGGCATGTGAAGGTTCGCGCCGTTCTCAATGAGGTTATTGGCAATATAGAGCGTTTCGGTGAGATAGGTGCCGTGTTCCTTCATGTAATTGGCAGCGTCCTGATCGAGACCCGCGCCGTGCTCGATGGAATCGACCCCGGCGTGCAGGGCGGCCCAAATGGTCGGCAGGTTTTCATCGTGTGCGGCGACTTTCACGTGGGCATTGTGAGCCTGTTCGACGATTACTTTTAACTCTTCCTCGGAAACCTGTTCCGAAAGCGGCGAATCGAGTGGGGAAAGCACGCCGCCGGAAGCAAGAATCTTAATCACGCGCGCGCCGTACTTGAGTTGCCAGTGAACGGCGGCTTCCGCGTCGGCGGGCGAATTGATGAAGCCGTTTTCAGGCGTGTAGTAATTTTCGGGCGTGAGGTCGGGAGGAAAATCGTAAAAATCGCCGTGGCCGCCGGGAATGGAAATGGCGTGCGCGGCGGGAACGAGATGCGGGCCGGGAATGGTGCCCTCTTCGATCGCATCCTTTAGCGCAACGTCGACAAATCCTCCGCTGCCGAGCACGCGCGCGCCGACGATTCCGGAATCCACGGCGTAAGCCATCGCTTTGGTGGCGCGAATGGCCGCGAGAGACTCGGACGGATACTGCCCGCGCGGGCCGGTCCAAATGTGGATGTGGGCGTCGACCAGTCCTGGCATGCAAGTGTATTTCGAGAGGTCCTGCTGCTGCGCTCCGGCGGGCGCGGTCAAGTTGTGGCCGACGGCTGTCACTTTACCGTCGACGATAATGATCGCGCCACCATCCATCGCGGGCTGGTCAGCGTCCGCGATCAACTTGCCGCAGCGCACGAACGTGGTGCTGGATTTTGACGCAGGTGCGGCAGGCATTTGATCCGTGTCTTGCGCAAACAGTGCAGGAGCTGCGAACGCGAACAGAGCAAGGAAAGTTAGAAACACGATTCCACGTCTCATGATTCCTCCGATGAAAGCCGCTCTGTCAGCGGCAGTCGAGCCGGTGAAGATTATTCCGGCAATTGGCGCGTGTCAATGAAGACATGCGCGGCAAGCGAAAATCCAGCGCGAATGAAGCGTTGAATTGCTGCCGCTGCGCGTGATATGCATTTCGCGGGAGCGCAACGTAATGACTCGAAATCTTCGCGCATTATTGCTGCTGTTTGTTGGGATACTGATTTCCGGGCGCGTCTCACGCGCGCAAAGTTCCGCGGCAACACAAACCGAACATTGGGCGACACACGAAGGCGACTTCGTGGTTCACAATTTTCATTTTCACGATGGCGAGACATTACCGGACCTGCGGCTGCATTACACCACGCTTGGGCAGCCCGTGCGCAACGCGCAAGGTCGTGTGACCAACGCGGTGCTGATCCTCCACGGAACCGGCGGCACAGGCCAGCAATTCCTGCGGCCCGTGTTTGCGGGCGTGCTCTTTGGGCCGGGGCAACTGCTCGACAGCTCCAAGCACTTCATCATCCTGCCCGACGATATTGGCCACGGCAAATCCAGCAAGCCGAGCGATGGGCTGCGCATGAAATTCCCGCACTACGATTACGCAGACATGGTCGAAGGGGAATACGATCTGGTGACCAAAGGGCTGCACCTCAATCATCTGCGGCTGGTGATGGGCACATCGATGGGCTGCATGCATACGTGGATGTGGGGCGAAACGTATCCGCAATTCGTGGACGCGCTGATGCCGCTCGCATGCCTGCCCGTGCAAATTGCCGGGCGCAACCGCATGACGCGCAAAATGATCATGGATGCGATCAAGAGCGATCCCGCGTGGGACGGCGGGAACTACACGAGCGAGCCGATGAATGGCCTTCGTGCAGCGATGGACGTGGAGCTGCTCATGGTCAGCACGCCTCTTTATTGGCAAACAGAATATCCCACGCGCGACGCCGCCGATGCGTTTTTGGCGAAGTCGCTCGAAGAGCGACTCAAAGGCTTGGACGCCAACGACATGATTTACACGTTCGATGCGTCTCGCGATTATGATCCTTCCCCGGAACTGGGCAAAATCACCGCGCCGCTCATCGCCATAAATTCCGCCGACGATTTCGTGAACCCGCCGGAATTGCACATCGACGAAAGGCTGATCCACAAGGTGCCGCACGGCCGGTTTGTGCTTCTGCCGATTACGGACCAGACGCGCGGGCACGGGACGCATACGCTGGCAGCCGTCTGGAAGAATTATCTGGCGCAACTGCTTGCGGAAAGCGGCACAAAGAAAACGAATTAGCGCCGCCAAGCATCCCAATAGCGATTGCGGCCGGGGAATTGGCTGTCCTATAATGGGAATTGTCTGACCCCTGCCCTTCTCTTCCAGCGAACTCGTGCACTTTACGAGGAGCATCTTCGCGGAGCACCCGATGAGCCCTGAACGCCGCATCTACGGAAGGCGCGTCCTCTATTCGCCGGAGTATCTGGACATGGGCGCGGATAACGGCGGCGTTGTCGTGAACCTGAGCGAAGGCGGACTAGGCTTCCAAGCTGTCGGCCGAGTCCAGCCAGACTCCCAAATCCCGCTTTCCTTTTCGCTCGGTCCCGGCTATCGCATTGATGTCAAAGCGCGTGTCGTGTGGGTCAGCGCAGAGGGAAAATTGGGCGGCGCGGTTTTCGGCAAGCTATCCAAAGACGCCCGCAGCCTGATTCGCGAATGGCTGCTGAAGCCGGAAGTGGAGCACGAGGTGGAAGCTGCTGTTTCGGCGCCCGAGGCCGAAGACAGAACAGAAAAGCATTTGCTCGAGCGAGCGCTGCAGTTGATCTCCACGCAAACGCCCGCGATACCTGTGCCAGAGTCGAAGCCGAACCTGCAAAGCGAAGCCTCCGTGGACCAATCTCCCCCGGTAGCGCAACTCGAGGAGATTCCTGCACAAAACGGGGTGGTGCTGCCTCGGGAAAATGGGCAGACACCGGTACAACCGCCTCCGGCAAACTCATTTCCGGCCAATGCGACAGCGCCGCCAGCTATGCCTTCCGTCAATGTGGCTGTGCCGGAGCCGCCTGCGCCCGAGCCCGAGCGCACGCATGCGAGGCAGGATCCAGCCGCACCTGCTCCGACCGAGCCGGCACGCGACGTAACGCCCGTAGCGCCTGCGCCCAAGCCACTCGAGAGTCCTGCCGCGCCCATCCATCCGCAGGCAGTCGCGCCACCTACAAGGGGTCCGGAACATAAACGCGAACGCCAGAGCGGGGCGTCATTTCCGGCCGTGCCTTCCCTATCCGCCTGGAGCAGAAAAGACCCGCCTGCGGCCCCGGGCACGGCGGCCTCGCCGACAGCTGCCGCCGCTGTGTTTCCCCCAAGGAATGCGGAAAATATCTTCGCGCGCTCGACGCCTTTGCAAATGGAGCCCGAGCCGGGCCGTCGAAAAGGCTCGGCGACATTGCTCATTGTTAGCATCGTGATTGCAGCGGGAGCGGTTCTTGCGTTCTACGTGCGAACGCATCGCCAGCAGGTCGGAGACGCCATTGTGCATATTGGAAACAGTGTTGCCGGAGCGCCTGCGGCGGCTAGCGCAGATGTGCCCCCGACGACGCAACCTGCAAACACAAATCCGGTAGGCACGCCCTCCGCCGCAGGAAGCACGACGGCCGCGCCAGCGACAGCGCCTCCTGCGGTCGCCGCGCAGGCGCCCGCTGCTGTTGCGACGCCTGGCCAACTGACCAAACCCGAGAAAAGTTCTCCTCTACCGCCCGGCCCATCGTCAAATGGCCAGCCGCCTCAAAATGCATCCAAAGCGGCATCTTCAACCGCAATTGCGTCCCCGCCCCCATACAGCGGCCAGGCGGAATACCAGCGCGCAGAGAACTATCTGAACGGCAAGGGCGTCGCGCAAGACCCTGCTGAGGCCGCCGAGTGGTTCTGGCGTTCGCTCGAGGCCGGAAACACGGACGCTGCTGTTCCGCTGGCTGATCTGTATCTTCAGGGCAACGGCGTTTCGCGCAGTTGCACGCAGGCCCATATCCTGTTGGACACGGCTGCGCGAAAAGGCAATTCCGAGGCCATAAAAAAGCTCGCGCAGCTTCCGGAAAACTGCCAGTAATCGCCCACCTCGATGCGATTTTAGACAAGCACACCCTTTTTTCTGCTGAATACACTTTTCGGCTGCGTGACAATATCCTTGGGGTTATGTCCACCGTGCTGCTCACGTTGCTGTCCACTCAGCCCGACTGTGAGGCATCGCAGTGAAGCGCAAGAAACTCGGCGAGGTGCTCCGCGAGCGCGGAAAAATCTCTCCTGAGGATTTGCTTCGCGCAATCGAAGAGCAGCAGGGCAAGGTCATTCATCTCGGCGAACTGATGCTCGAGCGTGGCTTGGTTGCCAAGAACGATTTGGTCGAGGCGCTCGCCGAAGTTAGCCGAATTCCCTACATCGACGCCAGCACCGCAGAGATCGATCCGGAAGCCCTGCAACTCATACCAGCGACCGTCGCGCTGCGATTCTGCGTCATGCCCATCAACTTCGAAGGCAATCGCCTGGTTGTGGCCATGGCGGAGCCGCAGAATCTTCACGCCATTGACGAGCTGCGCTTTCTCTCCGCTACAGATGTTGTCCCGCGCATCGGATTCCGGGCGGAAATCAAGGATGCCATAACCAAGTGGTATCACCTCGATTCCGCCGAGGCCGTTGACGAAAAGCTGCTGGTGGATGACGGTTCCGTGGGAATGATGGAGTTTGTCTCGACCAGCTCTCTGCAGAGAAACATTGACGCCATGCAGGAGATGCAAGCCGAGCTAATGCATAAGAGCACGCCGGCCATGCGCCTGGTTTCGCAAACGATTTCCTCCGCCGTGGCCAAGCAAGCCAGCGATATTCACATCGAGCCGCAATCCGGGGACACGGCGGTGCGCATCCGCGTCGATGGAATGCTGCGCGATTTGATTCGCGTGCCGCGCTCGGTGCAAAGCTCGGTGGTTTCGCGCATCAAAATCCTGGCGGACATGGATATCTCCGAGCGCCGCGCGCCGCAGGACGGCCGCTTCATGGTGAAGTTCGGCGGCAGCAAGATCGACCTCCGCGTCTCGACGCTCCCCACGCAGTACGGCGAAAAGGTCGTGATGCGCTTGCTTCAAGCGGATGCTCCGTTGCAGCAATACGAAAATCTGGGGCTTGCTCCGGAAATCGCGGCGGACCTGCGCCGCATCATTGCGCAGCCGCAGGGCATGTTGCTGGTCACCGGACCCACGGGCTCGGGCAAAAGCACCACGCTGTATTCCTCGTTGAGCGCACTGCGAAAACCCACCGTGAACATCATCACCGTGGAAGATCCCGTGGAATACGCCCTGCCGGGTATCAACCAGGTACAGGTGAACAACAAGGCTGGCCTGACCTTCGCCAATTGCCTGCGCTCGATCTTGCGCCAGGACCCCAACGTGATTATGGTCGGCGAAATTCGCGACAAGGAAACGGCGGAAATCGCCTTGAAAGCGGCGCAGACCGGCCACTTCGTGCTTTCGACGCTGCATACCAACGACAGCGTGGCCGCAGTCAGCCGCCTGCTCGACCTCGGCGTGCCGGGATTCATGATCGCCGCTTCCGTCTCCGGCATCATCGCGCAGCGGCTGGTGCGCAGGCTGTGTTCGTGCCGCAGTGAGATGGCCGCGAGTCCCGCGTATCGCGCGCGCCTCATTGAGGCGGGAATGACCGAACTGCCGGAATCCCAGCTCGTGCCTGTGGGCTGCGACATGTGCGACGGCACCGGCTACAAGGGACGGGTTGGCGTCTACGAACTGCTGTTTTTCAACGACGCGGTGCGCGCCGCGGTGCGCGACGGCGCCCGCAACGACGAAATGCGCAACCTAGCGCGTTCGAGCGGAATGAAGCTGATGCAGGAGTACGCATTGGACAGAGTCAAGGAAGGGTTGACGACCATCGAAGAAGTCTCCCGGGTCATTCCCTTCGAGCGCATTCCGTCGCTCGTCTGTGACCATTGCCATCGTGAATTGCAGCCTTCGTTTGCCTATTGCCCGTATTGCGGCTCTCCTCGAGTCCCGCCGCAGAACTCAGCCGGCACGCCGAAGGAAGGAGCTGTTCGAGGATGACCCCGCGCGCAAAAAAAACATCGAGAAACACGCGGAACTGGAGCGCTGCGCGAGCCGCCGAGCGCTACTCCAGCCTCCGGGATTTGCATGTGACCTACGAAGGGCACAGCGACACGATCGCCACGCGTTTGCCGGACATTTCCAGCCGCGGCATGTTCATCAACACCGCCAAGCATTTCCCCGAAGGCGCGGTGCTCAACGTGCGTTTTCGCTTGGCACACACCGGCGTGGAAGTGCAATCGCGTTGCGAGGTTCGCTACTGCTTGCCGGGCGTGGGAGTGGGCGTGGAATTCGTCAACATTTCTCCCAGAGCAGCGTTGGCGATTGAAGAGGAACTGCATCCGGCGGGGCAAGCGGCGGGCAACAGCCTCCCCTCTTCCCCGTGGCCGCCGCGCCAAAAAAAGCGCACATCATCCCCGAAGAAAAGGAAAAAGCGCAACAGGAGATAGCGAGCTGCACTCGCGCCTGTCCAGAGGGACAGGTGCTGCCGGTCCTCGGTACAGGTCATCCTTCCGAAACCCTTGATTGTGAGTCCCTTGCGCACGTTTCAGGCTAGGCTCACAATCGGCGTGTCGAGTGTTGCTCTGTGGCTGTAAGCGCCGCACTGCTCCGGCGCACGCCAAGAACCCGAGGAGAAGTACTTCATGGCCCCGTTGTCCAAGACAATCTTGCCGGTTCAAGCCAATGCCAGCGAAGCCGACCGCCGCAACGCGATCCGCTACCAGCTTACGGTCTCTGCCGAAGTGGTGGAGCTGAAATCGGGGACGCGATTTTCGACACGGACCACGGACCTCGGACCCGGAGGCTGCTTCGTCGACACGCTCATGCCGCTTCCGATCGGCTCGGATGTCAGCATCCGGTTGAACAAGGACAACATCAGTTTTGAAGCTACCGGCACGGTCACCTTTTCGCAGGCGGGACTCGGCATGGGGCTCGCGTTCGGTGAAATGCCGCCCGAAAGGCAAACGGCATTCGACGCGTGGCTTGCGGAGCTCACGATGGTCCGCCCCGCGAGTTTCGAAACGCACCGCAGCACTCCACGTACTGGCCACGGAAGGGAGAAGTCTTCCGCGCTCACCCAGCGGTTGATCCGTCTGTTGGTCAAGCGCAACTTGATCACCGAAGCGGAAGCTGCGGCTCTGCTCGACGAACCCCTCCTCTAAGCCGCGCTGACCAATCCGTCGCTGATCGACAATCTGCGCGATGAGAAACCCCTCTAAATGGTTGAAAATAAAGAAACGGAACGGTGCTCGTCGACAGTTTTGTACACATTCCTAACCTTAGTGCTCGTTGTTTCGTTCACCCTTTGGTTGTCATCACGGTGCAAAGCGCGTACGGAAAGTCTGGGCGCGTGCTCACTCTTTGCGGCGGCGCGCGTCTGAACTCTACGAGGCGTTTCTACGTACCTTAATCGGGCGCAATTCTTGAGAGAGAGGTGAAGTCGCATGATGAAGGGTCTGCAATTTGCAGGAGCAACTCTGGCTCTGGCGCTGCTCGGAGCGATCGGCGTCGCTCCCGCGCAAGCCGCGGTCGATGGCCATTTTGAGCGCACGCTGACGGTGAACGGGGCAGTCGACCTGGACGTGACTACGGGTGCGGGAAACATCACGATCCATTCTGGCGATGCCAGCAAAGTGGAAATTCACGCGTCGATCCATGCTGGCGACAACTGGCGCTCGAGCGATAGCGATGCGGAGTCGCGGGTGCACTATCTTGAGCAGCATCCGCCGATCGAGCAGAACGGCAACACAATTACCATCGGACACATAGAAGACCGCGATCTGATGCGCAACATCTCGATCAGCTACGACATCGTCACGCCCGCGCAAACGCGCCTTCACTCGGCGACCGGCTCGGGCAATCAGACCGTTGAGGGATTGGCCGGGCCCGCCGAGTCATCGTCTGGCTCAGGCGATGTGCGGCTGAATGAAATTGGCGCCGACGTGACTGCGCACACCGGCTCCGGCGGGATCACCATTTCCGGCGTAAAGGGCATCCTTCGCGCAAGCAGTGGCAGCGGCGAGATTCGCGCCGACCAGATTTCCGGCGCGATCACGGCATCCACCGGGTCGGGAGACGTGAGGCTCACGCAATCTGGTGCAGGCGACGTGGAAGTCTCCACTGGCTCGGGAACCGTTGAAGTAAACGGTGTGAACGGCGCCGTGCAAATCGGCACTGGGAGCGGCAATATCACCGCTCAGGGAACGCCGGCGGGAAATTGGCGTCTTCATACTGGCTCGGGAGATTTGACGGTGGAGCTGCCGCAACAAACTTCATTCGAGCTCTACGCGCACACGAGCTCCGGTAGCATCGAATCCAAATTCCCGATCACCATGGAAGGAACGATCAGCCCACGCGAGCTGCACGGAAAAGTTGGTTCCGGCGGCCCGGTGGTGGAACTTCGCACCAGCTCCGGCTCGATTCACATCGAGTCAAAATAGTTTAGAGATAGAAATTTCTTCCTCCACCCAGGGGCTGGCGAAGTTATGCCGGCCCTTATTTTTTGCAACTCACGAACTGAACCAGGGCTTTCCACCGTTGCATCTTGGGCACGCTGCGCGCCGCAATCTTCGGGACGAGCTATATTTGCAGACGCGCGCTCGGTTCCCTCGCCGGGCGAGAAAGGACACCACGATGGCCCGCCCATGCCATGTGGCTGGATGCAGTGGAGAAACTTTGCCCGTTTTGGCTGGCGGCAACGTTTGCCTGAATCACTTTGTTGAAATGGTTGTCGAAAAGGCGGACCAGGTACGAGGATCGTGTGTCGAATCGCGGCCCGTTGATGAAAAAACCATCGACTGGCTCCTGGGAGACGCCCGCCATGCCGCGCAAGCGCTTTCGGCATCGCAGCCAGCATCCGGCAACGAGCAGGTTCTCGAGCTTCTTCTGTGTCTCGCGAACTTGCAGGATTACATCACGCACCATTCTGTACGCGTGGAAGCGCCTCACTAAGGGCGTTTCCACGTTGGCACAAGATTGTTTTTCGCCAACTTTGCAACGTTAACTGTCTCGATGTGGGTACCTTGCTTTTCGCCGGTTGGCGGGGCAATCTGAGATTCCGGAGTTACGTTCGCGGCCCATGGCAGACGACGCAAAAAAACCGAAGACCTTCGAAGCTGCGCAGCCCAGCATTCCTGGCGTGCCAGCACGCGCCGTGCAAAAGCCGGTGCCGAGCGAAAAGCCGGCAGCGCACGAACCCGCGAAACCGCAGCCGCGCTACCTCTGGGCGGGCGGAGGCGGCGCCATCCTCGTGCTGGTCGTCGTCATTGTCTGGTGGGCTCATGGCGTGACGGGGGCTGTGCAGGTCGCCCCGCAGGCGCCGACACCTGCGCCGATTGTGCAGCCGGCTGCGCCGCAGCCAGTGAAAACGATCCCCGTCGCTCCGGGTACCATCGCCACAACGTCGGAAATGAATGAGCCTTGGAGCACAAAGAAATTCCTGTATCGCAATCCGGGTGGCGAGACTTTTCCCGCGTTGCTCGTTCATTTGCCCGGCAACAGCTACTGGGCTATTTCACTTCGCGCACCTTACGGAACATGCGACCTGGAGTTTGTAAGCATCGAAAAGCTACGAAGCGACTACAATCTGGCCGCAAGGCATCCGATGATCGGCGACCCGTGCACGCGCACAGTTTACGATTTGATGCGGTACGGCAGCGGGCCCAATGGATTAGGTCGCGGAGCCGTGGTTGCCGGTGTAGGAGTGCGGCCGCCCCTGGCCATTGAAGTTCAAGTGGAAGGCGGTGAAATCATCGCCTCCCGCAGCGAGTGAACTGCTCAGCGCACTGAAGCGCAACGCGGAGTAGACGCTCCGTACCCCCCAAAAAACAAAACGGCCCACCGGCAAAACGCTGGCGAGCCGTTCGTCTTTCTGTTTCGCTCGTGGCAAATTTACATTGCACTTAGCAGCTCAACCGAACGAGCCACCATTTCTTGCTGACCCGTTTGCTGATCGACCAAGATGAAGCCAACGATCCTCAGATCGAATGGCCCGGGGCCGGAAAGCGCCGAAAGGCCGCTGAGGTTGATGTAATTGGTGAACGTCGTGGAAATCACCGTCAACGGCTGAGGCAAGAGCACGCCGGCGAGGTAATTGTCGTTTATCTGGAAGCTGCCAGAGTTTCCGTTTTGAATCTGGGTGCTTCCCGCTACCCACGTGCCTTCCTGTCCCTGCCGCTCAAGCGTGACGCGGTGCACGGTCAGGGTCTGCGAGGTTCCTGAGCCATTCAACGCCCCACCGATGCCAAGCCGCTGTCCGGGCGCCAGTGTGGTGTTGTTGAAGAGCAGCGCCGTCAACGGATTATGGAAGTCGGCGATGAAATACTTTTCCGAGCCGTCCAAGGCGAAGCTGTCGATCTCCCCGATCGGAGCAACGGCCTGAACATCCGGCAGCTCAGAGCGGACGTAAAGTTGCACTTGAGTCGCCGGATTGGGTGTTGGCGGATTCACGTAAGTGGCCAGGCCGCCGACGAAGAAGTGATCCTGTGAGAGAATCCCCACTTCATCCGCGTCGATGTTGTGTGTCACGGGGTCCAGTTGTCCGGAGACCTCCACGATGGAATTCGTCGTGAGTGCACCGAATGAACTATCGTCGTCCCAGTTCGTTTGTGAGTTCGTCACCACGGTCCAAGTGCGGCCGTGCGGCCCTTCCATTGCAAAGGTCGAACTGGAAGTGTCGATGTTGGTGACGCCTCCGCGGAAGCAATCAATTTCCCGCTCGGAGTCGCCGGAGATCAGAGCGCGAACATTGAACGTCGGGTTGATCGTGCCAGTCACTTGGCCACCTTGTGTTTGGATGGTCTGCGCGAGATCCAGGTCGATCAGCAGCCCGACCAGATCACCCTGGGTCACGACCAGTGTGCTTGGGAGCGGCACGGTGACGCTAAACGTGCCTGGCGTGGCGTTGATAGTGTTCAGCGCCGGCGGCGTTTGCGTGGTGTCGAGGAAACCGATCACCGGCGTATTGCCGGTAATCGTTACGCTGTCGTATGTCCCTGGCTGCACGGGTTCAAGATCAACCAGATCATGAAGACCGCTCAGCCGGGCAAAATCGATATCGACGGTATTCAGCAGCACAGGAAGTGAACCTCCCGAATTGTTCACCGTTATGCCCGTGATCATCACGTCAAAAGAAACTACGCTCGGGAAAGTGGGTTGAGCGTCCGTTCCAAGAGTAAACACGTTCCCCATTTGCGGCTGCACGTTTGAATTCGTGGAGTTGCCGGTGCAGCCACTCACTACAATCAACAGCAGGCTTGCAAAAATCACTGTGATATTCTTTCGGATTCGCATCCTCTTCTCCTGTTCCACCCCAGAACGGACAAAGGAAATATGGCCCATAGCGAGGGGGCTTAAATTCGTGTGTATCGTTGACCACCCCTCTTCCGGATTGAACACCAGCTCAGCGGCAAAGTTGCGGCGAGAGTTGCGGAACCAGGCCGGAAATGCAGCCCTGGACTGGGCGCCGTGCATCGAACAGATGCATGCCTGGCGCGCTTTTGGCACAATCCCTTGTTAAGAATAGAGTTAGAATGCGGGCAACTCGATAAGCGGAGGTCACAGACGCAAATGCGCAGCCTCGGAATTCCGCTTGCGCCATTTTTTGTCATCGCGCTGGCCGTGGGATGTGCGACGAAACCTAACGATGCGCAGCTGGCCACCAATCTGAAGGCGCAAATGTTCTCCGATCCGCAAACGAAGAGCGCGGACTTGCAGGTGGCCGTCAAGAATGGTGTTGTCACCTTGTCTGGCACCGCGCCCAGCGACGCGGCCCGCTACGAAGCGTACAAACTTGCGACCTCCATGCCAGGCGTCAGCAAGGTCAACGATCAGGTGACGGTGCAAGCGCCAGAAACGGCGGAAGCAACGCCTCCGGCAGCGGTCGCGCCTTCGGTAAAAACATCCCCGCGGCGTGAATCTAAACGCGAGCGCGAACGCGAACGCTTGCGCCGTGTGAGCAGGAAGCATCCGCACCACGCAGCCACTATTGAATCCGCCACAAAAGCTCCGGCACAACCAGCGACCGCACCCGCGCCAACGCCTGCGCCTACAACACCTGCGGCTGCGGCGATAACGCCCGCGACTCCGCCAGCAGCGGCCACTTCTACGGCCGCACCCGCGCCAACGCCTGGACCACCACCGCCTCCGCCGCCTGTGACTGCCATCTTTCCGGCTGGCACAACTGTCGAGATTCAAACTGTCGATGCCATCGATTCGAAGACCGGCCAGGCAGGCGATCAATTCCAAGCGACTCTCGCGAAGCCGCTGACGTGGGACAGCCGCATCGTTGTACCCAAGGGCGCGAATGTGTATCTGCGATTGGTCGCGGCACAGAACTCAGGCCAGTACAAAGGCCAGAGCGAATTGCAGTTACGGCTGGTGCGATTGGAATTCCAAGGGACGGCCTATCCGTTGACCTCCGCCACGTTTACGCAAGCAGGCGGCTCGCGCAGCACAGACACTGCGAAGAAGGTGGGAGGTGGCGCGGTGCTCGGCGCGATCATCGGCGCGATTGCCGGCGGCGGCAAAGGCGCGGCAATTGGCGGAGCCGCGGGCGCCGGTGCCGGAGGCGTTTACCAGGGCGCTTCGAAGCCCAAGCAAGTTCGCATCCCTGCGGAGACTGTACTCGACTTCAAATTGGATCAGCCTCTGAATATTCCTGTGCCCGCAACGGGCGGAGCCCAATAACAGGCATCCGGGGACCGCGAGCCGGACGGCAGACTTGCGCCTGCGATCTTTACATTGTGCAAACGCAGCTAACCTTGCCTTGCACGAACAGTTCCCTTACGATGACGGATTGAGTTCCACCCAAAACATGCTCGGCAAAACAGTTCTCCATTATCGAATCATCGAGAAGCTCGGCAGCGGCGGCATGGGCGACGTCTACAAAGCGGAAGACACGCGCCTGGGCCGTATGGTCGCGCTGAAGTTTCTTTCCGAAGACCTTCGTCACGATAAGTTTGCGCTGGAGCGATTTGAACGCGAAGCGCGCGCCGTATCCGCGCTGAACCATCCCGGCGTGTGCGTCCTCTACGACATTGGAGAGCACGATGGGCAGCATTTTCTGGTGATGGAGCTGCTCGAGGGTCAAACGCTTCGCGAGCGAATCGCAGGCAGGCCGCTTGCGAATGACGTGCTGCTCGACTTTGCGATTCAGATCGCCGACGCGCTGGACGCGGCGCACTCACGCGGCATTGTGCATCGCGACCTCAAGCCTGCAAATGTTTTCATCACGACCCGCGGACAAGCAAAAATCCTCGACTTCGGGCTCGCGAAGCAGTCCCCTGTTCGCGGCGTTGGGATGCTTGCCTCGGCGACGGCTAGTTCCGATGTGACCTCGGATCATCTGCTGACCACGCCAGGTTCGACGCTCGGCACGGTCGCCTACATGTCGCCCGAGCAGGCGCGCGGCGAAGAATTGGACGCGCGTTCGGATCTTTTCAGCTTCGGCTGCATCCTCTACGAAATGGCCACGGGCAAAACCCCGTTTACCGGGAGCACGCCCGCGGTGATTTTCGACATGATTTTGAATCGCATGCCCGCCGCGCCCAGCGAGCTGAATCCGAACCTGCCCCCGAAGCTCGAAGAAATCATCGGCAAGGCCATCGAAAAAGACCGCGACTTGCGCTACCAGACTGCGGCCGAAATGCGCGCGGACTTGAAGCGCCTGAAGCGCGACACGGATTCAGCGCGCGTCGCACCGGCCCCGGCCTCGCAGCGTGCGGTGCCTTCTGCGTCCGGCGCTTCGGCCGCGCCGTCGAGCGGCTTCACACGCAAATCCGCGGCTGAAATTTCGGTCACTTCTTCTCCAGCGCCGGCAGGCGAAACACTCGCTCCGCGCAAGTCGCAAGCCTGGGGCTTTCTGCGGGTTCTGCGGGAACCGCGTTGGTATTGGGTCCGCGTGGCCGTCGCGCTGCTTCTGTTTGCTGGGTTGGTCGCGAGGCACTACTGGGAACGCTACCATCCTGTCCAGACGGCGTCCTCGTTCCAGCAGATGACCATTTCGCGCCTGACCACGTCCGGCAACGTCGGTCCCGCCACGATCTCGCCCGATGGCAAGTGGCTCGCGTACGTCGTCAACGCCAAGCAGGAGAGCGTCTGGGTGCGCCAGCTTGCCACGGGAAGCACCGCACAGATTCTGGCCCCAAGTTCGACAACCTACAACGACGGGGATCTCGTTTTTTCTCCGGACGGAAACTACCTCTATTGTGTGGTGGAACCAGGAGGCAAGGGACCCTCCATCCTCGAAAAAGTGCCTTCCCTCGGCGGTACGCCGGAGCAGATTCTTTCCGATGTCGCGAGTCCGATCAGTTTTTCGCCGGACGGAAGCCAGATCGCTTTTGTGCGTGCTTCAAACAAGGATGGCGCCACTTCTATCATGCTTGCCAACGCGGACGGCTCGAATATTCGCCCTTTCATGACGGTCCATGATCCCGCTGCCTTCAGCGAAGGGGGACCGGCGTGGTCGCCAGATGGAAAACACATCGCCATCGGCTTTGAAGCCGGTGGGTTTTTGAGCCACGCGATCGTTCAACTCGTTGATGTCGCGGATGGAAAGCCAACGCAACTGGGCGCCTCCAGTTGGGAGGAACTGCGGCAGATCGCCTGGTTGCCGGACGGTTCGGGAATTGTTTTCGCCGGTACGCCGGAAGGCGAATCTACCCGCAATTCGCAGTTGTGGCTGATGTCTTATCCTGCCGGCCAGGACCGAAGGATAACGAACGATCTGAACTACTACGTCGGCTCCAGCATCACTGCCGATGGCTCCGGTTTGGTGACCATTCAGGCGTCGTTCGATTCCAGCCTCTGGCTCATGCCCGGAGATATGTCGGAATGGGCAACCGCATCTCCGCGCGAGGTTGCCTCGGACGCCGACCGCGCGGACGGTTTCATGGGCACCGCCTGGACGCCCAAGGGCGACGTCATTTATGGCTATTACAGCTCCGGAGACATCGGCCTCGCGAAGCTTTCCCTCGCGACTGGCAATTCGCAGGATTTCAATACGAGCTCGGGTTTCAATGCCGGTCCTTCCTCTTGCGGCCAAAGCGGCAATTTCGTTTTCAGCACGCATAACCAGATATGGCGCGCTGACGACAATGGCGGGGGCCTCAAACAACTCACCACCGAGCCCGAAAACATATTTCCGGCGTGCTCGCCCGATGGCAAGACTGTTTTCTACGACCATGTCGATAAAGGGAAATCCCGCCTATGGCGCGTGGGAATTGACGGCCAAAATGCGGTTCAGTTTGCCGACAAGGCGTACGTTCAACCAGTAATCTCTCCCGACGGCCGTCACCTTGCCGTTTACGATTGGGAAGATACCAATGGAAAACTGGAGCTCATCATTCTGGACGCAGCAACAGGCGCAGTGCAGTCCAGCACTCAGATCCATGGATCCTTCTCGCTGAACGCAGGCCAGAGCCGTGTGTCATGGACCCCCGATGGGCGCGCCCTCGTCTACATAGTGGATGACTCCGTTTCCGGAACCTCGAATCTCTGGGAGCGCCCCATCGGCGCGCCGGGAAGCGAGCCCGAAGCGCTCAAACAGCTCACCAATTTCACTTCGATGCACATCTGGTCGTTTGCCTGGTCGCCGGATGGAAAACAACTGCTTTTGGCGCGCGGTACTACTTCCGCGGGTGCAGTGATGATTTCGCATTTCCATTAGACCTTCGTCGATTTACAACGGCGAGACCTGCGAGTGCTGGCGGCAGAATTCCACGATGCGCGCCTCGGCCCAAAAACGCTCTCCGCTGCCGCCTCGCGCGATGAATCCACAATGGCCGCCGTAGCGCGGCGCTTCGAGAGTCAGGCGCGGGTTCGCGCTTAGTTTCGCCGCGTCAAATGAACGAAACGGGATCATCGGATCATCCTGGGCCAAGAGCAGCAGCGCAGGCACGCGGATCTGGCCAAGCAAACCCAGCGCGCTTGATTTTGTGTAGTAATCATTGGCGTCGCGAAAGCCGCAGAACTTCGCGGTGATGGCGTCGTCGAATTGCCTCACCGTGCGCACGTTGCCGAGCCCGTTCACCGCGTATCGCTGCGGGAACAGGCTTGCCTTGCGAAGCATGCGCGCCTTGAGCAGCTTGACGAAGCGCCGTTCGTAAATGCGATTGCGAAACTCGCTGATGGCATCCGCGCACGCGCCCAAGTCGCACGACGGGCAAATGCCGGCGACGGCGCGCAATTCGCGCGGCGCGGAATCGCCGAATTCGGCGGCCATTTTCAAAACCAGATTACCACCCATCGAAAAACCCGCCGCGAAAATCTCCGGCAAGCGATCGTGCTCGATCAGTTCACGCACCACGGCGCGCGCGTCGCAGCTCAACCCGGAATTATAAAGCGTCGGAGTAAGCTCCTCGGTGCTTCCGCAGTTGCGCTGATTCAGCCGCAGAACGTTGAAGCCGGCGTGAAAGGCTTTGTCCGCGGCGCCGAGAATGTAGCCGGAATCGCTCGAGCCTTCCAGGCCGTGCAAAAGAATCAGCGTCGGATGCTCCACAGGGTTTTGCTGCCAGTGACAATCGGCACGCACCTGCGTCTCCGGCTCGGTTTCAAACAATCGCGGCGCCGGGCGGTTCAGATGAACATACCGGCGATGCCAGAAGGCCGAGGCAATGGTCATCAAGTGCGCGTTGCGGAGGAGAAACGGCGGCTCGAATTCCTGCATCGGTTCTAATTTACGTCACGCAAGCCACACGCGCAACTTCGCGTGATGCTTTGCCGCTTGACCTGCATCCGTTCGATGCATACAATGATTTGTTCACTGATGAAGGATTTTTGTCACAGGAGAATTGCATTTTCCAGCCCAGCGAACCCCGCTGGGCTTTTGGCGTTTTTAGGGGTAAAAAGAGCCGGGACAAATGCTCGCACAAGGAAGGTGGAATGAATCCTGATGGACGTATTCCCGAAGCGCTGACCTTCGACGATGTTCTGCTTCTGCCGGGCAAATCGTCGGTGCTGCCCACGGAAACCGACACGCGCACGTGCCTCTCGCGGAAGCTCGCGCTGAATATTCCCATCGTAGCGGCGGCGATGGACACCGTCACCGAATCACGCCTGGCGATCGCCATCGCGCGCCAGGGCGGCTGTGGCTTTGTGCATCGCAACATGAGCATCGACCGGCAAGCTGAGGAAATCGATCGCGTGAAGCGTTCGGAGAGCGGGATGATCGTCGATCCGGTCACCATCGCGCCTGAACTCTCTCTGCACCAGGCCCTCGATATCATGAACAAGTACAAAGTGTCCGGCCTGCCCGTTACGCGGGGCACGCGGCTGGTGGGGATTTTGACCAACCGCGATCTGCGCTTCGAGCGCAATCTGGACCAGCGCGTCGGCGACGTGATGACCAAAGAGAATTTGGTCACAGTGCCGGTAGGCACGACTCTCGATGAAGCGGAGAAGCTGCTGCAGCGCCACCGCATTGAAAAACTCCTGGTCGTCGACAAGGATTTCAACTTGAAAGGCCTGATCACCGTCAAGGACATTCAGAAAAAACTCGAATATCCACGCGCCGCCAAGGATGAGCACGGACGCCTGCGCGTCGGCGCGGCGATCGGCGCGACCGGTGACTTCCTCGAGCGCGCCGTGGAAATGTCTAAAGCCAATGCGGACGCTTTGGCTATCGACACTTCGCACGGCCACTCCACTCGTGTTATGGAGGCCATCAAGCGGATCAAGCATCGCTTGCCGGACGCTCAGCTTCTTGCCGGAAACGTCGCCACGGAAGAAGGCGCGCGCGAGTTGATCGCGCTCGGAATTGACGGATTGAAAGTGGGCATCGGGCCTGGGTCGATCTGCACCACGCGCGTCGTGACCGGCGCCGGCGTGCCTCAAATCACGGCCATCATGGAGGCCTCGAAAGCCGCTAACGGCACAGGCGTGCCCATCATCGCCGACGGCGGCGTGAAGTTTTCCGGCGACATCACCAAGGCTCTCGCCGCGGGAGCTTCGGCGGTTATGATCGGCGGCCTTTTTGCCGGGACGGAAGAATCGCCCGGCGAAACGATTTTGTATCAGGGACGAACGTACAAATCGTACCGAGGCATGGGCTCGCTGGGCGCGATGGAATCGGGCTCCGCCGACCGCTACGCGCAAGAAAACAGCGAGCGCGGGAAGTCCGTCCCCGAAGGCATCGAAGGCCAGGTTCCCTACAAGGGCCCCGTTTCCGGCCTCGTCGACCAGCTTGTCGGCGGCCTCAAAAGCGGCATGGGCTACTGCGGCGTGGCCAACATCCGCGAGCTGCAGGAGCGCGCCAAATTCGTGCGGATCACTTCGGCAGGGCTCCGAGAGAGCCACGTTCACGACGTGATCATCACCCGCGAAGCGCCCAACTACCGCCTGGAATAAACGCGATCCATCGCAGAAAACAAAAAGCCCGCCGGAATGAAAGCATCCGCGGCGGGCTCGATCTCTTCTGACGCAGCGCCGTGCTTATCTTGACGCCACGCTGGCTTCTTTCTCTTCGCCGACAGGCGCTTCCTGGAGTTTTTCTTTCTTGGCCTTCTTTTCTTTCTTCTTCAGCTCCGAGCCGATCAGTTCCAGAATGGCCAGTTCGGCGCCGTCGCCGATTCGCCAGCCCACGCGAATGATGCGCGTGTAGCCGCCCGGACGGCCGGAAAAGCGCGGCGCGATTTCGCCAAACAGCTTTTTCGTCGCATCCCTGGTCTGAAGAAAGGCAGCGGCCTGCCGCCGGGCGTGCAGCGTGTCGCGCTTGCCGAGGGTAATCATTTTCTCGACGAGCGGACGCGCCGCGCGAGCGCGAGCGATCGTGGTGGTGATGCGCTCGCGCTCGATGACGTTCGTCACCAGATTACGCAACACGGCGCGGCGGTGCGCCGGTTGTTTTCCGAGTTTGCTACCTGCTACCAGATGTCGCATCGGTTGGTTTCCTTAAAAAGCAGTGGTCTCTTCCGGTGTCGGCGGCGCGGTCTGGCTGGGCAGCGGCGGCCAGATGATGCGCCCGTGCTCGTCGAACTTCATGCCGAGAGAAAGGCCCATCTTTAGGAGAATGTCCTTGATCTCGTTGAGCGACTTGCGCCCGAAGTTCTTGGTCTTGAGCATCTCCGGCTCGGTCTTCTGCACCAACTCGCGCAGACTCTGGATATTGGCGTTCTTCAAGCAATTGTAGGAGCGCACCGAAAGTTCCAGCTCTTCTACGGAGCGGTCCAAATGTTCGAGGCGCGGATCGCTGAAGTTCTCGACGACCTCCTCCGGCAATTCCGGCTGCTCTTCGAAATTGATGAAGATACTCATGTGATCCTTTATGAGCTTCGAAGCCAGACCAATCGAGTCCTGCGGCGTGATCGCGCCGTTGGTCCAAATCTCCAGGTTCAACTTTTCGTAGTCGGTCATCTGTCCCAGGCGCGCCGCTTCCACGGCGTAATTCACTTTGCGCACGGGGGAGTGTACGGAATCGATCGGGATGTAGCCGATGGGAAGGTCCTCGTCGAAGTTGCGGTCCGCGGCAACATATCCGCGGCCGTTCTTCACGCGAATCTCCATCTCCAGCTTTCCGCCTTCGCTCACGGTCGCCAGATAAACGTTCTTGTCCAGCACCGCGATGTCGGCGTCCTCTTCGATCTTTCCCGACGTCACCGGTCCGGGAGTATCCACCACCAGCATGATGGTCTTCGGCTGGTCCGAGTTCAATTTCAGCGGAACTTGCTTCAGATTCAAAATGATGTCCGTGGCGTCTTCCACAACGCCCGGAATGGGCGAAAATTCATGCAAGACGCCTTCGATTTTAACCGCCGTGATGGCCGCGCCCTCGATCGAGCTGAGCAGCGCGCGGCGCAACGCGTTTCCGACGGTCGTTCCCCATCCGCGTTCAAACGGCTGCGCTGAGAATTTGCCGTACTTGTCCGTCAGCGATTCGAGTTCCGCTGCCAGCCGCTTCGGTTTCTGAAAGCCCTTCCACATTTTTCTTTCCTCCCCCCGCAGCACGCGGGCCATGCAAAAACTTGTTGTCTTCGTGAACTCCGTTCTACTTGGAGTACAACTCAACGATGAGCTGCTCGTTCATCACCGGCGTCTGTACGTCGTCGCGGCGCGGCAGGGCCAGCACGCGCGCTTTGAAATTTTCGCGATCGATTTCCAGCCACGGCGCAGCGTTCTGGTTTTGCGCCAGATTGCGGGCCTCGAGAACCATGGCGTTCTGATGCATCTTTTCCTTCATGGCCACTTCGTCGCCCACTTTGACCAGGTAATTCGGGATATTGACTTTGTGTCCGCTCACGCGGACGTGCCCGTGCAGTACAAGCTGGCGCGCCTGCGCGCGGGAGCTCCCCAGGCCCGCGCGATACACCACGTTATCGAGCCGCCGCTCGAGCATGACCATCAAGTTCGCGCCCGTGGGCCCTTGCGCGCGCTCAGCCTTGTGGTAGTAATGGCGGAACTGCCGCTCCAACAGGCCGTAGGTGCGCTTCATCTTCTGTTTTTCGCGCAATTGCACGCCATAGCCGGCCATCTTCGGCCGGCGCGCCTGCCCGTGCTGGCCAGGAACGAAGTTGCGCTTTTCAATGGCGCATTTTTCCGTAAAACACCGGAGGCCCTTGAGGAAGAGTTTCATCCCTTCCCTGCGGCACAGCCGGCAAACCGCTTCACGATGTCTTGCCAATTCCGCTTCTCCTTTTCGCTTTGCTCAAAAAATCCGGTTATACGCGCCGACGCTTGGGCGGCCGGCAGCCGTTGTGCGGCACCGGCGTAACGTCCTTAATCACGCGAATGTGCAGACCCGCTGAGGCCAACGCCCTCACCGCCGATTCGCGCCCCGCTCCCGGCCCCTTCACGCGCACTTCAATCGATTTCACGCCGTACTGGTCGCGCGCCGTTCCCGCGGCGTTCATGGCCGCCTGCTGCGCCGCGTAGGGAGTGCCCTTCCGCGAGCCTTTGAAGCCGACGGACCCCGCCGACGCCCAGCTCAACACCCGCCCATCCGGATCGCTGAGCGTGATGATGGTGTTGTTGAAGGTCGCCTGCACGTAGGCAACGCCCTGCGGCACCACGCGCTTTTCTTTCTTCTTGCGGAATTCCTTCTTCCGCTTCGACGACTTTCCCGCTGCGGCTGGTTTAGCTCCTGCTGCCGGCGCTCCGCCCGCCTGCTCTTCCTTTGCCACGAGTGTTCCTTTCCTCAGCCCGGCTTACTTCCGGGCGGCGACCTTCTTCTTTGCCGCAACAGCGCCCTTGCGCGGCCCCTTGCGCGTGCGCGCGTTGGTGTGCGTGCGCTGTCCGCGCACCGGCAGATTCCGGCGATGACGCAGCCCGCGATAGCACTGAATTTCAATCAGCCGCCGAATGTTCATCTGCATCTCTTTCCGCAGATCCCCTTCCACGCGGCCCTCGGATTCGATGGCCTGACGGACGCGGTTGACGTCCTCTTCGGTCAGGTCCTTCACCTTCTTGGTTTCATCCACGTTAGCCTTGGCGCAAAGCTTCTTCGCCCGCGCCTGGCCGATGCCGTAGATGGCCGTCATGCCGACCCACAGCCGCTTATTGGCCGGCAACTCCACGCCTGCAATGCGTGCCATGTCTTCTCCTTAACCCTGGCGCTGCTTGTGCTTCGGATTACTGCAAACCACGCGCACGACGCCACGCCGATGAACGATCTTGCACTTCATGCAAATTTTCTTAACCGATGCTCGAACTTTCATTTCTCGCTCCTGCTCCTGTTTTCACCATCGCGCTATTTGTAGCGGTAGACAATTCGCCCGCGCGTCAAATCGTACGGCGAAAGCTCCACGGCCACTTTGTCTCCCGGCAAAATACGGATGAAATTCTTGCGCATCTTGCCGGAAATATGCGCGAGCACTTGATGCTTGTTCTCGAGCTGCACGCGAAACATGGCATTGGGCAGCGGCTCAATCACCGTCGCCATCACTTCGATGGCGTCCTCTTTCGGATTCCCCGAATCCGCTTTTTGCTTATCGTCCTGTGGTCTTTTTGCCATGCGCTCCTATGCCGTCACCATCGACGCCAAAATAGATTCACCAAACGGGGCCGGCGGCTTCGCGCGGACGCGTCAGAATCCACGGGCCGTTTTCCGTCACTGCAACGGTGTGCTCGAAGTGCGCCGAATCACTTCCGTCCTCCGTGATGGCGGTCCATTTATCTTCCAGCACCTTTACGGCCGGTCCGCCTGTGTTCACCATGGGCTCGATGGCCAGCACCATTCCCGCTTGCAAACGCGGTCCATGCCCCGGCTCGCCATAATTCGGCAGTTGCAAATCCTCGTGCATTTTCGTGCCGATGCTGTGGCCCACAAATTCGCGCACTACGGAAAGGCCGTTGCGCTCCACCCACTCCTGCACCGCCGCGGAAATATCCGTCAAGCGATTCCCGGCGCGCACCTGCTCGATGCCCCGCTCCAGCGCTTCGCGCGTGACCCGCAGCAGCTTCTCGCGCTCTGGATCGATCTTGCCAACGGGCACCGTAAGCGCCGCGTCGCCGTAGTAGCCCTCGAGCTCGACGCCGAAATCCATCGACAGAATGTCGCCTTCTTTCAGCGTGCGCTTCGCCGAAGGAATGCCGTGCACCACTTCACTGTTGATCGACGTGCACAGCGACTTCGGGTACCCGTGATAATTTTTGAACGCCGGGCGCGCCTTGTGCTTGCGCGCATACTCCTCGGCCTGCTCGTCCAGTTCCAAAGTCGTTACGCCGGGCTGGACCTTTTTCCGCAATTCCGTCAGCGCGCCCCAGACAATCATGCCCGCGCGGTGCATCGTTTCGAGCTCCGTCGCGGAACGGCAAATAATCACAGCCGGTTCTCCAGGCGCCCGAGCGCGGCGAAGACCGCATTGGTGACCGCCGGTACGCTTGCGTCTGCGTCAATTTCGTCCAGCGTCCCCTGAGCCCGGTAATAATCCACCAGCGGCTTCGTTTGCGCGTCGTAGGCAACCAAGCGCTCGCGAATGATTTCCGGGCGATCGTCCGGGCGCTGAATCAACTCGCCGCCGTCCACATCGCAGCGCCCTTCCACTTTCGGCGGGCGCTCATAGATGTTGTAAATCTCGAAGCCAATCTTGCACGTCCGCCGGCCGGTCATGCGCCGCATCAGTATTTCTTCCGGCACGTTGAAGTAAATCACCGCTGCCGGGCCTGACTTCTGGCCTTCGAGAATGCGATCCAGCGCTTCGGCCTGCGCCAGGGTCCTCGGGAATCCGTCAAAAACAAATCCCCTGACGCAATCGTTTCGCGCGATCCGTTCTCCCACCATCCGCAGAATCAAATCATCCGGGACCAGCTCGCCGCGTTCCATGATCGGCTTGGCCAGAACCCCGAGCGGCGTGCCCAATTGCACGCTTTCACGCAGCATGTCGCCGGTGGAGAGATGCGGCACGCCATAGTGCGCCGCCACCAGCTTCGCCTGGGTGCCCTTCCCCGCTCCCGGCGGCCCCAGAAAGATCACCGGGCGCACCAGCAACTTCTTTGCGTCCGCTTGGGCCACGCTCAGGCACCTCGGCCCCGCAAACGGCCGCGGCGCGTGAAGCCTTCGTAGTTGCGCATCACCAACTGCGCTTCGAGCTGCTGCACTGTATCCATCGCCACTCCCACCACGATGAGAAGCGAGGTCCCGCCAAAGTAGAAATTCACATTCAAGCCTTCCAGAATGAAGCGCCAGAAATGCTCGTCAATCCAGGGGCCCACCAGCGGCAAGTGCTGCAAGTGAATGCCGGAAATCATCCACTCCGGCAGGACGCACACAATCGCAAGATAGAGCGCGCCGACAAACGTCAGCCGCGTCAACACGCGGTTAATGTGCTCCGACGTGTTCCGGCCGGGCCGGATGCCGGGTATGAAACCGCCATACTTGCGCATGTTGTCCGCGAGCTCCGTGGGATTGAAAATGATGCCCACATAAAAGAACGCGAAGAAAATAATCAGCAAAACGTAAATCAGCGTGTAGAGCGGCTCGCCCCACGCCAGCGTCCGCGCAAAAGCGTCGAAAAATGGCGACCGCTTCTGCAGCACAAGCGCCAGCGTTTGCGGAAAGGTGAGCAGCGAGCTGGCGAAAATCGGCGGAATCACGCCGCCGGAATTGACGCGCAACGGGAGATAGGTCATCTGCCCGCCCATGACTTTCCGGCCCATCACGCGCTTGGCATACTGCACCGGAATGCGCCGTTGGCCGCGCTCGACAAAAACGATGAATGCGACAACGCCAATCATCAAAGCGAGCAAGGTAACGATAGCGATCGGCGCGTACGCGCCCCATTGGCCGCTGGTGGTCATCTGCCACAGGTTCTCGACCGCGTGCGGCAGGCCCACCACAATGCCCGCGAAAATAATGAGCGACATTCCGTTGCCGATGCCGCGGTCGCTGATCTGCTCGCCGAGCCACATGATGAACGCCGAACCCGTCGTCAGCGTCAGGACAGTCATCAGGATGAAGCGAATGCCCGGGTGATACACAAGCATCTGGCCGGAGTAGTTCGTATGCTGCAGCGTGACGGCAATGGCCAGCGACTGGAAAATGCTCAAAATGATCGTCAAGTAGCGCGTGTACTGGGTGATCTTCTTCCGGCCGAGGTCTCCTTCTTTTTGCAGACGCTCCAAATACGGCCAGACCACCACCATCAATTCCAAAATAATCGCCGCCGTGATGTACGGCATGATGCCCAGCGCGAAAATCGACAGCCGGCGCAAATTCCCGCCGCTGAACAAGTCCACGATCCCGAGCACCGAGTTGCGATTCTGCTGGAACAACGAAAGCAGCAGCTCGCCATTGATTCCCGGCGTGGTAATGAACGCGCCCAGGCGATAAATCGCCAGAATCATCAGCGTGAAAAGACACCGGTTGCGCAGGTCCGGCGTGGTGATGATATTTCGAAATGCCTCGATCAGCTTCTTCATTGCAAAACTTCGACCTTACCCCCGGCGGCGGCGATTTTTTCCTGCGCGGAGTGGCTGAACTTGTGCGCGTGCACCGTGAGCGCGACTTTCAGATTGCCGTCTCCCAGTATTTTCACGCCGTCATGGCGCACGTGAATGATCCCGCGACCTTCCAGAGCGTCCGGCGTCACCACGTCCCCGGCCTGAAACGCATTGAGCATTTCCACGTTGACGATGGCGTAGCGCTTCGGAAACGGGCTGCGGAACCCCCGCTTCGGTATGCGCCGATGCAGCGGCATCTGGCCGCCCTCGAACCCGGGGCGGCGGGAATAGCCCCGCCGCGACTGCTGTCCTTTGTTTCCGGCGCCGGCCGTTTTCCCCAGCTTGGAACCCATGCCGCGTCCCACGCGCACTTTGCGGTGACGCGAGCCGCGCGGCGGTTTCAAATTCGATAGCTTCACGCTCATATCTGGCCCCGTTTACTCCTCGATCTGAACCAAATGATGCACCCGGGCGATCATTCCGCGAATCGATGGCGAGTCCGGACGCTCAATGAGTTGATTCATACGGCGAAAGCCCATGCCGCGAATCGTCTCGCGCATATTGCGCGGGCAGCCGATAAAGCTGCGCACCCATCGGATTTTCAGCGTTTCTGATTTCTTCTTCGTCGTCATTCGCAACCACCCATTTCGCGCAATTTCGTTCGCGCTTCCTACGCCATCACTGCTTCCGTGGCTCTTCCGCGCTCCTCGGCTACTTTCGCGGCGTCCCGCAAATGCAGCAGCGCGTCAAAAGTCGCTTTGATCACGTTGTGCGGATTCGATGTGCCGATCGATTTGGTCAGCACATTTTGAATCCCGGCAACCTCCATCACCGCGCGCACCGGCCCGCCGGCAATGATTCCCGTGCCTTCCGGCGCTGGCTTGAGCAGCACCTGGCCCGAACCGTAGCGCCCGAGCACCTGATGCGGGATCGTCGAGCCTTTCAAATTCAGCCTGACCATGTTCTTCTTCGCTTGCTCGATGGCCTTGCGAATGGCCATGGGCACCTCACGCGCTTTACCCATTCCAAATCCGGCGTGCCCTCGCTGATCGCCCACCACCACCAGAGCGGAGAAGCTCAGATTCTTGCCGCCCTTGACGACTTTCGTTACGCGATTGATGGACACCACCTGGTCTTTTACGTTCGCGAGATTCGCGTCAATCTGCCGGCGAACAGCAAGCGTGTCTTTGAGCTCTTGTTTCGGCATATAGTGTCAGAACTTCAATCCCGCCTCTCGGGCCGCTTCGGCAAGCGCCTGAACACGGCCATGATATTGGTAGCCGCCACGGTCAAACACCACGTACTCGACGCCTGCGGCTTTCGCGCGCTCGGCGATAATCTTGCCCACCACTTTCGCCGACGCGACGTTTCCTCCGCCCTTGATCTGTTTCTTCACGTCCCCCTCGAGCGAGCTTGCCGCCGCGATGGTGTGGCCCTTGAGGTCATCGACCAACTGCACGCGAATGTGCTTGATGGAGCGAAACACGCAAAGCCTCGGACGCTGCTCCGAACCCGCCATCGACTGGCGCATCCGGCGGTGAATCCGCTGCCGATGCGCGTCGCGCGAAAGCTTCCGTGCTGGCACAACAGCCATTGTTTCTCTCCTTCGCTCTAAGCCGCGGTCTTTGCCGCGCCGGCCTTTCCGGCCTTCTTCTTGAGCCGCTCGCCGACGATGCGAATGCCCTTTTGCTTATACGGATCCGGCGGGCGCAGCGAGCGAATATTCGCGGTCACCTGGCCGACTAACCCTTTGTCCGCGCCGCTCACGGTCAGCCGCGTTTGCTTTTCCACGGCAATCTGAATCCCTTCGGGAATCGGAAACTCGATGGGATGCGAATAGCCCAGCGCAAACACAACGTTCTTGCCCTTTACTTCGGCGCGATAGCCGACGCCTACGATCTCTAGATCCTTCTTGAATCCATCGGTAACGCCTTTGACCGCGTTGGCCACAAGCGCGCGCGCCAGCCCGTGGAGGGCGCGCTGCGACTCCTGCTGCCGCGTCGCGATTAACTGCCCGTCCTTCTGCTCGAACTTGATCCGCCCCGGCACCGGCACGTGCATCTTTCCCTTTGGTCCTTGAACGTCAATCGCGCTCTCGCTCACCTGCACTTTCACTCCAGACGGCACGGCGATCGGCTTTTTTCCAATTCGCGACATGGCTCTACCACACCTCGCACAGAAGTTCGCCGCCGACGCCTTCTTTGCGCGCGGCCTGGCCGGTCATGATTCCGCGCGGCGTGGACAAAATCGACACGCCCATTCCGCCGACCACCTGCCGAATCTTGTTCTTCCCGACGTAGCGCCGGCAGCCGGGGCGGGAAATGCGTTTCAGGTTCGTCAGGACGCCGCGCTTGTCCGGCGTGTAGCGCAAAAACACGCGCAAGACGCGGTGCTTGTTCTCGTCCACCACTTTGTACGTGGACACGTAGCCTTCTTCTTTCAGGATTCGCGCGATTTCCACCTTCATATTGGACGACGGCAAATCGACACGCGGATGCCGTGCGCGCACCGCGTTGCGAATCCTGGTCAGCATGTCAGCAATGGGATCGGTATTCATTTCCAGTCCTTACCAGCTCGCCTTGGTCACGCCGGGAATTTCTCCCTTGAGCGCAAAGCCCCGGAAGCAAATCCGGCACATCTCGAATTTGCGCAGAAACGCGCGCGGCCGGCCGCAGACGCGGCAGCGGTTGCGCACGCGGATCTTGTACTTCAGCTTCTTCAGCATTTTGGCGCATCGTGCTGTGGTCGCCATCTTCTCTCCTTATTCTCGTTCAGTTCCGGAACGGCACGCCCATCAGCTTCAACAGCTCGCGGCCTTCTTCATCCGATTGGGCCGTGGTGGTGAGAGTTATGTTCATGCCCTTGATCTTGTCCACGCGCGTGTAATCAATTTCCGGAAAAACCAGTTGGTCCTTCAAGCCCAGCGTGTAATTCCCGCGCCCATCGAATGAATTCCCCGGCAATCCCTTGAAGTCGCGCACGCGCGGCAGAACGATATTCGACAGCCGGTCCAGAAACTCGTACATGCGCTCGCCGCGCAGCGTGACCATGCAGCCGATCGGCATTCCCTTGCGAATCTTGAAATTCGCAATCGATTTCTTGGCGCGCGTGATCACCGGCTTTTGCCCGGTGATCTGTCCCAACTCCTGCACGGCCACGTCGAGCAGCTTGATGTTCTGGCTGGCCTCGCCCATTCCGATATTCACGGTGATTTTCTTCAGGCGCGGCACAGCCATCGTGTTCGTGTAGCCGAAGCGCTTGGAGAGCGCCGGCATGGCGTCTTTGCGGTAGCGTTCATGTAAACGGCTAATCATTTTCCAGAAACCCTCTAGTTCTCAAATGTTGCGTTGCAGCGCCGGCAGACGCGCACCTTTGTTCCATCCGGCGTCACTGACGTCCCCAGCCGCGTATGCTTGCCGCAGGCCGGGCAAAGCATCATCACGTTGGAAACGTGAATTGGCCCTTCCTTGTCCAAAATCCCGCCGCGAATATTCTTCGATGGATTCGGCCGCGTGTGCCGCTTGATGATATTGGCGTGCTCCACGGTAACCCTGCGTTTCGCCGGGTCCACGGTGAGCACTCGCCCGCTCTTGCCCTTGTCCCGCCCGGACATGATCTTCACCGTGTCGCCATGCCGTATCAGAATCGGCGCCGGCTTCACTTTCTCATGACGTTCCCGCAGCATCACCACACCTCCGGAGCCAGCGAAATAATCTTGGTGAACTTCTTCTCGCGCAGCTCCCGCGCCACGGGCCCAAATACGCGCGTCCCCACCGGTTCGCCGGCTTCGTTAATCAGCACCGCGGCATTGTCGTCGAAGCGGATATACGTCCCATCCTTCCGCCGGTGCTCTTTTCGCGTGCGAACCACCACCGCTTTCACCACTGTGCCCTGCTTCACTTGGCTGTCCGGCGCGGCCTCTTTCACCGAAGCGGTGACCACGTCGCCCAGCCCCGCCACCAGCCCGGCGTCGCCGCCCAAGGGCAGGATGGCCATCAAGCGTCGCGCGCCGGAATTGTCGGCTACGGTCAGCCATGTCCGCATCTGAACCATGCTCTAACTCCCTCGTTCCCCGAAAGTCTTAGGCGACGCGCGTCGAGCGCGCCACGATTTCCGCCAACCGCCAGCGCTTCAGCTTCGAAAGCGGCCGGCTGGCGATGATTCGCACCGTGTCGCCAGGCTTCGCTTCGTTGCGCTCGTCGTGGGCGTAATATTTCTTGCTGCTGCGAATGACGCGAAGGTACTTCCGGTGCTGCACGGTCCGCGCCACTTTTACAACAATGGTCTTGTGCATCTTGGAGCTGGTGACCACGCCCACCAACTCCTGCCGTGCGCCTCGCTCTTTGGGAGCCTGGGCCGCGCTTGCCGCTGCTTCACTTGCCATCTGGCTTCCTCACTTACTTTTTCTTGCTCGATTTCTTTTTGCTAGCCGTCGCGCGCGCTTTTGGCGGGCGCTTCTCGGCCTTCTTTGCGCCGGGTTCCTGCGTTGGCGCCGCGCTACGCAAGCCCAGCTCCTGCTCCCGCGCCAATGTTTTTACGCGGGCCAAGTCGCGCCGCGCCTCGCGAAGTTTCTTCACGCTTTCCGCCTGGCCCGTGGTGAGCTGAAAGCGCAGCCGGAAGATCTGCTCGCCGAGCTCGTGCTCTTGTATCCCGAGCTCGTTCACGCTCATTTCCCGGAACTTCTCCATGCTCTTCGCAGCCATCAGAGCTCCTCCGCCCGGCTGACGAACTGCGTCCGGATCGGCAGCTTGTGCGCCGCCAACTCCATTGCTTCGGTGGCCGACGCCAGGTCGACTCCCGACATCTCAAACATCACGCGCCCGGGCTTCACCACCGCCACCCAGTGCTCTGGCGGCCCTTTGCCCTTGCCCATGCGCGTCTCGGCCGGCTTCTTGGTGAATGGCTTGTCCGGGAACACGCGAATCCACAATTTCCCGCCGCGCTTGATGAACCGCGTGATCGCGACGCGCGCTGCTTCGATTTGCCGGTCGGTGATCCATGCCGGCTCGAGCGCCTTCAGTCCGTATTCGCCGAAAGCCAGCGACCCGCCGCGCCACGCTTTTCCGTTGCGCCGCCCGCGCTGCTGTTTGCGGTACTTCACTTTTTTCGGCATCAACATAATGGCTTTCCTTAGTCCCCGAATTTCTCAGGCGTTCGCCGCTGCGGCGGCGCGTTCCTCGGCGCGTTTTCTCTCCGGCGCGTTTTCGCCTTGATAGACCCAGCACTTCACTCCGATCACGCCATAGGTCGTTTCCGCCTGCGCAAAACCGAAATCAATGTCCGCGCGCAGCGTTTGCAATGGCAGCCGCCCCTGCAAATACCATTCCTTGCGCGCGATTTCCGCGCCGTTCAGCCGGCCCGCCACGCGCACCTTGATTCCTTTGCAGCCGAAGCGCAGCGCTGAGTCCACCGCCTTGCGCATGGCCCTCCGGAACGCCACGCGCTTTTCCAACTGCAAGGCGATCGATTCCGCCACCAATTGTGCATCCAGCTCCGGCCGGTGCACTTCTTGAATGTCGATGTGCACTTCGCGCTTGGTGCGCTTCTGCACTTCCTCTTTCAGTTTGTCGATTTCCGAGCCTTTCCGCCCGATGATGATGCCCGGCCGCGCGGTGTAAATCCTAACGACCAGCTTGTTCGCGGCGCGCTCGATGTCGATCGAAGTGACCCCCGCCGATTTCAGCTTCTCTTTCAATTGCTTGCGCAGTTGCACGTCTTCGTGCAGCAGATCGGCGTATTCACGCGTGGCGAACCAACGCGACTTCCACGACTTGTTGTAGCCCAGCCGGAAGCCATACGGATGCGTTTTTTGGCCCAATCGATCCTCCTGTGCTTCTACTTGCCCTTTTTCTTGGCCTTGTCGGCCGTCTTGCGCTGCTGTTTCGCGCGATCTTCAAGCGTCTTGCGCGCTTTGCGCACGGCTCCCTTCAATCCCTTGGAAGCCTCGCGCTCGGCGATTGCTTCCTTGGCGCGATGCGCGGCGGCGCGCTCGTGCTCGGCCACCTGCACCACGATGTGGCTGGTCCGCTTCTGATACCGGAACGCCCGCCCCATTGGCGCGGTGCGCAGACGCTTCCAGCGCGGGCCTTCGTTCACGAAGCAGCGCGAGACAAAGAGCGAATCGACATCGAGCGAATCGCCCGATTCGTCCGCCTTGTGCTCGGCGTTGGCGATGGCGCTGCGCAAAACCTTCGCGACGTCCCGCGCCACGCGTTTTTTGGTGAACTGCAAAACTTGCAGCGCATCCGACGCTTGCCGGCCGCGAATCAGATCGATCACCAGCCGCGCCTTTTGCGGCGAAACGCGGATGAAGCGCGCATTCGCGAAACCATCGATCATCCGATGCTGCATTGGTTCAGGTGCCATGATTCCCTCTGCCCTTAAGCCTTCGGCGCCGCAGGAGGCGTTCCGCCCGCGGGAGCCGCTCCGGCTGCCGGCGCTGCGCCCGGAACCACGCCTGCCGCCGCGGCCGCCTTTTCCAGCGCCGCCTTCACAGCGTGGCCCTTAAACGTGCGCGTGGGCGCGAATTCGCCCAGTTTGTGCCCCACCATCTGCTCGGTCACGTACACCGGAATGAATTTCTTTCCGTTGTGCACGGCGATAGTGTGGCCGATCATCTCCGGCAAAATCGTCGAGCGCCGCGACCACGTCTTCACGACCTTCTTTTCGTTCCGCGAATTCATCCCTTCGATCTTCACGCGAAGGTGATCATCGATAAACGGACCTTTTTTCAGCGAGCGTGGCATCGTTCCTCGATTCTTTCTACTCTTCCACCCGGCGCAGCTTCACCCACTGCGCGCGGCGCATCCGCCGGAACCCGCGCACCGGGCCCGGTACCCGGTGCGAAATCGGGCAGAACGGGCAGACGAAGCGCGTGCCTTGCGCGTTGGGCTGCTTTTCCACAACCACCGCCCATCCCGCTTTGCACAGCCGGTACATCGTTTGCGGCGGCGGAATAATCACTCTTGCTTTGCGAACCGGCTTCACCGCTGGCCGGACGCGCTTCCGCGCGCGCGCGGCGCGCCCGGATACTCTTCGAGTTGTTCGTGTAACGCTCATAGGTCTGCTCTCAATTTCCCGCCGCGCCGGGATCATTTACTGTTTACCTCTTCTGCCTGGCAAAAAATCTATGGCTTCCGCCGCTGCACAATCAGACGGTCGGAATTCTTCTTCTTGCGTGTCTTCGCGCCCAAAGTCGGAAAACCCCACGGCGTTTGCGGATGATTGCCCTTCACACGCCCCTCCCCGCCGCCGTGCGGATGATCCACCGGATTCATCGCTACGCCCCGCACGGTTGGTCTGCGCCCGTGCCAGCGCGTCCGGCCCGCTTTCCCGTAGGTCACATTCTCGTGATCCAGATTCCCCAATTGGCCGACCGTGGCCATGCAATCGACGGAGAATTTCCGCGTCTCACCCGACGGCAGCTTCACCAGCGCAATGTCGCCTTCCTTGCTCAAGAGCTGCGCCGCGCCGCCCGCGGACCTCACCACTTGCCCGCCTTTACCGGGAGCCAATTCCAAGTTGTGCACCATCGTGCCGGGCGGAATATTCCGAATCTGCAGCGCGTTCCCCGGCAAAATGTCCGCGGTAGCGCCGTTCTGCACGGTCATGCCCACTTCAAGCCCCACCGGATGCAGGATGTAGCGCTTCTCGCCATCGGCGTAATGCAGCAGGGCGATGCGCGCCGAACGATTCGGGTCGTACTCAATCGACGCTACCTTCGCCGGAATGCCGGTCTTCTCTCGCCGGTAATCAATGACGCGATACTTCTTCTGGTGCCCGCCGCCCCTGTGCCAGGACGTGATTTCACCGTGCGCGTTGCGCCCGCCCGTGCGCGTTTTCGTTTCCACCAGCGACTTCTCCGGCTGCTCCTTCGTGATCTCGCTCTTGTCGAGCATGGTCAAGAAACGCCGCGACGGTGTGTAGGGTCGAAATGATTTCAGTGCCATCGTTGCCTCTTGCTACAGATTATCCGCGTACTCCATCATCTTTTCGCCGGGAGCCAGTTTGACGTATGCCTTTTTCCAATCCGGCCTTTGTCCTTCGGAACGTCCGCGCCGCCGCGTCTTCCCGTGATAAATCGCCGTGCGCACTTCCGCCACTTTCACCTTGAACACCTTCTGCACCGCTTCCTTGATCTGCGTCTTGGTCGCTTCGCGCGCCACTTCGAACACCGCCGTCTGGTGGTTTTCTTTCACACCCAGACCTTTTTCCGTGATGATGGGCCGCCGGATAATTTCGTAAGGCTGCAGCAACATGGCTTAGTCCTTTTTCGCCTTGGGCTTCGGCTTGGAATGCGCCTTCGCCGCCGGCTTCTTTTCGGATTTTTTCGCCGGCTTCTTGTCATGAGCCTTCGCCGTGTGCTTGGCCTCATGCTTCGCTTCGTGCTTGGCGGGCTTTTCCGCGTGCTCGCCCTTGTCCTTCGCTTTAGCAGGCTGGATCTGCACGCGCTCGGAAGCGCCCTGCTCCGCCCCGGTCAGGCTCAATCCGCGGCTCAACTTCTCCGCGGCTTCACGCGACAGCATGACCGACTCATGCCGCAGCAAGTCGTACGGCTGAATCGCCGTGGTGTGCACCAGCTTCACGCCCTCGAGGTTGCGGCTGGCGCGCTCGAGATTCACATTCTCCCCGCCGTCCACCAGCAGCAGCGTGCGGCTGGCGTCATCCACGCGCGACAGCGCTTCGCGAAACGCCTTGGTCTTGTGCGATTCCAATTGCCAATTCTCGATCACGAATAATTTCTTTTCCGCGAACTTCGCCGAAAGCGCCGAGCGCAGCGCGCCGGTAAAAACCTTGCGCGGAATGCGATACGCGTAGCTTCGCGGCACCGGTCCGTGCACCGTTCCGCCATGCCGCCATAGAGGCGACCGGATCGAGCCAACGCGCGCCCGGCCGGTGCCCTTCTGCTTCCAAAGCTTCCGTCCTGCGCCGCTGACTTCGCTCTTTTGCTTGGTCTTATGCGTTCCCGCTCGTTGCGCCGCCAAATAATGCCGCACCGTCTCATGCAGCAAATGCGGGTTCACGCGCGCCGCGAAAACGTCGTCGGCCAGCTCCAGCTGCCCCACCGTCTTGCCGCTCAAATTTGTTATGTCCACAACGGCCATGTTTGTCTCGCTATTTCGAGCTTTTCGCTTTTTTCACGTAAATGTAAGCGCCGGTTGGCCCGGGAACCGCTCCGCAAACGAAAAGCAGATTCTCGTCCGCGTCGATCTTCACCACTTTCAAATTCTTCGACGTCTTCCGCACGTTTCCCATATGCCCCGGAAAATGCTGGTTCTTCCAGACCCGCGACGGAAAGGAGCTTGCTCCGATTCCGCCCGGCGCACGATGGAACATCGAACCGTGCGAAGCGTCTCCGCCGGCGTAGTGCCAGCGTTTCACGCCGCCCGCGAACCCGCGGCCTTTGCTGACGCCGGCTACATCCACCAACTCGCCGACCGTGAAGCCGTCGACCAGGACGCGGTCGCCCGCCTTGGTCTCGTCCTTCGACTCTTCCAGCCGGAACTCCCCTAAGAATCGCATCGGCGCCACGCCGGCCTTTTTGAAATGCCCGGTCATGGCCTTGTTCACGCGTTGCGGCTTGATGAATTCCACCAGCCCCAACTGCACCGCATCGTAGCCGTGCTTGTCTTTGGTCCGCCGGTCGACCACCACACACGGTCCCGCTTGCAGCACGGTGCACGGAATCGATGCGCCGTCGTCGCCGAACACCTGCATCATCCCCAGCTTGATTCCCAAGATTCCGTTGACTGCCATGGTTCTCGCTCTTCCCCGTTACTTCGCGGCGTGTTCCCGCCCGAAGGCTTTGATTTCCACATCCACTCCGGGCGGCAGATCCAGCTTCATCAGCGCGTCCACCGTATCCGGCGTGGGCCCCAGAATATCGATCAGCCGCTTGTGCGTGCGCATCTCAAACTGCTCGCGCGATTTTTTGTCCACATGCGGCGAACGCAGCACCGTCCATCGATTGATCACCGTCGGCAAAGGAATCGGCCCGGCCACATCCGCGCCGGTGCGCCGCGCGGTTTCGACGATCTCTTTCGTCGATTGATCGAGAATGCGATGATCGTAAGCCTTCAAACGAATGCGAATTTTTTCTCCGGTTGACATGTTTACTCGACAATCTCGGTCACAGCGCCGGCTCCCACCGTGTGGCCGCCTTCGCGAATCGCGAACCGCAATCCCTTTTCGAGCGCCACCGGCGTGATCAGCTTCACTTCCACACTCACGTTGTCTCCCGGCATCACCATCTCCACGCCCGTCGGCAGCGCCACGTCGCCGGTCACGTCCGTCGTCCGGAAGTAAAACTGCGGCCGGTAGCCGGTGAAAAACGGCGTGTGCCGCCCGCCCTCTTCCTTCGTCAACACATACGCTTCCGCCTTGAACTTCGTGTGTGGCGTGATCGAGCCCGGCTTGGCGATCACTTGCCCGCGCTCCACTTCTTCTTTTTCCGTCCCGCGCAACAGCAATCCCACGTTGTCTCCGGCTATCCCTTCATCCAAAAGCTTCCGGAACATCTCCACTCCCGTCACCACTTTCTTCATCGTCGGACGGAAGCCCACAATCTCAATCTCTTCTCCCACTTTCACTT
>JBAPRL010000026.1:0-36437 GCA_049281095.1 Candidatus Acidiferrales bacterium
AGAATGAGTTGGAGATTTTCATCGAACTGGTACCGCAAGGCGAACTGACGCCGTTGCTCTATCGCCTGGATGTCGGCGCGCTACTTTCGATGCGCAAGGTTCCTAAAGGGCGCTTCACCCTGGACGTGAAGAGCGGACGGAAAAACCATCTGCTGCTGTGTACGGTGACCGGAATAGCGCCGTTCGTGAGTTACATTCGTTCGTTCGAGAAGGAGTGGCGCGAGGGGAAATTTGACGCGGGACACCGGCTATTCGTGATCAATGCTGCGAGCCGCTCCTGGGAATTTGGCTACCGGGAGGAGTTCGAAAAGGCTGCCGCATCGATCCCGTGGCTGACTTATATCGCAACGATCAGCCGTCCGTGGGAGGATGCGGATTGGAAAGGCGAAACGGGCCGGGTGGAGGACCTGATTCGAAAATACGCGGACGCGTGGGGGCTGGATGGAACGAATACCACGGCTTATCTATGCGGGCACCCTCAAATGATCGAGAACAGCAAAGGCATTTTGCAGCGACGACGCTTCGCCAAAGAAGTGATTCGCGAAGAAGTGTACTGGATACCTGCGAAAGAGGTGCACTCCTAGCAGCCCGCGTGCAGGGGCCGCAGCCGCTTAACCTGGCTCAGTTGGGTCCGTTGGCCGCGGCAATTTCATCGATCGCCCTTTGGGTGGCACGCAAGGGCACCGCAACGTGCACCGTCTCATCTGCGTCATTTGCATCAACCACAAGGGAGCCACCTTCTTTGACGACGGTGACATGGCTATCCGAGTCAACCACTTCGACCAGTGGACCGTCGGGACAGTCCGCGAGGCCGGAGATCGCCGCGTCGATCACCGGAGTGTATTGCTGTAGGTTTGCAGACGCGTCGGCAAGGTTGTGCCGGGGGATAAACCGCACGGCTAAGGGCACGATCACCGCCGGCACGATAAGAGATACGTGCGTGCCGTTCGCTAGTTTTTCGTTTACTTTGACGTGGATAAAGCCCTCGCTTGAGATGATCGCGCCACCCACGAGCATCGTTCCCATGAAGCCGATTCCAATTTTGCCGAGAAGGAGCATTTCATTTCCTCCGTGGATGTCTACCGTCGGCGGTTAGTCCGAGCTGTTGCGTGAGTCGATCCACACGCGAATGGTTTCATCATTATCCGTCACGGTGACAAGAGTTGTGTCGCCGGCGCGGTCGAGCGCCTGAATTGCTGCTTCAATGTTGAGTTCGCGTTGATTTGTGGCTGAGGCGAGCGCCTCGGCAACTTCCCACGGAATGGTTACGTCAACTTTTTTGCCATCGTCCTTGTCAGTGACGTGGACGACCATTTGCCCTCGCTCCTTCGCCACACGAACATTGGTGTCAGGCTCCTGCACGGTGACGAATTCGCCGTCCGGGGCGGATTTCACGGCATTGATAATGGCCTGAAGGTCGACGCTATCGCAGCGGAAGTTCCCCATCTGAACCTTGCCGTCGCGCAGTTGGCCACTATTGATGGCGGGAATGACCTTCTCGGCGAGCGAGAGCGGAATATTCACGCGGACCAGTTCTTTGGTGTTCGTGCCATCGACCTTCACGTGAAGATAATGCTCAGGGGGAGCCGCTACAACGGTGGTTGTCGCAACGAGCAAGGCCAGGACTGAAAGAGCTGTTTTCATCGGTGAGCGCCTCCTGGGCGGTCAGCCGTAGTTACGCAAAGGCAAAGGAAAAAGTTCCACGGTTGCCGTGACCTGAGGGCAAGTTCTACGGTCGTGGCGTGCTAGTCACGTTGGGGCTTAAAGATGAGGACGGAAAGAGGTGGAAGGGTCAGCTTCAGGGAGAATTGCCGGTCATTCCACGGTACTGGATGGGCCGGTGCGCCCCCGCCATTTCCGACGTTGCTGCCTCCGTAGAAGGACGAGTCTGTGTTCAGGACTTCTCGATAGGAACTCCTCTCCGGAACGCCGACGCGATAGTTTTCGCGCGTGACCGGGGTAAAGTTGCAAACGATAACCAGGAAATCCTCGGGCTGGCGCGCCCGGCGAATGAACGCCAGCACGCTTGCATCGGAATCATGGACTTCCAGCCATTCGAAGCCTGGCCAGTCGAATTCCACCTCGTGCAATGCTGGTTCTCGCTGGTAGAGATAGTTCAAATCAGTGAGCAACCGATGAATTCCCTGATGTGGCGGAGATTCAAGCAGATGCCAGTCCAAGCCGGTGTTCTCCCACCATTCGCTCCATGTAGCAAGCTCCGAGCCCATGAACAAAAGTTTCTTGCCGGGATGCGAGTACATGTAGCCGAAAAGCAGGCGGAGGTTGGCAAATTTGTTCCAATCATCGCCGGGCATTTTGGCGAGGAGGGAGCGTTTCCCGTGCACGACTTCGTCATGGGAAAGTGGCAGGACGAAGTTTTCGTTGAATGCGTAGAGCATGGAGAAGGTCAGTTCGCCGTGATGGAATTTGCGGTGAATGGGATCGAGCGAGAAATAACGAAGCGTATCGTTCATCCAGCCCATGTTCCATTTGAGATCGAAGCCGAGGCCACCGAGGTATGTGGGGCGAGAAACGGCTGGCCAGGCAGTGGATTCCTCGGCGATGGTGAGGACGCCGGGATGGCGGGCGTGCACGACTTCGTTCATGCGTTTGAGGAATGCGATAGCCTCGAGATTCTCGCGGCCTCCGAATTGGTTGGGCAACCACTCGCCCGGCCGGCGCGAGTAGTCGAGATAGAGCATCGAGGCGACCGCGTCCACGCGCAAACCGTCAATGTGGTATTTATCCAGCCAGAAGAGCGCGTTCGAGAGCAGGAAGTTCTGCACTTCGTTGCGGCCGTAGTTGAAGATAAGAGTGCCCCAATCCGGGTGGGAGCCACGGCGTGGGTCAGCATGTTCATAGAGGTGCGTGCCGTCGAAAAAGGAGAGGCCGTGTGCGTCGCGGGGAAAGTGGCCCGGTGTCCAGTCGAACAGCACGCCGATTCCGGCTTGATGGCAGCGGTCGACGAAATCCATGAACTCGTGCGGCGAACCGTAGCGGCTGGTAACAGCAAAGTATCCAGTCGTTTGATAGCCCCATGACGCATCGAGAGGGTGCTCGCTGAGAGGAAGTAATTCAATGTGCGTGTATCCCATTTGCTTCACGTAAGGGATGAGCTCATCGGCCATTTCGCGGTAGGTGAGCCAGCGGCCATCGGGGCCACGCCGCCAGGAGCCGAAATGCAGTTCGTAGACGGAAATCGGCGCATGCTGCCAGTCAAATTGCGCGCGGCGACTCATCCAGCCGGCGTCTTTCCACTCGTGGCCTTCGAGCGTGGCGACGACGGAACTTGATTTCGGGCGAACTTCGGCAGCGAAACCGTACGGATCGGATTTCAAGGTGAGGATTTCACCGGCACGGGAACGAATCTCGAATTTGTACAGATCCCCTTCGCTCAGACCGGGTATGAAAATCTCCCACACGCCGGTGGGCCGGTTGCGCATAGGGTTAACGCGCCCGTCCCAGCGGTTGAAATCGCCGACGACGCTAACGCGGGCGGCGTTCGGCGCCCAAACGCCGAAGTGCACGCCACGAACGCCAGAGATTTCTTGGACATGCGCGCCGAGCTTTTCGTAATTCTGAAGATGGGTCCCTTCTCCGAGGAGGTAGAGATCGTAGTCGGTTAGCTGCGGCGGAAACGCGTATGGATCGTAAGCCTCATGAGTCTTGCCGCTACGCTCTGTGATGCGGAGGCGGTACGAAGATGGCGGGACTTCCGTCGGGACTGCGTCGGCGGCGAGAGGAACGAGGGCTTCATAAAAACCAGCAGGATTGGTGCACCTAGCGGGGTGCTCTTCGCTGTGGTCGCCCCAGAGAACCGTTACTTCCGCAGCCTGCGGTTGAAGCGCACGGATGGCGACACCGGGCGGCTGCGGTGAGGTATGCGGGCCGAGAATCAGGGAGTGGTTTGGATGCTCTGCACGAATGATCAGGTCGATATCGGCGGCGAGCGATGATGTTGTTGAGGACGGAGGTTCAGTCAAATGCGAATTCAAATCGACTTTGTCCGAGGGGCCCAGTTTCGTCCTCCACAGAAACAACGTATCCATTCTAGCGGAGAGAGCGGCTGCAACCAACTGGTGGTTAGAAAAGAGCACCGACTGAGGCCTTACCGTGACCGCAGTGGGCTGGCAAGGACTCATCGGCCGTGCTGGACAGAATAATGAGGGACGGGTAGGCTATGCCTCCAGTGGGGTGTGTGAATATCTAACTCGGAGAGGAAACGGCGATGAAAAAGACTACGGTGCAGATTGCCATTCTCGGATTGCTGGGTCTAGTCATCAGCACAAGTGCAGCCTGGGCGCAATCGGCTGCCAAGAAAGCTCCGAGTCCAGAGCAAGTGCTCTTGCACAACTGGGACGGAATAGGAAGCAAAGTGATTGCCATGGCGAAAGATTGGCCCGCGGCTAAATACAGTTACCGGCCAAACGATCAAGTGCGCACGTTTGGGCAAATCCTGGTGCATATTGCGGCGTCGAACTACTACGCGATCAATCCGGCGATGGGCAAGAGCACCAAGGACCTTCAGGATGATCCGAAACAGTACCAAACGAAGGAGCAGATCGTGGCGTTTGTCGAGAAGTCATTTGCGGATGGCGATGCCGCGCTGAAGGCTGGCGGAAATTCGGGTGCGGTGGCGCACTTGGGAAACTGGGTGGGGATTATCGAGCATTCCGGCGAGCATTTCGGAAACCTGGTCACGTACTATCGCAATAATGGCGTCGTACCTCCGGAATCGCGGCCGAAGAAGTAGCCTTCTGGCAACGTAGGAGCTTCAGGAATGAAACGCGGACTCGTGTACGTGTGTTTGTTGGTGATTGCCGGCGCAGGTGCTGCGGGGATTAGTTGCGCGCAGGACCGGACGCAGGGACGGTCAATGGTGACAACGCGGTATGGCATCGTCTCTGCGGAAAGCCCCCTGGCCGCGCAAGCTGGTGCGCAGATTCTGGCGCGTGGTGGCAACGCGATCGATGCCGCGCTCGCCGCAAATGCCGTGATGGGTGTGGTCGAGCCCATGATGGATGGCATGGGCGGCGACCTGTTTGTGATTGTTTATGACGCGAAGAGCGGGAAGCTTTACGGATTGAACGCAAGTGGATGGGCGCCGAAGGGACTGACGCCAGAGTTTCTGAAGTCCAAAGGCATCGACAAAATGCCCTCGTTTGGCATCGACTCGGTGACCGTCCCGGGCGTTGTAGACGGCTGGTCGAAACTGCTCAGCCGGTTCGGGAAATTGAATTTCCAGCAGGACCTCGAGTCAGCAATTCGCTACGCGCACGAAGGATTTCCGGTCGCTGAATGGGATGCGGGCTATTGGGTAGATGCCGCGACGTTTTTGGCGAAAGACCCTGAGACGGCGCGTGTTTATCTGATACAGGGGCACGCTCCAGCGGTCGGGGAGGTGTTCCGCAATGAGGACCTGGCGCGATCCCTCCGGATGGTGGCAAGCGGCGGTCGTGACGCGTTTTACAAAGGCGAAATCGGACAGAAGATCGTCGACTTTTCGAAGCGCCAAGGCGGCGCGATGACGGCAGAAGACTTGGCGGATTATTCGAGCGAATGGGTAGAGCCGCTTTCCACGCAATATCGTGGCTGGACGGTCTACGAGCTGCCGCCAAACGGGCAAGGAATCGCCGCGCTCGAGATGCTGAATTTAATGCAGCAATTCCCTCTGGCGCAGTATGGACACAATTCGGCAGACGCGCTCCAGGTCATGATCGAAGCCAAGAAGCTCGCCTACGCGGATTTGCGCAAATATATCGGCGATCCGAAGTTCAGCAAGATTCCCTTGGCGGGATTGCTTTCGGACGACTACGCGCGCGAACGCGCCAAGCTGATCGATATGTCGAAAGCAAACTGCGACGTTGCGCCGGGCATGCCTGCGGCGGGGGACACCACGTATCTCACAGCCGTGGACCAGCAAGGGAACATGGTTTCGCTGATCCAGAGTAATTTCGAAGAGTTTGGCTCGCGATTGGTTGCTGATGGGACAGGGTTCGCGCTACAGGACCGCGGAGCCCTTTTTAATCTGGAAGACGGCTCGCCAGACGTGCTGGCTGGCCACAAGCGGCCTTTGCACACGATTATTCCCGCGTTCATGTCCAAAGGGGACGTGCGAATCGCATTCGGCATTATGGGCGGGTTCAATCAGGCGCAGGCCCACGCGCAATTCGTGTCGAATATCGTGGATTTCGGGATGAATATCCAAGGTGCGATGGAGGCGGCGCGGTTTACGAAAGCGACTTTCGGGGGATGCGACGTCGATTTTGAAGACCGCATTCCCGCCGACGTGCGCGCTGCGCTTACCGCGCGAGGGCACCTGATCCGTACGGACGGTGATTTTTCGTCGCGAATGGGTGGCGGGCAAGTTACGGAAAGGAATTTCGCCACGGGCGTCAATTTTGGCGGATCGGATCCACGAAAGGACGGAGAAGCAATTCCCGAACCGTTGCCGCATCGCTGAAATCCATTTGCGTTAGCTCCTGCTTAGGCAGGCGGAAAGCGAACCCCTGGAAGATGTTGGCGAATAGGCACTTTTGGTACTCGGGTACCATTGCTGTTCTTTCCGACAAGCCCCTAAATATATATTGGGCAGGGAGTTCTGAAGGTCATAGACAACAATTGCTCGGGGATTTGACGAATTTGTGCGCAAACCGGAGTTTGACGTGCCTCTGGGTCAGGTATTTATGTGCTTAGCTGAGTTGGAACGAAGCTGATGCCCACGAAAACCGATTCCGTCAATTCTCGCCAGAAGAAGGCCAAGCGATCGCCATCGAACGGCGGAAACGGCTCGGCTCCTAAGAATTCGTCGAACACTCGAACGACTGGGAACCTCAAAACTCTCGCAACAATTTCCAATACCAAGGCTTTCCCAAAGCTTGAAACCGCCGACGTACGATACCGCCAGCTCGTCGAACAACTCCCTGCGATTACGTATGTGGCCGAGTTCGGCACGGAAGGAACGTGGGAGTACGTAAGCCCACAGATCAGCACGTTACTGGGCTTCTCGCCGGCCGAGTGGCGGGCAACAAAGGGATTGTGGCTGAAGCAGGTGCATCCGCAGGACCGTGCGCGGGCGATGGAAGCGGAAAAGTACAGCGTGAAATCCGGCACGAATTATGACGTCGAATACCGAATGTTCACCCGCGACGGCCGCCTGACGTGGTTCAGGGATCGCGCGATTGCGGTGCAAGAAAGCGACGGCCGGACCCTGATGCATGGTTTCATGCTGGATATCACCGAGCGCAGGGAAGCGGAAAGCGCGCTGCTGAAGTTGAGCCGCCAGACGAACATGATTCTCAATTCGGCTGGCGACGGGATTTTCGGGTTGGATCAAGACGGACGGCTCACATTTGTGAACCGCGCTTCGGCGCGGATGCTGGGCTACGAGCCCGAGGAAATCATTGGGCGAAATGGACACCAGCTCTGGCACCACACGAAAGCCGACGGCACTCGCTATGCGGAATCGGATTGCCCTATTTTTGCCGTGTTACGCGATGGGGCAACCCGACATGGAACCGAGGATGTGTTCTGGCGAAAGGATGGCTCGAGTTTCCCGGTCGAGTTCATCAGTACGGCAATTCGCGAGGGTGAAGAGGTTGTCGGCGCTGTGGTTACATTCCGCGATATCACCGCGCGTCAGCGGGCGGAAAGGGCGCAGAGACAGGCGGAAGAGAGGTTCCGCAGCATTTTTGAGAACGCCGTCGAAGGAATCTATCAGTCGACCCCGGACGGGCGGTTTATCAGCGTGAATCCGGCAATGGGGCGCATGTTCGGGTACGCATCCGCGGATGAAATGATCGAGGCCATCAGCGACATTGGCAGCCAGTTTTACCTCGACAGCGCACATCGCGAGGAATTCAAACGCGCCATGGAAAAAGGTGATTTCGTGGCCGGGTTCGAGACCCAGGTCCGACGCAGGGATGGCACAAAGATATGGATCTCTGAGACATCGCGCGCCGTAAGAAACGTGATCGGACGCGTCTGCTACTACGAAGGAACCATTGAGGATGTAACTTCGCGGAAGCGCGCGGAGGCGGAACGGCAGGTTTCGTTCGAAATTATTCATGCGGCAAACGTGACCGACAACCTTGACGCTCTGCTGCACCGCATTCACGAAGCGTTGTCGCGCGTCCTGTATGCGGAAAACTGCTTCGTTGCGTTGTACGACCCGGTAGCGAGTATCTTCAGTTTTCCTTTCTTCGCCGATAAGTATGACAGCGCGTTTCCGCCGCAAAGCATGGATCGGAGCTGCACGTCGTACGTGTTCCGCAAAGGTGAGGCCATGCTGATTCAGCAGCGGGTTTTTGACGATCTGGTCGCACAGGGAGAAGTCGAGCTGGTCGGCACGCCGTCGCCTTCCTGGCTTGGCGTGCCCTTGCGTACGCCTTCGGCGACGATTGGTGTGCTAGTGGTCCAGCATTATGCGGACGAGAATGCATACACCCACCGGGATCTGGAGTTCCTGACATCTGTCGGAGGGCAAATTGCACTGGCTATCGAGCGGAAACGCGCGGAGACGGCACTGCGCGAAAGTGAAGCGCGCCTTCGGGTGCTCGTTGAGCAATTGCCGGCCGTTCTGTGGACAACGGACACGGAACTCCGATTTACCTCATCGGTCGGTGCAGGATTGTCGCGGCTGGGGCTTAAGCCGCAGGAAACTGTAGGAAAGTCGCTTTACGAATATTTTCAGACTGATGACCGAAGTTTTGTTCCGATTGCCGCCCACCGGCGCGCACTGAACGGCGAATCCGTGACGTTCCATGTGGAATGGGGCAGCGGCTCCTACGCCTGCCACGCGGAGCCGTTGCGGGACGGAAACGGCGTTGCGGTCGGCGTGATCAGCATGGCGCTGGACATCACCGATCGCAAACAACTTGAGGCGCAATTGCGACAGGCGCAAAAGATGGAAGCGGTCGGCCGTCTGGCGGGCGGAATCGCGCACGACTTTAATAACCTGCTGATGGTGATTCAGGGCTATACGGAGCTTTTGTTGGACCGTCTCGGCGGAGAGCATCCGTTGCGGCGGAACGCGGAACAGATTCACGATGCCTCGCAGCGCGCTGCGGGACTTACGCGGCAGCTGCTGGCCTTCAGCCGCAAGCAAATGCTTGATCCGCAGGTGCTGAATGTTCAAGATGTCGTTTCGGACATGGAAAAGATGCTGCGGCGGCTCATCGGCGAAGATATCGAGCTGGTGACGATGAATACGCGGGAGCTCTGGTGGGTGCGCGCGGATCGTAGCCAGGTGGAGCAGGTGCTCTTGAACCTCGCCGTGAACTCACGCGATGCCATGCCGAACGGTGGGAAACTCACCATCGAGACCGCCAACGTGGAACTCGATAGCTCTTACTCGCGTCAAGCGGTTGTGGAACCGGGCCAATACGTGATGCTCGCGGTTAGCGATACGGGTACGGGCATGGATGCGAGCACGCAAGCTCACGTGTTCGAGCCATTTTTCACGACGAAGGAAAAAGGCAAGGGCACTGGCCTGGGCCTTGCTACCGTGTACGGAATCGTGAAACAGAGCGGCGGGTACATCTGGGTGTACAGCGAAGCGGGTAAGGGAGCGACGTTCAAGGTGTACCTGCCTCGCGTAAGCGGGGAAGACCAGGCGGCCTCGAAAAAAGTCGACGCCAAGGTGTCAAAGCACGGTTGTGAGACGATCTTACTGGTCGAAGACGAAAAGGGAGTTCGCGACTTGGCGCGCGAGTATCTGGTTCAAGAGGGCTACCACGTCCTGGAGGCGCAAAACGCCGAGGACGCGTTGAAACTAGCGCGCACGCACGCGGGCGAGATTCAGCTGTTGTTTACCGACGTGGTTATGGCCGGAAAGAGTGGCCGGCAACTCGCAGAGGAAATGCAAAAGCTGCGGCCTGGCATTCGCGTGCTGTACATGTCCGGCTACACCGACGAGGCTATCGTGCATCACGGACTTCTCGGGCGCGGCATGGTACTGCTGCAAAAGCCCTTCACGCTGAACTCGCTCGCGCTGAAGATCCGCGAAACGCTCGATCGGGTGGCCGAGCAGTAGTCTTTCTCCTGCTCGACGCCATATCTTCGGTTCCCCTGATTTGATTTCCTTCCAGTGGCTCGCTAGCATGCTCGTTTCTGCTCGCACCATGAAGGAGATCCATTGTGATCCGAAATCTTCAGGACAAACGGCTGGCGACGCGGGCTGTGCACGCTGGGGAACGAGCAAGGCCAGGCGGTTTTGTGCCCATGGCGACTCCCATTTACAGCACGTCCACATTTCTTTACGACCACCTCGCTGACATCGACGCCATCAGCAGCGGCGAACGCGAGGGCTTCACGTATTCGCGGCACGGGAACCCAACAAACGCGGCGTTAGAAGAAGCGGTCGCATTGCTTGAGGGCGGGGGATTCGCGGTGAGCTTGGCGTCGGGGATGTCCGCGATCTTGCTGGCGTTGCTGGCCGCAGGAGTTGAGCAGGGTAGTCGAATCGCCGCGTCGCAAGACTTGTACGGAGTGACAGCAAAATTTCTCTTGGATGTCACGGCGCGCTGGGGCACACAAATTGAATTTGTCGACGTTTTCGCCAGAACTGGCCGCGATGCATTATGGGCCTCTGAGCCCAGCGTGCTGTTGCTCGAAAGTTTGACCAACCCGCTGCTGCGCATTCCCGACTTGCCGGCGCTCGTAGAGGAAGCGCACGCGCACGGGGCGCGCGTGGTCGTTGACAACACATTTGCGACTCCGTTGCTGGTGCGGCCACTGCAGCACGGCGCGGATTTTGTGGTTCACAGCGCCACGAAGTATTTTGGTGGGCACGGCGACTTGACGGGCGGCGTATTAGTGGTTGAGCAAAAATATGCGGACGAAGTGCGCCACTTCTCGCGGCTGGTCGGCGCGATTCTGGGCCCCTTTGAGGCGTGGCTCACGCTGCGCGGGCTGAAGACGTTGCCGCTGCGATTTGCGCGTCAGTGCGAAAACGCGCAGGCCCTCGCGGAATGGTTGAGCAGTAATCCCCGCGTCGAAGAGGTCTTCTACCCTGGCCTTCCGTCCCATCTGGACCATCGGCTAGTCAACCGGCTATTCGGTGCGGCGGGCGCCGGTGGAGTGCTGTCGATCAAGATTCGAAATGCTGGCCGAGATGAAATATTTCGCTTCGTGGATTCACTAGAGCTCTTCCTGAAGGCCACGTCGCTGGGGGACGTGCAGAGCCTTGTTCTGTATCCAACGATCTCGTCACACCGAGATCTTTCGCCGAAGCAGCGGCAGCGTCTAGGAATCACAGACAACCTCATTCGCCTGTCTGCTGGGGTCGAGGATGTGGAAGACCTGAAGGCCGATCTGGCGCAGGCATTTGCCCGTTTGTGAATGACATAGCTCTCCCGGGGTTGTCCGAACTGTTCCCGTATGGAACAACGGCGTTTGACTGTTCAGCTAAGGAACAGGGGGCCTGACAGGCGCACATTACAAGAATGCGTTGGGGCTTCTCTAACGCATAGAAACCGATAGTCTTATCCTGCAGCGTCATTCCTTCGGATTCAAGCTAGTCTGGCTGCCACCGTGCTTCTTTAGAAGATGTCGCACTCAGTGAACGGCAGTGCAAGAGAGTTGAGTGGACCGGGGGATAGACATGAAGATCGTGATTGGACGTGAAGCGCTGATTTGCCGGGGACAGGAAGTCGAGGGACCAATTGGCGAACAACGGCTATGGACAGCTGTGTTGTTGCAGGCCGTGGAAGACTGGCGGGGTGACCGGATTCGCCCGAAGCGCGAAGCCGAGCAATTTCTATTTGAAGATCACAAGGATTTCGAGACTGTGTGCGCCGGAGCGGGAATCGATCCAAGCAGCTTTCGCTCACGGATGCGCCGGTTGTGCAGTGTAGGGGCTGCTGCGCCCCAGCAAGCGCAATTGGCGGCGTAGTCCCTGCTCGCATTTCCTTCCAATGAATTGGGTTCGTCTAACACGACGCGACAAACGCAAATAACGCCCGCTGCTTTCCTTTCAGAGTAAAATCGCTGGTGTCGCACTCGAACTTTCAAGTCAAGGAGCAGCAAGCGCGTGCAGGAACCAGCGGGAGACATCAAGCCCGAGATTGAGATCCTCCTTTGCTGTGCGCGGGGAGCGCTCAGCCCGGTCGACCTGGCGCGGCTAGAACGGATTTCACAAAGCCCGATTGATTGGCCGCTTCTTTTTCAGTTAGCAACCGAGAATGGCCTTCTGCCGTTGCTGTGCGAGCATCTTCTGCAAAATTCCGCCATTGTTCCCTCAGAAACGATCATGCAGTTCCGCGATGCGAACCGGCAGAATGCTCTCCGCGCGCTTTTCCTGACCGCAGAACTATTGCGAATTACTGAGTCCCTTTGCCGAAGGCAAATTCCCGCGCTTCCCTACAAAGGTCCCGTGCTTGGCCAATTGGCGTACGCGAATCCGTCGCTTCGGCAGTTCGACGATCTCGACATCGTCGTATCGCAAAGATTTATGCTGCAGGTTTACGAGGAAATGGGAACGCTCGGATACGAAGCCAAATTCGCGTACGAACGCTTCCTGACTGCGGGAAGCAAAGATATTCCGGGAGAATATGTTTTCTTGCACAAGATAAATGGCGCGATGATTGAGTTCCACACCGAGTCGACGTTGCGGCATTTTCCGCGGCCACCGGACATAGAGGAGATGGCGCTTCGCTCGACGACAGTTTCGTTAAACGGGAGGGAAGTCTCCACGTTTGCCCTGGCCGATACGGTGCTTATGCTTTGTGTCCATGGCGCGAAAGACTTCTGGTCGCGCCTGATTTGGGTGGCCGACGTCGCGGCGCTGGTCGAAAAACTTACCGATGTGGATTGGGCGCGGCTCCTCATGGAAGCAAAGAAATACGACGCCGAAAGAATGGTGCTCCTAGGCCTGTGGCTGGCAAGCGCGATTTTCGAATCCAAACTTCCCGCTGGCATCTTGCAAGATATCGAAGGAGACCCGGTCGCGGTGCGAATGGGCGGTGAACTTCGCGCGCGATTGCTGAACCGGAAGGAGCTTGCGGTGGGCGCCACTTGGCGCTCTTTCTACCGAATCAGGATGGTGCCGAAAATCTGGAGAGGCACCCGTTATTGGCTTCGACTTTCAACCGCACCCGCCGAAGAGGATTGGTCGATGCCAAAGGGCCGGCCTGGTTTTCCCAGAAGTTACGCGTTGCTGCGGCCGCTTCGCCTTTGGCGGAAGTACAGGCGTCCGCCTGTATCCGAGGAAGTGAGTGGCAAGAAGGATTAAGTACTTACGGTCACCAGCCGAGGGAACTACCTTCATATTTGCCGTTTCGAAACACTTGAAAAGCTATTGATTGGATCAGCCGCCTGGAAGGCTGAAGATATACGTGAGCTTCTCTAGTCTTGGGGAAGGGTGGGAGTCAATTTGTTTTTGCCGGAGCAACTGAGTATCTCCATCGGGAACATCCCCTTGTGCCTGCACATTTGCGAGCGGAGCTTGCACGAGAAAGCGCGCGAGCGGTATGCGCAGTTCCTTGACGACGCTCCGGAGGCGCTGCCTATTTTCCTGAACGCCGCGGACGCCGACGGGCGCGGTGTTACCGACAACGGGCGTCCTGAGAACCGGTTTACGTACACCTGGGAAGAGTCTTCGCTTCGGCTGGACGAAGGGAACGCGCAATTCGATGGCGTGCGACACGAGTATGGGTTGGATTCGCTGATACGCATCCTACTGTCAGTATTGTTGGCTCCGCAGCGCGGATTTCTGCTGCACGCCGCAACAGTCCTGCGCGGAGGACGCGCCTATGTCTTCACCGGGAAATCGGGTGCTGGGAAAAGCACCGTAGCGTCGCTGTCGCCTGCAGGGAGCGTGCTGACAGACGAAATCTCGCTCTTGAAGTTTGTAGACGGGGCTTGGCACGCGTTCGGCACGCCGTTTTGGGGTGAGTTCCGCGCTGAGGGTGCGAACGTCCATGCGCCAATTGCGGGCCTTTACTTTCTGAACCAGGCGCCGGACGACCGTATAGAAAGACTTTCGGTACGGGAGGCGCTGCGCGCGATACTGCCGAATGTTCTTTTCTTTTCTCAAGATCGCCAAATGACCGAAGGCCTGCTGCGCCTGCTTGCGGAGTTTGTAGACGAGGTTTCGTGTCAGCGATTGCTTTTTCGCAAAAATAGCCATTTCTGGAGCGTCGTGACCACATGAACCGAGAAACGATTATTCTGAATCCACGGCTGGCTTGGCGCGAGATCGAAGGGCATGTCGTAGTGATCTCCCCGGAAGACAGCATCGTCCACGAGTTGAACGAAACGGCGAGCTTCATATGGAAGCACGCAGATCGCGGCCGCAACGTGACGGAGATCGCCAATTTGCTCAGCGATGAATTTAGCGTTGACGCTGCCCAGGCCAAGGCCGACACGGAAGGATTGCTGGATGTTTTTCTGCAGAAAGGCCTTTTAGCCAACTAGGACGAGCGGACGAATGAGCGCAACCCCCGTAATGGATCGAGTAGTACGCCGGAGCATGATTGGCTCCCTGCCGCTTGGCGTGCATTTCGACATCACCTACCGGTGCAATGAGCGCTGCGTGCATTGCTATCTCGATCACGAGGACTACGGCGAGCTGGAAACGTCGGAGGTCAAAAACATTTTGACGCAACTGGCCGCTGCGGGAACGCTGATGCTGACCTTTAGCGGCGGCGAGATTTTTCTTCGGAGGGATTTCTTCGAGTTGCTGGAGTTCGCGCGTGCTCTGCATTTTGACATCACCTTGAAATCGAATGCGCTGATGATTACCGCGGCACGGGCAGCGAGATTGAGGGAGCTTGGCGTGCGGCAAGTCCAAGTGAGTATTTATAGCGCCGAGCCCGAGGTGCACGACGCAATCACCAAGGTTCGGGGTTCTCTTGCGCGTTCCTTGCAAGCCATTCGATTCCTAAAGACCCAAGGCTTGTACGTGAAAATTGCATGTCCGCTGATGAAGCAGAATCTGTCTGGGCTTCGGCGGCTGCGAACGTTAGCGGGTGAGCTTGGCGTGTCCTACGTGATTGACATGACCATTACGCCAAAGCTCGACGGCGACACGAGCGTCTTGGCGATGCGCAATAGCGCAGAAGACTTGATGGGCGTGATGGAGGACGCCACGCTCCGAGGTAAGGCAACGTCGGATGGCGCTACCGAATCTGCCCTGAGGAGCGCGGTTTCGAGCGGAATCGAAATGGATCCGTACGAAGGCATTCCGTGCAGTGCCGGACACAATACTTGTTACATTTCTCCGTACGGCGACGTCTATCCGTGTGTTCAGATGCCAATCTCTGCCGGCAGCTTGCGGACGGAAAGCTTCGAGAATATTTGGCGTCGCTCGCCGCAATTTGAGCGCGTGCGGGCGATCCGCGAAAATCAGTTGCCCGTGTGTGCGGCTTGCCCGATTCGAAAATATTGCGAGCGTTGCCCCGGACTTGCGCACATGGAAGGAGGCGATTTGCTAGGGGCGTACGAGCGCGCCTGCGAACTTGCCGAAATGAAAGCGCGGATCGCGGGTGTTGCTGACCCGGTTAGTGCTTGGCATGCGCAGGGCCTGGACAAAGCGGCCGCCGTTGGTTCCGTCGGCACGCTGGTGCAGATTTCCCAGCGCTTGTGAATGGCGAGGAGATTCATAAAGTGACAACTAAGGTAGAAGAGGGTCATACGCAGGCGCGCTTATTTGACGAATTGCCGGTCGACGCTCGCCCATCTCGCCCGCTGACTTCGGACCGGAGCGTGGTGGAACTTGCGCAAGCTATTCAGGAGAGAGGCTGGGCCTTCCTGAAGGTCTCTGGCAAAAGCATGTTTCCTTGGATTCGCGAGGAAGACATCGTTTTTCTCCGGCGCACAAGGATGAAGGATGTTGCTCGCGGCGATGTCATCGTTTTCGAAAAGAGCGGCACGCTCTGCGTGCACCGTGTGCTCTCGGTGCAGGGGGACTTGGCTGAAGGGGGCATGGATGTTGCGTTAATTACGAAAGGCGATGCAACCGCGGATTCCGACGAGCCACTCGCTGCGGATGAGTTTCGCGGAAAGGTCGAATTTGTCTACCGGCGAAACAGGGAAATCAGGATTGCGCGAGGATGGCGGAAGTATTTGGGAAGATTTTTGGCTTTTGTTTCGCCGGCTGCTTCCTGGTGGAGACCGGCCACATCCCTGCTGAACCGCGAGGCTACCCGCTGTGAGCCCCTGGGCGTGCCCCGTTTCGAAGCACATCGGCCTTCCGAACATTCCGCAGACTAGATTCCTAGCCTCTCCGCCGTTCGCCACTCTTGCCTGGATTGCTCTGCCTCGACAACAGTGCGATACTTCGTCCCTTGCGCGAATGGCCGTTCGACCGCGTGTGCGTTTCGCAGCAATGTATGGGATACCGGAGGGACGGATGAAGCTACGTGTGGACCAGCGTTCTGTTGGAGCTTGCGCATTTCTGGCAGTGAGTCTATTGATATGCGCGGCGGCGCCTGCGCAGCAGGGCGGGGGTGACGCGAAGCGCACGCTCACGGCGGCTGACTATGCGCAAGCAGAGAAATTCATGCCATATAACACAACTCCGCTCGTCTATGGCGCTGATCGCATCGCTTGGTTATCCGGCGATCGCTTTTGGTACAGGTCCACAACACCTGACGGCAGCGAATTCGTCCTCGTTAACGCAGCGACGGGCGAACAGAAGTCGGCGTTCGATCATGCAGCGCTTGCGGCTGGCCTGTCGAAGGCAACCGGAACGCACTATGACGCGCGGCATCTGCCGTCCCGGACATTGGCCTTCTCCGAAGATGATCGGACGATTTCGTTTGCCATTCGAGGAAAACGCTGGGAGTGCAATCTTCAGAGTTATGAATGCAGTGTTAAAGAGGCGGTAGGTGAGGCAGGACCGCTGCAGCAGGTCGAATCGCTCAGCGCGCGAATGGCTGCAGAACGCAATGAATCGCTCTCCCCGGATGGAAAGAAGGCTGTGTTCATCCGCGATTACAATCTGTGGGTACGCGACCTCGCCAGCGGAAGCGAAACGCAACTGACCATCGACGGCGTGAAGGATTTCGGTTATGCGACGGACAATGCCGGGTGGACGCACAGCGACCGTCCGATTGTTCTGTGGTCGCCGGACTCCAAGAAGATTGCCACCTATCAACAAGACCAGCGCGGCGTTGGCGAAATGTACCTGGTGCACACGCAAGTGGGGCATCCCACGTTGGAGGATTGGAAGTATCCGCTGCCCGGCGACCCTGTAGTCACGATGATTCAGCGCGTTGTCATTGATCTTGACCGCCGGCGCGTCATCCGCTTTCAGATGCCGCCGGACCAGCATCGTTCAACTTTATGCGACGACGTGGCATGCAAGCCTGGCGAGTGGTCCGACGTGCAGTGGAGCCCCGATTCAATGCATGTTGCGTTTGTTTCAACTTCGCGCGACCACAAACGTGAGCAGCTTCGCGTCGCCGATGCAGCGACGGGCGAAATACGCAACGTATTGCAAGAGAACGTCTCCACATTTTATGAATCGGGGAATGGCGCCGTTGACTGGCGCTATCTGCCGGCGTCGAATGAAGTCATTTGGTTTTCCGAACGCGACAACTGGGGCCAGCTTTACCTGTACGATTTGCAAACCGGGCGGCTCAAGAATCAAATCACTACGGGCGAAGGCAACGTCACGGAAGTACTTCGAGTTGACGAAAAGAATCGCATGATTTACTTCCTCGGCGTGGGAAAGGAAAAGGGAAGAGACCCATATTTCATTCACTTTTATCGCATCGGCTTTGACGGCAAGGGCTTGCAGCTCTTGACTCCCGAGAACGCCAATCACGAAGTGACGCTCTCGCCTTCCGGGAACTATTTTGTCAACAGCTACTCGACGCCGGACGTTCCTCCGGTCACGGTGTTGCGTGACGCAGATGGCAAGCTGGTGGCGACCGTGGAGAAAGCGGACATTTCGCGGCTGCTGGCGACTGGTTGGAAACCACCTACTTCTTTTATTGTGAAAGCGCGCGACGGCGTGACCGACCTGTACGGCCTCATGTTTAAGCCGACGAATTTCGACGAGAGCAAGAAATATCCCATCATCAACCACATTTATCCGGGGCCGCAAACCGGCAGCGTCGGAAGCAGGAGCTTTTCGGCGGCGCGCGGCGATTGCCAGTCGCTGGCGGAGCTGGGGTTCATCGTCGTGGAAATCGATGGCATGGGAACGCCGTGGCGCTCGAAGAAGTTTCACGAGGCCTACTTCGGCGACATGGGAGACAACACGCTTCCGGACCAGGTAGGAGGAATGAAGCAACTCGCGCAGCGCTACTCTTGGATCGATATTGACCGCGCTGGAATTTATGGGCACTCCGGCGGCGGCTTTGCGACCGCTGATGCCATGTTCCGCTATCCCGATTTTTTCAAGGTCGGAATTTCGGAGTCAGGTAACCACGACAATCGCGAATATGAAGATGACTGGGCAGAAAAATGGCAGGGCCTGCTCGTGCGGAATCCTGACGGCTCGACGAATTACGATGACCAAGCCAACGAAAACATCGCCAAGAATCTAAAGGGCCATCTGCTTCTCGCGCACGGAACAATCGACAACAATGTTCCACCATACAACACTCTTCTGGTCGTCGACGCGCTCATTAAGGCAAACAAGGATTTCGATCTTCTGATGCTGCCGAATGAACGGCATGGCTACGCAGATGACACGTCATACATGACTCGCCGGCGCTGGGATTATTTTGTTCGCTATTTGCTCGGCACCGAGCCGCCGCACGAATACAAAATGCAGGGCGGAGCGCCTCCAGCGATGTGAGGGCGCCGCGGCAGGCCTTAATGGCCCGGCGGCAGTAATTCGAGATGATCCATCGTGACTTGTTCCACAGCCCCGCGTGAGTAAGCCAAGGGGAAGTATTTCCCGTCCCGCCACAGCGGGGCGAGGTCCTGGTAATGCGGGCTTTCGGGCTGGCCGCTTTCGCCGGGAGTGTTCACGGCCTCAGAGTGGTCCCAGTTGCTTAGATCGAAAATCTCGCGATAGCTGGCGCCGGCGATTTGATCGAAATTCTGCGGCACGAACGCAGTCGCGTTCACCGTTGTGCCATCGCCCGGTCGTGGAAATGGGCCGACGTCGAGCAGGCTCTTGAGGTCCAAGAGCTGGTCGAGTGAATGCCGGAAGAGAACCGTGTGCAACCTTCCCCAAGTCAACGTCGAGGAGCCAGAACCAAGAGACTGGAATTCCGCGTAAGCTGCGGCCACCGTTTCGTGAACGATCTTGTCTCGTTGGGCGGCGGGGTCGTTGCCGAAGATGTGCGCCGAAGGATGCGCAATGAGCCCGGCGAGCGTATCTGCACCGAGATAGATCGGGGCTAGCTGCGCATTTGGCGCGATTTGCTCGATCATCGCCGTGCGTAGATGCCGCAGCCAAAGCTCATAGAGCGCGGCTGCTGATGAATTCATTTGCAGGTCGCCATTCCAGCCCGTGAGCAACTTCGCGGCAGGGTCATTCGCGGCGGGACTGGAGGCCAGCACCTGAATCAGGCTCTGCGCCGGAAGGGACACTGCGTCATTCTGCAGGGCAGCGATGTTCTCAACGCTGAGCAAATGCTTCTGGTCTCGCGCGCCATCCAGGACCTGCTCAATGCGCGCGATGCGATCGGCGCTCCACATGAAACCAACCTTGTACGGATAGTTCGGTGGGATCGTTTTGTTATTCGCGGTGGCGATGAACTCACGCTGGGGATTGAACTGTCGCGGCAATTGCGAAAAGGGAACGAAGCCGGCCCATTCAAAACCCGCCCAACCTGGCACGGGCAGCAGGCCGTTTCCTTTCTTCCGTAGCGGAGTCAAACCCGCGGATTCTTCGCCGATATTGCCGTTGCGGTCCGCGTAGACGAGATTTTCTGGTGGCGTTTTCCACCGTGCCATCGCAGCCAGGAATTCCTGCCAGTTGTGCGCGCGGTCCACCGAAATTCCCGTAAGGTACGGCGCGGTCCCCGGCTCGGCGCCAACCCAATGCAACGCGAGCGCTCGCTTACCGTCCTGCCAGAGAACCGGCCCATGGACGGTGAATTTAAGTTCTTTGGTCACATCTTTGCCACCTTTGACATGAAAGACTTCTCGCTCCACGCGCATGGTGGCCCAGCCGGTGGCGGTGCGATATTCGTTCGGATTCTCCGAGTTCAACTCCTCCAGGAAAAGGTCCTCCTGATCGATGGGAAAAACGGTCAGGCCCCACGCAATGTCCTGGTTATGCCCGATGCTGACGCCGGGCAGTGCCGGCTCTGTGGCGCCGACCACGTCCCATCCCGGCGCGGTCAGATGAACGATGTAGCGAAGCGATGGCAGCGCAATCGTACGGTGCGGGTCGTTGGCGAGCAGCGGTTTGCCGCTCTGCGTCATCTTCCCGGAGACCGTCCAGTTGTTGCTGCCCTCAAACGTTTCGGGAAATTCGATCCGCGAATCCGTGCCGACAAATCCGGAAATCAAAGATGGCGAAAGTCCGCTCAGATCTTCGCCCGCAGGCACGTCAAGTGTTGTCGGCGGATCAAAATCCTGGAGGGCTGCCGCTTTTTTCGCACCCAGGAGCGACACGAGTTGTGCAAATGCGAGTTCTTCTGGCGCGTTTCCCGTGACGCTCAATGTTGCCATGCGCGTCAGGCAGTCTTCGGGCTTCCAGTACTCAGGTCGAAAGCCGGCCACCTGAAATTCGACCGGCAATCCCGGACCGTCGGGAGCCAAGCCGCGCCGGATATATGCATTGATACCCTCGGTGAATGCGGTGAGAATTTCGCGTGTGTCCGGTGCATAGCTCTGATATTCCGCCTCCATGGAACCTCGGTAGCGCAGAAGCCGAGCGGCAATGTCTCGTGGCAGCGCAGACGGCCCTAGCACTTCGGCTAGTCTGCCTTGGCCAGCGCGTTTCCACAGCTCCATCTGGAACAAACGATCCTGCGCCGCAACGAAGCCTTGCGCGAAAAAAAGGTCGTGCTGGTTGCGCGCATAAATGTGAGGCACGCCCCAGCGGTCGCGAAGCACCTCGACGGCATCTTGAAGGCCCGGGACTTGGAGCTTCCCTGACGTCGTAGACAAAGCGGCGCGGGCCTTCTGCGCAAATTGATCCGTGGAGACCTTGGGCCGTTGAGCGGCTGCGCGAAGATAAGTTGGTTGGGAAAAAATCGATGCCGTCAAAACAATCGTGAACCATCGGATGGATGAGCGCATGGCCGGCAGTATACAGGGAGCGTGCGCGCGTGTGAATTCAAGGTTATGCCAAACACAGGGATGAAAGCTTCGGTTGAGGCTTGGTCATGAGCTGCGAAGCTCGGTCACCGGGCGAGGATTTCTTCGAAAAACGCCAGGGCACGTGGATCGTGCGACTGCCCCAGCCAGAAGATCGCTTGCTTGCGCACGGCAGGATTCTCGTTGGTCTTGGCGACTTGAATCAGCAACGGGACGCCCTCGTCGCGAGGAAGCTGGCTGAGCCCGAAAACGGCGCGCTTCTTCACTTCCGTGTCAGGATCGTTGTCGATGGCCTCGGTGAGAGTCGCCGCTGCTTTCTGGCCGGCTTTCTGCGCAACCCAGAAAATCGCTTGTTCGCGCACGTGAGAGCTTTGGTCGGTCTTGGCCATGCGAATCATTTCATCGGTGGCCGCGGAATCATGGCTGACGTAGAGATCAAACGCAACCTTGGCGCGTAAATCGGCGCTCGAATCTTCTCGCGCCAGTTTCTGCAGGATCTCGTAACCGGCATGTCCGCGTGCTGCTCCGAGCCAAAAAGCTGCATGTTCGCGGCGCGCTTCTGGCTGGTTCGGCGCAACAAAACTTTGCAGCATCTTGTCGGCCGATGGATCGCCGGTGCGCGCGATGGCCACCATAGCTGAGTTGCTAACAGTATCGCCGTCGGCATCCGCATTGGTGGTGACGAATGGCGCGAGGGCTGCGACGCTTTGGCTCGCGGATACTCCAGTAAACCAAATCACCGGTAATCCCCCGGCATCAAGCTGGCAGCCCTCGGAGAAAGTGCGAATGCGGCCGACAGTGCCGTGTTCTGCTCGGAGCATGACGACCAGTTGCAGCGGCGCTTCGAGCTTGACCGTGTCGGAAGCAGTGGATGAGCTTGAATGCACAGAGCCACGCCCATTTTCGTCTTCCAGTCGGCACGTCCCGCAGCCATTCATTTGGCCGTCATCGTAGGAGCCACAGCACATTTGGTGGTTGCCGTCGACGGCCGGCACGGAATAGCCGAGCCAGGCCGGCTGCTCTTGGCTGTGAACGGTGTCTCTCAATTGCGCGGAAAAGTCTGCCGTCGCAGCGCGCGTTTCGGTCTTGCCGTTAATCAGCCGCGGGGCTTGCGCGTGAGCAGTCAGCAGCGAGAAGGCGACGAGAGACCCAATGGCAAGCGGCCGGCGCACGAACTCAGCTATCTTCATGTTCTTCTCCTACTTGTTCAGGATTTCCAACAGATAGTCCGTGGCAACCTTCGAGTGCATCAACGAAAGCTTCTGCACCGCCTCTTTTTTCAAGTCGAGATCGGTTTCTTTTCGGGCGATGTCCACGATGGCCTGCGCGTTTCCCTGAAGAAAAAGCGCCTGGAGCACTGCTCTGCTTGTGGCGGAATCTTTTGCGCCCGCATACATCGAAACCAGCGTTGAGCCAGTACGGTCGCTGCCTATGAGCCCCATGTCGTGAATAGCCGTGATTCGCAGGTCCTCATCCTTCTCGTTCTTGGCCAGCTCGACCAGATGGTCTGCGTCGCCGGCAACAAACATCGCTTGCAGAATCGCCCTGCGCACCTCCTCTGGGGGTCCAGCTTGGTAGAGCCTCCAAAGATCATCGCGGGCGCCAGAGACTCCCAACATCTGGACTGCCTCACGCTGCAGGTCGGCGTTCTTCTCATTCTGCGCGGCCGCAAGCAAGCGATCGCGGGCCCCGGCAAGCATGAAGCTCTGCAGGATGGCGCGTTTGACGTCCTCGTCGCTCGAGGAGGCATAAACCTGGCCCAGCGCTTCAATTCCTCGTGAGCCTCCAAACAAGCCAAGGTACTTGACGGCCTTAGTTTGCAGCTCCGGATTTGAGTTTCCTTCTGCAATGCGAACGAGAATCTGGCTCGCCTCCGGCGTGCCGCTCTGCGCCAAAACGAACAGGGCGCGCTCTTTCAGTCTTGGCGAACCCGTCCCGTTCAACACTTTCTCCAGCAGAGGCAATGCTTGCGAAGGGTCGCTCTGCATGAGCCCGTTGATCGCCAGCAGCTTCAGTTCTTCATCGCTCTGCGATTGCGGAGAGACTGGCTGGCCTGTCTCGTGGCGAACTTGAAGATCAAGGGCCTTCGCGTCGTTTTGCCAGCGGCTTTGCGGATACTTGTGTTCGAGGTCCGCGATGCTTGCCAGCGCATCCGGCCGGCGGCCCAGTTTGTCTTCGCAGTACGCACGCCAATACAGTGCCGCATCCGCATTCGAGCCGCCACCGCGGACGATTTGATCGAAGTCCTGTCTCGCTTCTTCCCATCGTGAGTCATCGATGGCGTCGAGCGCCGCTTCGTATTTGTCTCTCGCGGCTTCCCGCGCGTCCCGTGCGGCCTCCTGCGCGTCGCGCGCTTGCTCGCGAGCATCCTGCTGTGCTTCGCGCTCGTCTTGCGCGCGCTCGCGATCTGCCTGCGCAGCTTCTTGCTGTCGCTGGGGCAAAGGTACCGCACTCCTGCCAGCGTCGGCTGCACCGATCAGCGCCATTCTCTCTGCGGCGGCCGCGGCGCTCGCGTCTTGTCCCGCGCGTGCGCTAGGCGACACCGCCGCAATCAGTGCTGCACCCAGTAACGCGAATGTCAGTCGGTTCATCATGTTTTTCCTCTTTCCTTAGGTTTGTCCCCGGCCGCTTTGTTGTGCCAGCGACCGTTCTTTATCGTGTACATCCGAGCTCACAATGCGAACTTTGAAGAGAATTCCCGCGTCCTGAATCCGCTGTTGAATCTCCTGAAATTGCTGTGAGCTGACTTGTCCCGGGCTGTGCGCAATTTCTAGGAGCACCGGTTCGAGAGCGCTCAGAATATTTTCCAACTCAGCGTCTCCTGTTTGCTGCGCGGTCTGCTGATACAGCCGATTGGAAACGAGCAACTCCTGCGCACGCTCCTGCTCGTTGGAGATGTTTATCGTGCCGGGTGAGAGTCCGGGCTTGCCCTGATCTCCATCGGCGTTCACGAGCTCCATCAGGACCATCTGCGCGTGGTCCAGGTGATCCGATACGGCGACGAGCAAGACACCTTGCCGAATCTGCGCCGGGTTCGCTGTTGCCGTCTGGATGGCCGGCCGCGGCCAGTAACGCCCCGCAAAAAATGCGGCAACAATCACTGCTGCAAGAGCCCCTACTGCTGCGAGCCTGCGGAGCGCGAACCACGATGAGCGCGGCCGTTCGCGCAGTTCCGCCGGAGCCTCCAACCGTTGTGCGATCGCGTACCACACTTGCGAACCGTAGTTCGCGTCGCGTTCGGGTACCGGCGCACTCTTGAGCGCCGCCAAGGTTTGCCGCAAAGATTCGAAGCCCTCGCGGCACGATGGGCAAGAACGCAGATGCTCCTTGAGGGCATCGGCCCGCGGAGCCTCGCCGTAATACAGCGCAATCAGCTGCTCGTCGCCTGGATGCTTCATCTTGTTTGTCCTGCGATCGGCGCCAGTGCCCGCCGAAGTTTCTGCACGCCGCGAAAAACTGCGTTCTTCGTCGCGGATATGCGAAGGCCCAGAATCTCGCTGATTTCTTCTATGCGGAGCCCTTCGTGATGGCGAAGGGCGAAAGCCGTCCGCTCGGTCGGCGTCAATTGCCCAAGAGCGGCTTCCAGTTCGTAGCGCATCTCCCCGCTGAGAAACAGCCGCTCCGGCGAAGGCGACGGATTGGTCAGGTCGTCCGCCGATATCGCTCCGTCCGGATTGTCCAATTCTTGGAGCTCACTTTGAGGGCGGCGCTTGCGCAAGTGGTCCAGCGAGCAGTTCGCGCAAATACGGTAAAGCCAAGTCCCGAAGTTGGACCGCGCCTCAAATCGGGCTAGATTTCGATAGGCTCGCAGGAAAGTCTCTTGCACCAGTTCCTCCGCGTCGTTCTCGTTGCCGGCCATGCGGTAAGCGAGGCGAAACAGCCGCTGGCTGTAGCGTTCAACCAAGGGACGAAATGCCTCCTGATTGCCAGCCAGCGTTTCCGCCACTTGCGCGGCGTCGCTGCAACGGCTTGGCTCCGCGAAAATCTAATGGAACTCAGGAGCGGGTTTGCAGGAATATAAGCTTAGGGTATATGGACCTGAGAACGGACGCGCACCCAAGGAGCATATGCTAATGAGCATAAAAAAAGCTTGTAAGAGAAATTCCGGTCCCGTGGCGCTTTGCGCAGCGCTGATAATGGCGGGTGGGCTTCTCTGGCCCAGCGCAAACACTGCCGCCGCTGCCGCTGATCAACCTCCGAATCTTGCCGGCACATGGAAATTAAACAAGGACAAGAGCGACAACCCGCGGCAAAAAATGCAGGAAGCGATGGGGAATTCGGGAGGCATGCAAGGTGGCGGAGGCGGCGGCTACGGCCAGCGCCGCGGCGGAGGCGGAGGTGAAGGTGGACCGCGCGGCAACATGATGGATGAATTTACACAGCTCACTATTGTGCAAACCGGCTCGGATATCAAAGTCACCGGAGCATCAGGACGCACCCTCGCCGTACTGCCAGCGGACACCACTTCCAATTCCGATGCAAATTCAAAGGCAGATGCGAATTCGGATTCAAATGCGAACGGCCAATATGCCCCGCCACCTCCCACGGTTCACTGGCAGGACAATCAGCTCATCGCTGAGCTCCAGGGTCGCCGCGGCGGCAAAACGACGCGCACCTATGAGCTCTCTCCTGATGGCAAACAGCTCTACGTGACAACGCGCATGGAAAACGAGCGCTTCAGTCAGCCGGTGACGTACCGTCTTGTCTACGATCCGGTAAAGAGCAATTAAAAGGCGGAGTGCGCTTCGTCGCCGATCTATTTCCATGGCCGGGTTCGCTCCTCAAGCATCACTAAAGAATCGTCTACATTTGCGAACTGAGGAGCGGACACGGCCGCCACAGTGAGACACAAGCCTTCCATCACACGCCCGTTTCTATGGTTTGCCGCGACTTTAGGCTATTTCGCTCTGGCAGCGACTTTCGCATCCGCGCAGCAAGCGCCCACCGCCGCAACCGGGACAATCGTCGGACTAGTGCGATCTGCAGAGGGCGTGGCAGTTCCGGGCGCGACCCTGAAGCTGACAAACACCGAGACGCACAAAGTCTGGGTGAGCTGGACCGACGAGTCGGGTAAATTTGAGTTCCCGGATCTTCCGACTGGTCAATATTCCGTCGAGGCAAGTCAACTTGGTTTCCTCGCCTCGACGAGTGCCGCGACGGTTTCTACCGCGGCCCCCGTAAACATGGAGATCGCGCTTCGTGTTGCGACGCTCGCGGAGCTGGAGGCGCAACCCCGTGCCAGTGCGAGAGGAGGGAATGCGGCCGGAGGGCAAAATGGAGCGCCGAATCAGTTCAGCAGAGCGCCCGGTGGCGCGCGGCGCCAAGGACAAAATCCGCAATTGCCTCCCGGTGTCGTGAATGCGCTCAATCAAGGAATGTCGCAGAGCGGATTCGCGCAGACGGACCTCGCCGGCGAAGCCGGTGGCCAAGCCGATGAGAATCCCGGTGCAGCCGAACAGTCAGCAGCAAGCCCAGAGGGAGTTGGTTCATCCTCCAATTCATTTTTGCTTCAAGGAACGGTCGGACAAGGACAGGCAACGGGCGGCGCGCAAGGCTTGGGCGGCGTTGGAGGTTCGGGCCAATTCGAGCTTGGCTCGCTGGCACCGGGCGCACCAGGTGGGCTAGGAGGCCAACGGGGCATGGGCGGGCAATTCGGACCGGGCGGCCCGCCGGGTGGTGGTGGCATGGGACCAGGCGGCGGAGGAGGGTTTCGCGGCGGCGGCCCAGGGGGCGGCGGTGGCGGAATGTTCGGCGGACGCGGCGGTAGACTTGCTCGCCAGTCCGTGAACCGCGTGCGCTTCAGTTTCTACGACCGCTATGAAAACTCGGCAGCCGATGCCGAGCCTTTTTCCATTACCGGGAACCAGTTTCCGAAGATTAGCCACTACGACGAGCGCTTGGGCGGAAATCTCGGCGGCCCTCTGGTGATTCCCCATATCTATAACGGCAGTGACAAGACATATTTCTTCGTGAACTACCAGCACGAGACCCAGAAGAGCCCCGTCGACACATTTTCGACGGTGCCAACGCTCGCCGAGCGCGGCGGCGATTTCTGCGGCCTTGGGATCACGTTGTACAACCCTTATTCCAATCTGTCTGGGACGCGTACGCCACTCGGCACCAACGGCTGCCAAGTCCCCTCGGGCATGATAGACACCGCAGCGCAGGGTCTCCTGAACTACATTCCGATGCCCAACGTGCCCGGGCAAACCGTGCAGAACTATCTCTTGGAGGCCACGACGCCGGAGAACACCGATTTGCTGAACATCCATGTGCTGCACACGATCAACTCGAAGTTCAGCCTAAACACCGGGTACAACTTCAATTCGCAGAGAGAGAATACGCTCGGAAATTTCGCGGATATCGCGGGGAGTCAATCCACGCGGAGTCAGAGTGCCACTCTGGGTTTCTCCCATACCTGGTCGACACATTTCGTCGAGAGTACGCAGTTGAACTGGAGTCGCAATCGGATTCAGCTTCTCAGCGACAACGCCTATGTCAACAATGTCGTCGGCGACCTGGGAATCCAGGGTGTCTCAACGCAGCCGATCGACTATGGAATTCCGCAGATCGGCTTCACGAGTTTTTCAGGGCTGAATGACCCAGTTCCTTCACTGGTGAGGAATCAGACGCTGCGCTTTACCGACGGCTCGACCTGGGTGCACGACAAGCATACTCTGAAGTTCGGAGCAGAAATTCGCCGCATTCAGCTGAATACACAATCGGATCCCACGCCGCGCGGCGCTTTCACCTTCACCGGCCTGATGACCAGCCAACTGGATTCAAGCGGACAACCCGAGCCGGGGACCGGCAGCGACCTGGCCGATTTTCTGCTCGGGCTGCCATACAACACCAAGGCGCAATACGGGAATCCGAGCACCTATTTTCGGAATTGGGGCTTCGTGGGCTATGCGCAAGACGATTGGCGAATGGAGAAACGCTTCACGCTTCAATACGGATTACGCTATGAAGCTGTAACGCCGCCAGTGGAGCTGTACGACCAGATCGCGAACTTGGATTTGAACGCCACGGCGACGGCGGTCGACGTCGTAACCCCCGGCGAAACCGGGCTCTACAATGGAACGTATCCGCGTGCCTTGGTTCACGGCGATTACGATAATTGGGCGCCACGGATCGGCATCGCATGGGATCCGGGTCTCAAGCCAAGGACCATCGTTCGCGCCGGGTATTCCATCTTCTACAACGAATCCGCCTACAACACACTGGCGCAGAGTTATCTGGCATATCAGCCGCCGTTCTCGGTGGCGGAAAACTGGATTACCTCCGCCTCGCAGCTCCTGACGATCGAGCAGGGTTTTCCGGGAACGTCGCAGACCAGCGGCGAAATTCTGAATACGGCCGGCGTCGATCCGTTCTATAGAGATGGGCACGCGCAAATCTGGATGCTCGGGACGGAAACGTCGTTCGGCAGAGATTGGCTGCTGGACCTGACGTACACGGGGACGGCGGGAGGGGACTTGGACTTGTTGCGAGCGCCAAACCGCGCGCCCTTAGGCACGAATCAGCTTGAAACGCAAAGCAGCCTCGAAATTCCGTATGCAACCAGTTTTTATTATGACCAATCGGGCGCGCATTCGCTCTATAACGCGCTGCAGGCGCGCGTCGTGCACCGTTACACGCACGGACTCTCCATCCAGGGTGTCTACACGTTTGGGAAATCGCTGGACAACGCGAGCACGATCGGCGGTACCGCGCCGGTGGTTGTGCAGCAGGATGGCAATTACGCGGCGGAATACGGGCGGTCGTCGTTCGATGTCCGCCAGCAAGTCCGCTTTTTCTCTGTGTGGGAGCTTCCGTTTGGAGAGCGCCACCGCTACGGGGACCGCGGTTGGGCCGAGCACGTATTCGGCAACTGGCGGCTTCAGAACATCATCACATGGCAGACCGGCCCGCCGGGGACGGCTCTGCTCGGCGGAATCGCCTCGGACAACGGGACAGGCGCAAGTTTCTCGCTTCGCGCGGAACAGGTTGGCAACCCGAGTTACGGAGTTTGCGGTGGGTCGCAGTCGGCGTTTTTTAATACCGCTGTCTTTACGACTCCGCCGGCGGGGCAGTATGGCGACGAGTCGCGGGGAGCGATCAGCGGGCCTTGCTCGTTCAGTTGGAATGGGTCGCTCGCGAAGTCCTTCCGCTATGGCCCGGAGCAGCGGCATCATGTAGACGTGCGTTGGGAAGTTCAAAATGTCGGGAACAAAGTCAATTTCAGCGGTGTGTCAACGTTGTTAGGGTCGTCCACGTTCGGTCGCGTGACCAGCGCCGGTTCGATGCGTACTATGGATGTCATGCTGCGGTATAATTTCTAATGAAACAGCGCGCGCGCCAAGCCGTCGCCGTTCTGGTGATCGTCGGATTTTCGCTGACCTCCGTCCCCGTCAGTGCACAGCAACAGTCCATTCCTCCTCCGCCGCCACAATCGCCCCCCTCGGGAAATCTTTCGGTTCTGCATACCGCGTCGAATTTCGTGCGAATCGACGTGGAGGTGACCGACCGCTCCGGCAAGCCGATCACCGGCCTGCGAGCTGACCAATTCAGCCTGACCGATAACGGCAAGCGGCAAAAGATCACCAATTTTTCGTACTCGGACATCGAGAAAGTCGAGACGGCGGGCGCTGAGAACGCCAAGCCGGTGGTCGTGCCTGTGGACAACGAGGAACCCGCGGAGTCAGAAGCTGTCAACGACGCAGTGCGCGACCGCCGCATGATCGTGCTGTTTTTCGATCTGACCTCGATGGAAACGGACGATCTGATTCGCGCTCACGATTCCGCGCTGAAGTTCGTTCGCAAGCAAATGACCCCAGCGGATCTCGTAGCCGTCGTGACTTTTTCATCGCGACTGGCGGTGCTCGTGAATTTTACGAATGATCACGCTGCGCTGGAAAAGGCCATCGGCCAGATTGTTCCCGGAGTTTCCTCTGATCTCGCCTCACCGCTGGATGCCGCAGCGCAGAATGGCGAAGTTTCCGTGCAGGAATATACCGGCGCTGCATACACGCCGGACGAAACGGAATTTAACGTCTTCAACACGGATCAGAAACTGGCCGCCGTCGAGGATCTGGCAGACGTTCTCGCCACGATTCCCGGCCGGAAGTCGATGGTCGAGTTCACCGGCGGGGTTACGCAAACCGGGGAAGAGAACCGGGCAGAGCTGCGCGCGGCGACGGACGCGGCGAACCGCGCGGACGTGTCCATCTATTCCATAGACGCTCGCGGGCTTTTCGCTTTGCCACCGGGAGGCGACGCGACCACCGATGCAGCTACGGGAACTTCGATGTTCAGCGGAGCTTCCGTCTATCACCAGACTGACCAGCGCGAGGATTCGCGCGACACTCTTGCAACGCTCTCGACCGACACGGGCGGGCGTGCGTTTTTCGACCTCGGCGATTTGAGCGATGCGTTCCCGAAAATTCAACAGGACAACGGCGGATACTATCTGGTCGGCTACAATCTGGCGGCGGATGTAAAACGCGACGGCACTTGGCACACGATTCGAGTGAAGGTGAACGCACCAGGAGTACACGTTCGCTACCGGAGCGGCTACTACGCGCCGAAAGATTTTCAGCACTTTGCATCCGAAGATCGCAAGGAGCAACTGGCCGATGCGATGCAGTCGGAAAGCCCGTACGTCGACCTGCCCATCGCGGTCGAGACATCGGCCTTTCGCCTCAACGACCGGCAGATTTACGTTCCGATCGCCGCGAAGATCTCTTCCAGTGCCCTGCAGTGGGCCGAAAAGCGTGGCGACAGAGAGGCGAGTTTCGATTTCGCTGCTGAAGTTCGCGCGTATCCCGCCGGCCAGATTGTCGCCCAACTGCAAGACACCATCCACGTGAAGCTCGGCGCGCAGCGCTATGCAGAAGTGAGCGGCAGCAACCTGGTGTACGAAGGCGGCGTCGTTCTCAGCCCGGGCAAGTACCGGTTGAAGTTTCTGGCGCGCGAGAACGAAATGGGGCATATCGGAAGTTTTGAAACGGATCTTGTCTTGCCGTCGCGCCCAGCCGGTCGCTTGTCGCTGAGTTCCGTGCTTCTCTCGAACGAGTTGGTTCCAGCGGCGAAGACCAGTGAAGTTCAGACGAAGGGGCAGGGGCGTGCCGCGCGGATCGAGAATTCGCCGCTAGAGATGGCGGGCGAAAAGATCATCCCCAGCGTGACGCGCCTGTTCACCCAGCAACAGACTCTTTATGTATTTTTCCAGGCGTACTATCCGGACGGCGTGGACCCGAAGGCGCTGCGCGCCGGATTGATCTTCTTCCGCAGCGGAGCGCAAATCAAGGCAACGCCCTTGCTTATGCCCACGGGGGTGGATCCAAACACGCGCACGGCATCGTATCGAATCAGCTTGCCGCTCTCCAAGCTGCCCACGGGGCGCTACTCCGTGCAGGCGGTTGTCGTAGGAGCGGGAACCCAGCAGGCGGCCTTTGGCCGCGCCTATCTTGCCTTGCTACAGCCCGTAGCGCCGCCGGCTCCAACTGCGGCGCCGAAGAGCCCGTAACACAGCATCGCAGGTCCCTGGACTAACTAGAGCTAACGCGCGTCTAGTCAGCAGGCAGATTTGCCCTGGTCCAGCCGCCCCCCAGTGCTTTGATCAGCAGAACGCTGGCCACCATGCGGCGTGTCAGAATGTCGGATGCCGTGCGCTCATCATTCAACGCGAGGCTTTGCGCGGTCGTCACCTCCAAATAAGAGGTGACCCCGCCTGTGTACCGATTGAGTGAGAGATCGAGCGAATGCCGCGCCGACGCAACAGCGCCGTCTTCCGTGACTGCTTCCTGTTCCAAAATGCGCTGTGCCGCTAGATTGTCTTCGACGTCCTGAAAAGCCGTAAGCACGGTCTGGCGATAATTTGCCACTGTTTGCTCGTATGCGGCCTGCGCTTCTGCGGTGACCGCGTGTCGGCGTCCGCCCTCAAAAATCGTACCGAATGCGGATGCCCCGATGGCCCACAATGCGCTCGGCCCCGACAATAAGGTCCCGATGCCGGCCGTTTCGAATCCTCCACCGCCGGATAACGTTATCGCCGGATAATAGGCAGACTTGGCGACGCCGATTTGCGCGTTTGCTGAATCCATCTGCCGCTCCGCGGCCGCGATATCGGGCCGGCGCTCGAGCAGTTGCGAAGGCAGTCCTGGCGGGATAGTCGGAGGAGGAACGCTGAGCGGAGAAGATGCCAAACCGAAGCTGGAGGGCGGTTGGCCGGTCAGCACCGCAACCGCATGCTCATATGCCGCGCGCTGAACTCCTACGTCAATGGCCTGCGCACGGGTCGTCTCAAGTTGTGTTTGCGCTTGAGCAACATCGACCGCGGAAGCGAGGCCGCCCTTGAACCTGTCCTGCGTGAGCTGCAAGGTTTTTTGAAATGCCTCGACGGTGTTGTTCAATAACTGCTCTTGAGCGTCAAGCCCGCGCAACTGGAAATAATCCATCGCCAACTCGGCGTGCAAACTCAGGTTGACCGTCGCCAGATCGGCGGCGCTTGCCTGCGCTTGCGCCCTCGCCGATTCGACCTGGCGGTGCACTTGCCCCCAAACGTCCGGCTCGTAGGAAACATCGACGGGAAGGAGGTAATCGTTGTATGTTGTCGCCTCGCCTGAACTATACAGTGCTTTGTTCTGCGACTGTCGTTGCCGCGAAGCGGAAGGCTCGGTTGAAACAACCGGGAAGTAGCCCGACCTGTAAAACCGCACCGCCGCGCGTGCCTGAGTATATTGCGCCTCGGCAGCCTTCAGGTTCTGGTTGGAAACATCGACCTCGTCCTCTAGTTCGTTCAGCTGGGCGTCTTGGAAAGCGTCCCACCACTTGCCGCGAGGCGCTGCATCGCCAGGCGCCGCGGGTTGCCAGTTGCCGGCTTCCTTATAAGCATCGGGGGCGGGAACCGGCGCAGTTGGACGGACGTAAGCAGGCCCGACAGTGCAGCCGGTCAGGAATAAGCACGCTCCCAGCAGAAATTTGCAGCCGGCGCAAATGGCACTTAGTCTTCTGCCCACATCGGCCGGAGCAGGATTGCGCCGAAGTACTTTTTTCACCGCGGGCCCTCCGGCGAGTTGCTTGGTTGCGATGGCGTGACCGGCGAGGTGGTGCGAACTTCTTCGCCATCCACGAGCGAATCGGGCGGATTCACAATAATCGAGTCTTGATCGCTGATGCCGGATACAACTTCAACGCGAGTGCCAAAATCGCGCCCGAGCGTGACGCTGACGAGCTTCGCATGTTTGCCGTCGTCGACCGTGGCGAGCTGAATTCCTTGCGAACGAAAAATGAGTGTGGCAATCGGCACAATGTAAGTCGATGCCTTGCCCGGAATTGCGATGTGCACTTCCGCGTACGCGCCCGGCAGGAGCGTCCCGTCCGAGTTGTTCACGTCGACCTCGATTAGCAGCGTGCGCGATGCTTGCGTAATCGCGTTCGCGGTGCGCACGAGCGTGCCAGGGAACTTCCGCCCGGCAAACTCCGGCAAAGTCAAATAGGCCTTGATTCCTGGCCGCGCCGCCACCGAATAGATTTGCGGAACACTAACGTACACACGCAATTTGTTGGTTGCGGAAAGATGAAAAAGCTCCTGAGCCGGGCCGCCACTTCCGGCATTGATCAAATCCCCCACGTCGATGTTTCGAGCGGTAACGACGCCATCGAAGGGCGCGTAAATTTTCTCGAACGACTGCAGGTCCTCCAGCCGTTTCACATTGTCTTGTGCCGATTGCACCTGCGCCTGCGTCGCCTGCATGCTTGCAACCGCGTTGTCGACGTCCTGCTTCGCGACCGAGTCAGTCTTGAGCAAGCCCTGATAGCGGTCCGCGGTGATCTGCGCGATGCGATGATTCGCTTCCGCGGTAGAAAGATCGGAGCGCGCCTGTTGAAGCTGCTGGTCGACTTCGGGTGTGTCGATGTCGGCCAGTAGCTGGCCCTTCTTCACGTGCGCCCCGATGTCCACGTACCAGTGCTTTAAATAACCGTTCGTGCGCGCATAGATCGGCGCATCGGAATAGGCTTCGACGTTTGCGGGAAGCACGATCTCCTGCTGCGGCGCGGAGCGTTCCGCGTGGAGGACGGAAACCGTCGGCACGGCAAGCGTCGCCGTGTCTTTCTTGAGTTTACCCGCCGCTCTCGAGCGTGAAAGAACGCCGAAAATCACAATCGCGGCCACCACCGCCAGTGCAACAAGAATCCAGAACCAGTGCTTCGGGCCCATCTGCCTGCCCACGGCCGCGGATGGGCCGGCTAGCGCTGGAGCGCTGTCTTCTTCTGCCCCGGGTCTGGTGTGTACGCTAACTCCCATAAGGTCTAGACCTCTTCACAGTTGAAACGCGTCACCGGCAGTTTCAATTACGCGAGTTCCTTTGCTGCCTCTTTAGGACGATGCCGATGAAAAAGACTGAAGCACACGGGAACAAAAAATAGCGTCGCGATGGTTGCGAACAAGAGTCCGCCAATTACTGCGCGCCCAAGAGGAGCGTTTTGCTCGCCTCCTTCGCCGAGTGCCAACGCCATGGGCACCATTCCGATAATCATAGCGAGCGCGGTCATCAATACCGGCCGGAAGCGCGTAAATCCTGCCTCGACCGCGGCTTCGCCTGGACTTTTGCCTTCCGCCAGCTGCTCTCGGGCAAAACTGACCACCAGAATGCTGTTCGCGGTTGCAACCCCCATGCACATAATCGCGCCCGTTAGCGCCGGGACACTGATCGTCGTGCGCGTGACGAACAGAATCCATACAATTCCCGCCAGTGCAGCGGGAAGAGCCGTGATGATGATAAACGGATCAAGCCAAGACTGAAAATTCACCACGATCAGCAAATAAACGAGCAAGATCGCGAACACAAGGCCTCCTAGCAGGCCCGCAAAGGAGCTGGCCATCGTTGCAATCTGCCCGCGAATGAGCAGCTGGGACCCGCGCGGCAGGCTGTGCCGGCCGGCATCAACAATCTTATTGATGTCGTGAGAGACGTCGCCCAAATCGCGGCCCTCGGCCGCTCCATAAATATCTATGGCCGGCTGTATGTTGTAGTCGGATACATCAGCCATTTCCGCTCCGCGGTCAACCGAGGCCAGATTGCCCAAAATCTGCGGCGGTGAGCCGTTCGCCGGGGTGAGCGGAATGTTCTCCAGATCCTGCAGAGATTCGATTCGGTATTGTGGAGTCTGCGTCGCGATTGGGTAGCTAACGAGGTTGTGAGGGTCGAGATAGAACGTCGGCGTCGTCTGAAAACTGCCGCTGAGCGAAATGAGCACGTCGCTGGCAACGTCGTGCTGCGTCAGTCCAATCTGACTAGCTTCGGTCCGATCGATATTCACATGAAGATCCGGATAATTAAAAGCCTGTTGCACCCGCAAGTCTGCCAAACCGGGAACATATTTCAGTTTCTGCAAGAGCTGATCGGCAAACTCGCGATTCGCCCCACGATCCTGGCCGATCACTTGAATATCGATCGGCGAAGGCAGGCCAAAGTTGAGAATTTGGCTCACGATGTCGGCAGGAAGAAAGGCGAACGTCACTCCGGGATACTCTTGATTTAGTTTCAAACGCAGATCGTGTACGTATTGAGCGGTCGGACGGTGCTTTGGCTTTAGTGTAACAAGGATGTCGCCGTCACCGGGCCCGATCGGAGACGATGTGCTATAGCTGAGGTTGATGCTGCTATAGGGGGTGCCAATGATGTCGATGATGCTATCGAACTCGCCTGGCTCGGCCGAACCTCGGATCGTGCTCTCCACACGTGCGCACAAGGCAGCCGTATCTTCGATACGTGTCCCTGTGGGGGCTCGCAGGTGGACGCGGAACTGCCCGCTGTCTACCGAGGGAAAGAAATCTTCGCCGATCAGGGGAATTAGCGCCAAGGAAATCAGACATGCTCCAAGGAAAATAGACGCGAAGATTCCCTTATGCTCAAGGAGGGTTTCCAGCGTCCGCCGGTATCGAATCCGAGTGCGCTGGTACATCCGTTCAAATCCCTGTTGCATGCTCACCAGAGGATTGCGGCTGCGCGGCTTGCTGTCCTCCTTCCCGCGATGAATTTGCAGCAGGTATTTCGCCATCGTCGGGACCAGCGTCCGCGACAGCAAATAGGAGGCAAGCATCGCGAAGACTACGGCTTCGCCAAGCGGCACGAAGAGATATCGCGCGACGCCCGTCAAGAAGAACATCGGAACGAAAACGATGCAAATCGCCAGCGTGGAAACCAGCGCAGGAACGGCAATTTGCTGCGCGCCATCAAGGATCGCCGGTTCCAATTCCTTGCCCAGCTCCAGAT
>JBAPRL010000027.1:0-8909 GCA_049281095.1 Candidatus Acidiferrales bacterium
GCTCCAGATGGTAATTGATATTTTCAATGGCCACTGTCGCGTCGTCGACCAGGATGCCTACGGCCAGCGCCAAGCCCCCGAGCGTCATGATATTGATTGTTTCTCCCAACGCACCGAGAACGATCAGAGACGTGAGGATAGAGAGCGGAATCGAGACGGCAATGATCACCGTGCTGCGCCAGCTGCCCAGGAACAACAGAATCATCGCCGCGGTCAGACACGCCGCGATAATCGATTCGCGGACCACTTCATTGATGGCGGCCCGCACGAAGATCGACTGATCCGCCTGAGGCCGGATTTGCAACGCCGCGGGAAGGCTCGCTTTAATCTGCGGAAGCATCTTCTTCACGCCCTCGATTACGGAAAGGGTCGATGCGCCGCCCGACTTTTCAATCGTCAAGATCGAAGCGCGCTCTCCATTCACGCGCGCAATTTCTGTTTGCGGAGGATAGCCATCGCGGACGTGCGCCACGTCTCGAATGTAGATCGTGGTGCTCCCCATGGTCTTGATCGGCAAATTGTTCAGCTGGTCCACAACCGTGGGGCTGCCGTTCATGTCCACGTCATATTCAAATGAGCCGATTTTCACCGTTCCGGAAGGCAGAATCAGATTTTGGTTGCCAATGGCGTTGACCACATCAAGCGGCGACAGATCGCGCGCCTGCAGCGCCTGGGGCTCAAGGTCTACCTGTATCTGCCGCACACGGCCGCCGTCCGGCCACGGAATCGATACGCCCTCGACAGTTGCCAGCTGATTCCGAATGAAATTCATTCCCAGGTCTGTTACCTGCTGTTCGGAAAGCCCATTCCCTGAGAGCGCCAATTGAAGAATTGGCACCGTGGAGGCGTTGTAGAGCAAGACAAGCGGCGGCGTGGCGCCCTGAGGAAGTTGGCGTAAGACCGACTGGGAAATAGCGGTAGTCTGCGCGATAGCTGTCGAGATGTTGACGCTTGGATGGAAAAACATCTTGATCACCGCTTTTCCACTGATCGACTGCGATTCGATGTGTTCGATGTCGTTGACCAGCGTTGACAGTGACCGCTCGGAAGGTGCGGTAATCCGGTAATTCAATTGTTCGGGCGTAAAGCCCTGATAGTCCCACACCACGCTGATGACAGGGATCGCGATGTTCGGGAAAACGTCCTTGGGGCTTCGGAGGATCGAAAGGGGACCGATAATCAAAATCAACAGGGCAAGCACGACGAACGTGTACGGCCGCCGCAGCGCAATTCGAACAATCCACATATTCTTCTCTGAACCCCCACCCCTTCACTTGCCGCTACCGATATATTGCCCGCACGCTGCGGAACTTTCAACGCGTAGAGAATTCTTATCGACACTTTGCGCTCGCCGCCCCTCCTCGCCAGGCGCAAAGTGCCATCCGCTTCAGTATTTAACAGACGTATGGCGCCGTTGATTTGATGCATGAACATTTGTTCTGGCTCCAGCCAGCAATTTTCGCTGTGCGGCTGCTTTGATGTTGTTGGCGACGGCCGGCACTTGGCGAAAGGAGCCAGAAAGGCCGTTAGGCACGGCACTGCCAATCCCCGAAGCATCCAATTCCGTCGCTGAATGAATCACAAGTCGCGAAGCGCGGAGATTCGGCCGGGCGGAGCGTGGCGGCGACGAAGATGGTGTTATCCAAAGCGCAACTTCTTGCGTCCAAGACAGCATATGTCAAAGAGCGATTATAACGTAGAGGTATACTGAGGCCTTGCCGCGCAGGTCAGCGAGGCAACCCCGGACTCGTATGACGGAACCTTCGATATACGCCAGAACCGCTACTGAGCCAGCCGCAACGCCGACACAGGCTACGCTCCGCTCGGCCTTTTCCGCTGACGACAAACCCCACCGGACACCGCAACGGAACAAGCCTTTTGCCGCGATCCTCGCCCTCGTCGTGATCGCCGTCGCAGCGCTTCTCTTCGTTGTTTTCCGCAAGGGCCAAGCCCGGGCTTCCGCCAGCGCCGACGCCGGGACAGCGACCGCGGTCACCAAGGATTTTGTCAGTGTGTTGCGCCTGGCGGGAAGTACCGAGGCGTTGCGCTCTCGGCCAGTTCTGGCGCCGGAGTTGTCCGGAGCGCAACTCAGTACGATGGTCGTCACCAAGCTGCTGCCGGGGGGGACATTGGTCCGAAAAGGCGACTTGCTTGTCGAGTTTGACCGTCAGGCGCAGATCAAGGATGCGTTGGACAAAAAGGCCGCTTACCAAGATTTAGTGGACCAGGTGGCGGAGAAACGCGCGGCCGAAGATGCCGCCCGCGCCAAGGACCAGGACGATTTGCAGCAGGCGCAAGATGCCTTGCAGAAGGCCCAGCTGGAAATGGGCAAGAACGAAATTCTCTCTCGCATTGATGTGGAGAAAAACCAGGAGGCGCTTGCCGAAGCCCAGGAGACCCTCAAGCAATTGCAGCACACCTTTGACCTGAAACGCCAAGCCGCTGCGGCGGACATCCGCACGCTCGAGATCCAGCGCGACCGGGCGCGCGCCACGATGCTCTACGCGGAATCGAATGCCAACAAAATGTCCATCGTGTCGCCGATGGGGGGTGTAGTTGTGCTGAACAGTATTTGGCTCGGATCGCGAATTGGCGAGGTGCAGGAGGGCGACGAAGTGCGCCCAGGCGTGCCCTTTATGAAAGTTGTCGATCCTTCCGCTATGCAGGTTCGCGTCGGGGTAAACCAGGCGGATCTGCTCAAGCTGCATTTGGGCCAGCACGCACAGATCAGCCTGGACGCTTATCCCGGAGTCACATTTCCCGGAACACTGGAAGAGCTCGCCCCGCTGGGGCAGGCGAGCGAACAGTCGGACACCATTCGAAATTTCACCGCGGTATTCAGTATTCAAGGGGCCAACTCCAAGCTCATGCCCGATCTGTCGGCGGCGGTGGACCTCCAATTAGCGAATTTGACGAATGCCCTGGTTGTGCCGGCGGAGGGCGTCGAGCACGAGGCCGGCCGCGATTACGTTTGGCTTAAAACAGGCGGCGCTTTTATACGCCGCGCCGTGACCGCCGGTCCGACCAACGGCCTCGAGACGGTCATCGAGGCGGGACTAAAGCCGCACGACGTGGTGCGGCTGACTCCGCAACTGGGGCAGGGGCCATCTTAAAAGAGGTTCAAAAAAGTGAGCAAGCTCGGCGATCTCTGGCGCAAGCGAAAGTTCGGCGTGCTTGGCGTCGCCGTGCTCCTCGGTGGCTCGATCACCTACGGCGGCTATCGCTTCACCCGGCCCGCTCTCGATATTCCAAGCGCGCTCGTGCAGCGCGCCGACTTCGTGGATTACGTGCAGGTCCATGGCCAGGTCAGCGCGCGCAAATCAGTTACCATCGCTGCGCCTTATGAGGCGGGCGACCTGCAGATTATCAAGTTGGCGAAAAATGGCTCGCAAGTGAAAAAAGGCGACGTCGTCGTGCAGTTCGATGCCACCACGACAAAGCAGGACCTGGCTCAAGATCAATCCGCGTTGAAATCCGCGGAAGCAGAAATCAAGCAATCCCAGGCCCAGGCGCGGCTCAAGGAAGAGCAGGATCTGACCGACGTGATGAAGGCCCGCTACGACCTGCAATCTGCCAAGCTGGATGCTAGCAAGCAGGAGATTTTATCGAAGATCGACGGTGCGGAAGCCAACCTCAAAGTCGCGGACGCAAAACAGAAGGTCAGCGATACAGAGATGAAACTCAAGACGGACCAAGAGTCGGACGCCGCGGACGTCGAGAGCAAGCGGCAGAAGAGCCAACAGCAAGCCTACGCCCTGCAGCAGGCGGAGCGAAGCTTGGCCGCGCTGACGCTTCGCGCGCCGACCGACGGAATGGTGACGCTCCAAAGCAATTGGCGAGCTTCAGGTCCCATGGGGAACCCGCAGCCTTTCCGCCAGGGTGACCGCGCATGGGCAGGAGCGGCCATCGCTGAGCTGCCGGACCTCGCGACCCTGCAGATCACTGGTCGCATCGACGAGACCCAGCGCGGCCGCGTGCAGCTTGGACAGACGGCGTCCGTGCGAGCCGATGCAATTCCCGACAAGGAGTTCACCGCAAGAGTGGCCCAGATCAGTACGATCGCGAGCATGGATTTTTCGGGAGGGTGGCCCTTTCCAAGGAACTTCAGCATGGATTTCTCGCTTCAGAAAACGGACCCGCGGCTGCGGCCCGGAATGAGCGCGAACGTTCGCATCGCCGTCGACCGCGTGGCGGAAGGAATCGTTGTTCCGGCCGAAGCCGTCTTCCAGAAATCGGGACAGAGCGTCGCGTACGTCCTTCACGGGTCGAGGTTCGACGAGCGGCCCATTGAAGTGGCGCGGCGAAGCGGGGATCAAGTCTTGGTCGCAAAGGGGCTGCAAGCGGGTGAACGAGTGGCTTTGCGAGATCCGAACCCGACACCTTAACGGATTCGAAGATGGCACAGAGAAAAGCGCCGTTAGCATCGCTCGGAATTTTGTTGCTGGCCACGTTGTGGCTGGCGGCCTGCTCCGCGCAGGGCAAGGTGCGCTCGTCAGAGGGCGGCGTCCCGGTTGCCCCCGTCGAGCAGACCGACGTGCAGCTCCGCGTAAATACGACGGGATCGCTGCGCTCCACGCGGACCGCCATGCTGGTCGCGCCAACGATTGGCGGCGGCAGCCTGCAGATCATCCATCTCCTCAAGGCTGGTGCGCAGGTGAAGGCCGGTGACGCCGTACTTGATTTCGATCCAAGCCAGCAGCAATACAACCTCGAGCAGGCACGCTCCGACTACGACCAAGCCGAACAGGAAATCGTAAAGGCCAAGGACGATGCCGCGGTTCAGGCCGCTCAGGACCAAACCGCGCTATTGAAAGCGCACTTCGACGTGCGGCAAGCCGAGCTTGAAGTGAGCAAAAAGGATTTGGTTAGCGCCATCGACGCTCAAAAAAGTCAGCTTGCTCTGGATGAAGCAAAACGAGCGCTCCAGCAGCTCCAGCAAGACATCAACTCTCACGCCGCTTCTGGGCAGGCGACCATCGCCGTGGATCAGGAGAAGGCTCACAAGGCGAAGCTGGCTATGGATCAGGCGCAGCAAAACATCAAGAACATGCAAGTGCGCTCGCCCATCAACGGGCTCGTCGTTATTCGCCAGAATGTTGGCGCCGCAGGAGGGTTCTTTTTCGGGGGAATGTCCCTACCGGAGTATCAGCAGGGCGACCAAGTCAACGCCGGCAGCACCATTGCGGACGTTATCGACATGAACCAGATGGAGATCACCGCCCAAGTAAATGAAGGCGACCGTATAAACGTGAAGATCGGGCAGTCTATCGAGGTTCGCGTCGACGCTCTGCCGGGAGAACTGTTCCAGGGAACGGTAAAGACCGTCGCTGCCGGTGGCGGCGATTTCTTCTTCGCGGGTGCCGGAGGAAACTCCGAGGTCACCGTCGAACTGGACCATCCAGACAAACAATTGCGGCCGGGTTTCACCGCGCACCTCGTGATCTTAGGAGATCGTCTACAAAAGGCGCTGTGGGTTCCGCGAGAGGCGGTGTTCGAAAAAGATGACAAGGCCATCGTGTATGCCCGCAGCGCGAACGGCTTCGAGCCGCGTGCGATCCAGATTCGATACCTATCGGAGGGGAGAGCGGTCATCTCGGGGCTGAAAATAGGGACGGAAGTGGCCCTCGTTGATCCGCTGCAGGCGGCGGTCGGTTCCGCGAAACCGGCCAGCGCTGCAGGCCCGGTGGGAGCGCCCCGATGAGCGCCACGAATCAGGCCGCGCCCCCTCGGCTTGGTTACCCGTTTTCTGTATGGCAGTGGCTTCCCGACCTGCGCCTGGGATTCGAGAACCTGCTCGTTCACAAATTGCGCTCGCTGCTCACTATGCTGGGCATGATTTTCGGGGTTGCCGCGGTGGTCTCGATGCTTTCGATTGGCGCCGGCGCGCAGCAGAAAGTCATGGCCTTCATCGAGCAGCTGGGTGTGCACAATCTGATCGTGGAGGCGAAGGAAGCCGCAAGCGACCAGGCGCTCGAAAAGGTCCGCCGAATTTCCCAAGGCCTTTCCTTCGCGGATTATCGCGTGATCCGCCAGGGCGTAAGCGGAATTGCGGAAGCGTCGGTGCGCAAGCGTTTCTCGCCAACAAAACTGATTCCCATTCCGCAGCAAGACACTCCTGAGGTCTATGGCGTCGAACCTTCATATGAACAAATCGCCGGGCTTCGGATGGTTGAGGGGCAGTTTTTCAATGCGCCGGAAAATGCCGCCGCGGAGCCCGTTTGCGTGCTGGGAGAAGCCGCAAAGGCCACCCTATTTGGTTCGGGAGAGGCAGTGGGCAAGTACGTGAAGTTGAACGATCAGTGGTTCCGCGTCATTGGCATGGCCGGGCCGCAACTGACCTCGCAGAACGATGTCGCCGGCGTTCCCAGTGAAGATCTGAACAACATGATTTACGCGCCAGTGAACTCCGTCATTTACCGTCTGGCGGACGACTTTAGCTACATGAAAGACGAAATCGACGGCATCTATCTCCGCCTCAATCCCAGTGCCGATAGCGCCAACGTTGCCGCGGTCGTCCGCGGCATTTTGAATAACTCCCATCACAACGCGGGAGATTTCACCGTGATCGTGCCGGCGGCGTTGCTCGCCGAGCAGCAGCGCACTGAGCGCCTCTTCAATACCGTGATGGTGGCCATTGCTTCCATCTCGCTGTTGGTCGGCGGGATCGGCATCATGAACATCATGCTGGCCAGCATCCTCGAGCGCACGCGCGAAATCGGTGTGCGGCGCGCCGTCGGAGCGCGCCAGTTCGATATTGTGCGGCAGTTCGTCATCGAAGCGATTCTGATTTCGTTCGCGGGGGGCATTCTCGGCATCGTCTTCGGATTCGGGATGTCGCGGCTGATCGCCTGGTTGGCGGGTTGGTCCACGATGGTCACGGCAGGCTCGATTGTGCTCGCCTTCGTCGTGTCTATCTCCGTAGGGATGATTTTCGGAATTTATCCGGCGGTAAGAGCGGCACGGCTCGATCCCGTGGAAGCGATCCGATACGAATAATTTCGACAGTCCGGTTGGGCGGCGGCTCTGCTTTCGATTTTTTCCAGCAGCGAACAGGGACTTCTACGCTTCTTCAGGGGGGAAAATGAGACTCTCACCCGTTTGTGTCCTTCGGTGTTTCTTGGCTGTGTTTGCGACCTTCGTCTGGGCCTGGACGCTTCCCGCACAAACATCATCTCCACGCGCCACTCTAACTGAGCAGGCAGCGCAGGGTTCAACTGCCGGACTGCCCGCGCCGCGCGATTTTCAGCAATTCGTCAAGAGCGGCAAACTGCAGCTTTCATTGAACGACGCGATATTCCTGGCGCTGGGGAATAACACGGATATACAGCTCGATCAAACGCAGATCGACGCCGCGAAGAGTGCCATTGAATCGGCGCGCACGCCATTCGATCCAACGGTAAACGCGTTCTTCAATACCAGCCGCTCGACGGAGAGTTCGTTCTCGCAGGCGGCCATAGCCCCAACGCTGAGCGGACTGACTCAGACATACCAACTCGGGTTTTCACAGACGTTCGAGACGGGAACAAACGTTCAAACGTTCGTGAATGCAACCAAGTTCTCCTCGAATATCGCCTTTGGTTTCGTCAATCCCTCCGTCTTCGGAACCGTATCTGTTCAAATTACGCAGCCGCTCCTTCGCGGCCGCGGACTCGTGCCCAATCGAGGTCCGATCATCATTGCGCAGCGCAATCTGGCGCAGTCTCGAGCGACATTCCAGGCGCAAGTCGCCGCCGTAATTTTTAACGCGATTCAGCAATATTGGAATGTCGTCGAGGTGCGTGAGAATCTCGAGGTCCAGCGGAATTTGCTGGCTCAGGCGCAGCAGTCATATGATCATGATAAACAAGCTTTGGAGAAGGGCGCGCTGCCTCCCCTCGATATTTATCGCTCGGAGTCGCAGGTCGCCGCGCGGCGGGTATCGGAAATTCAAACCGAGTACGCCGTCAAACAGGCTGAAGATGCCTTCCGAAATATTATTGGCGCCGACCTCGATCCAAACATCCGAGCGCTCGATCTGAATTTGACTCAGGGTCCGGAGCCAACGGACGACCTGCTCAGCGTGGATATTGGCACGGAGTTGCAAAGAGCGCTGGCCAATCGCCCCGAGGTCGAGGTCCAGCGCCTCCAGCTCGCCAACGACGACCTGGGTATCAAAATTGCGCATAACGGCTTGGAGCCTCAATTGTCTCTGACCGGAACCTACTCGGGATTTGGGCTAAACACCACCACCAACGGCCCATTTCTCGAAGCGCTCGACCAGACGTTTGGGTTCAGTCAACCGACCTATGGCGGTGGACTCAACTTGACTCTCGATATCAAAAACTATGCGGCGAAGGCGGCCTTTGCTACTGCCCAGGTGAACAAGCGCCACGATCTTTATTCTGACCGCCAGGTTCGCCAGCAAATCACCCTCGACGTTGCGAACGCCGTCCATCAATTGGAACAAGCCAAGCTTTCCATGGAGGCCGCGAAGATTGCTCTCAATCTGGCGCAAAAAAATATGCAAGCAGAGCAGCGGAAATATGAACTCGGATCGGAAACGCTCTTCGTCGTCCTGGAGACGCAGACGGAACTGGCCACGGGGGAGCAGAGCCTCATTCAAGCGCAAGTTGACTACCAACTCGCGGTGGCATCGGTTTATTTGTCTACCGGCGAGCTGCTCAGTAATTTCAACGTCGAGATTGCCGGCCTGACAAAATAGCCGCCACTCGAGAGGCAAATTCATTGTTTCGAGCGCAGGAAAAGTCTACGATGCGCGAGCGGAGGTTCGAATTCCGGGACGATGCTGAAAGTGAAGAGTTTGCGCAACACGATTGTTACGGCGTGGCTGCTGGTGTTTCTGGCAGTTTTGGCGAACCCGTACGCCGTCGGTGCGGCGCCTGATTCTCCTGACCGATTCGATCCCGTTG
>JBAPRL010000028.1:0-11993 GCA_049281095.1 Candidatus Acidiferrales bacterium
ACACAAGGAAGGGCGGGAGCGACCCCGTTTTGTGCGGCTTTCAGCCGCCCAAAACGTTGTGGGGTCGCTCCCGCCCTTCACGCTTGTTGCGTGACCGTGTTTTGTCCGCGTGCAGAGATCGGAGCAAGGAGTTTGTAATGCAGGGCGCAGTACAACACCAAACAGCATAAGGAGGAGACCGTTGTCACTACTGAAGGCACCATCCAAACAACCAAAGACTACAACCCTTCAGGTTCGTCTGGAGGAAGAAGTCAGACGCAACCTGGACCGATACGCCGAATTCATCGGCGCAAATGCGTCCTACGTCGTCAGCGAAGCACTCAAGCTGCTTTTCAAACGGGACGACGAGTTCAAACATTGGCTGAGCGACCATCCGACCAAGACTGAGGAGCAACCATTCGAAGGAGACGTTCTTACAAAGACCGCGTGACAGACATGAAGCCTCGTTCAACACAATCCGGTATGCGCGAGAATACAGCGTCCTCGAGACAGCATGCTCCGCGCCCAGCAGCAGATAACCATTCGACCGCAATTTGCATTGATGAAGAAGCTCTGCAAACAGAAGGCCAACAATTCCACAATGAATCGCAGGCGGCAGGCTTCGAGAACCCGATGCATGCCGCATCACAGCATGCGGCCACAGCGGAGAGAAGCGGCCACGACTCTCATCTCTTAACCGTCAGTGAAGTCGCTCAGCTACTACAAGTGCCCGTCTCCTGGGTTTACGCGCGAACACGGCACCGAACCAAAACCCACTTACCGGCCTACCGCCTTGGCAAATACTGGCGCTTTGACCGGGATGAAGTGCTCTCTTGGGTTCAGCGCCAGTGCAAAGACTTCCGAACGGCATAAGGACAAACCCCTAGTCTTTGTGCGAAAGGATTAGCCCTGTGCCACAAAACGCGAGTACACTCTTGCCCAACGCAAGGAAATGCGGACGAGCCAACGGAAAGGAAACTATGGCACGCCCGCGTTACCAGGATGGCAGTTTGTTTATTCGAGGCAAGCGCACCAAGGTGTGGATTGCACGCTGGAGAGAAGATGTGATCCGGGAAGATGGAACGCTCAGCCGCACGCAGCGCACCGTCGTACTCGGCTCATTAAGCGAGCTCTCTCGGCGCGAAGCACGCTCGCTTCTTCAAAAGCGAGTGTCTGAGATCAACCAGGGACGCCGTCGCGCCCGGCCCATGATGACTCTTGAGAAATTTGCAAGGGACGAGTGGCAGCCGAGCTCTTTGCTGGCCCTCAAACCGAGCAGCGCGAGTTATTACAACTTTCAACTCGACAAGCATATCCTTCCGGCTCTGGGTTCGTCTCGCTTGTGCGATGTGAATCGTCCTGTGATCCAGCAATTTCTGCTGGACCGCAAGCGGAAGGGATACTCAAGCTCCACCGTGCATGGCATTCGCACAACATTGGCGAAGGTGCTCCAGGCGGCGGTTGAGCATGGCTATCTCGAAACCAACCCCGGGCGTGCGATTCAAATCGGCGAGCGAGAACCCAAACGGGAACGAAAGCTGTTATCACCCGTACAGGTTCAAGTGCTTCTGTCCAGCCTCGCCGAACCGTGTCGCGCAGTTGTACTCACAGCGGTGCTCACGGGCATGAGGATTGGAGAGATTCTTGCCCTTCGCTGGAAACGGCTCGACTTTTTGCGGGCTACTCTCAAAGTAGCGGAGAGCTTCTCCAACGGGCAATTCGGAACGCCCAAGACAAGAAGCAGCCGGCGGGTGATTCCGATGAGCGCTACGTTGCAGGAAGCTCTTGCGGCATACAAACTCAACTGCAAGTGGACGAGACCGGAAGATCCGGTCTTTTCCACACCGAAAGGCACGCCACTCAGCCCGAAGAATCTCTACAATCGCGTGCTCGCACCAACGTGCGACCGCATTGGGCTGCCTAGAGTTTCGTGGCATTCCTTCCGGCATACCAACGCGACGTTGCTTGGTGAAGTGGGCGAATCGGTGAAAACCGCTCAATCACTCCTCGGCCACTCAGACTTGGAAACGACGCTCAACACTTACATGCATGCAATTCCCGACTCGCAGCGGCGTGCGGTCGAGCGAGTCGCGGGAGTTTTGTTCCCAGATGTTCCCAAATCGAGTCCGGCCCCGAATGAGGCCGGAAGAGTCAACTGATTGTAGTTGCTTTGGTTAAAATAAAATTCTGGTGGGCCCGCTAGGATTCGAACCTAGAACCAACGGATTATGAGTCCGCTGCTCTAACCGTTGAGCTACGGGCCCTGCCAGGTCACTATAAGTGAAGCCAAGTCTTATTGCACCATTCGCGATTCGCCAATTCGACCCACAATTGTTGGTGTGAGTTTGGTGTCGGCTGTCGATTCCGCAAAAGACGTGCCATACGCTCGAGTATCTCCTGCCGTTTAGAGACCGGTCATCTTCTCAAGGGATTCCGGGTATCGAGCCCCTTCTACCTTGATCTTTGAGGCGGCGGCAGCGATGTCACGAAGGTCGTCAGGCGAAAGTTCGACTGCCGCTGCTCCGAGGTTCTCTTCGAGTCGGTGTAGTTTCGTCGTGCCTGGGATCGGAACGATCCACGGCTTCTGCGCAAGGAGCCAAGCGAGCGCGATCTGAGCGGGAGTCGCTTTCTTCCGCTGCGCGACACTGGCGAGCAGGTCAATCAGTGCCTGGTTCGCCTTGAGAGCCTCGGGCGTAAAGCGAGGGAGGCCGCTGCGGAAGTCGGAGCTGTCGAAGGTCGTGTTTTCTTTGATCGCTCCCGTCAGGAAACCCCTGCCGAGAGGGCTATACGGAACCAGCCCAATTCCGAGTTCCTCGACCGTGGGTATCACCTCATGTTCCAGCTTCCTCCACCACAGCGAGTATTCGCTTTGGAGGGCCGTGAGCGGCTGGACGGCGTGTGCGCGACGAATCGTCTTTGCGCCCGCCTCGGAAAGTCCGAAGTGCTTGACCTTGCCTGCTTGAATCAGTTCCTTGACAGCGCCGGCGACCTCTTCGATCGGTACGTTGGGGTCAACGCGGTGCTGATAGAGCAGGTCGATGGTCTCGACCTTAAGCCGCTTGAGCGACCCTTCGACAGCCTCCTTGATGTGCTGCGGCTGGCTATTCAGGCCCGGCGAACCCTTCGTTCCCCGAGTATCCAGATGAGGAGTCAGGTCGAAGCCAAACTTAGTAGCGATCACCACCTGCCCGCGGAACGGGGCCAGGGCTTCGCCCACGAGCTCTTCGTTCAGGTACGGGCCGTAGACTTCGGCGGTGTCAAAGAATGTGACGCCGCGTTCCACGGCGGCACGGAGCAGCGAGGTCATTTCCCGCTTGTCTTTGGGAGGGCCGTAGGAAAAGCTCATGCCCATGCAGCCGAGCCCGATGGCGGACACTTCCAGACTGCTTTTTCCCAGTTTGCGCTTTTGCATTACGTCTCCTCTCCAACCTTACTTCGGGGAGTGATTAAGGAATAAGTACCGCCGCGCCGTCGATCGAATCATTTTTTACGGCAATAAGAGCTTCGTTCGCCTGCGCCAGCGGGAAAATTGTCGACTTCGGCCGCAGGCCGATCTGCGCAGCGATTTCGAGAAAATCGCGGGCGTCCTGCCGAGTCATGTTGGCGACGCTGCGGATTTGCCGTTCTCCCCAAAGAAGTCTGTCGTAATCGAAAGCGGGCATTTGGTCCAAATGGATGGCGTTGATGGCAACCACTCCGCCTTTTCGCAGGCTGCTAAGAGCGGCAATCACGACTGTACCGCTGGGAGCAAACGTGACCGCGCGATCCAGTTCTACTGGCGGCTTTTCATCTTCTGTTCCCACCCACTTAGCTCCCAGAGAAGTTGCCAGCCGGCGATGCGAGGCGCCGCGAGTGGACACATAGACTTCGCACTTCCACGCATGCAGAACAGCGATGGTCAGATGCGCCGATGCGCCAAATCCAAAAAGCCCCACGCGCTCTCCGGGCTGCACCCCAGCGACGCGCAGACTTCGAAAGCCTATGATCCCTGCGCAAAGAAGAGGCGCCGCATGCGCGTCGTCGAGGCTGGCCGGCAGAGGAAAGACAAAATCGGCTCGCGCGGCAGCGTACTCCGCGTAGCCGCCATCAACCGTATAGCCGGTAAAGATGGGCTTATCGCAGAGATTTTCAAGTCCGCGCCGGCAATACGGGCAACTTCCATCGACGCCGCCGAGCCAGGACACACCGACGCGCAAGCCGGCTGGCAATTCCGCAGTCGCGCCTCCGACAATTTCTCCAACGATCTGGTGGCCTGGAATAACTGGCTTTTTTTGCGGTGTCAGTTCACCTTCCACGATGTGCAGATCCGTGCGGCACACTCCACAGGCGCGGACGCGCAACAACACGTGTCCAGCCTCCAGATTGGGCCGCGGCACCTCAGAAATGGCGAGAGGTCTTTCCAATACGTTCTTCGGAGATGTAAGGACGGCGGCTTTCACATGATCCCCAGGAGTCCGCTGCTCTAACCGCTGCGCGACGGGCCCGCCTGTTCCAACATACTATAGACGCGAATCAACGGACAAAGCTCAATCCTCCTTGCCGCCCACCACCTGGGCGTGGCCGAGCGCCGCAACAAGAGAAACGCCGCCCAGGATATTTCCCAGCAGCGTGGGTAGGAAGAAACTTCCCAGATAGGTTCCCCACGAGGCCGTCTTCAGCGCCACCAGAAAAAGCACTGTGGTCGAACCGGCAATCACATGGCCGAATGATCCCAGTCCGATCAAATATGTGATCAGGACAATGATGCTCACGCGAGCCGACTCCGCCGCCGGCAGCAGCCAGACCATCAATGCGATCAGCCAGCCGGCGAAAATCGCGCCTATGAACACTTCGCCAAAGCCTAGGTTCAGGTGGGCTTTGCCGATGGCGATCAGCGCCTGGCGGACGGGCGGCTCGAAAATGGGGACGTGCGCGACGCACAGCGCGAAGAAGTATGTGCCCGCCACGTTCGTGACCAGCACAACCACCCACAGCTTCAGCACACGATTCAACACCGCGCGGCTCTTATGGGCCAGCAAAGGCAAAATGACGGTCAGGGTGTTTTCCGTAAAAAGCTGCTGCCGTCCAAGGACCACGATCAGAAAGCCTACGCTGTATCCGAGCCGTGAAATCAAATGGGCCCACGGTTCGTTGGGCAAGTATGCCGCGAGCAAGCCCTCCGCGATGAAGGAAAATCCCATAGACAAACCTGCCGCAAGACCGGACCACGCAAGCGCCTGAGCCGGACGCCGGAGCTCGTCTTCACCCTCCATGCGAATTGCTTCGTACACGACGGCAGCGCCGATCGCCGTCCTTTCCTCGACTTGCTTTTTTTCCATCCTCGTCGAGATGGGACTCTCCGGCGGGATCTTGTCGTCCGCCTCCTTCTGGGGGTGTTTTTCGTGCGTTCGGGTGCTCATGAGGTCCTTTTTTCCTGCTTTGCTGATGCCTGCGCTCGCGTCCATGTCACATGTGCGAGAGACACAAGGTAGCGCGAGCGTCAGCGCCGCTTGATTTTCACCGTCACCAATCTTACGCCTATGAAGTCTAAAGGAGGCCGGACTTCGATTCTGGCAGGATCGTGGGCGCCAAGATTTGCTCCACGACGCAATGCTCAATTGTTTTTCGAATAGGAGGATGCAAAATGCCAAAATACGGAAAGGCTGCGGGCAAGAGCGTCAAGAGCGCCCTGCATCGCGAAAAGCGCGGCACGTTGAAATCGGGAAAAGGCGGGAAGGGCGGCACGGTGAAGAGCCGTGAGCAAGCGATCGCTATCGGGCTCTCCGAAGCGCGGAAGAAAGGCGCCAAGGTTCCCCCAAAGAAATCTTGAACTCGCCTGAGCGCTCATACCAGAGGGCTGACGCAACGCTTCGCCGCCCGTGCGCAACCACGGCGAGCTGCATGGCTTGCCCGCGTATATTTTTTCGGTTAGAATTTCTGCTTCTGTGCCAGGCGACTCGGCTTTCCCGCCTTCACACTTCCCTGGCTTTGAGGTGAGTGTGTATGTCCCAGCGTACAAATCATAAGAATCATGCTCTCTCGGCTGGACATCGCCGGCATTGACACCAGCGGCGTAAAGGCCGCCACGGCTTATGGCTAAGCGAAAGAACAAAATTCGCCAGAAACAAAAAGCCGGCAAGGTGAAACAGTCGCTGGCGAGGAAGGCTTATACTCCCGACGGCGACCGCGTATTCCTTCTGCAAGGCGCCGAACATCCGTATCGCGTCTTTGTTGAAACGATCAACGAAGGCGCCGCGACGCTCGACGCACAAGGCACGGTTCTCTATGCCAACCGCCGTTTCGCCGAATTTGTAAGCCGGCCCCTTGAGAAGTTCGTGGGCACCCAACTGCAAGCCTATGTCTCGGACAGCGAGCGGCCCAAACTCCAGGCTCTCCTCGAAAAAGGGGCGCAAGGCAGCGCGAGGGGACAAGTCGAGCTGGAGCTTGACGGCGCTCGCAAGAAGCTAATCCGGCTGTCCTTGAGCCCGGTACAGGACGCCGATTTGCAAACAATTTGTGCCGTGGCTACCGATTTGGCCGAACTCTCGGACGCCAACGACGCTCTCAAGACCAACGAAGAGGCTTTGCGGCAGCTTTCCTCGCGCCTGCTGGAGCTTCAGGACGAGGAACGGCGCCGCATTTCGCGCGATTTGCACGACATTACTGGTCAGAAACTGGCGTTGCAGTGCATCGCGTTGTCGCGAATGACCCGCTTGCTGTCGCCGAACGCCAATGAAGAAACCAGGGAGTCGATTGCGCAGTGCTTAGATCTGACCAATCAGATCAGCGAGGAAATCCGCACGCTGTCTTACCTCTTGCACCCGCCGTTGCTCGATGAACTCGGTTTGTCCGCTGCGGTGAACTGGTATTCGCAGGGTTTTCAGAAGCGCACCGGAATCCGTGTCGACGTCGATATTGACCGTGACTTGCCCCGTCTTCGCCCCGATGTTGAGGTCGCTCTCTTTCGCGTTGTGCAGGAAAGCCTGGCGAACGTGCATCGCTATTCGGAAAGTCCCACTGCTTACGTCCGCGTTCGCAGCGATCGGGACGAGTTCAAGCTGGAGGTGGGAGACTTCGGGAAGGGCATGCAGCTTGAAAAGACCAAGTCGCCGAGAGCCGAAATCGCTCCCCTTGGTGTCGGAATTCAGGGCATGCGCCAGCGCATTCGGCAATTTTCCGGGCGCTTGGAGATTCTTTCGCAGTTAGGGAAAGGCACGGTGGTCATTGCCTTTCTGCCCATCCGCGAGCTTTCTCTACAGATGCAGAGTGACGAAAAAAAGCCAAGCCAGGAGGACGAGGCGCCTGGAAAACCCGGCGGCGAAGACACCGGCTCACGACGCCGAATTCTAATTGCCGATGACCATGAGCTTCTCCGGCGCGGCGTACGCTCGATGTTGGAGAACGAGACAGACTTGCAGGTCTGCGGTGAAGCGATCGATGGCACTGACGCCGTGGACAAGACGCTGAAACTGAATCCCGATTTAGTGATTCTGGATATCAATATGCCGGCGCTGAATGGGCTTGCCGCGGTGCGCCAGATTCTGCGCGCCCGGCCCGAAACCAAGATTCTGATTTTCACGGTTCATGAGTCGGAGCAGACCGTCCAGGAGAGTTTTCTCGCGGGGGCTCATGGTTTCCTATCGAAAGGGAAAGCTGGACGGGATCTGATCGATGCGGTCAAGGCCGTGGTGGCCGGGGAGCAGTTCTATCCGAACATTAAGGCAGCAAGTGCCCGCAACCGCAACGAATCGAGAGCCTAAGCGACTCTACAGCAAACACTGTAAGTAGATGACCCGACAGATTACAGGTGCTTGTCCCGATTTCTTTAGGTTTCTTCCTCTGTAAGAATCCCCGTGCCTTACGGATTGGTCAGAAAGTTCCCGACACTACGCATACCTTGCCTGCGTCTGAGAAAGCAGGAGGAGACCGGATGGCGCAGGAGACGCGAGAGCCACAAAGGCTTGGGTTTGCCGGTGAGCGGGGAAGCAGGAACGCGTCAGGACTCTTGGGAATGTGGGAGCGTTTGAATGTCCCGGGGGGAACACTACAAATCGAATCTGCACCACAACAGGGGACAGAGCTTAAGATTCTGTTCCCCGTGGAGGCTTAAGCCATGCCCATACAAGTTCTACTCGCTGACGACCACCAAATCGTTCGCCAGTCGTTGAAGGTCCTGCTTGAAAAGGAAGGGCTGAAAATTGTTGGTGAGGCTTCCAATGGACAGGAAGCCGTAAAGATCGCGGAATCGTTGCATCCGGACGTCGCCGTATTGGATGTCAGCATGGCGGTACTGAATGGCATCGATGCCGCGAAGGAAATTCAAAAAGTCTCGCCGCAGACCAAGACCATTTTCCTAACGGTGCACGACGAAGATCCGTATCTGCTCGACGCCCTTCGCGTAGGCGCCAAAGGATACGTGGTCAAAACGCATGCTGCCGAGAATCTCGTTCAGGCGATTCGCGAGGCCTCCCGCGGCGGCGTGTACCTAAGCCCGGAAGTTTCACGCGCCGTGGTGCAGGCGTATCAGAACAAAACGGAACTGTCGTCAGAGCCGCTCAGTCCCCGTGAACGGCAAGTCTTGCAGCTCATCGCCGAAGGCAAAACTACTAAAGAGGTGGCCGGCGTCCTCAACATCAGCGTCAAGACGGCGGAAACGCACCGCACGCGAATCATGGAGAAGCTCGATATTCATGAAACCGCCGGCCTTGTCCGCTACGCCATCCGGCGCGGGCTCGTTCAGGCATAGCTGTAGAAGAATGAGGCTGTGCCCTACATGACCTAAGGCCTTTCCCTGCCCCGAATTCAGCGCTGCACCTATGGCGGAACTCTTCCCGTCTCAATACGATAGTAGCCGGTTTCAGCGACTTTTTGCTGGAACCAGGGTTGAAGGAATCTGGGATCTCTCTCCACGAGGGGAGTGTTTTTTCGCTGTTAGCTGCAGTTCGGAACTTGGGAGTCCTGATGAATGCCTCGGCGCGTGTGATCGATTTTGACCGGTCTGTTCCCAGCCCGGAAGTGCGGGACCTTAGCTCAACAATCGGAATGAGGTCGGTAACTGGCCAATATACACCGCGCCCGGACGAATTATCCCCTTCGCTGAGCCCGGCAATGGCCGAGCTTCAGCGCCAAATTGAAAGAATCGCGGCCGTCGATGTCCCGGTCCTCCTGCTTGGCGAATCCGGCGTAGGAAAGGAATTCGCAGCACACACGCTCCATGCGCGCTCGGCTCGGGCCGGGCGTACTTTCCTGAAAATCAATTGTGCCGCGCTGCCCGCGGAATTATTGGAAAGCGAGCTTTTTGGCTACGAAACCGGCGCATTCACCGGTGCGGTCAAATCCAAGCCCGGCCTGTTCGAGCTCTGCGACCACGGCACCATTCTTCTTGACGAAATTGGCGAAATGCCTCCCAGTCTGCAAGCGAAGCTCCTTCATGTGCTGCAAGACCAGCAGTTTTCCAGACTCGGTGGCCGCAGGCTGCTGACCGTTGACGTCCGCGTAATCGCTGCCACCAATGTGGATATCGACAGCGCCCTCGAGCAAAAGACATTTCGCACCGACCTTTATTATCGCCTGAATACCATCACTCTGCGCGTCCCTCCTCTGCGCGAACGGCGCCAAGATATTCCGCAGTTTATCGATTATTTCATCCATTTGCTTTCCACGGAGTTGGGCTGCCGGCCCTGCCCGTTATCGAAGCGCGCCTTCGACGCATGTTTGCAGCATTCATGGCCCGGCAACGTCAGGGAACTCAAGAGTTTCGTCTGCCGCCATCTGGTTCTTCAAGATGACGATGCATTGATCGCCGAACTCCTTGTCCGCGGCGCGGACGGCGAGCGGCCAGGGAAGAGCGGCGGAACAATCGACAAGTACGGCCTGAAGCCGCGCATTGCCTCCATTCGCGCTGAGGCAGAAAGGCAACTGATCGAGAATTGCCTTAGAAAGAGCCGCTGGAACCGCACAGAAACGGCTCGCGCTCTCCACATTAGCACCAAGACTCTGTGGAACAAGATGCGGCAGTATGGAATTAGTTATCCTTCTCGGCGAGGTGAGTGCTATGGCGAGTTTAAACGGGGGTCTTCGAAGCTGGATGCAGGAACATCGTGCGCAATTAATGGCCACAAGGAATCGTTGGAGTCAGGCGGTCTCGACCGGCTGGACGCAGTGGGGCCAGCCGAGATGGGAAAGCGCCGGGCGCGGGCTGCGAGCTCTGGCGCACGCTAGCGGCGGATTTCTCACCGCGTCGTGGGACGGCAGGTTCAAGGCCCTTTACGCCCACGCGAACCACAGCGCGAGCTACAGACCTGTGGTCAAGGAGCCTCTCCGGCGCGATCCGCGGCCGGCGGGTGCTTCCTTGAGGGCCGTTACGGAAGCCCGCTCCCCTCAGCCCGCTCCAACTCAGCCAATTGCCTTCATGCGGCCGGACAGATTCTCCTCCCATGCTATCCCGTCCCTGCAAAGCATGCCTGTATTCGATGCCGAAACCCGCGAACAGGCGAGGAAAAGTGCGCAGGCCGCACTCGCCTCAGCGATGGAGAACAGGGCCTATGGGGACGCCAAGAGCGCCGCAGAGCGAAAACTGGCGGCGCAATTGGAGGATCTGCTCACCAAGAAATGCGAGGAATTCTCAAGCCACTTGGAGCGCCGGATGGATTCCTTTTATGAGCAAACCGCGGTGCGCCTCGACGTCCTCTCGGAGGAGATTGTCCGCCAGTTCTGCGAAGCCTTGAATCGTCAAATGGCGGAAGCGCTCAGTGCTGTCATGGCCGATTGGGCGGAGCAGAACCGCGCCTTGGTGAACGCCGAATGTCACGCTGCGCTGGACCGATTTGCCGGTCGCCTGGAAAACATCTCATCGTCCCGGCTGGAAAATCATCGCAAGGAAATACAGGACCTCTCCTCGATCCTGAAAATCCGCTTGCGCGGTGTCGCGCACGCCTTGGAAGAGTTAGGACCCTCCTGTCATCGGACTTAGCCGGGCCGCGGATCGGCGGAGTTTCCCTTCAGCTGATTTCCTGTCCCCGAATACTGCGCAGAAGCGTATCCGCTACCGAAGTAATAGAAGATGGGAATTTCGCAAAGGAGAAATTCGTGGGGAACTAGTAAGGGAGTGAGTTCCAAGGATCCCTACGGTGGTTGCAGGGAGTCCTCCCAGACTCTTCTCCTCCGTCAACATGTGCGAAACTCCCATCGATTTGCGGCGATGATCGTCTCGCTGGCTGTTGGGAGCAATACCGTACTTACTGGATTGCGACTTAGTAGAATCCTTTAGACCGGCGCTCGCTGGGGGGGAAAACGGCTCGCTCAGAGTAAAGTCATTTCAGGAGAAAGCCAGGTTCACGCTGTTAATTCGTCGGTTATCTACCGTTATCGCCTCCCTCGGCAACTCTTAGTCTGAGAGTAGGGCCGCCATGGATCAAACTTTGGAGTAATACCGCAATTCCTGTTTCGTCTCCGTTACGGCTTGGCCGGCCGCGAAGCTGCCTCCGCTACCAAGCCCAGACGCTCGCTCCCTGAGTACACAACGAAGCGCCTGTCGCGCAGAAAACCGATCAGCGTCATTCCCATCTCGCGTGCGAACTGCACCGCCAAACTCGAGCACGCCGACACGGAAGCGACCACCGGCAGGCCGGCCATAGCAGCCTTTTGAACAATTTCGAATCCGCCGCGCCCGCTGACCATCAGAACGCATTCCGAGAGCGGCCGCCCTTCGCGCAGCGCCCATCCCACGATTTTATCCACCGCATTGTGCCGGCCAATGTCTTCGCGCTCTACGATCAATTCGCCGTTCGCGTTGAACGCGCCCGCCGCATGCAGCCCGCCCGTCCGTCCAAAGATCTGCTGTTTTGCGCGCAGAGCTTCCGGAAGCCCGCAAATCACTTCAGGGCTTACGCGAAAATTCGCATTGGCCGGCCGCACGCCGCGCGCGCGAACCGCATCGATGGAAGCCTTGCCGCAAATCCCGCAGCTCGAGCCCGCAAAAAAATTCCGTTTCGTCGCGTCCAAATCCAGCGCCACATCATCCGAAAGCTTCACTT
>JBAPRL010000029.1:0-24706 GCA_049281095.1 Candidatus Acidiferrales bacterium
AGCGGATCCAGCAAGCCTGCAGCACCGCAGCTCACTGCACCGCCGCCGGCCGGTGGTCCCAAGGTCGCCAGCGTGGGTTCAAATTGGTTCCCATACGTCGAGTTGTAGGTAATCGACGCGGTAACGACAGTACGAATCGAGCCGACTGCCGAGGCCTCGTTCGCGGCCATCTTCGAGCGCAGCAGGTTCGGAATCGCGATGGCAGCGATAATCAGGATGATGGCCACCACGATCAGCAACTCAATCAACGAAAAGCCCTTCTGATTCTTCCTCATGATGTTGTCTCCTTAAGAATATCGCCGTATCTTTCTGGAACTGTTCGCATCCGGCACTTTCATAGAAGGCAGGTCAAAGGCCAATGCAACCCTTTCTCGCTCTCGTGGTTCCTCACGCTTATCTGCCTGATAGGAGGGCAGATATTCCACCGCAATTCTACCTCAGGGGCGGGGATAGCCAGAATCCTGCTTCGATATCTCAAAAGACGACGCAAAACGGCGACGCATACTGACAAAAACGGTCGACGCAAAATGTCATCAACATCGTATTTCTTCGCGTAAGCCCCCCGGTAACACACCAGCCCATGCCCGGGGGGCCGGTTCCCGTTTGACTCTCCGCGTGCACCGAAGCTATACTCCGGCGCTCTTTTGAGCGCAGGAGTCGGCACATGGGGTTTGAACGAGCAGCACGGCAGGACGAGATTCCGCCCGGCCAGATTCGTGAGTTTCAAGTGGCCGGCAAAGCCATTGCGATTGCCAATTGCGAAGGTAAGTTATTTGCTATCAATAGCATATGCCTGCACCACGGCGGTCCATTGGGAGAGGGCGACCTCGAAGGCTCCCTTGTGAGCTGCCCTTGGCACGGCTGGCAATATGACGTCACCACCGGAAAGCTCACCCAGCAGCCCGATACAGGGGTCGAATGCTACGCGGTCGAGTTGCGCGGCACCGACGTTTTCGTCGATTTAGGCTGATCTTTGGTTTTTACGGCTCATTTTTCTCCCAACTGCTACATTTTCGTTGTTTCTCCGGCCGATCGATGTATAGTTCGCCAGTTACAGCCAGGCTATGACGCCCCCCGTAACCAGACCACATCACTGGCTGCTCGCGGTTGACCCCCGCCTCTATCACTGGGACACCCTTTTCGTGAAAGGCAAGGAAATGTGGCGTCATGCCGGCAGCAAGCCGGACGCCCTGCGCCAGATGAAACAAATGCGCCGCGGCGACCGTGCGCTCTGTTACCACGGAAAGCCGGAATACGCCTTGTACGCCATCGCCGCCGTCACTCGCGACCCTTATCCCGATCCGCATGATCCCACGCCCAAGCATCTCGTCATCGACCTGCGCGCGCTCGAGCGCCTTCCTCGGCAGGTGACGCTGGCCGAGCTTCGTGAGCAGCGGCCTTTGCGCAAAGTAAAATTTATGAAAAATCCCCGCATGACCATTTCTCCGTTGACCGACGAGGAATATTCCGAAATCCTGCGCCTCGCCGGCATCGTCGCTTCTCCGGGCATTCCCCTCCCCTGATCCCTGCCTGAAAGCATTTCCCAAAATCGCAAACAGCACTAAGATAGCGGGCTGTAACTTAAGCATCGCGGCATCCTTCGGAGGAACTCGGTGAAAAGACCCTTTGCGATTGGCATCATCCTGTTAGTGGCGCTCGGCGCGGCTGTTTTTTCTGGAGCGCAGACAAAATCAAGCGTCGGCGATTGCAGATTGCTCGCGGGAATTCCTTCGGGCCACACCCGCGTGATCGATATGACCTACGTCATCAACGATCATTCGCCCTCGTGGCCCGGCGACGACCATCCCTTCAGCGTCGTGGTGACCACAACGCCCGCCAAAGAGGGATATCTTACCCGCAAGTTCACCATGCTTGAGCACTATGAAACGCACATGGACGCGCCCGCTCATTTCCCTCCCGGCAAAGAAACACTTGACCAGATTCCTGTCCAGCATTTCTTTGGCCCCGGCATGGTCATCGATGTTCGCGATAAAGTGGCGAAAGACGCGGATTATCGTCTCACCGCAGAAGACGTGCAAGCATGGGAAACGCGCCACGGGCGAATTCCTCCAGGCGCCATCGTGATGCTCCGCACCGGCTGGGCCTCGCGCTGGCCGGACCAGAAGCGCTACCGGAACATGGACGCAAAAGGCGTCATGCATTTCCCCGGCTATTCGGTCGCCGCCGCGAAATTGCTGATCTCGCGCCACGTGAGCGGCCTCTGCATCGATACCCTGAGCATCGATTACGGCCCCTCGCCCACTTTCGAAGTACACCGCACCACGCTGCCCGCTGGCCTTTTTCACGTGGAAAATATCGCCAACCTCGATAAGCTGCCGCCGACCGGCGCTTTCATCATCGCCGCGCCGATAAAACTCGAGGGCGGTTCCGGCGGCCCGGTGCGCGTTTTTGCAATTTTGCCGGATTGAAGCAGTAGAAAATTTCCAGGCGCAATTTGGCACGGGAAATTCACCGCGCCGACTCGCCCTCGCGCGCGACTTTTCTTCAAGGTAGAACTTTGCCCGAGCTTCCCGAAGTGGAAACCGTAGTTCGCGGCCTGCAAATTCTATTGCCAGGCCGGCGCATCGCCGAAGTTCGCCTGGGGAAAACCGATTTCATCGACGATCCCGCCAAGCTCGAAGAAATTCTTCCCGGGTCTCGAATTTCGGTCGTCCGCCGGCACGGCAAATTCATCGTACTACTTCTCGAAAAATCGACGCAGGCGCTGGTCACTCCCAAATCATTGGCGACGCGATTCCATTTCATCGTTCACCTCGGCATGACCGGCCAGCTCACCGTGTTTCCGGTCTCCAGGCCATCTCCACTGCACACCCACGTTTGGATCTCGCTCGACAATGATACCGAGCTGCGCTTCACCGATCCTCGCCGCTTCGGCCGCATGCTGGTTGTGCCGGAAGCACACAGCGAAAGGGTTCTGGGCCCGCTGGGAATTGACCCACTGGAGGTTACCGTAGAGGAATTTCAAAAGCGCCTCGCCGCCAAGCGTGCGCGCATCAAGGCAGTTCTTCTCGACCAGCGCGTGTTTCGCGGCATGGGCAATATTTATACCGACGAGAGCCTGTGGCGCGCGCGCACTCATCCCGCACGTTTGGCTTCTGCCCTAAAACGCGAAGAAGCCGCGCGTCTTTATCACGCTATGCAACAAATCCTGCGCGAAGCCATTCGTCTTGGCGGCTCGTCGATTTCTGATTATGTGAACGCCGAAGGCCAGCCCGGCGAGTTTCAGATTCGCCATCGCGTCTATCAGCGCGAAGGGAAAAAGTGCAGCCGCTGCGGCGCGTTAATTCGCCGCATCATTGTCGCGGGTCGCAGCAGTTACTTTTGCCCCAAATGCCAGCGCGCCCCGCGTCAGCGCCAAAAATAAACGAGCGCCGCTCCTGCCAGCATGAAAACCGCGCCATAGATGAATCCAGCGGCGGGCGCAACCGCGCTCCAAAGCGCGCCCACGATAATGCTTGACGCAAAATCCCCCACGCCGTTCACCGCTGCCAGCACGCCAAACCCTGTGCCGCGAATCTCCGATCCCAGCAGCTCCGCGGAAATGGATTTCTCCAGCGCCTGCTGCAACGCGGTGTGCACGCCCGCAAGCGCGAAAAGCGCTCCCAGCCACGTCAACTTCGCTGGCGCGAAAATGAAGCCCACGCACATCATCGCTCCGGCCGCGTATCCAGCGGCAATCAATCCGCGCTTGCCGATTTTGTCCGCAAGCACCCCCGCCGGATACGAAATCACTGCGAACACGATGTTATGAAGCGTGTACAGCGCGATCGCCAGCGCGGAAGCGCGCGCGATGCCGTACTGCGGCGCGAGCATCTGGTTCGCGCGCAAAATCAGCAACGTCGGAGCGAAATCCCCGATGCCGTGCGCGAAAACGCCGGCCAGCAATCGACGAAAGGATCGAGGAAGCTGCCGCAGGCTGCCAAGGAAGCCGAACGCGCGATGCGCAGCAGCCGATTTTCCCGCAGGCACCAGCCACAGAAAACAAAGCGACGCCGCCAACCCCGGCACAATCGTCCAACGCATCGCCGCTCGCACACCGGAGAATGAAACGAGCGCCACAGCCGTCAGCGGCCCAGCAACGGCCCCGATGGTGTCCATGGCGCGTTCGAAGCCGAAAGCGCGGCCAAGCTGCGAAGGCGCGACCGCATCTGCAAGCAGCGCATCGCGCGATGGCCCTTTCGCGCCGCGCCCTGCCCATCCCGCCGCGCGCAAAATCAAAACCATCGGCCACGATTCTGCGAACGCGTACGCAAACGTCGTGAGCCCCACGATGACGTATCCGCCGCCTGCCACCGGCTTGCGCCATGCCGGACGGTCCGCGATCCATCCGCCCGCCAGTTTCGAGAAACTGGAAAGCCCGTCCGCGACGCCTTCGATAATTCCCAGCGCCACCGCGGGCGCGCCCACCAGCGCGAGCAGCGCCGGCAGAAGCGACGTGGCCGCCTCGTGTCCCCAATCGGAAAAAAGATTCGCCAGCCCTATGCCCAGAATTCCGCGCGTGAGCCAGCGCTGCTTTTTTCCATTCATGCCGGTGTTCTGAGTTTTCACGGGAAGATTTCAGCGTGTGGATTTTTGCGCAGTGCGCGCGGACCCAGCGGCGGAAAACGCTTGCGCGAAAATGCGTTCGGCCCATTGTCGCCGCTCAGCTCCATCGAGCCAAATCACGCGCTCGCGAATTTCTGCAAACAAGGGATCGGCGAGCAGCTCCTTCAATAACTCATGAATGCGGCGCTGGAAGACGCGATCTTCCGACCGAAATCCGTCTGGCGTGATTTCCTCTGCGAAGGGTGGAATCCCGGCGAGCAAATCGTAGGTTTTCATCCACCAGCCAAGCCACTGTTCGAGCTGCGGCTGCCGGCCGAATTTATTCACCAGATAGCAGTAGTTGTCGAGGACCGAGCGGTCGCACACCACATGCGCACCATTGCGCGCCGCTTCCAGCTCCGCCGCGATCTGCGTGTGCAAAATCCACAATTGCCCTTCCAGAGTGGTTCCTGCGTTTACCGGGAACGGCGAGCGCCGCGCGACTTCGCTCACCAGCTCGACGTTTTGTCCCGCTCGCTTCACCAGCGAGCACACTTCGTACGCGATCGTGGTCTTGCCTACGCCGTGCGTGCCAATCAGCGCGAGTTTCACCGAGCCTCCGCGGAGCTCTCTCGTTTTTAGCAGACTTCCACCGTCAAACAAAGTGCCGCATGTCCTCGCCGAGAGATGCTTCCAGCCCAATCAAACGGCCTGTACAATAATCCCGTTTCATTCTGAGAGCAGAGCGCCGTTCGAGAGTCCCATCGTATGAGAGCCGTCGTCCAGCGCGTCACCAGCGCTCGTATAATCGTTGACGGCAACGTCGCCGGCCAGATCGGCGCTGGCCTCATGGTCTTGCTCGCCGTCGGGCGCGAGGACAACGCGGCGACCGCGGCCGCGATGGCTGAGAAAATCGTGAATCTGCGAATCTTCAATGACCAAGATGGCAAAATGAACCGCTCGCTTCTGGATACCGGCGGCGCGCTTCTCGCCGCATCCCAATTCACCTTGTATGGAGACGCGCGTGGCGGCCGCAGGCCTAGCTTCATTCAAGCAGCGCCGCCAGAACTTGGGAGGCAATTGTACGAGGAATTTCTTCGCGCCGTTGCCGCGCGCGGTGTTCACGTGGAGACCGGCGTCTTCCAAACGCACATGTCGGTCGAGATCGTGAACGATGGCCCAGTGACGATCCTGCTCGATTCGGATAAACTTTTCTAACTTGTCCGGGGGACACATGGCTCACGCCGCAAACACAGAAGCGCTCACCATTCGCCCAGCAGTTCTTGCCGACGCGCCGCAACTCGCCCCTCTCGCCGGCCAGCTCGGATATCCTTCAACCGCCGAGCAAGTGGCCGCGCGATTACGCGAGATCCTTCGGGATGCCGATCACATCATTCTCGTCGCCAAGCGCGAAGGTGACGGAATCGCCGGCTATGTGGAAGTTTTTCCGTTTCGCACGCTCGCGCACGATCCCCGCGTCGAAATCGGCAGCCTGGTTGTCGACGAATCTTCCCGCTCGCAAGGCGTCGGCCGCTTACTCATGGATCGCGCCGAGGACTGGGCCTGCGCCAACGGTTACAAAGAAGCAGGAGTGCGCTCCAACGTCATTCGCGACCGTGCACACCGTTTCTATGAAAAACTCGGCTACCGCGTCAACAAAACGCAAAAATCCTTTCGTAAGGCGCTGTGACACACCGCTCTTTCCTCGCAGCCGACGGCCATTGCAGTCGCGTTCCCGCGCTGTTTCCCGGATTGTTCTGATATCCGATACAGGCCCCGTCAAACCGTTTAGCTCTTGAGCACAGCTGCGCCAGATTTCCACGTGTGACCTGCGCTTTACATCGCTTTACGATATAATTTACTTGAGCCTTGAAGAACTCCGCAAACAAAGCTTTCGATTACCGCGCGCTCGCGGAATTCCGTTACGAGGTGCGGCGCTTTCAGAATCTGAGCGAGCAAGCCGCCCGCGCCGCCGGAATTGAGCCGCAGCAGTATCAGGCGCTCCTCGCCGTCAAGGGACTACCCGCTTCATACCACGCCACGGTAGGCGTGCTTGCCGAACGCCTTCAAATCCAGCATCACAGCGCCGTGGAACTCGTAGATCGCCTGGAGGCGCACGGCCTCTTGAAAAGAACGCGCAGCCGCAAAGACCGGCGGCAGGTCTTGTTGCGGCTCACCGGTCGCGGCGAGGAAATTCTTCGCCAAGTCGCGCTTCCCCATCGCGCCGAACTCCGCTCCTCGGGCCGCACCATTTTGCGCGCGTTGCAAACCGTAATGGCCCATGCCATCCCGCGCGCCAATTCACCCCATGGCCGGCGCCCGCGGCGTGCGAGCGCCTGAAAGCAAGCATCGATGGCGCCTAGGCCGCACATCCCGTCACAGGTGAACTTCGTTGGCTAGCCAGACCCAGCCCTCCGTGCTCGAAATGCCCGAAGTCGCCGGCGCGGGCATGTTCCGCATCGGCTACATGTCGCTCCTCGCCGCGCTGATCGGCGTGGTTGCCGGCATCATTGCATATCTTCTGTACGACCTGATCGGCCTGTTCACCAATCTCTCGTTTTATCACACGTGGTCATTTCATTTCCGCAGCCCCGAGGGAAACCATCTCGGTTACTGGGTGATTCTGATTCCCGTCATCGGCGGCTTGATCGTCGGCGTGATGGCCAAGTACGGCTCCGAAAAAATTAAAGGTCATGGCATTCCGGAAGCGATGGAGGCGGTGCTCACCAGCCGCAGCCGCATCGAAGCAAAAGTCGCCATCCTCAAGCCCGTTTCCGCTGCCATCGCCATCGGCACCGGCGGCCCGTTCGGTGCGGAAGGCCCCATCATTCAGACTGGCGGCGCGGTCGGCTCCCTCGTGGGCCAGTTCATCGCCACCACTGCCTCCGAACGCAAAGTTCTGCTTGCCTGCGGAGCTGGTGCTGGTATGGCGGCAACATTCAACACTCCCATCGCCGGAGTGATTCTCGCCATCGAGCTGCTTCTCTTCGAATTTCGCGCCCGCTCCTTCATTCCCCTCGTCATCGCCACTACTCTCGCCACCTTCGTGCGCTCTGTTCTCCTCGGCCAGCACGCCATGTTCTCCATGGACCCGAACGTCAATTTCGACGCCCTTCACGGCCTGCCCTGGTATCTCCTTCTTGGCGTCATCTGCGGCTTTGCCGCGGTTGCCTTCACCAAATTCCTCTACTGGGTCGAAGACTTGTTCGACCATCTCCCGATCAACGACCTGTGGCATCCGGCGATTGGCGCATTTTTTCTCGGTGTTATCGGCTTTTTCATTCCGCGCGTGCTCGGCGTCGGTTACGACACGATTTCCGACATTCTTCACAACAACCTGGTGCTAAAGGTCCTCGTCCTCTTGATCATCTTCAAGTCGTTGGCGCTGGTGATTTCCCTCGGTTCCGGCACTTCCGGCGGCTTGCTCGCGCCCATGTTCATGTCCAGCGCCGCCTTGGGTGGCGTGTTTGCGATGCTCATCAATCACTTCATTCCCGGAGCGCATTTGTCGCCCGGCGCGTACGCGCTCGTGGCCATGGGCGCCGTCTTCGGTGCGGCCGCGCGCGCCACCTTCGCGCTGATCGTCTTTGCCTTTGAAATTACGCGCAACTACAACTCTGTTCTGCCTTTGATGATCACCTGCGTCATCGCCGACATGATCGCCATTCACTATCTGAAGAGTTCCATCATGACGGAAAAGCTCACGCGTCGCGGCCTCACCGTGCCCACCGATTTTGAAGTCGGCGTCCTGCAAGTCGTGCGCGTTGGCGAAGTGATGCGCAAGGACGTTCCCGCCATTCCTCCGGAAATGACCGTCGCCGAGCTTGCCGATCGCATCGGGCGCGGCGATTCCGCTTTCAATATCACTCAGGGGCTGCCGATTTGCGAAGCCGACGGCAAGGTTGTGGGTGTGGTCACCCAAGGCGACTTGCTGCGCGCGCTGAAGCTCGATCCCAGCGGGAAAATGAAAGTCATCGAAGCCGGAGGCGGCAAGCCCATCGTTGCCTATCCCGACGAACGCGCCTTCGATGCCCTCTATCGCATGCTGCAATTCAATATTGGCCGCCTGCCCGTCGTCGAGCGCGGCGGCTCGGGCAAACTCGTCGGCTACTTGAACCGCTCCAGCATCCTCAGCGCCTGGACGCGCCAGATTGAAGAGGAAAGCCTCCGCGAGCACGGCTGGATCGATACGCTCCTGCGCACCGAGCACTACGAGAAATCGGCGCAACGCAAAATGCTAATCGGCCAAGTCGCGCAACTGAAGGAAACACGGATCGATCTCGACGTCACCACTGGCGGCGAGGTGAAGCGCTTCGAATTCAAATTGTCCGCGCCTGTGCGAGGCATTGCTGTGGGAGACGTCGTCAAGATCAGCTACACCGAAGGCCCTGAAGGCCGCATCGTCGAGCGCGTCGAAGAATTGCGCGCCCGATAGCAAGTGTCATAGGGAGTATCCGTCCGCTTCTACAGCCGAATCGCAATCTAAAATCCGCCAACCCCTCCGCCGCCGAACCCCCCGCCCGAAAACCCTCCTCCTCCGAATCCCGATCCGCCCGCGCCACCCGCGCTGCGCGGCGAAGAAGCCAGCGCGCTCCCCGTTTGCATCGACATCAAATTCAAATCGTTCACCAATAGAAAAGTCTGAAAGCCTCCGCCGTACGGCCCGGAATACCACTGCGGCGGCTGGCGATAAATATCCTGAAACGCGTAGGCCCATTTTTTCTCCACGTGCAAGGCCATCGCATACGGCAAATACTTTTCAAACATCTCCGGCGTTTTTTCCAGGCGCTCGATCTGATCCTTCTCCACGCGCCCAAGAAAATCCTCGAATCCCAGCACCTTCTCCAATTCCCTCTCGCCGTCGACTGTGCGCGCGGACATGATGTATCCAAACCCCGCCACGATCGCCGCCGTGAAAAGCCCAGAAAGGAGTATCGTCAAAAATTCAATTCCCAACGCTCCGGAGACCGGCGTCGCCAGAAAAAACGATCCAACAGCGAGCATGAATCCCGCCGCAATGTAGCCTTGGTGCATTTTGTCCGGCCGCCGCTTATAAAGCTTGCTCGCCATCAAGCCATCGAACATCCGGTTGCGAATCGCCGGCAAATGCACGTAGAAACGATTCTGCAAATCCGTGAGCGACACCTGGTCGTCCGTTCCGCCGTCAAACAGCGCCGAGAGCAGCTCCTGCTCGTGCTCTTTCAGGCTTGTCCACTCCGAAGCCGCCTTGGTGCGATGGAAAATGAAATTCTTGTGATGGACCAGTCCCAGCGCCTGGCTTGTCTCCTGCTGCTCGATTTTCAAAAATCCGCGCACCGCCAGGTCCACAATCGTCGCCGTGATATCCCGCATCGCCACTTCGTTATCGACCAGCGTCCCTGCTTCCCCCGGAGTCAGCTTGTCCGGCGGCTCGTACTGCACGCTGATTGGATTGCGCCGCGGGTCGCGCCCGTTCGAATACCAGAACCACGCCATGAAAACGAACGCCAACATCGGAACGGCAAACGGCCAATTGCTGCGCAGGAAAAGGATCGTCTCGGCCAGCGCGCTCGGCGGATGAACGAATCCTTTGTCCCATCCCACCACCGCGGTCAGCCCCTGGTAGGAGAAGAGCGGCTGCTGCGTCTGAATCTCCACCACGTTGTCCGTAACCTTGACGCTGGCTTCCTGTCCGCGCTGCCCGTACGCGCCGGTGAACGCATCCGCGTGCAAGCCCGTCACTCCCGCCGGCAGTTCGATTCGCGCCGACGCGCTTTCCACCGCCGCGTCCGTTTCATTTCCCGTGACGTTCCAATACAGCTCGTCGTGGTCCGCGAAAAATCGCAGCGCGTCCAGCGCCTTGTACCGGATCACGATCGTCCGCGTCGTGTCCTCGGTTCCGGGCATGTAAATCTTCCAGCGCTTGTATTGCCCTTGCTTCGAAACTTCATATTTCAGCGGATTTCCGTCTTGGTCGGTGACGCTCTCCGGCTCGATGAAAAGCGTGTAGTTCAACCCCAGCGATCCGCGATATTCCACCGGAATCGAGCGGTAAATTCCGTTCCACGCGCCGTCGAACTTCACGGCGAGCGTCTCCGTGACCTCGATCGTGGAATCCGGCTGGACAATTACTTGAACGTCGAAGCTCTCGATGGTGAGTTGGCGCGCGCGCGCTGGAGAGGCCGCCGCGAATGCGGCTGCCAGCGCAAGGAAGAGAAACATTGTGGCGCGGCGAAGGCTGCGCATCGGAGGTCCGCGCCTACTGCGACGCGCCTGCTTGAAAGCTCACTTTCGGCGTTTCGCGTTCCGCCGGCGCACCCGTCTCGAAGAATTCGCGCGGCTTGAAGTTGAACATGCCCGCGATAATGTTGGAAGGAAACACCGCGATTTTCGTATTCAGGTCGCGCACCACCGCGTTGTAATACCGCCGCGCGTTCTGGATGCTGTCTTCCAGTTGATTGAGCGTGTTCTGCAATTGCGTGAAGCTCTCCACCGCGCGCAATTGCGGATACGCTTCCGCCAGCGCGAACACCTGCCGCAGCGCCGAAGTCAGCATGTTCTCCGCTCCGGCTTTCGCCGCCGGACCCTGCGCGCTCATCGCCGCGTTGCGCGCCTGCACCACGCCTTCCAGAGTGCCTTTCTCGTGCGCCGCGTATCCCTTCACCGTCTCCACCAGATTCGGGATCAGGTCATAGCGCCGCTTGAGCTGCACGTCGATGTCCGACCACGCGTTGTCGCACTGCACCTTCAGCTTGACCAGCGTGTTGTACATCCCGATCACGATGAAAACCAGGATGACGATAATCCCCAGCACAATCCAGCCGATCATCGCATCGCCTCCGTAGGGGCGACCCTTGGGTCGCCCGTCGCGACTCCCCGAGTCGCGCCCGCCAAAATCCCGCTTTCAATTTTCTGTTGCAGTATACGCTTCCCTGCGCGCCCGTCTTTCGCTCTTCCCAAACCCAATCCGCCGCAAGCATACGTGCCGCCTCCGCAATTGTAAAGCGCACCCGCTCACCCCGCGCTCGGCGCCGAACCAGTTACGCCCGCGAGTTTATCTGGCCTATACGTTCGTTTTACGTTATCTTGCAGCCAGGCAAAACGGGACAAAAGCTTCCCTCTCGCATGCTCTTCAAAACTCACAGCGCGACGGTCTACGGCATCGAAGCCTATCTCGTCGAAGTCGAAGTCGACGTCGGCCCCGGCCAGCCCGGAAATTTCAACGTCGTCGGCCTGCCAGACATCGCCGTGAAGGAAAGCCGTGAGCGCGTGAAAGCCGCCCTTAAAAACTGCGGCTTTGATTATCCCGGCCATCAGGCCGTCACCGTCAATCTCGCGCCCGCCGACATGCGCAAGGAAGGCTCCGCATTCGATCTCCCTATGGCGCTCGGCCTCCTCGGATGCCAGGGCACCTTTTTCGGCAAAGTGCTGGGCGATTATGTTTTTTTGGGCGAGCTTTCCCTTGATGGCAGCGTGCGTTCAGTGCGCGGCGCTCTCTCGGCCGCCATCGCGGCGCGGGAACAGGGGATCAAGAACGTCATCGTGCCGGAAGCCAACGCCAAAGAGGCCGCCGTCGTCGAAGGCATCCGCGTCTTCGCAGTGAAGTCTCTGCCGCAAGCTACCGACTTGATCAATTCTCCGGAGTCCTTCGCGGCAACTGCCGTGGACACCAGGCAGATGCTTGGCGAGGCCAGTTCTTATTCCGTGGATTTACGCGATGTGCGCGGGCAGCAATCAGCCAAGCGCGCGCTGGAAGTTGCCTGCGCCGGCGGGCACAACATTCTGTTCATTGGCCCGCCCGGCGCCGGAAAAACCATGCTCGCGAAGCGCATCCCCACCATCCTGCCGCCGATGTCCCTCGACGAAGCGATTGAAACCACGCGCATTCACAGCGTCGCCGGCGTGCTCGATGATTCGCGCGGCCTTGTGGGCACGCGGCCATACCGTTCCCCGCACCACACCATCAGCGACGCCGGATTGATCGGCGGCGGCGCCGTGCCGCGCCCCGGAGAAGTTTCGCTCGGACACAACGGCGTGCTCTTTCTCGACGAGCTCCCCGAATTTCAACGCAACGTCCTCGAAGTATTGCGGCAGCCTCTCGAAGACGGCGTAGTATCGATCGCCCGCGCAGCAATTTCGCTCAGCTTTCCCGCGCGCTTCATGCTCGCCGCGGCCATGAATCCCTGCCCCTGCGGATTTTTTGGCGATGCCACGCGCGACTGCCACTGCTCGCCGATGCAGATTCAGCGCTACGTTTCGAAAATCTCCGGGCCCCTGCTCGACCGCATCGACATTCACATTGAAGTGCCGGCGGTCAGATACAAAGAACTTCGCGACGGCGGCGCTATCGAAGCATCCGCAGCGGTGCGCGACCGCGTGATCTCCGCGCGAAACGTCCAGCTCGAGCGCTTCAAGGGCGAGAAAAAGATTTACGCCAACGCGCAGATGCCGCCAAAGTTGCTGAGAAAGCACTGCGAGATTTCCGCGGAAGGCGAAAAGCTGCTGGAGACGGCGATACAAAAACTCGGACTTTCCGCGCGCGCCCACGACCGCATCCTGAAAGTCGCGCGCACCATCGCCGATCTCGACGGAATCCCCGAGATCCAGCCGCGGCATTTGAGCGAAGCCATCCAATATCGCACGCTGGACCGGACGTACTGGGCGTAGTGTACCGCATGGCTATAGCGCAAGCAGGTGAAGACAAGCTACGATGGATTGCAGCGAGCCTCCAGTTGACTTGCAAATGCGCGCCGTGCAAGCATGGCGCGCTCACTTTCGGTACACGGGACGGATGGCCAAGAACGCCCAGCGCATTGAAGTCACCCTGGAGACGCTCCTCGATAGCGTCGACCTTGCCGAAGAGATTGTCCTGCGTGTCGCCGGCGAATCCGGCTTCGACGAAGACAATTGCCATAAAATCGGCATGTCCGTCCGCGAAGCGGTGATCAATGCCTATAGTTACGGCAACCACCAGGAGCGCGGCCGGAAAATCGTGATGACCATCGAGCTCGAAGCGCGCAAGCTCGTGGTTCACGTCCTCGACGAAGGCAAGAATTTCAGTTTGGCCGATGTGCCGGATCCCCTCGCGGAAGAAAATCTCCTGCGCACCTCCGGCCGCGGCATTTTTCTGATGCGCGCCTTCATGGATGAGTTCGACATTCAGCGCGGCCCCGGCGGCGGCACCGAGCTGATTATGAGCAAATGGTTCCCCACCTCCGCCGGCAGCTCCGCGACCAAGCCCCACGACAACCGGTAATCCCCGCGCGTAATTTTTGCAATCTCAAAACGGCAAATGCGGATGCAGCATCCGGGGAAATAGCCCCAGGTAGCCGGGCTGAAACACGGCCATATCCGCTGCGAAGAATCCCGTCGTCAGCGCGAAGCACACCAGAAATTTAACCGCGTCGCTCGCGTGCTTTTCCTCTTCTCGCGAATACGCCCAGATGCAGCCGATAATCACCAGTAAGTTCGCAAACCACGCCGGAACAGCAATCAACAAGTCAGGGCGCGCCAGATGGCCGGTGTGAATCCACTGAGCGATTTGCTGCAGCCCATTCCAGGAAAAGCTTGTCGCGAAGACATTTGCGTAGTCCCACAAACCGGCCGCGGATATCCCGACGAAATATCCCCAGCGGCTGCGGCGCAAACTCAGCACGATCGTGGCGGCGTACATCCACGCCTGGAAAAAGTGAAGCCAGCGGATGTCCGCTTCCCAATACGCCGATACAGCCAACACAAAGATGAAAATGCTGGCTCCGATCAGTATCAACCACTCCGCCGCGCCGATCCTTCGTTCTGAGCGTGTCATGAACAACAGTACGACGCCGCGACCACAAATGTTCCCAGGCCCGTCTTGCGAAGCGCCCGGCCAAGGCCGTTGCGGCCCATGCGTTCTCTGGACACGGATTGTTTTTTTTGGTTAGAATTCCGGCGCTAGGCTACCTGCCGGACGCTCACGACTTACGCGTCAAGTGCGGCGCGGTCTGCCCGTAAACGACAGGCAGCTGGCATTTCAAAAACGAAGAGGTGAAGAGTTGGACCGAGAACAAGGTGTAGTGAAGTGGTTTAATGCCGCGAAAGGCTATGGGTTCATTCAGCGGCAATCGGGCGAAGACGTTTTTGTCCACTTTTCGGCCATTCAGGCGGAAGGCTACAAATCCCTGAACGAAGGCCAATTGGTGGAATTCGAAGTCAAGCAAGGCCCGAAAGGTTTGCAGGCCGAAAACGTAACCCCGGCCTAAGCCCTCTTTTTGCTTTGGCGCAGTCGAGGCGGAATCCTCGTCGAAATTTCTCTCCGCGTCATAAGGGTTAAGTGTGTTTTTGTGTTAGCATGGAGTTTCCGATTTTCCCTGGAGAAGTGAACCGTGGCGAAGCATATCTCTCGTCAAGAGTTGAAAACAAACCAAGTGCAAGAGGCGCTTTCGCACGGCGCCGAGGCGGTTCTCTCCCATCGGAGTACTCTGATTTATGTGATCATTGTCGTGGTGATCGTCGCTGCGGGAATTTTTGGCTGGCGCTTTTATTCGCAACGGCAATCGGTGAAAGCCGAAGCAGGATTCAACGACGCGATGCAGGTTTATGAGGCCCTGGTGGTGGGCCCGGGACAGCCTCCCCAACAGAACGAGATTACCTATTCGGACGCGCCGAAGAAATTCCAAGACGCGCTGAAAAAATTCGAAGACGTCATGCGGCGATATCCGCGCACGCGCTCGGGCCAGCTTGCCAAATATTATTCCGCGTTATGCGAGGAGCATTTGGGCCAGAATTCCCAAGCTATCAGCGCGCTTACAGAGATTGGAAATAGTTCCGACCATGACTTCGCGGCCATGGCGCGCTTTGAGCTGGCCCAGATTTACGATCAAATGGGAAAGTCCGACCAAGCGGTTCAGATTTACAACGAGCTTTTGGCAAATCCCTCGGTGCTCGCCCCCAAACCCATCGTCTTGCTGGCGCTGGCGGGACATTACAGGCAATCGAATCCCGCGCAGGCAGTAAAGCTCTACCAGCAAATCAAAACGGAATACCCCGACACCAGCGCGGCGGATGAGGCCGATCAGCAACTCGCGTTGCTTCCCGCCGGCAAGTCGTAAGTCCGATCACCGCGCTCCCCTGAATGAATCGGCGAACGGCCCGCGGCGTTAATTCACGCGTGCGGCGATTTTATTGGTTTGCGACGTTCGATGCCTCGGCCTGTTTTTTCGCGGCGCGACATTCGGCTGCGACTTCCACGATCGTCTTGGGCCGATAGGCAAGCTCTGCCTTTCCCAGTTTCACGGCAGCGTCAAACGACACAAACCGCGTGGGAACATACGTTCCGTCCGAGCCTTGGGCGTAGATGTAACTGTAATGTTTCTCGGTTCTGTCCGTAGCTGGCAGCGAGAAGGTGATCGAGCTTGAACCGAAGCCTCCTAATCCTCCGCCGCCCCCGCCAAGGCTCAATTGGTTGGGGCGAGTCTGCGCGTGAAGGGGCGCCGCCAAAAGGAAAAGCGAAGCTGCAATAAGCGTTATCTTCATAAGCTGAACCTCACCTCTGGGATGAAAACTCGCCGCCATGATACAAGCAGGCGCTGCGATGAAACGTGACCGCCACTCCCCACGCGTCGCCGCCCAAGGGCTCGACGCGCACCACGCGCGCGCACTCGGACTCCGCCGGCGTCTGCGAATGTCCCGCAGGGCAGGCCACATACAAATTCATGTCCGCGCGATAGGCTGCGCGGCGCGAGATGAAATAAAATCCGTCGCGCGAAAGATTCGTTGCCGTCAGTAATTCTTCCGAAAGATCCGGGCTCTGGTAATACGGACGAATGCGCGCCGCCACGGCGACCTTGACGCGGCGGGCGCGTCGGCGATCGATCGAGCGCGCCGGCATCCACGAACCTGCCGCAGCCCGTTGCGATTCAATTCTCCGGTTCACTCGCTCTTCTCCAAACTCTTGGCGGCGGTGGGACTGAAAGGGCAGCTTTCTGTAAACGCTAGCCCGCCGCCTCCGAGTGGAAAGCAATTTCCATGCCAGCATATCTGACAGATAATACACAGGTTACCAGACCGGCACAGGCGAGTTTGGCTCAGAGGGTTCCCTCAAACTGCAAAACTTTGGTAATCTCCGGCGGCACTGGAGGCCTTGGACAATCCAAAGGAGCGACCCAATGGGCGACAACGTGACCGTGCGCAACCTGGTGGCGGCGGACCATGACGCATGGCTTCCGCTTTGGCACGGCTATCAGCAATTCTATGAAGCAGAGATTCCCGCGGAAACCACGCGCGTGACCTGGGCGAGAATCCTCGATCCCAGTGAAGCGGTGTTCGGGGCCGTGGCCCTCGCCGGAGACCGCGCCGTCGGCATGATCCACTGGCTGTTCCATCGCTCGTGCTGGACGGTGGGCAATTACTGTTATTTGCAGGATTTGTTCGTCGTGCCGGACCATCGCGGCAGCGGCGTGGGGCGCAAATTGATCGAGCACGTTTTCGCCGCGGCCCGCGTTGCGGAGTGCGCGAAAGTTTACTGGCTAACGCAGGAGACCAATGCGAACGCCATGCTGCTCTATGATCGCATCGCGCGCCGCAGCGGCTTTGTGCAATACGAAAGAACTCTTCCGTAGGATTTTCGCGTAACCGGAAAAGCTACGCTCCCGTCGCGCGCTGCGTTTCCAATTTCGCGCTCATGGTGATTTCCGCTTTGAGCAGCTTCGACACCGGGCAGCCCGCCTTTGCCGCTTCCGCCGCTTTATTGAACGCAGCCTCGTCGCCGTTGGGGATGCGCCCGGTCACGTCCAGATGAATTTTTGTGATCGCGAAACCGTCGGCCTGTTTTTCCAGCGTGACTGCAGCTGTGGTTTCCAGACTCTCCGGCGTGATGCCGGCCTGGCCAAGCTGCGCGGAAAGCGCCATGGTGAAGCATCCTGCGTGCGCCGCGGCAATCAATTCTTCGGGATTGGTGCCGCGTTCATTTTCAAATCGCGTTTTGAATGAATAGGGCGCCTTCGACAGGACGCCGCTTTCCGTCGAGATGTTTCCTTTGCCTTCCTTCAGTGAACCGTTCCAAACCGCCGTTGCTTTGCGTGCCATGCTGACCTCCGTGTCAGTGAATTCGTTCTGTGGGCAGAAATAGTGTACGGCGGCGCGGCGTCAATCTGCAAATCGGCTTGGCGCGAAGCGAGCGCCGATATATCATAGAATGAATGAGCCACACTGTGAGAATCGATGCGCGGTTTGCAACCGCGGAAGAAATCGCCGACGCCCTGGGCGTGCCGCGTCTTCGGGCGAAAAAGCTGGTTAGTCTTGTGAGCTCGAAAGATAAGGCGAGTCGCGTTTCCCTCCGCGAGACGCTATCCGGCGTTCACAACGGCCGGAGCAGGAATGGCTCGGCAAAACGCAGATCCTCTATCTCTCGTGCATCGCGAAAGAGGCGAGCGCGTGCCAAAGCAAGCAAGAGCCCTCGCTGACGTTTTTCTGAACATTCCGTACGACAAGAAATTTCAGCGGCTTTTCCTCGCCTACATTTCGGGCATCAGTGCTTTTGCTTTGGTGCCGCGGGCTACGCTTGAAATTCCCAGCAGTTCGCGTCGCTTGAACCGGATATTCAGCTTAATACAAGCCTGCCGGTATGCGTTTCACGATCTTTCCAGGGTCGAACTGGATGCGCGAGCGCCACGCACGCCACGCTTCAATATGCCGTTCGAACTGGGTCTTTCTGTGGCCTGGGAAATGGTCTCAAAGAAAGGCCGGCACGCGTGGTTCGTGTGCGAATCGCGAAATTGGAGATTGGCCAAGTCTCTGAGTGACCTGAATGGGACAGATGCGTATATCCATGATGGAACGATAACCGGAGTGTTTAGAGAACTGGGCAATGCGTTCGTCCGTTCCGGACGGCAGCCCTCCGTTCAGCAAATGTGGAGGATTTATCGCGATGTAAGAAAAAGCCTCCCGGAAATCTTGCGGGCAGCGGGGACCGACTCTCTCTACAAGGCGAAAGTCTTCAAGGAAATCTGTGTGGTCGCTGGCGCGTCGGCTGATAACAACGTTCCGAAATTAGCTTAAAATACTTGCAGGAATCGGCAACCTGGCCGGGGGCTCAAGGCACCATCCACGCCAGCCAGTGCGCTTGCGCGAGCGCCAGCAAGGCGATCAGCGCGGCCAGAAAAATGCTGTGCCAGAAAGTCGAGCGCAGGACTTTTCCTTCTTCGCCGATCAGCCCAACCGTGGTCACACCGACGGCGATGTTCTGCGGCGAAATCATTTTGCCGGTAATCGCGCCGGAGGAATTCGTCGCCGCCAGAAGCAGCGGATTCAAATGCAGTTGATGCGCGGCGGCCACTTGCAAATTGCCGAACAAAAGATTGCTGGCCGTGTCGCTGCCGCTCAAAAAGCACGCGGCCCATCCCAGATAACTGCTCAGCACCGGGAAAAATGCGCCCGCGCTCGCGGCCGCGTCCCCCAGCGTGTAGGCCATGCCGGAATAATTGTAGAGATACGCCAGCGCCACGATCACCAGCACGGTCAGTCCCGGCAAGCGAAGCTGGCGCAATGTTTTCCAGCCGGACTGGGCCACCAGTCTGGGTTTCACGCGCAGACAAATCGCCGTCAGAACCGTCGCGAACACTGCCGCTGTTCCGGTTGCCAGCGGCTGAAAAGCGTACTTCGCCGCATACGGCTTGTTGTACAGCGTGATCAGAATCGCATTGTGCAGATGCGGAATCGCAAAGGTGATCTGTCCTTTTTGAAAAAGCTTGGCGTAAGACCAAAAAACCATCACCGCGGAGAGCAGAATCCACGGCAGCCACGCAGCAAACGATTGTGACGCGGAGAGGCGCGTAGCGATTGACTCGTCGAGCGGCATCGTGGCGGCATCGCTTACTGCGCGCGGCTTCCAGAAGCGCAGAAAAAAAACCAGCGCCGCGATCGATGCCAGAGCCGCGATGATGTCCGCGGCCCACGGCCCCCAATAATTCGAGACAAAGAATTGCGCCAGCGCGAAGCTCACGCCGGAAACCAGCACCGCTGGCCAGCAGCGCTTGAGGCCACGCCCGCGCGCGACAATCCACACAAGATAAGCCGGCAGGATGGCCGAAAGAAATGGGAGCTGGCGTCCCTCCATCGCGGAAAGCTTCATCAGGTCGAGCCCCGTGACGCCGGCGAGCGCAACGATGGGAATGCCGAGCGCGCCGAAAGCGACGGGAGCCGTGTCGGCGATCAGCGAAAGAAGAATGGCGCGCCGCGGCTTGAATCCCAATCCCACAAGCAAAAATGCGGTGATCGCAACGGGCGCTCCAAATCCCGCAGTCCCTTCAATCAGCGCACCCAGGCAAAACGCAACCAGAATCGCCTGAATGCACGGGTCGCCGGAAGCGTGCTGCTCCATCCAGCGGCGCAGCAGGTCGAAATTGCCCGTCGCAACGGTGAGGTTGTAAAGCCACAGCGCCGCGAAAACGATCCACATGATCGACCACAACGCATAGATGCAGCCGTAAGCTGTGCTCCACAGCGCGAGCGAAACTGGCATTCGCCACGCAAAAATCGCCAGCGCGCCAGCGGAAGCCAAGCCGCAAACGGACGAAAAAAGTCCGCTCTTGCGCAGCCCGCCCATCAGAACCAGCACCACAATCAGTGGAATCACGGCGACCAGCGCGGAGAGCCCGAGCGAGTGCGCCGGGCGCAGCGGCTGCGGCCAAATCAGCGCAGCAAGCACGAGCGAATGCGGAAGGGAAAGAGATTGCGGCCACAGCGGCGCGGCGAGCCAGAGCATTCGTCAATCCTCGGCGAGACTGGCCGCGCATTCTAGTGCCGTTTCACCTCATTCACAACTTATTGTGTTGTGCGCGTGGCTCACGCCGATTTGCTGGAAGTGTTTCCTCATCCCTTGGACGATTCAATTTATGCGATTAGTTTGTGCTGCTGCTTTGCGTCGAGAGCACCAGCACCAGGATGCGTCCGTCCGAGTGAAACTCGCCGCCGGTGGCTGTCTTCGCAGTGGTCAAAGGATCGCTCGGCGTGACGTGCGCGCGTTGCGCCACCAAGCCCGTGGCCGACAAAGTGTCGTTCACGTATTCGCGTTCGCCATCGATCGCCGGATCAATTTTGTGCGTCACGCCGTTGTTGCGCTGGTCGCGCTCGAATCCGATGTCGTGCGTGGCGGCGATGCACCACAGCGGCCGCCCATCGACCACGTAAGGCGACTTCCACGCGCGCAGATGATTGCGCGACATCACCACGCGCACTGGCTCGGCGTGCGCAAAACCGAAATCCTGCGGGCGTTTGAAAAGGAAAAGCGTGCTCATCGGCATGGTCAGGTAATCTCTTTTCGAAAGCGTAGTGATCGCGCCGGCGAGCAACGTGTCCTGGACCGAGCGATCCACTTCCACCCAGCCTGCCGCCGCGAATGTCTGCGTCAACTGGTCCTGCGTGCCGACGATTAAAACGTTCACCATGTCGCCCGGATTGCCTTGCGGATCGCTGACGCGTCGCGGAATTTCGTCGAGGATCGTAGCAGTAATCGAAGGGATGGGCGCCTCCGCCGGGCCGCCGACCAACGCGCCCGCAGGCGCGGTCGAGCCCGGCAGAAGAATTGTAATCGTGACATGAAAACTTCCTTGCGCGTCTTGCGCGTCTTTTTCACTTTCATTCACGCCCAGAAACAGCCTGCCTGCGACGGGAGCCACAAATTCTTTCGACGCGCCAATCAGAAATGGCTGCGAGCCATCGCTTGAGCCGATGCGCGCGATCAACGCGCCGTGCCCCGCGTCGGGAACAGCGTATTGGCGCAGCATATCTTTCCATCCGCGCGCGAGACCGTCCGGGCCGAAACTCGTTCCGCCTGCATAGTTCGCACTGCCCGTCGCGGAGATTTTCAATTTTTCGCCGCTGCGCATGTCGATTTTTGTGTCGGTCCATTGTTGCGTCGCGCTGACGTCAAGCTGCGTGGGCGTCGAACTCGCAGAATCAGTTTGCGAAGTCTGCGCGGCGAGCGGAGTTGCCGTGAACGCAACAACCAGAGCAAGAAGAGCGGCGAGTGCATTTCGGGTTCGCATGACAGTATCCTAAAGCTTAGATGCACGCGAGCATATCAGAAGCCGGGGTGATGTGAAGCGCGCGGGCGTTTCGCTACAATGGCAGCAACGGAAAATGCAATGAGCACAGCGCCAGATGCGATGCCCTATGCCATGAATGTCGCGCGCACGCGCGGGCGCCGATATGCCGAGCCGCAGCATCCGTACCGCAACGATTACGCGCGCGATCGCGACCGCATTGTGCATTCGCGCGCGTTTCGCCGTCTGGAAGCGAAGACCCAGGTTTTCACCACACGCTTTTCGGATCATTTTCGCAACCGGCTGACGCACACGCTGGAAGTGGCGCAGATCGGGCGCACCGTGGCCGGAGCGCTCGGCCTGAACAGTGATCTGGTGGAAGCGCTCGCGCTGGTTCACGACATCGGCCATCCGCCGTTTGGGCACGCCGGCGAACGCCAGCTCGATCTTCGCATGCGCGAGCGCGGCGATACTTTCAACCACAATTTGCACGCGCTGCACATTGTCGAAAAGTTCGAGCAACGCTATTTGGATTTTCCCGGCTTGAATCTGACGTTCGAGGTGCGCGAAGGAATCGTCAAACATTCGCGCGATTACTCCGCTGCGGAATTTCCGGAGCTTGCGGAATATTTGCTCGATCAACGGCCTCCGCTCGAAGCGCAGCTCGTCGATCTGGTGGACGAGATTGCCTACAACACCGCGGATTTGGACGACGGCTTCGAAGCGCGGCTTCTGCATCTCGAGGAGCTGACGACCGAAGTTCCTATTTTTGGCGCGCTGTACGCGGAAGTCGAGCGCAAATATCCGCGCGGCCAGCGAAAATTGAAATTCAATGAAGCGCTGAAAAGGTTGCTCGATCGATTTGCAACGGATTTGATTGAACACACAAAGGCAAATGTGCAGCGCGCAGGCGTGCGAACGGTCGAAGACGTTCGGCATCATGCGAAGCGGCTGGCGAGTTTTTCGGAAGGCGTGGCTGCGGAAAATTCCCGGCTGAAACGATTTTTGAAATCACACCTGTACGAAAATCCGGCCATCGTCGAGGACCGCGAGCGTTCCGTGGCGGCGCTGGATGAACTTTTCCTTTTTTATTTGGCGCAGCCGGAAAAAATGCCGCGCGGCTACACCGAACAGGCGCGCACCGAGCCGGTGCATCGCGTGGTGTGCGACTACATCGCGGGGATGACGGACCATTACTTGTTGCAACAGCACGGCGAGCAGATCGGCGCGTCAAAATAGGCCGGCTACTAGAACAGGCCATTGCAGACAAATTGACTCCTTTCCATCCTTTGATGAGAGAACGGCTAGAGTTTGTCGCTTCGTTCTGGCGGAAGGGAAAGTGGCGTGTAGCCGGGGCAGGAAAGGACCGGAAGGCGGGGATATTTGGGGAAGCTGGGATCGGTTTCGGAGAGCTTGCAGAGGAAAAACTCGGAGCCACGGTCGGATTGGATCTTGCGCGAGTGAACGCACGTGGCGCAGAGGCCAATGGCGGCGGGACTCGACTCAGTCGCGGGACACATGGGTGCAGCATACGTGAAAGGGAGCTGCGCGTGGCGGCGAAAAGCGAAACTCGAAAAGCGTGAAGACTTCGCGCGGACGAGGCGGGCGATCGGAAGAACTCCCGGCTAGGTATTTGGCGTGGCGAGTACAAATCGTGGCGTGACAAGTGAAGCGGTGGACTCGGCCGGAGGCTGAAACGGTGCGATGGAAAAAGCCGTATTTCAGTCCCGATTAGAAATCGTGATGTGATTTGTTTTCTGCAAGTTAGCAATCTGCGACTGGTGTTTTGTGTACCGATTAGAAATTGGCGAGGGCGCGGCCTGGGCAGAGGCGTCCGAAAATGGGACAGAATCTTGCGCGAAGATCGACAAAATAAGCGATTAGAAACGGGCCCGATCGTTTGTTTTGTGCGAGTTACGTGAGGTTCTAATTCTTCATAGGTTAAGCGATTAGAATCTAGAAAGCGCATAAAAAGCGAAAAGCCGCGTCGCCGCGGCTGCCTCCGTGTAAGTTCTGCGCAGACCCGCCATGGGCCCTTCGTCCCTCAGGACAAGCGGGCAAGCTGGAATTTCCAGACTGCATAGGTATGTGTACCATAAAGTTAACTAAGAGTCAAGGAAAAATCGACGGTCGGGGTGCGAAGGTTGAAATCGATTAGTTTCCTACGCGCGGCGGCTGCCCTCAGGCCTGTGCCGATAGTTCAAGTGCTGCTAGCCTCGGAATCGCGGCTTTCGCCATGCGAAAGTACTTTGAGTCTAGCTCGACTCCGACGCTCTTCAAACCGAAGTACTTCGCCGCGGCTATTGTCGACCCTGCACCCATGAATGGATCTAGTACGATACCCTTGCCGAGCGGCAAAGACGCGCGAACTAATGATCGCATCAATGCTTGCGGCTTTAGTGACGGATGCTTTGCGATAGCACGCTCGCGAGAACGCGCCGGGGGGACGAACAATAGATCAGGGAAAGGGGTGTTCCTAGAAGGACGCCGAAGCGCACCTGTGCCGAACCGCTTGAGGTTGTTGATGACTCGGCCCTCGAATGGCTTCCGAAAAAGGAGCCAAGGCTCAAAACACGAGCGTGGGATCACCGATAACTCACGATATTTCTTGTGCCCGAACTTCGGACGGTCGCCGCCTCGCAGAGTTTTCACCACCCGAACAACTTGCCCGCGGACGTCGAAACCGGCCATGCAGAACGCCTGTGCCACGAGATGCGAAACGAGGCAATGCGACGAGATCATGACATGGGCTCCGGGCACGAGGATTCTAAACAATTCCGGTGCCAAGCGGATGTGGAAAGCCAAGACAGCCATGCGGTCATGATCACTCAGCACTGTAAACCGCGGAGTTGGTTGTCGAGCGGCACTATCGAATGCGTTAGGTAAGCGCCAAATGCCGCCGTTCCCATTCCGTCGTTTATGTAACTCATGCGCGGAGTATTCGACGAGTCCAAACGGAGGATCCGTAACCACCGCGTGGTGCGAGTTCGCACGTTGTGACTGCAGCCACTCCAGGCTGTCGGCGTTGTAAATGGTGTAGCTCGAGTTGCGATACCACTTCCTCATGTTCTCTTCCGCAAAAAGGGCTCGGCAACTCTTATCAGGGTCTCTTGTCGGTCCATGCGGCGCGCTTTGTCATTGGAGCCCTTCTCGATAGCTCT
>JBAPRL010000030.1:0-25512 GCA_049281095.1 Candidatus Acidiferrales bacterium
TATGAAACGCTGCTGCCTCTTCGAGACGCTGAAGGTCTTGCCGTAGCTCTCTACAACATGTCTGTGTGCCTGATTACGCTGAATGACTTCCCGCGTGCGCTGGCGACCTACCAGCGGGCGCGCGAAATGTGCGTTCAGCACCAGATGACCCTCCTGGTGACGCAGGCCGACTACAACATCGCTTACCTTTACTACCTGCGCGGAGAATACAGCCGTTCCATCGAAATGCTGCGCGCCACACGCCAGAAGTGCGAAGAAAACGGCGACGCGCATGTGTTGGCGCTGTGTTATTTAGACTTGTCGGAAATCTACCTCGAACTGAATTTGAGCGCAGAGGCGCAAGAGGTAGCCCATGAAGGCTATCTGCGGTTTCAAAAGCTCGGCATGGGTTATGAAGAAGCGAAGTGCCAAGCCAACGAAGCGATGGCTTTGAGCCAATTGGGAAAGCCGCTCGGCGCGATCGAGCTGTTCGATCAGGCGCGCGTGAAGTTTGTTCGCGAAAAAAATCTGGTTTGGCCATGGCTGATCGATCTGTACCAAGCGCTCGTGCTGTACAACGAGGGGCGTTTGTTCGAATCGCGCCGTCTCTGTTCGCGGGCCGCAGGATTCTTTGAAACTTCACTCCTCCCGGGCAAAGCGATTCTTTGCCAGTTGCTTCTGGCACGGCTCTCACTGCGCACAGGTGATCTCACGGCTGCACGCGACGAATGCGAAAAAGCGCTGGGCCGCCTGGCTTCTCTAGAAGCGCCGGCCGTGCGATATCAGGCAGAGTTTCTGATGGGCCAGCTTCAACAGGCTGCGGACGACCGACCGGGCGCGTACGACTCGTACCAAAAAGCACGAGCGGCTCTGGAAACCCTGCGAAGCACCCTCCGTGGCGAAGAGTTGAAGATCGCCTTCATGAAGAACCGGCTCGAAGTATATGAACGTTTGGCGGAGCTCTGCTTGAACGACGATTCAAAACACGGTGCTGCTGAGGAATCCTTCGGCTACATGGAGATGGCCAAGTCTCGAAGCCTGGCGGAGCTTCTGGTGCACCATGCGCAAGCGATCCCTGCCGCCACCGATGCGGGACAAAGCGGTTTAGTGCGTCGGATTCGCGAAATGCGCGAAGAATTGAACTGGTATTACCGCCGCTTGGAGCAAGAGCAGCTGCGCGCCACCGATCCGTCACCGCAACGAATCGAAGCGCTCCAGAAGCAAGCTCTCGCTCACGAGAACGAACTGTTGCGTGCAGTACGGGAGCTTCCGACGCCGGAAACAGCGTTGGCGCTGAACCAGCAGCAAACGCTAGCTTCGCTGGAAAGTACTCGCGCCCGCATGTCCCCGGAAACCGCGCTTGTCGAATATTTCGCCATCAAGGATGAGTTTGTTGCCGCGGTGCTGACGCGCGAAAAACTCGATATCGTGTCGCTCACTCCTGTCTCCCGCGCCGTCAACTTGCTTCGCATGCTCCATTTTCAGATGTCCAAGTTCCATCTTGGTTCGACGTATACGCAGGAGTTCCAAAAACCCTTGCTGGATGCGGCGCGGGCGCATCTCGGCGAGCTGCACGAAGAGTTGATGGCACCGTTGAGTGACTACCTGGGCGCGTGCCACTTGGTCATGGTGCCTCACGGCGTTCTGCACTACCTGCCATTCCATGCCCTGTTTGACGGCGAGCGCTACCTGATCGATTCCCATTCGATCTCTTACGCGCCCAGCGCCACAATTTTCGCTCTCTGCCAGCAGAAAGCATCCGGCGCGCGGGGAGCGCCTTTGGTCTTGGGCATTCCAGACGCCCAGGCGCCCCTTATCCTGGATGAAGCCAAATCCGTGGCTAAGATCTTGGCGAACGCGGAACTTTTTTTGGGAAGCGAAGCGAACGAGCACGTGTTGCGAACCAAGGGATCGCATAGCCGCCTGATTCACATCGCCACGCACGGCACGTTTCGGCAGGACAATCCGATGTTTTCGGGAATCCGGCTCGGCGATGCATATTTGAGCCTGTATGATTTGTACCAACTGAAACTCGAGGCTGAACTGGTCACGCTGAGCGGGTGCGCCACGGGCCTCAACGTGGTAACGGCGGGAGACGAATTGCTGGGGTTGATTCGTGGCCTCCTGTACGCGGGAGCTCAGTCTCTTCTCTTGACCCTCTGGAACGTCCACGACCGCAGCACCGCCGAATTCATGGGCTGCTTCTATGAGCGCTTTCAGGGCGGGGCAGACAAAGCAGTGGCGCTGCGCGGCGCCATGCAAGACCTGCGTGAACGGTACCCTCACCCTTACTACTGGGCCCCATTTATCCTCATTGGCAAAGTTTCGCCTTCCTAAACCAGCCTCAGTATTTTCTGCCGCCCTATATTTTTTCACCCGGTTCCTACCCTTATAGACAGGCAGGGAAACGGAGGCGGCGCACCAAGTAATTGGGAGCGCCGGAAGTGAAAGTCTTGGGGGAGAGGAAAATGAAACATTTCTCGTTAACGGAATGGGCCGATTTCGCCCGCGGGGTGGCCGCTAGCGACACAAAGGATGCAATGCAAGCCCATCTCGATAGCGGTTGTACACAGTGCGGCGAGGCGCTACGGACTTGGACGAGAGTCCGCGAGATTGCCCGGCGTGAGCGCTCTTACGAGGCGCCGGAAGGCGCTACGCGAACCGCGAGGAGCCTTTTGCCTATACATGGTCGGCAAGGGAAATCGTCCCTCGTAAGGCTGCTATTCGATAGCTTCCAGAGTCCCGTGACCGCTGGTGTTCGATCGACCGTAACCGCCACTCGCCAAATGCTTTACGGCGTGGGCACATATCGAATCGACCTGCGCATGGAGCCCCAGATGGATTCGGACAAAGTGTCGCTTGTAGGGCAGATCCTGAACGCGGCCGATCCCGTGAAGACCGGCGCTCGGGTCACAGTTACGCTCCTGCGCGGCAGCCGAGTCTTGGCCGAATCGCAAACCAACGCCCTTGGGGAGTTCCACTTGGAATGTTCTTTGGAAGGGCATCTCCAGTTGCGGCTGGCATTGCCTCGCGCGCACAACGTCAGGATTCCGTTGCTGGTACCCTCGGAATCTGCGATCACTGGCATTCTGGAACAGATTGATTCTGAAGGTATTACACGTAATAGAGTTCGTAAGAACCGAAGTACTAGGAAGCGAGTTTAGTTTTAGGGTGCCGAAATGTTCGTCTGTACCATTGAGCGGTTCGGTGGTTGTAGACAGACTAGGACCCTCAACGGACGACTCGGCCAAAGGAGTAGGTGACCATGAAGGCGATCCGCAAGCGCTTAACTTTGCTCTTGGCATTATTGGCGGTAGGGCTTTGGCCCCGAGTAACTTCGGCCCAAGGGCTTCTTGGCAGCCTGGTTTCCGATGTTACGCAAACGGTGTCCAGCACGGTGGGAGCCGTGCTAGGCCAGCCGCAAGCCGTGATCGTGCGAACAAGCGTAGGTCTCTCTGGTTTGCAGAGCATCTGTCTTGTGAATGGTTGCACTGTGGTCCGCAATCTCGACGGTCTAAACCAGGTTTTCTTGGTGCAACCCGCACAAGGACTGCTGCCGCAGGTGCTGGCTTCTATTCTGGACCTTGTCGACGGGATCGTCGATGCCGAGCCCGATCAGCTGGTGGCCATTCCGCGATCTTCAAACTCTGGGCCGTTTCTAACGTCGATTCCCGCCAACTTGTACCAGGAAAGCCCAATCAGCTATTACGGCTCTGTGGTTTGGAACGGCTATGTGAATCAGCCGGCCACTCAAATCATCGATCTGCCCCAGGCTCGGAACGCCTTTGGCTTAACCGGGACGGGGATCGTTGCGGACATCGACACAGGCGTCGACCCGAATCATCCGGCCCTCAAGCCAGTTCTGCTTCAGGGCTACGACTTCACGCGCAACCAGCCAGGCGGGTCGGAAATGACGGATCTCAACGGAGCAACTGGCTCGGCTTGTAACTCGTGCCAAGCTGCTTTCGTTGATCAGCACACTGCGGCGATGTTGGATCAGCATACTGCCGCCATGTTGGATGGTTCGCCCTATTCCGCGTTTGGTCATGGCACGGAAGTGATGGGCATGATCCATCTGGTCGCTCCGACAGCACGCCTCCTGCCGGTGAAAACTTTCAGTGCCAACGGAACAGGCACTCTTTCGAATATTCTGGCCGGCATTTATTACGCCGTGCAGAACAATGCAAACGTCATCAACATGAGTTTTGAGCTGTCGACGAGTTCCACCGAATTGGGCGATGCCATCAACTACGCAAACTCAAACAACGTAGTCTGCGTAGCCTCATCGGGCAACGACGGCGAGGACGAAGTCGTCTATCCCGCAGGCCTGCAAAATGTGATGGGCGTGGCGTCCACGAATGACTTCGAACAGCGATCGAGCTTCTCCAACTATGGCGATCAGGTGGTTTGGGTCGCCGCACCGGGCGAGAACGTCGTCACCACCTATCCATTCGGAACGTACTCGGTGACGTCGGGTACCTCGTTTACCTCGCCCATGGTTGCCGGCACCGTGGCTCTACTCATCAATCTGAATGCTCAAATGAACCAGGCCACGGCCGCAAGCGCTGTGGCCAACGCAAATTGGATCGGTCCGAACATGGGCAACGGCGAACTCGATATTTTTACCGCGCTGGCCTGGTTCGCCCATCAGCAACCCTGAAGTGATTGATTTTTGGGGAGTGCGACGACTTTGTCCAGCAAATTAGCGACGGGCGTCATCGGAACGGAGGTGGAACTGGCCTTAAGCGCGCCTTCGTTTCTTCCGAAGTTCGCGCCGCGCCGGTCTGGACTGGAGCCTCGACGCGGACCGTTGCGCGTCAAGGAAGTCGAGGAGCAACTTCTTGCGCTTCGCACATCCCTGGTCTGCTCGTTCAATCAGTTGCTCGACCTGAAAGACCTCAACACTGGCGTTCACAGCACGCGCCTGGCTGAATGGGCGCTTCATGTCGCGGGAAAGCTTGGTCTAGACGAGAGCAGCTTGGCTGATATTGAAGTCGCCGCGCTTCTGCACGATATAGGCAAGATCGGAATTCCCGACGCGATTCTCAACAAGCCGTCTCGGCTCACAACGGAAGAATATGACCTGATGAAGAAACACCCGGAATATGGTTGGGTCGTCTTACGCCAGATTCCGGGTCTGGAACGGGCCAGTCTGTTGATTCTTCACCATCATGAGAGTTACGACGGCAACGGATACCCGGCTGGCCTTAAGGGCGAGGAAATTCCGATCGGGTCGCGAATCGTTTCGGTGATCGACGCTTTCGACGCGATGGTTTCGACACGCCCGTATCGAGACGGTTTGCCGTTCGAAGAGGCAGAGCGGCGCCTGCGGGAGGCCAGCGGCAGGCAATTTGATCCTACCATCCTCCAGCATTTCCTTCCGCTCGCTCGCACCGAAATGCCTGCGGTTTTTGCCGCCGCGGGGACCTCGGTCACAATGGCCCTGTAAGGTCCGCCGTCATCTCGGTTATTTCGACGACCTTGATTGATTCAGTTCGGCATAGGCCCAAAAAACCAACTGCTTGGACGGCTGCCGCAACAAGTTTGATTCGGCGACCGGCTTAGTGGTTTAAAAAGAAGACCATCGGCTGAGTGTCAGAGGGCACGGCAGAGATAGCTCGAATCTCCATGGGAGATACGATGTAAAAGACAAACTGCGAAGGCAGCTGTGTGGGCGAGCCGAAATTGATAAAGCCGCTCCCGTTCGACGCGACCGTGTAGGTTCCGGTCGTGGAGAGATTCAAGTTCTGGATGTCACCACCGGTGGTCTCGCCGATCTTTCCTGAAATGCTCGATACGCCATCCGCGAGGATGGAGCCGACGAACGCATTCGTCAGGCTGTCGCCTGTCACAGGTGAGCCTATCGAAGGCGGGCCGAAACTGAAGTAGCTGTCAAAAGATGCGGCCGTAAACGGGCCCGCAGCTTGAGCTTCGGCGAGGCCGGAGGACGCAGCGGAGTCCTGTCCAATCACGAAGCCGTAATTCGGGGAAATGAGGTAGATCACGGCGAGTTGACTACCGACGCTACTGGTCGACACGCGGCCATTCGCTGCGACTGCGTAGGTGCCGCTCGAACTCGTGCTTGTGATTGATCCGCCGTCGTTTCCGTTAACCGCTGCACTGATCGTACTTACACCGTTTCCTGAAAGCAGTCCAAGCAGAACGCTCGACTTTCCCGAAGTGTCCTGGCCGGTTGTCGTAACGATACTAGAGCCCATCATGGAACCGGCATTGAAGGATGGCTGGGTTTGCAGGATCGCCTCGCCGGTGGTCATGGGATGCGACGCGTTATACGGATCGAACCCCAAGAACAAGATGTCGGAAGGAGTGATCATGTAAAAGATGAAGTTAAGCGTTCCTTGGTTAGGGATGGAAATCGATGCATTGCCTCGCCCGTTTTGCGCGACTAGGAATGTTCCTGAAACGCCAGCGATGTTGGTCCCGACGGTGCCGCCGTCGTTGGCGTCCGCATTGCCATTCTGAAAGACACCGACGCCATCGGATTGGAAAACGCCGGCGTACGTGGCCCGTTTGCCGCTGGAGTCAATGCCAGCCAGCTCGAAGGCGTAATTCCCGCTGAAATCCGCAGCGATAAAATTGGGGTTGGTTGGCTGCTTTCGCAGAATCCCCGTACCGCGCGTCCCGTTCGACGATGTATCAGCCTCAATGAATTGCGCATCGCCATTGCCGTCGAGTGCCAGTATGTAAGTGTATTGGATTGCGTTCACGGTTACGGTAAGGGTGCCGCGCCCATCGGGCCCGAGCGTGTAGGTCCCCGTAAGCGCATTGCCCTCCGTGGGTCCCGGACCGTTATTGTAGGTGGAGCTGAGGGGGTTGTTGTTGTTGCTGTCCACAGTGCCTTCGACGTTGCCGACGCCGTCCGCGACAAGGCCGCCGCCAAGAACCACTGGACCGCTCGGATCATATCCGCTGAAGATAAAAACATAATCGCCGTTAAGCAGCGCGTTATTGTTTACCGCCGCGATCACCGTGAGGGTCAAAGTAGCCGACGTGGACTTGGGAGGACTCTCGGAATCAGTCACTTGGACAGTGAACGTGTTGGTCGACACAGCCGTTGCGGTTCCCGAAATGGTCCCGGTTGCGGAGTCGAGCGACATTCCTGAAGGCAATATCCCGTTCGTGACCGTCCAGACAAACGGGCCGACTCCGCCGGTCTCGAGAATCGTCTGGCTGTAAAGGCTCGCACTGTCAGCTTCAGGCAGAGAGGTAGTGACAATCGAAAGCGGATTCGGCGGCCCAACCGTGAGGCTTAGCGATTGTGTCGCGGTTTGAGAATGCTGATTTGGAGGCAGGAGCGAAGAGTCCGTGACTTCTACGGTAAGCGGAAAAGTACCCTGGGTCGTCGGCGTGCCGGAGATCTGCCCGGTCGTTGTGGTCAAAGTCAGGCCGGGCGGCAACGCACCTGAGGGGATGGCCCATGTGAGGGGAGGGACTCCTCCGGTAGCAGCGAGTGGCGCACTGTAAGGAGTGCCCTGGGCCGCGTTCGCGAGCGAGGTTGTAGCCACAGACAGAGCCGGCGCGGGCGCGACAACGAGTGTATACGCCTGCGTCGCCGTGAGGGGTGGGCTGCCCTGGTCGGTGACTGTCAGACTGAAGTTATACGTTCCCCCGTCCGAGGTTGTCCGGCCGGTGACAAAACCGTTTGTGTTGAGATTCAAACCGGGAGGCAGGCTGCCTGACGAGACACTAAATACGAGGGGAGCCACTCCTCCGTTTGCAATGACCTGTTCGCTGTAATCGGCCCCATTCAAGACCCCTGGCAGTGTGGTTGTGGAGATTACCGGGGCTGGACTAACAACAATGTTTAGCGTCGCATAGGAGCTGTTCTCGGCGTTGGAAGTGGCTGTGAGCGTGACGGTGAGCAGGTTGCCAACCGACTTGGGAGCCAGGTATGTTGCGGCGAAAGGCGTGCTGTTCACAAAAGTGCCGCACGCAGCGCCCTTGCAGTGCGCGCCCGTCAAAGTCCATGCGACTCCGGAGTTCGAAGTATCACCGGGCACAAAGGCTGTGAATGAAACAGACTGGTTCTGGTCGACGGCTTGATTTACGCTGGGACTAAGCTCGACAGCAAGTCCGGTCACGCCTCCGCAGCCGGAAAGAAAAATGGCCACGAGCAGCGCCAAACCAAATCCTGAAAATGCCAGGCGGTGCAGCTTCAGTTCCAGCGGATTGTGGCAACACTTCATCGCGTCAGCAGTCATGCTCCTCGGGAAATTAGAATCCACCGGGTAGCGTCATTTCCGGCGTGGGACAGACTCGGAAGCCTCTGGCTACAAAGCAAACAACTTGAATAACAAAACGGCCCCGCAGTGTCAACGCGCATGTTGACCTTCGAATCTGGCATGAAATTCTTCTTGCGGTACAGACCGCGTCCGCGGACACCACGGGCTGTTTGCCACACGGTTGTGGATGCGTCCGCTCGGGCTGATGTTGCCCGCGCGATACTCATGAAACAGATGGTTGGGCTCTGATGGCAGTCAATTCGGAATAGCGCCGGGAGAAACCAACGTCTAGTCGGCGGCGACCGGACCTTCACCCTCCCATCGCGCCACCACCACCGTTGCCAGGCAGTTGCCCACGACGTTGACGACTGTACGAACCATATCCATCAATGCATCGACGCCGAACAGAAGGTAGAACGGCTCCATCGGCAGGTGCATCGACACCGCTGCAGCGAGGACGATAACCAAGCCGGCTCTGGCCACGCCGGCGGTGCCTTTGCTGCTGAGAAGTAGCGTCATGAGCAGCACGAACTGTTGTCCGAACCCGAGGTGTACGCCAGCCGCCTGCGCCATGAAAATCACGGCTAACGACTCATAAAGGCTCGAGCCTGCAAGGTTAAAGCTGTAGCCCGTGGGCATCACAAACGCGACGATTCCGCGAGGCACGCCAAATTTCTCCAGTTGCTCCATGGCGCTGGGAAGGGCAGCTTCGGAACTGCTCGTGCCAAACGCAATTGTCGTCGGCTCGGCAATCGCACGGAGAAACTTGCCGAGCGGGATGTGCACCATCAACGCGACCGGCAAAAGCACAAGGAGCGCGAAAGCGGCGAGCGCAACGTACAGCGTCGCCAACAGTTTGAGCAATGGAAACATCACGCTGAGCCCCAGATGGCCTGTCGTATAGGCAATCGCGCCAAACACGCCGAGTGGTGCCGTGTACATGACCAGGTTTGTGAATTTGAACATCACCTCGGAAAGGCTTTCCGCGAACGCAACCATCGGGCGGCGCTTGGGCTCCTTCACCAGTGCGAGTCCTATGGCAAACAGAATACTGAAAACAACCACTTGCAGCACTTGTCCGTCGGCCACGGATTTGGCGATGTTCTCGGGAAAAATATTCAGGATAAGCTGGACGGTTGACTGAGTTGCCGCGGGCAACGTCTGTTGGTTTGCCTCAGGGGGCAAGTGGACTCCAACGCCCGCGTGGCTCACGTTGATTGCGATCAGGCCAATGATCAACGCGATCGTGGAGACAATTTCAAAATAGATGAGCGCCTTGACGGCCATGCGGCCCACTTTTCTCAGCTCCGAATGGCCGGCGATGCCGACGACCAAAGTGCCAAAGAGCAACGGCGCAATGATGACCTTGATGAGGCGCAGGAAAATGGAGCCGAAGATCTGGCATTTCACAGCAGTTGTCGGCGCGTCATAGCCAAGCTCAGCGCCAGCCAGGAGACCGGTCAGAATCCACAGAGTGAGTGAGCGGCGCAACGTGGCGTAGATCGCGAGCAGCAAGATCGCGAGCCAGCGAATCGTCGCGAGCGATGCAGTAGGCATGTGCATGATGCCCGAATGGCTGACGAGTGAAAGGGCCGCAGCCGCCGTGCACACCACCAAGAATGCCAGAAGCAATCGATTTTTCATCGTTGAGCCAGGCATCAAGTCACTGGCGGCGAACGTTAAGCTTCTCTGGCACGCAAGTCAACGCCCGAGGCTACAATATTTGCTCGGAGAAGCTAGGCAACCTTATTTCAACAAATTGATTCTCTGCGATGTAATACCTGGAACATTCGTTTTGAGTGCATTTTCATTTTAACGATGCTCTTGGCGTCGGGCTGTGAATTTAGTATAAAGGGCGGCTCGATTCGAGTGGCGCGGCGCGCGGAACGGATGTGCGCGGTCGATGTAGACGGCTGGGGGGGAACCGATTGATCGAAGTTCAGGACCTGACGAAGTCATACGGCGACAAAACCGCAGTCGATAACATCTCTTTTTCGGTAAAAAAGGGTGAAATTCTCGGATTCCTTGGCCCCAACGGCGCGGGCAAGACGACGACTATGCGCGTGCTGACCGGATACTTGCCGGCGACGCAGGGTACCGCAAAAATCGCCGGCTTCGACGTCTTCGATGACTCGATGGAGGTGCGACGCAGAATCGGATATTTGCCGGAAAGTCCGCCGTTGTACCTCGACATGACCGTCACAGGGTATCTGGACTTTGTGGCCCGCATCAAGAATGTGCCCATGGAAAAGAGAGCCCAACGAGTGGAAGCAGCGATGGAGATGACCAAGATCGTGGACCAGCGCGATCAGCTGATCAAGAGGCTCTCCCGCGGATATAAACAGCGCGTCGGCCTGGCGCAGGCGATTGTCCACGATCCCGACGTCATTATTCTCGACGAGCCGACCGTCGGGCTCGATCCAAAGCAAATCATCGAAGTGCGCCACCTGATCAAAGGGCTTGCAGGCAGCCACACGATTATTTTGTCCACGCACATTCTGCCGGAAGTGAGTATGACCTGCGACCGCGTCATCATCATCAACAACGGAAAGATCGTTGCCGAGGACACTCCGGAAAATCTGACTTTGCAGCTCAAGGGCGGCGAACGAATTCGCGTGGAGGCGCAGGCTCCGGAAACCGCGCTGCGTGACGCGCTGCAGAAAATTCCCGGGGCGGAGAGAGTGCAGATCGATTCGATGGGTTCAAGCGGGCGAATGATCGCAATTGTGGAAGCGCGGCAAGGCCAGGATCTGCGCAGCCAGATTGCGGCGAAGATCGTCGGGCAGGGCTGGCCTCTCTATGAGCTTCGCGGCGAAAACCTAAGCCTGGAAGAGATTTTCTTGCAGCTTACGACCGAAGACCCAGCGCACAAGAAAACCGAGGAGCCGAAGTAAGTATGCGCGGACTTTACGCCATTTATCGCAAGGAAATGAGTCACTATTTCGTTTCGCCCGTTGCATATATCGTCGTCTGCGTGTTCCTGGTGTTGAGCGGCGTGTTTTTCAATTACATCATGGGCCAGGTGATCCGGTATGCCTTCGACGCAGGAATGGAAAGCATGCAGACGGGCGGCGGGTTCAATATCGACGTGCCGAGCATGGTTCTGCGGGGATTTCTCAGTTTGCTAGGCACGATTGTGCTGTTCTTGACTCCCCTGCTGACAATGGGCGTTTATTCCGAGGAGCGGAAGCGCGGGACGATGGAGCTGTTAATGACCTCGCCCATTACGGATGCTGAAATCGTGCTGGGGAAGTTTCTCGCTTCTCTCAGTTTGCTGATCATCATGCTGCTGCCGACGGTGTTCTACGTGATTTACATGTTCGCGCACAGCGATCCGGCGCCGCCCTGGCGCATCATTGCGGGCGGATATTTGGGCGTTCTGCTGCTGGGCGGAATGCTTCTGGCCTTAGGCTCTTTTCTTTCGTCGCTGACCGAAAACCAGATCATTTCCGCGGTATTGATTTTTGGCGTTTCGCTGCTGCTGTGGCTGCTTGATATTTTTACGCAAGGTGGAACCAGCGCGCTCGCGCAATCCCTGCAGTATGCAGCGGTGCTGCAGCACTATAACCCGTTTATCCAAGGCATCATCGATACCACCGGGCTGGTTTTCTTCGGTTCCTGGATATTCTTCGGGATTTTCTTGACGATGCGCTCGGTGGAATCCATGCGTTGGAGGCGCGCGTGAAACTTTTGATCAGCGAGGAGAAAAGCCAGGTCGGATGAAATTCGAACGCAAAGAAATCGTTCCGCTGGCCGGCGCAATCGGTTTGGCGCTTCTTGTGGCGGGTTACGTTCGCTACTCCACCGTCGAACAACTGCAGCTCGCCACCGAGGTCGTGCTGATTGCTGGCGGCGTCCTGATTCTTGCTTGGCTCGTTCTCGGATTCGGCAGCCTGATCGGATTTTTCTCGAAACGCTCCTCAAAGCTGGGAACAAACACGACCGTCCTGGTGATTGCCGTGCTCGCCATACTCGCGTTTCTCAATTACCTGGGCTATCGCCATCATAAGAGCTTCGACCTAACCAGCGAAAAGCTCTACACGCTCTCTGACCAGACCAAGAAAATCATCGGCCCGATTCGCGCCGTCGTGCAGGTGTATATGTTTGCGAAGATCGGCGGTCCGGAGCAGCAAGAAGTGCAGGCGATGAAAGATCAGATGGCCGAGTACGAGAACCAGAACCATCGCATTCACTTTGAGGTAATCGATCCCGAAGAGCACCCAGATCTTGCCAAACAATACAACATCGCTCAGCCGGGCCAAATCATTGTGGTGAACGGAACGCATGTCGAGCGTTTGGAAGACACAACCGAGCAGGACATTACCTCGGCGATCTTAAAGGCCACTTCCACCACGGTGAAGACCGTGTGTTTCATCGAAGGTCACGGAGAGAAATCGATCAGCGCCGAAGACGGAAAAGGCTATAGCGCGGTCGCAGCGGAACTTCAGAAAGAGAATTATCAAGTGAAGTCCGTGAATTTGGTCCAGACAGGCGACGTCCCGCCGGATTGCAGCGTGCTTGTTGATGCCGGGCCGACCAAGGCATTCTTTCCTCAAGAAGCTCAGATGGTCGAGAAATACCTGGACGGCGGCGGGAAAGCCATGTTCCTTCTTGATCCCGGAACCGATCCGCAGCTGGGCGCCGTGATCCAGCCGTGGAACATCGCTGTCGGCGACAATTACGTGATTGACGTCAGCGGCGTGGGGCGCTTGCTCGGAGCTGGTCCAGGGATTCCGCTTGTCATCGATTACGGCGAAAGCCCGATCGTGCGCGACTTCAAGGGTTCGATGACTTTTTTCCCGTTGGCGCGCACGGTATCGATCGCGGTCCCCTCAAAAACCGTGCCTCAAGCGACCGAGCTGCTCAAGACTTCTGCTGCCAGCTTCACCGTCGCGAGCCTTGGGAACGGCACCGTAAAGTACAATCCAAAGACGGATCAGCGCGGCCCGCTTTCGCTGGGTGTTGCTGCGGAGAATAAGTCCGGAAAAACCGATCCGCGGCTCGTCGTGATCGGCAATTCCGAATTCGCGTCGAACCAGTGGGAGGGCCAGCAGCGAAACGGAGACTTGTTTTTCAACAGCGTGAACTGGCTGACGGAAGAAGAGAGCTTGATTTCGATCAGGCCAAAGGAAGCGGCAAATCGCCGAGTGACACTGACCGAGGCGCAGCAGCGGGGTTTGGCGTGGGTTAGCATAGCCTTCGTGCCTCTTTTCGTGATCGTTGCCGGAATTATTATCTGGGTGAAGCGTCGCTAGTCGGGCCATGAAGAAAAGTACATTGATTGTGGTGGTCGTCGCGGTCGCGTTAGGGGCCTTCGTTTATTTCTACGACAGCAAGCACAATCCCAAGACAACTGCAGGAGAAGCTTCGAAAGCGGCGTTTTCTATAAAGCCGGAAGAAATTTCGAGTCTGACCATTCACCGTCAGAGCGATACGGTGGCTTTCTCGAAAAAAGGCGCTGAGTGGGACCTTACGCAACCGGTTGAAACGCGTGCCGACCAAACGGAAATCGGCGGCATCGTAAACGATTTAAGCGATCTGCAAATCCAGCGTTCATTTGCTCCGACCGACAATCTCTCGAAATACGGCCTCGCGAATCCTGCGGTCAAGATTGAGTTTCAAGGAAAGAATGGCTCGGCGCATAGCGTCCAGCTGGGCGACAAGGATTTCTCGAACAGCTCTGTCTACGCGCTCATCGACGACTCGAAGCAAGTCGACCTGCTGCCCACTTCGCTCTTGGGTGAGACCGACAAACCCGTAGCTCAATTGCGCGACCGTTCGATGATTGACCTGAATGGCTCTGAGGTGACCGCGCTGACCATTAAAGACGCAAGCGGCGATATAACCCTGACCAAAGCCCAAGCAGGATGGGAAATCACCAGTCCGCGCAAGACTCTTGCCGATTCCAGCGCGGTCGACGCCCTGGTCAGTTCGCTTTCGAGCAGCAAGTTCAAAGATGTGGTCAGTGAAACGCCCGCGGACGTCGCTAAATATGGATTGGCCCACCCTGCAATCACGCTCGACGTCACCGCGCAGGGAGGCAAGCAATTCCACCTGCTTTTGAACAAGAAAGGCACTGACTACTATGGCCGCGATTTAGCGCTGCCCATGATTTTCAGCGTGGATGCCCCGGTTTACAATTCCTTTGACAAAAACTTCTTCGACTTGCAGGACAAGAGCATTCTCCAGTTTGACCCCACGACGATTACCACCGTGACCATTCAGAACGCGAATGGGACCATCGAATGTTCGCAAGGGAAGGAAGGCCAGTGGTCGGTCGTTGAACCCGAAGCTGAAAAAGGAAAGCCGGTTCAAAGCTGGAAGCTACTGGACCCCATCCAAAATGCGCGAGCCACGCAGATTTACGACACGCCTTCGACGGCCGTGCTGGCGCACCTGAAAAAGCCGGCAATTCAGGTGACTCTGACGGACAAATCGAATAAAATCACCAGCGTTCAAATCTCCGCCGCGTCGGGCAATTCAGTGTATGTCCGCACAAGCGCCGGTCCCCAGGTCTATGAGGTAAACACGCAGATCCTCACGGACTTCGGTTTCAAAGTCTCCGACGTGCTTATTTAACCTAAAACAGTTGGTTGTTGTTGCCGATTAAGCGGCTTGGATGGCACGTAGCTCTTCGCCCGGGACGGAATCCTTCGGCCATGCCGCGAGCAGAAGGATTTTCCCGGTAATCGGCGAAACATGGATGTAGTAGATATCAGAACCGCTTTCCACTTCAAAGAAATCGGACCGTTTGGGGTCGGCTTCCACGCGTGCTCCGCCAGCGAGCAACTGGCGCAGGATTTCGACGCGCTCAGGTGAATGGTGTCGCGGGTCTTCGATGTACACTTCGTGATCTAGTTTCATTACCATTGCCCGTCTCCGTTTCGGTTCTCACCCTGTAATACGCCCGGAAGCGGCTAAAAGTTCCACTTCCGTTCTCAAAAATATTAGACGTGGGTGGCCCCAAAACGTCTCAAGAAATCGGCAAAGGAGTGCTCCATTTTGGGAAGGGCCTGGTAACTAGAACGGGACGAGTGGTAATCAACTTGTGACTTGCGCGGCGGCTCCGAAGTTGCGATACTCCCGCGACACAAGGATGCTCAGTGAAGAAGAAACCCAAGACAAAATCTAGAACCAGAAAGAGTACCTCACGATTCCGGAGCGACCGGCGGCGCAAGCACCGTCATTGGCAGGTTACCGTTTACTACCATGACGGCGAAAAGTTCGCGCGCGTTTACATCGATAGGGAACGCGCCACCAGCTTCGCCGAGAGACAGAAGAAGTCTCCCGTCGTGAAGGCGACTCGAATCATCGAAGTGAATTAACCGGATTCAGACTGCGTGCGAGGCCTTGCGCTCGTGCCGTTTGGTGCCCGGCGAACGCATGCGTCCACGCCTCTTGTCCCGCCGTGGTTCCGCGTGCTATAAAGTTTGTGCTTCAGGATTAACTCTTTTGCGGCCGTAGTATAGGGGTAGTACGACAGCTTGCCAAGCTGTAGGCGGGGGTTCGAGTCCCCTCGGCCGCTCCATTTGTCCTTCAGTTTTTGTGCATTCGTGCCCTTTGCTGCGCCGGTTCTGCCGTGCTAGAGTCTGACTTGCTCAGACCCCATGCTGGCTTATCTCTGCGGACCCATCGAATTCGCGAATGGCGGCGGCAAGATGTGGCGCCAAAAGCTTGCTCCGTTCCTTCGCGACCAACTGGGGCACCGTGTTTACGACCCCGCAGAGGACGAGAAGAAAAATCTGACGGACGAAGAAGTCGCCCACTTCCGCGAATGGAAAACGACAGACACGGAGCGATTTCGCCGCGTCGTCCGAAAAATCATACAGTTCGATCTAGACCTGATCGAAAACAAAGCGGATTACGTTGTGTGTTTCTGGGGCAACCCCAGCGTGCAAAGCGGCGGCACTTCGGCCGAGCTCACTCTTGCCTATCGCGAAGGCATCCCTGTGTACATGGTCACGGAGCTTTCGCTGGCGCAAGTGAGCGGATGGATGCTCGCCTGTGCGGATCAGGTCTTTCCTTCCGTGGATGAACTGAAAAGCTTTTTGAGCAGCCGTTTCGGGCGGGAAAAACAGACGCAGCTCTGGCAAGAAAATCATTCGCGCTTCAGGTAACAATCCATTGTCGGCCATGCCATGCCAAAGATAATCGTTGCCGTGGGTAGCACTAGGCGCCCAAAATTGAATGCTGTGTGGGAGGCGCTCACCATTTTGGGCCCGACCCTTGATCCTAATGCTCCCTTCGAAGTGGTGGGCGAAGAAGCCTCCAGCGGGGTAGCACATACTCCGCTCTCACGTGCGGCGATCATGGCTGGAGCAAAGCATCGGGCGCAAGCGCTCGCGACCCGCGCGCGAGACGAGAATCTTCCTTGGCGTTTTTTTGTGGGCCTAGAAGGCGGCCTCGAGATTATTCCAAATGGCAGTCAACGGTTGGTGTTCCTGGAAAATTGGGCATATGTGGCGGACCGGAACGGTTACGATGCATACGGCCAATCCGGCAGTGTCTTACTTCCGGGTGCCTTAGCGAGACAGGTCGTGGATGACGGTGTGGAACTTGGCGTTGCCATCGATGCGTTCGCCGGTGGACACGGCATTCGCGACGCTCAGGGTGCTTGGGGAGTGCTGACACGAAACTTGATCACGCGGCAGGACGCTTTCCGCGTGGCCGTGATTAACGCATTTGCCCCGTTTTTTAATGCTGCGCTGTATCGCGAGGCACCCAGCGCATTGCGTACCTAGCGGCTGATGCGAGCTGGCTCGTGGTCATCGCAGTAAGAGTTATTTTGAGCGGCTGTGTTAACTTAGGATATCAGGCATAGAGGACTAGCGTGGACATCGTCAAGGGCAATATGGGCTGGATCGAAGTGATCGTCGGGCCGATGTTTTCTGGCAAGAGCGAAGAATTGATCCGGCGCTTGCGCCGCGCGGAGATCGCTCGGCAACGAGTGCAGATCTTCAAGCCGGCCATTGACCGCCGCTACTCTTCCAATGGCATCGTATCGCATTCCGGTTTGGAGATTGCTTCGGAACTGGTCGCCGACGGCGCTGAGATTCTCGAAAAAGTACAGGCACGCACGGAAGTCGTCGGTATTGACGAGGCCCAATTCCTCGGAGAAAGCCTTCTCGATAGCTGCACGCGGCTGGCGGACTTAGGTAAGCGCGTGATCGTCGCCGGCCTCGATACGGATTTCATGGGCCGGCCCTTTGAGCCAATGCCGCGCCTGCTGGTCGCCTCGGAGGAGATCACCAAGCTGCTCGCTATATGCGTCCGATGCGGCAATCCCGCGGTTCATACCCAACGCCTCGTCGCATCCGAGGAATTGATTGTGGTTGGAGCCGGAGGAATGTATGAGGCCCGTTGCCGCAGGTGCTTTGAGCCTCAGCTCGCGGCGGAGAAAGTCGAGGAGCAGAAAAAGCTGCAGGCAAACTCGAAAGCGGCGTCGTGCTGAAGGCGGAGGTCTTCAGGGCCTTGCAGTTCTTCAACCGCCGCCGGCAAAATGCTATGATTTAGCGCAGGTCCAGGAGGGGCGTTCCTCCGGTTCAGGCCGCAGGAATGCTATCGTGAAGCTCATATGTCCCGCTTAACAAGCCTCGCCGGCGCATTGCTTCTCATGGCATGCCTTGATTTTCCACGAGTTTATCCCCTTCGGCCGCAGCCGGTAGCGCCACTCGATGCCGCGCTTCCGACCCTTTCGTCGCCGCCCGATCTTTTTCTAACCGTTGCCCAAAGTTCGAACGCGAAATCAAATAAGGCTCAGACAGAGTCGCGATTGGCAATCATCCGTTACGTTGATGGAGAGTACGCGCATGTGGTCCAGGCCCTTCCCGCGGACAAGAGTGGGTTCCGTTACACGGTGGGACAGTCAATAGATCCCAAGCAGCTTCGGACGGCGCTGATGCGTGGTTCCGCTGCGAACCCCGGTGACCAAGTACAGATCACAAACATCGAATTTCGCGAGAAGGAAATAGTAGTCAGTATTAACGGTGGAACAAAGAAGCATTTTGATTTGCGGCAACACCTGCAAATTACCGGAGTGCCTGTAACGACCATTACCCCTGTCGGCGCTCCACCACCTGCGCGGATCGGAGCCGAATTGGTGCTAGCGTTTGGCAAGCGAGTGCCCGACTTGAGTCCCGATGAGCTGAAACATGCCTTATCCCCATTTCTCGATTTCGGCGGTGAACGCTCCGCAGCCGTGAACTGGGTCGACACGCTCCCGCCTGAATTTCAACAAGCCATCAAGAATCGCACGGCGATCGTGGGAATGAACCATGATATGGTGCTCGCGGCACTAGGCCGTCCCGACCAAAAAGTTAGGGAATATGATGACGACGGTCACCAAACCGAGGATTGGATTTACGGGAGTCCGCCGGAGAAGACCGTGCTCGTGACTTTTCTCGGAGACAAGGTCATTCGCGTCAAGTCGTACAATTAGCTGCGTTGACTTTTTTTCTCTTGCACCCTAGCATCGCATTCGTTATGCCCCAGTCGCTTCGCGGTGGTTAATCCCAGGCTCAAGTTCGGAGGAAGCATGCCAGTCAAGGTTGCCATCAACGGCTTCGGCCGCATCGGGCGGAATGTATTCCGCGCCGCCTTGGGCGACCCGGCGATTGAAGTTGTGGCCGTGAACGACATCACCGATGCCAAAACGCTGGCTCATCTGCTGAAATACGATTCGATCATGGGGAATTTGACCAATAAGATTACGTCCACCGAGGATTCCATTCATGTCGATGGCCGGGCGATCCGTGTTTTCAGGGTGAAAGAGCTCGATAAAATCGATTGGCCTTCGACCGGCGCGGAAATTGTTGTCGAGTCTTCGGGCGTTTTCAACAAGGGGCCAGAGGCGCGAAAACACATTCGCGGATGCGTGAAAAAAGTAATCATCACCGCGCCCGCAACTGATCCCGATTTCACGACCGTGCTGGGTGTGAATTCGCAATTATACGATCCGGTCAAGCATCACGTTGTGTCCAATGCGTCCTGCACTACCAACTGTCTGGCGGTGGTGGCCAAAGTTCTCCTCGAGACATTCGGGATCTCAACGGGAATCATGACAACAATCCACTCGTATACCAACGACCAGCGGTTGCTCGACTTGCCACACAAAGATTTGCGCCGCGCGCGAGCCGCGGCGCTTTCCATGATTCCCACGTCCACCGGAGCCGCAAAATCTTTGCACCTGGTCATTCCTGAACTGAAAGGCAAGCTCGATGGGTACTCTTTGCGCGTTCCCACCCCCGATGTAAGCCTTGTCGATTTGACTGTGAACACCGAAAAGCCGGTCACCGCGGACGCCGTGAACGCGGCGTTTCGCCAGGCCGCGGAAGGATCCCTGCGAGGGCTGCTGGAATTTACCGAGGAGGAGTTGGTCTCGGTAGATTTTCGCGGCAATCCGCATTCGGCGATTGTGGATGCGAGCTACACTCGCGTTGTGGGTGCGAATTGCCTCAAGGTGTTGGCATGGTACGACAATGAATGGGGTTACTCATCGCGTTGCGTGGATCTGGTGAAGATGATCGCTAAGCGCCTCTGAGACGCTGGTCAACCCTGGCTTTCCGCGCCCAAGTTCCTAATTGACATGAACAAACTATCGATTCGGGATTTGAACCTGACGGGCAAGCGCGTGTTCATTCGCGCCGACTTCAATGTTCCTCTTGAAAGCGAGAAAGTTGCCGATGACACGCGGATACGCGCGACTCTTCCCACGCTGAAGCTGGCGATCGAACGCGGTGCTCGCCTGGTGGTCGCTTCCCACTTGGGCCGCCCAAAGGGCAAGCCGGATCCGAAGTACAGCCTGGCGCCCGTGGCCGCGCGGCTGAAGGAGTTGCTCGGCCGGCCGGTGATTTTCGCGTCGGACTGCGTCGGCCAGGAAGCGCTGTCCAGAAGCCAGGCGCTGAAGGATGGAGACCTTCTGCTGCTCGAAAATTTGCGTTTCCACGCCGAGGAAGAAAAGAATGACGAGCAATTTTCCCGGCAGCTCGCGTCGCTATGCGACAATGTTTTTGTAAACGATGCATTCGGCGCGGCGCATCGCGCGCATGCGTCCGTCGTTGGCATTACGAAATTTGTTGACCAAGCCGCTGCAGGTTTGCTGATGGAGCAGGAGCTTTCGTATCTTGGCAAAGCGCTGACCGATCCAGAACGACCCTTCCTGGCGATCCTGGGCGGCGCCAAGGTGTCCGACAAGATTGAAGTGATCGAGAACTTGATGAAGATCGCCAATGCTATGCTGATTGGTGGCGCAATGGCCTATACATTTTTTCGCGCAAAGAAATTTACGACCGGGAAATCGTTGGTGGAAGAAGACAAAACCAACTTGGCGCTGACGCTGCTTGGCGAGGCGCGTGAACGGAGCTTTCGCATCGTTCTGCCTGTGGATCACGTGTTGGCGCGCAGCCCCGAGGACACCCAGACACAAATTGCCGGCGTTGAAGCTACTCCTGCCGATTGGATGGGTTTGGACATCGGGCCGAAGACCGTCGAATTGTTTCGCAACGAAATTGCTGCTGCAAAAACCATCGTGTGGAATGGCCCATTAGGAATGTTCGAGAAGCCCGCGTTTGCCAATGGCACACTTGCAATCGCCCGGGCGGTGGCGGATGCAACCGCCGCGGGAGCCACTTCGATCGTGGGCGGCGGTGATAGCGTCGCGGCCGTGGAGCAAGCGGGTGTGGCAAAGCAAATCTCTCACATTTCCACGGGTGGCGGCGCTTCGCTGGAGTTTCTGGCAGGCCAAAAGCTTCCCGGCGTCGAGGCGTTAACCTCGCGTGAGGCTTGACATGCGTCGGCCGGTCATTGCGGGCAACTGGAAGATGTACAAGACGCAGGCCGAGGCGCGAGAATTCTTCCGTCTATTCAAGCCGCTCGTAAGCGAGACGAAGCACTGCGAAATCATCGTTGCTCCTCCGTTCACGGCGCTCGCCACTGCGGTCGAATCAGCGCGCGGAGGTGCAATCGCCATCGCGGCTCAAGATGCATATTGGGAGCGCGAGGGGGCATTTACCGGCGAAGTGTCCATGCACATGATCGCCGAGGTGGGCTGCCGCGCTGTAATTTTGGGTCATTCGGAGCGGCGGCGTTATTTTGGCGAAACGGATGCCATGGTCAATCGCAAACTAAAGGCTGCGCTCGCTGCAAATCTCCAGCCGATCATTTGCGTCGGCGAGACGCTCGAAGAGAAAGAAGCCGGCGATACCGAGCGTGTGCTCCACTCCCAGTTTCTCGGCGCCGTGGCTGCGTTGACCCCTGCCGAGTTCTCGCGTATTCTGTTGGCTTACGAGCCAGTCTGGGCGATCGGCACGGGCCGCACGGCCACACCGGAAAGTGCCGGCGAATCGCACGGATATCTAAGGCGCCTCGCGAAAGAACGTTTCGGCGAAGAGAATGCGTCGGCTGTGCGCGTTCTTTATGGTGGCAGCGTCAAGCCGGACAATATTCGCAGCTTGATGGCTCAAGAGGAGATCGATGGCGCGCTCGTTGGCGGAGCGAGCCTCGACCCGCAATCCTTTTCCTCGGTTGTCAATTTCTAGCGGCAAATGGACGGGTAGCCGCGGCGGAGTAGAAATGCCGAACACCGTGAAGTGGGTGATTGCTCTGATTGCTGCCGTGCTGCTGGTGCTGCTCGGCTGGAATTTTAACTTTGTGCTTGTAACTTTGCACGTTCTCGTTTGTCTTATGCTGATTTTCGTGATCATGTTGCAGAGCGGCTCGGCGGCTGACTTGGCCGGAGCGTTCGGAGGCGCTGGCAGCCAGACGGCATTCGGGCCTCGCGGAGCGGCAACGTTTCTGACCAAGGCAACAACGTGGTGCGCGATCGTTTTCATGATGAGTTCGCTTGCGCTCTCCCTGAAACGCGCCCCCACCACAGCGCAGGGCAGTTCGATTTTGGAACAGACCATGCCGACAGCGCCTTCAAGGCCGGCAAAGCTTCCTGTGCGGGTGCCTGCTCCTCAGAGTCCGGTGCCTCACAAATAGGCGGGACTTCTGCTAGAATCATTTTTTGCCGTTTTCCCTGTGCGGTCGTGGCGGAACTGGCAGACGCATCAGCTTGAGGGGCTGACGGTAGCAATACCGTGGTGGTTCGAATCCACTCGACCGCATACCTCTTCGTTAGTCTTTCTTTGAAATGAGCCTCTTACGTTTATTTCTGAGTTTGCGGGGGCTCGGCGGAAGATGAGCCGGAGGCCGAAGCGGAGCGCGCAGCTATTTTCCAAATGTCAGAATTTTCGCGAGTGCTCCTTGCCCCAGCGTTCCACCACCACTTTTTTATCCGTGTAAAACTCCACTGAATCGCGACCCTGTCCGTGAAGATCGCCGAAGAAGCTGTCCTTCCATCCGGTAAATGGAAAATAGGCCATCGGGGCGGCTACGCCGATATTGATGCCGATATTCCCTGCGGGCGCCTCGTAACGAAAACGCCGCGCCGACGCGCCACTCGAAGTAAATATGGAAGCTTGATTCCCAAAAGGGCTGCGATCGAGGATAGCGAGCGCCTCGTCCAGATCGCCGGCATGCACCAGGCTCAGCACGGGACCGAAGATTTCTGTGTCGACGAGTGCGCTGGTTGATGGGAGTCCATCAAGTATCGTCGGGCGGATAAAATTGCCAGATTCTCGGTTGACGATTGTGGCGTTGCGGCCATCGAGGAGCACATTCGCGCCTTCCTTCGCGCCGCGGCCTATAAGGTCCTCAATTCTTGCCTTGCTTTGCGATGTGATGACGGGTCCCATCTGCACGTTTTGATCAAGACCGTCCCCCACTCGCAATTTGGAGGCGTTGTCAGCGATGGCATCGCGGAAGTTTTTTTGCGCATCACCGATCATGACAGCAGTCGAAACAGCGAGGCATCTTTGGCCGGCACATCCAAACGCGCTGTCGCTGATAATCTGAGTTGCCGATTCCAGGTCTGCGTCCGGCAGGACGATTACGGGATTTTTGGCACCGCCCTGGCATTGAGCGCGCTTACCGTTCCCCGCCGCTCGCGCGTAAATGTACCTGGCAACCGGGGTCGAACCGACGAAGCTGATGGCTCGAACTTTCGGATGATCCAGCAGTGCGTCCACAACCACTTTGCCCCCGTTGACGAGGTTCACAACGCCTTTCGGAAATCCCGCGCGCTCCAGCAGCTCGAAGGCAAAACGCATCGTGAGCGGTACGCGTTCGGACGGCTTCAAGATAAACGTGTTGCCAGTGGCGACGGCGTAGGGAAGAAACCAAAACGGAATCATGGCGGGGAAATTAAAGGGGGTGATCGCTGCGACGATCCCCAGAGGCTGGCGAATCATCGTTTCATCGATTCCGCGCGCCACATCCTCGAGATTGTAGCCTTGCATCAGGATCGGAATTCCGCAGGCGACTTCGACGTTTTCAATGGCACGACGCATCTCGCCCCTGGATTCGCCGAGGGTCTTACCGTTTTCTTTCGTAATGATCCGGCACAATTCATCGAGATTGTCTTCCAGCAGTTGCTTCAGCTTAAAGAGCGGCTGGATTCGCTCTTCGGGGGGCGTGCGTCGCCAGCGAGGAAACGCTGCGGCAGCAGCTTCAACCGCCAATGCGACATCGTCCCCGGTTGAAAGAGGAACCTCCGCGAGTCGTCGTTGCGTGGCTGGGTTGATGACACTCTGCCAATCCTGAGCAGAGCTCTTCTTCCACTCACCTTCAATGTAATTCGGGATTTTTTCTGTGACCGGCATCCTGGCTCCAAACGAACTGGCGCGCTCTGTTGCGGGCGGCCCAGAACAGTATACTCAACCGGGCATAGATCTCACAGGCCGGGAAAGCGGTAGTGGAGTGTCTAAGGTGGTGACTCCCTTGTGAGGACTGGGGCATTGTCGCGCCGGAACCGCCCTAGTTGTTTGTGTGAGCGAGCTTTCTGTAATACCTCACGGATTTTGTCCCCTCGTGTAAACCTTGATCCAGTGATTCCGGATCCTCGCCTTGACCTGTTGGCCATTCAAGTCGGAGACGATCAGGTTAGAGTCCTGCAACGGCATGTGACAATCGATGCAGTTCCCACGAATCTTCGCACCCAGCTTCACAAATTCACCGCAGTCCCGATCCTGATGACAATGCAAACAGTTTTCCGAATAAGATGCTGCGGCGCGTTCGGGCGCATGCACGTCATGGCACGTCGTACAGGTCATCATCTGTGAGTTTTGATAGCAGCGGCTTCTTTGCATAAGAGCCACCTGATTGCCATGCACGTCAACCCGCGCCTCCGCGTCGGGACGCGGCAGCATGACGTAATTCTCCAGTTGCTGTCCGGGGACGTATGAAAATGCCGGCGCAATTGCCTCCCCGATGCCGCCATGACACTGCGCGCATACATCAATTTGCCGGTCCCGCGAGAGACTCGACAGATTCACGATGGGATCAATGGCCGAAGAAATCGCGGCAAGTTTCGATCGCTCATACTCCGCATGCGCTCGGCCCGGCCCGTGGCATCTCTCGCAGGAGATCCCCAGAACAAATCCAGTTTTCTTATAGTAGTTTTCGACCTTCACGGACGGAATCGACTGAAAGTACGTAGCGTGACACGCCAGGCACCGAGGAAAAATCGGCCTGTCGAAGTTCGCGACACCCTCGGTGTAACCTGGGCTATTGATCCAAGCTTTCAAATCCGTCCAGTAAGATACCGGCAATTGAAAAAGCTGATTGCCTTTCCAGTACAAATAAGTTTGGCCCTTATGTCCCGACCCCGTGACGATATCGATTCGCTCCGTTCGCGTCTCCTGGTCCGGCGGCTGCCAGAATATGGCCGTCTCGTAAAATCCACTTGCTCTCGCATCCATGCGGAAATACAGGTCAGGATCGCCTGTCTTCAGGATGTTTTCGCCGGCCGTAAATTTGCCCAGGATGGAATCCTCGCTGGGAAGTTGCGATGTCAGGTGATGCGCGGTGCGCGCATATGCGTCGCCGATTTCCTGGTGGCATTCCCTGCAAGCCGCATCTCCCAAGAAGTCACTGCGAGTGGCCGGTCCTGTTTCGTTGAGAGATGTGCTGGCCTGGCGGGGATGAATAGGCTCAATCTGCTGTGGAACCGCAGTTGTTCCGCTTGCCGCGATGAGACCAGCTGCGCAAGCCAGTATCACGACTATGCTGACGAGCTTCATTGTCGCCACGGAAAGTCTATCCCGCGCGACACGTTAGCCGATATCGCATTCGCTTTCAATGCGAATACAAAGTGGCGTGAAGCGATTCCTGCATCGCCGTCATATTCCAGCGACTGTGATATGATCAGGGTCCAACTTTCCATAAACTGAAGCGATTTCTGGCGTAACAC
>JBAPRL010000031.1:0-7333 GCA_049281095.1 Candidatus Acidiferrales bacterium
GGAAACTTGGTGGCTTCCCTATTTCGCGAACAGCGCTTTTGCAGCCAGAGGCTTGAAGGACATCAGCCAAACGTGGCGCAGCATCAAACCCGCTCCGGCCACCGAAAAAGCCACAGGCGATTGGCTGCGCCGCAGCAAGATTCTGCAAGATGCCGTCGCCGCGAGCATCAAGAAGAATGTGCGCGGCGACAAGGATCCGCCGTACATCGGAACATACCCCGGCACGACGCTCACATTTTGGGAGTCCATGGAACAGGAACGGCCGAGCCCGCAGCAGTGGCCGCATCGGCCTTACGCCGAGTTATTGCATGCGGACATGTTGCCACCCGAATTGGCAAATCTCGTGATCGATTGCATGCGCGCGTACGGCGCCACCACTCTCGGCGTGGTCGCCAATGTCGAGCCGCCTCATCCCACCGGGCGCGACATTCTCGGCTTCATCTCCTACGGCTACGCGCTGACGCTGCTGCGTCTCGACCGAATCGAAGAATATTTGCTCTTCCTTTACTCACATCGCTTCCATGACCACACGCGCGGCAGCTGGACGGCCGGCGAGGTTTCCGGCATCGATGGCGACACCGCGACCTTCTGCATCCCGGCGCAGCAAACGATTCCGCTGTTGGTCCGCTGGATGCTTGTGCTCGAGGATTCAGACGAAGACCGCCTCTATCTGGCGAAGGGCATACCGCGGGACTGGCTCGGTTCGGGCAAGGAAATCAGGATTGACCAGGCGCCGACCCGCTGGGGCAGAGTGAATTTCAGAATGGCTGCGGATACAGCCGCGAACAGTGTTACCGCGAACGTCTTGCTCGCCAAAGCCGGCGCTCCAAAAGAGTTGCACGTAAAGTTCCGCCTGCCGAAAGAGAATACTTTGCGAAGCATCACCGTCAATGGTTGGTCAGTCAAGCTCGGTGGCACGCACGGTGACGTTGCCATTTTCCCGACGGGCGCCGAAAAGCATTTCGAAGTGGTCGCTCACTTCTCTTGACACGTGATTCCGCTGCCCTACGCGTTTGCGTGATGCTCGGCGTTCACTTCACTCCAGCGGCGGCTCTCCCAAATCGCCGCAACTCGATTCGATTTCTTGCGCCACCGCGAGCACCATTTCTTCCTCGAACGGCCGCCCAACCACCTGCACCGCGATCGGCAGCCCTTCGGATGAGCGTCCCACCGGCACAACAACCGCCGGATTGCCAAGCACGTTGAACCACTGGCAGTAGCTCATCGCATCGAGATATTGCACCATGCGCCCTTCGATTTTCCATTCTCGCTCGCCGTGCACGAAAGCCGGCACCGCGCAAACCGGGCAAAGCAGAACTGGGTACCGTTCCATCTGGTGAAGAAACCGCGCGCGAACGGCGTCGCGCTCGAGCAGCGTGTTCATGAATTCCTCAATTGTCAATCGCGGCTCCGCGCGCACGATGCCGATGAACTCCCTCAAGATCGGACTCAGCTCCGATTCCCTTCCCTCGTACAGGGGCCCCAACGCGAGCTGCCCGGCGCGTCCGAAAAGATTCCACCAAATCCGTCGCACCGATTCCAATTCGTCCGGCAGAAACGGCTCAACAACATGCCCCGCCGCCCGTAAGGCGCTCGCCGCAGTTCGCACCGCCACGCGCGTCTCGAGCGTTACGGGAATTCGGCCATCCTCTTCAAAAAATCCGATGCGCGATTGACGAACGTCTTTCTCCAGCGGAGCACGCAGCGGCACCGGCGCGGACATCGGGTCACCGTCGTCCGGTCCCGCCATCACTTCGAAAAGCAGCTTCACATCGCCAACCGTTCGCGCCATTGGTCCCACAACCCCCAGCGATGCGAACGGTCCTGCCGACTCGGGAAAATGCCCCGTCGCAGGAACGCGCCCCGGAGTGGGCTTCAGACCGCAGATGCCGCTGTAATGCGCGGGCACTCGAATCGACCCGCCTCCGTCGCTGCCCACGCCGCCGGCCGAGCACCGCGCCGCAATCGCGGCAGCTTCTCCGCCGCTTGAGCCGCCCGGCGTGCGATTCAAGTCCCACGGATTGTTCGCGCGCCCCGTCATCAGGTTGTCCGTCTCGTAAGCCATTAGGAATTCCGGCGCGTTGGTGTTTCCCAGCAGGATCGCTCCCGCGTCGCGAAGGCGTGAGACAAGCGGCGCATCATGTTGCGCCACATGATCGGCGCGCATACGAGAACCGCAACTGCACGGCCAGCCTGCAACGTCGATGGAGCTCTTGATGCTTAGCGGCACTCCGTGCAGCGGTCCAGCCGCTTCGCCGGACTCCACGGCAGCATCGACCGCGCTGGCTTGCCGCCGCGCTCCCTCGAAATCGATGTGTACGAACGCATTGACCTGCGGATTCAGGCGCGCAATTCGTTCCAGGTGCGCTTCCACCAAATTCGTTGGCCGTATTTCGTGCGCTCGCACTGCCGCCGCCATTTGCATGGCGGAAAGAGATGTCAGACTCTTCCGCCGCCGCTCGGCATGTTGGTGCATGGTGCCTCCCGTGCGAAATCTGAGCAGCACAGTCTAGCACCCAATTCCGTCACGCAGTCTGTGAAGAATTGGGCAATCGCCGCTGACATTTTTCGCCGCCGGGGCGCCACAACAGATGAAAAGACTTCGAGCCTCGCAATAATATCTTCCCGAATCCTATTGCAAGCCGAATTCCGCTTCGATACGCTCGTGCGCATCCTGTATCTTCAGTGTCTTCATGTTTCGCTGAATTCGGTTTGAGGGGCGCCGATGTTTAGAACGCGACGAAGGCGATGACAAGAAAACGGTTCCCCGGCCTGCTTGTCGTACTCCTTTTCACGGCCGTTTACGAGTATGCCTGGCCGACTCCCACCCTTCATTTCTACGCTTTCGTTCTTTTGCATCTCGTCGCCGGAATTGCCTTCCTTGCGCTTCTCTTTTTTCTTTTCGGCAGAATTTGGCGCGACTCTCGGATCATTGACCGCGCTGCCTGGAGCTTCCTAGCTCTGGGCGGCTGCATCGGCGTCGCGCTGATTTTCACAGGGACTCTGCGCAACGATTTCCCGATGCTGGGCGCACATATCATCGCAAGCATTCTCGGCGTCATCTTGCTTCTCGGTTCTTGGCTGCGCCGCCAGCGTTTCTTCAGCGGCGCAATTCCTGGCGCCGCGTGCTGGACGGTAATCGTCGTCTTATTCGCTGCCGTTTCCTACGGCGCATGGTGTCTGCGCACTACGCGTCGGCAGGTGTCCTACAAGATCGAAAATCCGAAGATTGCGCCGGCCACCATGAACGACGAAGGGGGCGGCTCCGCGGGACCGTTTTTCCCTGCCTCCGTCGAGGTGGCGAACAATGCGCGAATCCCTAATGAGTTTTTTATGGAATCCGAGACGTGCAGACAGTGCCATGCGGACATTTATCGCCAGTGGGAAGGTTCCGCACATCATTTCTCCTCCTTCAACAATCAGTGGTACCGCAAGAGCATTGAGTACATGCAGGACACCGTTGGCATCCGTCCTTCGAAGTGGTGCGCCGGCTGTCACGATCCCGCGTTGCTCTTGACCGGAATGTTCGACCGCCCCGTCCGCGAAGTCGAAAATACTCCGGAGGGGCAAGCGGGCTTGGGCTGCGTGATGTGCCACTCGATCGTTGCCGTTCAGTCCACCATGGGCCAGAACAATTATGTTCTCGAATATCCGCCCTTGAATGACCTGGCCACCAGCAAGAACTCCGTCGTGCATCATCTGGTTGATTTTCTGCTGAAGTTGGACCCCGAGCCGCATCGCCGCGTGTTCATGAAACCGTTCGTAAAAAATCAGACAGCGGAATTCTGTTCCTCCTGCCACAAGGTGCATCTCGATTTTCCTGTCAACCATTACCGCTGGACGCGCGGCTTCAACGAATACGACAACTGGCAGGCCAGCGGAGTTTCCGGCGAGGGCGCTCGTTCATTTTATTATCCGCCGCATCCGCAAACCTGCACCGATTGCCACATGCCGGCGGTGCACTCGGGCGATTTCGGCAATTATGCGGGCGTCATCCATTCGCACCGTTTCCCTGCGGCGAATACTGCTTTACCCTACGAAAATGAAGATGCGCAGCAACTGGACGCCGTTGAGAAGTTCTTGGAAGACAATCAAGTCAGCGTCGACATTTTCGGGCTTTCACCGGAGCAATCGAAGCCCTCGGAAGCAAACCCGTCGCCCGCGGGAGCATCCGTCGGCGCCATGCAGCAGATTCAGACCACGTTCGGCGTTGGCGAGGAAGCGCCGTTTCAGGCGCCCGTCGGCCAGCAAGGACTCGCCACGCCAGCGTCTCGCCTCACTGCGCCGTTCGGCCGCTTCCCTGTTCAGGTTCGTCGCGGAGATACCGAGCGCGTCGACGTGGTCGTTCGCACGCGCAGCGTCGGGCATTTCTTCCCCGGAGGCACTGTCGACGCCTTCGATCTATGGCTCGAACTTCACGCCACCGACGAAAATGGCCGCTCGCTTTTCTGGAGCGGCGAGGCGGGCGCAAACGACGACGGCGATGGGCCCGTCGACCCTGCTGCACAATTTTATCGTTCGCTGCTGATCGATGCGCATGGCAATCCCATCAACAAGCGCAACGCCTGGGCCGAGCGCGCGGTTATCTATGTCCGCCTGATTCCGCCGGGAGCGGCCGACACGATTCATTATCGTCTGTACATCCCGAAAGACGCCGGCAACCGCATCACGCTTACCGCAAAGCTGAATTACCGCAAATTCAGTTGGTGGTTCACGCAGTTCTCTTTTGCGGGAATGCAAGATCCGAGCCAGCACAGTCCGGCCGTCTCTCCCGCTTACGATGATACGAAGTGGACCTTCACGGGAAACACCAAGAACGATTCCGGCAAACGCCCCGGCATTCCCAACGCGCCCATCGTCGTCATGGCGCAAAGCAAGGCCGAATTGCAAGTGTTGCCTGCGGATGCTTCTTTTCCCAAACCGAAAATCGATGTCGAAGGCGCCGACTGGCAGCGCTGGAATGACTACGGCATCGGACTGCTTCTCCAGGGCGACTTGCAAGGCGCCGAATCCGCCTTCGAGAACGTCGCCCAAGCCGCGCCAACGCGCGGCGACGGCTGGGTCAACATGGCGCGCGTACGCTTGCAGGAAGGCAATCTCTCCGGCGCAGAACAGGTCCTCACGCAGTGCCTCGAAGTCGCGCCCACCCTGGCCAGCGCGCACTTTTTCTACGCCACGCTGCTGCGTGACCGCGGACAGTACGATTCGGCTATCGCGCAGCTGAGAATCGCGCTGGAGCAATATCCGAACGATCGCGTCGCACGAAACGATCTTGGCCGCACATTATTCCTCGAGCGGCGCTACCCGGAAGCGATTCGCGAGTTTCAGACGGTGCTTCAAATCGACCCGGAGGACGTGGAAGCAAATTACAGCCTCATGCTTTGCTATAACGGACTTGGTCAACCGAGCCGCGCTCACGACTACGAGCTGCGCTATTTGCGCTTCAAGGCCAACGAAGCAGAAGATTCTCTGACCGGGCCCTATCTTCGCAGCCATCCCAATGAAAACAACGAACGCCAGCCCATCCACGAAATCGAATCCGCGCCTTTGCAGCCGCCTTCTCCCGGTGGCGATCCGCCGAGATCAAGGGGCTCTCGCCCGTGAATAAGCCGCTCATTCACAAACACGGGCACCAACTCTGGCGCAGACCCCGCCTCGTGCTCCCCGTTCTGGCTGTCACTTGCTTGCTTGCCGGTCTGCATGCGCAGAAACCCCCCGCATCACCCATCCTTTTTCAGGACGTCACTCGCGCCGCGGGCATCCATTTCGCTCACAATAATGGCGCGTTTGGAAAAATGTGGTTGCCGGAGGCCATGGGCCCAGGCGTTGCCTTCATTGACTACAACAACGACGGCTGGCCCGACGTCCTCCTCATCAATGGAAAAGACTGGCCCGGCCATGGCACGCGCCACTCATACATGGCCCTTTACCGCAACAACCGCGATGGCACCTTCACCGACGTCACACGCCAGGCCGGACTCGATGTCGAAATGTACGGCATGGGCGTGGCCGTCGGCGACTACAACAACGACGGCTGCGACGACATTTTTGTCACCGCGCTCGGCCAAAGCCATCTCTTCCGCAACAATTGCAACGGGACGTTCACCGACGTCACCAAGCAGGCTGGTCTCTGGGGGCCCAATGAATTCAGCACCAGCGCCGCCTGGATCGACTACGACCGCGACGGCCGTCTGGATCTCCTCGTCGCGAATTACGTTCAATGGACGCCCGAGACGGACATCTATTGCACCCTCGACGGCCGCACCAAATCCTATTGCACCCCGCAATCTTACAAAGGCGCTTCCTTGCGCCTTTGGCACAACAATGGCAATGGCACTTTCACCGACGTCACTAAGCAAGCTGGCCTTTACGATCCAACCTCCAAGAGTCTCGGCATTACGGTTTTCGACGCCAACAACGACGGCTGGCCGGACATTTTTGTCAGCAACGACACCGAACCGAACAAGCTCTACGTCAACAACCACAATGGAACCTTCACCGAGAAAGCTGTGATGTCCGGCGTCGGTTTCAGTGAAAACGGCGTTGCTCGCGCAGGCATGGGCGTCGCCGCCTCGGATTACGACCATTCGGGCTTCTCCAGCATTCTCGTCTCCAACTTTTCCAATCAGATGCTCGCCCTCTACCACAACGAAGGCAACGGCCTCTTCGTCGACGAGGCGCCTCATTCCGAAATCGGCCGCTCCAGTCTGCTGACGCTTGGCTTTGGCTGTTTTTTCTTTGACTACGACAACGACGGCTGGCCCGATATTTTCGTCGCCAATGGCCACATTCAGCGTGATATCCAGGAAGTTCAGCGCCAGGTCCACTATGCTGAGCCGCCGCTACTATTTAGAAATCTCGGCGGTGGAAAGTTTGCCAACGTGACCGCGCGCATGGGCGCATCCTTCAACATTCCACGAGTCGCGCGCGGCGCCGCCTACGCGGACATCTACAACAACGGCAAGCTGGACATTTTGATTTCGACAAACTCGGGACTGGCGGTTCTTTTCCGCAACGAGGGCGGCACAAATCACAGTCTGCGCATCAAGCTGATTGGCACAAAATCCAATCGCGATGGGCTCGACTCCGTGGTGCGCGTGCTTGCAGGCGGCATCACTCAGCACAAAATGCTGGCCAGCGGCTCGAGCTATTTGTCTTCCAGCGAACTTGTCCTTACTTTCGGTCTCGGCCAGAATACGAACGCGCAAGAAGTCGAGATCCATTGGCCCAGCGGTCAGGTCGACCGTCTCAAGGATGTCTCCGCTGGCCAGACCGTCACGGTAAAGGAAGGAAGTGGGATCGTTGCAGCCAAACCCTACGCAAAAAACTGAAG
>JBAPRL010000032.1:0-7470 GCA_049281095.1 Candidatus Acidiferrales bacterium
GCGACCATGGGGTCGACGCGCATGGCGCGGCGCGCGGGAATGTAGCAGGCCGCGGCGGCGACGGCCAAAAGCACGGCGACGGCGCCCGAGAGGGTGAGCGGATCGGTGGCGCTGACGCCGAAAAGCAAAGTGGCGAGCACTTGGCTAAGCGCGAGCGCGCCGACAACGCCAATCACCACGCCTGATCCCGCGAGCTTCAGTCCCTGCGAGAGAACTTGGCGAAGAATGTCGGATTGCTGCGCGCCGAGGGCGACGCGCACGCCGATTTCCTGGGTGCGCTGCGTGACGGAAAACGCCAGCACGGCGTAAATTCCGAGCGCGGCAAGAAGCAGTGCGAAGCCGGCGAATCCGCCGAGGAGCGAGGATTGCAGTTTGCGCGGAGCAAGGTAGTCGCTGAGCATGTTTTCGAGCGGCATCACGCCGGTGACGGGCTGGTCTTTGTCGACGGCCCAGATTTGTTCGCGGACGGCGTTGGCGAGGGCCATGGGATCGCCCGCGGTGCGCACGGCCAGGTACGATGGCGCGTCATAATCATGCTGATCGTAAGGGAGATAAATCTCCGGGCGTGGCGGGACATCGAGCCCGGCTTGACGGACATCGGCGACGATGCCGACGACGGTGATCCACTGTTGCGGCGACGTGTTGCCGCGATTGAAGCGCGCGCCGATGGGGTCTTGGCGGGGCCAAAGTCTTTTCGCTGCTGTTTGGTTAATGAGAGCAACGCGCCGGGTGTTCGCACCATCGCTCGCGTCGAAGGTGCGCCCTGAGAGCAAGCGCATGCCAATGGCCTGAACGTATTCGTCGCTGATCATGCGCAGATTTGGAATTATGACGTGGCTGGGATCGTCCGCGGAGCGTCCTTCAATGGTAATGCCGCCAGCGCCGCCCCAATTGGTGAGAGGAAGCCACGTGGTGCAGCCGGCGGCGACGACGCCGGGAAGATGATTGATGCGGTCGAGAGCTTGCTGGAAGAAGGCATTGCGCAGCGAAAGATTATCGTATCGGGGCGAAGGCAATTCGGTTTCTGCGGCGAGAACGTGCGCGGGGCGGAAGCCTGGGTCGAGGTTGCGAACGTTTATGAAGCTGCGGACCATGAGCGTGGCGCCGGAAAAGAGAACGAGGGCGAGCGCTACTTCGGCGACGACGAGAATATCGCGCATGCGCGTACCGGCGCCGACGCCGCCGCGGCTGCCGCCCTGCTTGATTACGCCGACGAGGTCGAGGCGCGAAATGCGCAGCGCGGGAGCGAGTCCGAAAAGCATGCCGCAGAAAATCGAAACGGCGACCAGAAAGGCGAGAACGTCGACGTTGATGCCGGAGCCGGTGAGCGGCGCGAGGCCGTCGGGGATCAGATGGGCGAGGAAAGGCGTGGCCCAAATGGCAAGAAGCAGGCCGGCGCAGCCGGAGACGACGGAGAGCAGGATGCTTTCCGTGAGAAGTTGGCGGATGATACGGCCGCGGCCGGCGCCGAGGGCCATGCGCATGGCCAGCTCTTTTTGTCTGCCGGCGGCGCGCGCGAGAAGAAGGTTGGCGACGTTGGCGCACGCAATCAGCAGGACGAAGCCGACGGCGCCGAGAAGAATGATGGCGGCAGTGCGCGAACTGCCGGTCAGCGTGTTGCGGAAGGGAACCGCAAAGGCGCCTTCTTTTGCGTTGGTGTTGGGGAATTGTTTCTGGAGATGCTGCGCGATGACAGCGAGATCGGCATTAGCGGTCTTGAGCGAGACGCCGTCCTTCAAGCGGGCGACGACGTTGAGATAGTGGCTGCCGCGATTGGCGAGTTCTTCGTCGGAGAAGCCGATGGGCGTCCAGATTTGCGTTTCGCGGTCGGGGAAGATAAAGCCGCGCGGCATCACGCCGATGATGGTGTAACTCGCGCTGTTCAGCGAAATTTGTTTGCCGACGATTTGCGGGTCGCCGCCAAAATTGGCCATCCAGACGCCGTGGCTCAGAATGACGACGTGATTCGCGCCGGGCTTGTCCTCTTCCGGCGTGATGGTGCGCCCGAGAGCGGGCTTGACGCCGAGCAGCGGGAACATATTCGCTGTGATTTGCTTGGCGAGGAACTGTTCAGGATTGCCGCTGCCGGTGAGGTCGAACGTTCGGTCGCCCATCGTGGCCATGTCCGTGAAGACATTGTTTCCAGATTTCCACGCGGAGAAATTGCCGGGCGCGGGCGTGTTTGCGGGAAAGCCGTAGGCGGAGTCTTCTTCCCAGACCATGACCAGCCGGTTGGCGTTGCGAAAGGGAAGCGGGCGCAGAAGAACGTTGTAGGCAACGCTGAAAATGGCGGTGTTGGCGCCAATGCCGAGCGCCAGGACGGCCACGGCGAAAGCGAAGAATGCAGGGTTGCGGAGGAAAGTGCGTGCGGCGTATTTCAGGTCTTGGAGTAATGTCGTCATGGTGCGCCTCTCAAGAAAAGTGACAAGTGACGAGTGACAAGTGACGAGCAAGCAAAAGCCGAAAGCAGGACAAGTGATAAGCGCGCGAGAACCAAACCAGTGACGGTCACACGTGGATGAGCAGAGAAGGGCGAGCGCGGGTATCTCATGGCGTGCGTGCTCCCATCAGTCGCCGGCGTAAGGAATTGAGCATTCGGCGCAACTCGTCAATTTGTAGGGCGGTTTTCTGGGATTCCATTGCATTGATCAGATTGAGTTCCTGGCCCAAGACGATCTGCGTGTCGAGTTCGGCGAGCGAACCTTCGGCATTGCTGATAAATTGTACAAATTCGCGAGTTGATTTTCGGGCTTGCCCCCCGGCAACATTCGAGGGGATGGAAACAGCGGCTCGGCGCATCTGGGACATCAAGCCGAACTTTTCCTCCGTCGGAAACGTCGCCGTGATTTCGTAAATCCTTTTCACGAGCGCGATACCTTTCTGCCAAACAATCAGATCGCGATAGCTGCGCGGCTTTTTCTGGTCACTCGTCACTTGGCACTCGTCACTCGTAGCGCAGGGCGACCATGGGGTCGACGCGCATGGCGCGGCGCGCGGGAATGTAGCAGGCGGCCAGCGCGACGAGCGTCAACACGACGGCGACGGCGGCGAACGTCAGGGGATCTGTCGTGCTGACGCCGTAGAGAATCGTGGTCATCAGGCGCGTCAATCCGGCGGCGGCGGCGAGGCCAATGGCTACGCCAATGAGCGCAAGGCGCGCGCCCTGCCCGAGGACAATCTTCAGGACGTCGCTTCTTTGCGCGCCGAGAGCGATGCGAATGCCGATTTCATGGGTGCGCTGGCCGGCGATGTAGGAAATCACGCCATAGATTCCGATGCTGGAGAGCAGCAGGGCGAGCGCGGCGAAAACGGCGAGGAGAATCATGGCGAAGCGGCGCGCGGCGAGCGAGCGCGAAATAATGTTGTCCATGGTGTCCGGCTGGTAGAAAACGGCTTTGCTGTTGAAATCGTGCACGGCGCTGCGGATGGCGCCGGCGAATGCGTCGGGCGAGCCTGTGGTGCGAACGATGAAGCCGGCCGAACTGAAAAACGCCTGCATCAACTGATCGGGAAGCTGGAGCGTGGAGGTGTACATCTGCGCCTGAACGGGAGCGCTGGCGTTTTCGTCGAGGCCGAACTGCTTGGCGTGCGCGACCACTCCGACGATTTCGAGCTGCTTGTAAATCAGGTCGAAGTCGAGGCGCTTACCGATGGGGTCCTGGTTGCCGAAATACTTGCGGGCGAACGTTTCATCGATGACGCACACGCCGGGAGAAGTTCCACTGTCCTGCGGCCCGATGAAGCGGCCGCGCAGAAGCGGGATTTTCATCACTTTCAAATAATCGGGGCCGACGCTGTACCACAGCGCATCCGGCATGCTGTTTTCTGTCGCGGGCTTGGGTGTGCCGTCGATCCAAAACGGCAGGTCATTTTCTTCAGACATGGGAACGGCGCCGTTCATCAGAGAGACAGCTTGCACGCCGGGAACAGCGGCGATTTTGTCGCTGACCTGAAGAAGATCGGCGCGAATTTGCGCGGCGGTTGCGCCGACGAGCGAAGACGGAAAGCCGACGTTGAAGCTAAGCACATTGTGCGGATCAAATCCGGGATTGACGCTCCAGAGGCCGACGAGGGTGCGAATGGTGAGTCCAGCGCCGACGAGCAAAACGACGGCGAGGGCCATTTCGACGACGACAAAAATTCCCTGGGTGCGGTAGCGCGCGCCGCTCGAGCCGCGGCCGCCTTCTTTGAGCGCTTCGTGCAAATTAGGCTGGGAAGTTTTAAGCGCGGGCGCGAGTCCGAAGAGAATTCCGGCGAGAAGCGAAACGACCAGCGTGAAGAGCAGGACGCGTGGATCGATGCTCACGTTGCTGGCGCGCGGCAAAGTGCTAGGAAGAATGGAAAGCGCTGCGCTGGTGCCCCAGGAAGCGAGAAGCAAGCCGAGTCCGCCGCCAACAAAGGCGAGGAGAACGCTCTCGGTGAGCAACTGGCGAATGACGCGGCCCTGCGTGGCGCCGAGCGCGGCGCGAATGGCGAATTCGCGGGCGCGTCCGGTGGAGCGCGCCAGCAACAAATTGGCGACGTTCACGCAGGCGATGAGGAGCACGAAACCGACAGCGGCCAGCAGGACAAGAAGGAACGGCTCGATGCCCTGCACCATTTCCTGTTTTACGGGGGTGACAGCGATGCCGCGGTCTTTGTCAGCGTCGGGATAGGTGACGGCGAGATTGTGAGCGATGGCGGCCATGTCGGCGCGCGCTTGCGCGAGCGTGACGCCTTCCTTGATGCGGCCGACGGCAAAGATGCCGGGATGGATCTTGCGGTCGGTGAAGAGCGGATTCTTGGTGGCGCTGAGAGGCACGTACACGTCGCCGGGACTGAAATTGATGTTGCGGCAGCAGAAGTAGAAATTGGAGGGCAGCACGCCGACGATGGTGTAGTCGGTGCCATTGAGATTCATGGTCTTGCCGATGACGTCGGGCGAAGAAGCGAATTTGGATTTCCAGAACGGCGCGCTAAGAATCACGACGGGCGCGGCGCCGCCATGGTCTTCGGCGGGGGTGAAATCGCGGCCGAAGGCCGGGGCCACGCCGAGGGTTGAGAAAAAGCTGTAAGAGACTTGTGTGGAGGAGACGCGCTCCGCGTCGCTTTGGCGCGCCCAAGTGAAGCTCTGAAACGATTTGTAACCGGCCAGAGAAGAGAAGGAGTGATTGTCGCGGATCCAGTCGAACAGGTCGGGATAGGAAATGGAGCCTTCGCCGCCTTCCGGAACCCAACTGGCGACGGTTACGACTTTGTCAGGGTGCGGATAGGGAAGAGGATTGAGAAGCACGCCGTTCACGACGGAAAATAGGGAAGTGTTGGCGCCGATGCCGAGCGCGAGCGTGAGAATGGCAACGGCGGCGAAGCCCGGCGACTTGAGCAGCATGCGGAGGGCGTAACGGATGTCTTGCAGCAGCGTAGCCATCGTGGAGCTCCTTTACGTGTCGCTCGTGTTAAGAAGTGACGAGTGACAAGTGATCAGTGACGAGCCAACAAAACCAAAAAAGCAACACGCGGCGCAGCTACCGCCAAAATCATTCATAGCGCAGAGCGACCATGGGATCGACTTTCATGGCGCGGCGCGCGGGAATGTAGCAGGCGAGCAGCGCTACGGCGAAAAGCACCATGGCCACAGCGGCAAAAGTGAGCGGGTCGCTGGCGCTGATGCCGTAGAGCAAGCTGGCCATCAAACGCGTCAAGCCAAACGCCGCAAGCAAGCCGATGGCGATGCCCACGAGCGCGACGCGCGCTCCCCGCGCCAATACTAAGCGCAAAACATCGCGCGGCTGCGCGCCCAAGGCCATGCGAATGCCGATTTCGTGGGTTTGCTGCGCGACGGTGTAGGCGAGCACGCCGTAAATTCCGATGGCTGCGAGAAACAGCGCAGACAGAGAGAAAATTCCGAGCAGAAAGGTGTTGAATTTCGGCCCGGCCACCGACACTTCCATATCCTGATCCATAGTGCGAATCTGCGCGATGGCCAGGTCGGGGTCGAGGGCATGAATTTGTCCCGTGACGGCAGAAGTCAGCGCCGCGGGATCGCCGGCGGTGCGCACGGCGATATTCATCGAGCGCGCCACGTTCATTACCGTATCTTCCATTTGGGCGTCGGTCACTTGCAAATAGGGCGCGTAAACGTGCGGAAGGGGCTTGGTGTCGAGGGTGCTGTCGCTGACGTCGCCGACAATTCCAACGACGGTCAGAAGATTACGCTGGCCGGCGCCGGTGAAGCGCTTTCCCATAGGATCCTGCCCGGGCCACAACGCCTTGGCCGCGCCCTCGCTGATGACCGCGACCAACTGCGTGCCGGGACGATCTTCCGGCGAAAATGCGCGTCCACGCAGAACGGGGATTCCCATGGTGCGAAAATAATCGCCCAGCACCCAGCTTACGCGCGTGGCCGGCGTGGAGCCGGTGCTGCCTTCCACGTGCACGGCGTCAGTTATTGTGCCGTTCAGCGGCAGATCGTTCGAGATGCCATCGGATTCCGCGCCGGGCAGGGCCGAGATTCGTTCGAGCGCCTGCTGGTAAAACTGCCGGATTTGCGCCGCCTTGCTGTACGCTCTGGACGGAAGCGGCACGCTCATGGTCAGCACGCGGTCCGGACGAAAACCGGGATTGGTGTCGAGCAATTTCGCGAAGCTGCGCACGAGCAGGCCCGCGCCGACGAGCAGCACGAGAGCGAGCGCGAATTCGGCGGTGATGAAGATTCCTTGCAAGCGGCGGCGCGCGCGGCCGGGAGTTCCGCTGCGCCCGCCTTCCTGCAGGGCGCTCTGTGGCGAAGAGGCGGAAATCTGAAACGCGGGCGCGGCGCCGAAGACCACGGCCGTGACGCAACAGACGGCAGCAACGAATGCCAGCACAGAGCCGCCAACGGAGACGCCTTGCGGCAGCGGAATGCTCGACGGAACCAGCGAAAGCAAGCCGTTGGTGCCCCAGAGCGCGATGAGCACGCCGAGAACGCCGCCGGCAAGCGCCAGGACCAGGCTCTCGGTGAGCATCTGACGCACCAGGCGGCCGCGCGAAGCGCCCAGCGCGGTGCGAATGGCGATTTCCCGGGAGCGCGAAGCTGCGCGCGAAAGCAGAAGCGTGGCCACGTTGGCGCACGCGATCAGCAAAACCAGCGCAACGGCGGCCATCAATACCAGGAGGAGTGTTTGCACCGGGCCTATAACTTCGCTTTGAAAGGGGGTCACTTGGATGCGTAGGTGCGCATTGGGAAACGCTTTGAGCAGAGCGGCGGGATAGGCCTGCATGAGGCGCCCCGCGATGAGATTGGCCTCGGCTTGCGCTTGCGCGATCGTGACGCCAGGCTTGAGGCGGCAAAGGAGGTTATTGTTGAAGTACATGCCCCAGGCGGTGAGCTCGGTCTGGGTGAAGGAAATGGGCACCCAAACCTCGGCGGGCCGGTCGCTGCCTTCGGGTCCACGCACAGGGAATACGAAATTTCTGGGCATGACACCGAGCACAGTGTAGGGCTCGCGATCG
>JBAPRL010000033.1:0-11467 GCA_049281095.1 Candidatus Acidiferrales bacterium
GTATCTACGCGCAGGCCGACTCTTCGATGTCTTGCCATTCCGACGCCGGCGATCCCAACAGCCTGGCGAGTCAAAGTGCCCGCGGTCAGATGTGGTACAACATGGTGAATTATCTGCTGACCACTCCCGGATACAACGGCGACACGCAATTTGTGGGATTCGATTTCTGGAGCTGGCAGGATTTCCAAGACTTGAATCAAGGCCTGGTGTCTATCCATGACAACGCCTACGACGGCCATGAGGACGTCCCTGGGACAGTGTCCTGCTCGGCTCCTATTCAGGGGCTGACTTGTGGAGGCGAAGCAGCGAGCTACGGCGACATGATTACGCAGATCGAGGCCGCGAACGGAGTCTGGCTACTGCAGCCCTAACATCAACCAGCCCCGCGGAACTCCAGGGACTGCATATCCCTGGAGATCTCTTAGCAAGCAAGTTAGCCGGAATTCTGAACTCGTTTTTCCCCGCAACGCAGTTTGCGTTTGGTCATTCAAAGAAAACCGCAACTCTCTTGATTTTCCGTCCTATCGTAAGATAGTCATGAGCGAATCGAGTGGCTTCACTTGGTCCTAGGCAATCTGGAAGGGACCAATGGGAAGCAACCACTCGAAAGCAATCAGCGGCGTGAAAAGGGCAGATGCGCTCGCCATGCCGATTGCAGGATTATCCGCACGCTCCACGTTCCATACTGTTGCGTTCTGAATAGGAACTACGACGGTTTTTCCAACTTACGGAGTATCGAAGGAAAAAGGCGATCGCGCTCTGGACAATACTTGAGAGATAAGAATGCGAGTGAATGTTGCCACAGATAAGGACTCTGCGAAATGGGACAGTTTTGTCACGGCGCACAGCCGCTGCGTCAATTATCATCGCTGGTCCTGGAAATACGTGATTGAACAAGCATTCGGATGGCAGGCCTTTTACTTGATCGCCGCGGAGAACGGAGAGATCTCAGGTATTCTTCCCCTCATCTGCCTCAAGAGCAAACTGTTTGGCAGCCTTCTGTGCTCGCTGCCGTTTTTCAGCGAGGCGGGACTGGTGGCCGATACACCAGTAGCGTGCGAAGCGCTGCTCGCGGAAACGATGCGGATCGCGCAGGACGTGAAGGCGGAATACGTGGAACTCCGCCACCGCGAGGAATCTCCTGTGGCATGGCCCGCGAAGACAAACAAAGTGACCTTGGAGTGCGACGTTTATCCCGAGGCCGAGCAGAACATACAGCGCCTTTCCACCAAAATGAGGACCAATGTGCGAAGGTCGCTCAAATTGGGACTCGAGGCGGAATTCGGGAAAGGGGAATTCTTGGACGATTTCTATGAAGTCTTCTGTTTCAAGATGCGAGAGCTGGGAACACCTGTTTATAGTCGCAAATTCTTTGCTGCGGTTCTAAAGCACTTTCCCGATGAGACATTCGTTTGCCGGGTGCGTCATCAGGAAGAGACGATCGGGGCCGGGTTTCTGACCAGCTGGCGAGGCACGATGGAAGCGAACTGGAGCGCTGCTTTGCCTCGAGCAATGAGCCTCCGACCGAATATGTTTCTGTTCTGGCAGATGCTGTGCTTCGCAGGGCAGCAGGGATGCCGCACTTTCGATTTTGGCCGGTCGTCCATCGGGTCGGGCACCTACGAATTCAAACAGCAATGGGGCGCCCGCGTGGTTCCTTTGCATTGGAACTACTGGAATGTGTCCGGAAAGCAAGTTATAGAATTGAATCCGGAGAATCCGCGGTATCGCGCAGCGATCTGGGCTTGGCAGAGGCTGCCAGTCTCTTTAACGAAATGGATCGGCCCGCCGATAGCACGTTGTTTGCCATGAACTCGGCGGCCAATCGAATGGCATAACCGACTAGCATTGACCATCGTTGATGATGACTGGCTGGCGGATTTGTCAGGCTACAGAATTACACGGCGCGAGGCTGAGAAAATGGCTATCGGCCCGCAATCATGTAGCGTTAATGCGAATTCATTCTGAATTTCCCCACTTGTTCAAAGAACTGATCAAGAACCCGGGCGCTGGTATGAACCTCCATAGGCGCAATCACTTTGTCCCGAACTTCTCTTGCACCATCCGTGAGGGACTGCAGATTTTCCAGCGCTGCCAGGATTGCTTGGGCCAGCGCCCTGCGGTCCTCTGCGGGAACAACGTATCCATTTTCCCCCTGCACAACGACCTCCGGACTGCCTCCCACATTGGTGACCACAATTGGCTTCGCCAGCATAATCGATTCGACGGCAACGATCGGTAATCCCTCCCAGAGAGACGAGGACACAAACAGATCCAACGCGCCGATGACGTTCTGGATATCCTGGCGGAAACCCAGCAAGTGAAAGTGTTCAGTCATTTGCAATTCGGCAATCAGACGCTCGAGCTGCTGGCGAAGCGGTCCGTCCCCTGCGATGACAAACGATACATCGCTGCGGACGTCTGCCACTTGGCGCGCCGCACGTATCAGATCAGAGTAGCCCTTTTGCCGATCCAGCCGGCCAGCAGAGCCGATCAGGATGGTGGCAGAGCGTAAGAGAGAATTTCGCAAGTCCTCGACAGACTTCCGATCGACAGGGGTGAGCGCAATGCCGTCGTAGCAGGTCTGGATTAGCAGCGCGGGTGCCCATGCCGTGAGCTGCCGTTGCAGGCACTGGTTTACCGTTGCCACCCCACAGGTCATGCGCAACGCCCACTTGCTGAAAAAATTAGACTGGATTGGATTTCTCGCGTGGCCAACAGCAGGAACTCGAGCGCGCTTGGCAGCGATTAAAGCTTCCACGTTGTAGGTGAACGTATTGTTGATGTGCACGATGTCGTATTGGCCCGCTTGGAATTCCTGTGCCAGACGACGCGCCTGTGGATAGTTCCGGGCCGTTCTTGTCCAATCCAATGTCTGACTGAGATGGGGCATTGCTCCTGTTGCTCTTAGCCAGCGTTTCCATGGCGGGGGAAATTCCTGATTGTTACTCGGAGCGGCCGAAGCCGGAGCTTTAGGAAAACGGATGCGTAAGTTCTTCACGAAACGCTGCAGCCTTTCGGCGCCCGGCGTGGGGTAATAAAGCATTAGATCATGCTCGAATTTTCCGTTATCGCTGCATGACAAATAATTCTCGAGAGCTCGCAGAGATCCGCCATACGAGCCGCCGACTTCGATATGGAGGATTCGCATTCTTGGCATTAACTTCCCGCGCCGGGATGCGCGGCATCGCTCATAATCGCCATCCTCACGGCCTAGCGCACGAGAAGGCTTCGCAGGAGAGTCTGTTGGTCGGTGGAGTGTTGCTGTGACGGATTAATTGTCAACTCATAACCCAGTATCCTAATTAGGGCGCCCCAGGCGTTCTCGATTTCACTCACGGAAACAGCCGGCAGCTCATCCTTCCAACCGCCCGTTTTTGCGGACCGTACAAAAGCCTTGTCTTGGCGCGTGTTTTGCGTTGTCTTCCACACTTTCGATTGTCGCCGTTCCAGGTCGCGCATTCGTTCTGCGGAGCTGAGCTCCGCCGCACGAGCCATCTGAGCGGGGCTTCGTTCCAATCCTAAGAAATTGGCGATTCGTCCAAGCTCTTGGATGCAATGTTTCATCATGTCTTCGTACCGCAAAAGAAGAAAGCCGGGGGTACCGCCGCGTGCTGCGAGCCAACTCGCCACATTCTGCCCCCAGGAACCGGCGCCGGGTTCGTATTCGCCGGCGATAAAACGCGTAATAAATTGCTCGATCGAATACCCATCTTCGATGCGGCGGCGTTTCATCTGCCAGTGGTACATAGACAGTGCTACGTCGCGAGGATCGCGCACGATGTAAATGACTTTCTTATAGCCCGGATCGAAGGGTTGATGGCTCTTCAGAAGCCTGGGCCGCTTGACACCTAAGAGAAATTTTTGGCTACAAACGTAGATGTCAGGGATGAGCTGTTCCACATTGGAGAACGATACGTCCTGGAGATGAATGAGGTTGGCGATCAAAAAGCGGGTCCAAGTGTTTCCAGACCTTTGATATGACACAAGGAATGTATCGTCGGGAAAGACGATAGCATTTTTCCCGGCGACACTTTTGCCTGCGACGTAATGGTATGCCGTTTTGACAAATTCAAGGGGCGAAACTGCTTCCATTCGTGTCCCTCAGCCGGGAGTTAATTCCCGCGATATTCCGCGACCTTCTGCACACATGATACTAAACGCACCATTGTTTACCGGAAGAATTTCTTGACATGTTTCTGGCAAACATTTGCGAGACGCGATGCACGTTCGCTTCTAACTGGCAGTTTAGACCGTGAGCCTGCATAGCTTATTATTCTTTGCGGAGCGATCTCCGCGATTCGCATACCGTGTGTTTCACCGCTGCGAGGCGGCGAAACATTCTCATCCGCTACGAGAGCGCTCCGCAGACGCCAAGTGGGGCGTCTTCCATGCTGACAAGTCTCTGCCAAGCATCTCTTCCAAATCCTCAACCTCTGGCCGGAAGATTTCTCTCAGACGCACCTCGGTTTCTGCACGCAGGGGCTCAAAAGATGGACCGCCGCTAAAGAGATAATCGCGCAAGCCAGTTCGTTTGAGCAAATTCACAATCGCGTAGTTTCCGCGCTTTTGAAGGCCGTCTCTTACAAGACGCGCCGCTCGAGCGAGACGGGCGTTTCTCGGAAGGCGAGGAATGGCGTTAACCAAATTGTCTTTCGATTTGGACTTAGCCACCTCAATTCGCGGGATCCGAATGAAATCGCATACTTGATTCAGGAAGGCCTGCGAATTCGCCTTCAGGTCATCTTGGATAAGGATGAGGACATTTTCTTCATGGAAGAGACGGCGCCAAGCTCTGACGTAAGAGCCGTACTTCGACCACTCGATCACTCGCGGGCGTTTCTCAAGGCATTCTTCGAAACTGCCGGAGAAATATTCTCCCTCGCGCATCTTGCGGTAGTGCGAATACGTCCTTTCCACGGGGTCCCGGAGGGTGCAAATGATTTTGCAGCCAGGTATGTCTTTAGCAATGCGCTCCCGCGCGTCCACCGAGACGAAGTAATTCGGGCTAAATTCTCCGATCGGGCGGGCCGGCGAACAATCACGGAAGTGTGCCGCGTACCATTTCAGTCCTTTGTTGTATCGCCAGACAAAGAAATCCGTTTCCTTGACGCCTTGGGGCAGCCCCACGTGGCCAACCAGGGCCTCATGCACCCATGTCGTTGCGGTGCGCGGTGGTCCAACGCCAATAAAATCCGGCAATCGCAAGGAATCAGGCGCGGGCATCGTGTGCCATCCGGTGTTGCGGAGGGGATTGCTGAGACTGAGAATGGATGGTAACTTCCGAAGGCTCGGAACTCACCATCCCACACCTTCCGGAACCTCCTCCATTGGTTTCGCGACGTACTCTTTCTTCTTCGGCCGCCCTGCAACCCTCACCGGTAGAAACGACGGCAGCACCATGGATAAAAATACAAAAAGCCAGAACAGCTTCAGATATTCAGCTGAAAGAAAAAAGGCTCCAAGGAAAAAGCCAAAGAACCCTGCTTGGATGCCGGTAGCGGCCAGATATAACAGCGGCGGACCCGAGTCTGAGGCCAAACGTCGCACCCGGCCAAGGGTGCGGTATGTAAAGAAAAGCATGGTTATGAACACAAGTAAAGCAGGCACGCCGCTCTCTGCGGCTATCTCCAGATAGCTATTGTGGGCTATGGATGCAAATGTATCCCCCGGATCGTTATACTTCACCATCTGCGGCTTAAATTCTCCGAGCCCAATACCGAGGATCGGATGGCGCTCCACCATCCGCAGGCCAGCCTCCCAAGCGACACGCCGGGCATTTTCGCCGTTCAAGTCGCTCTGCTTGGGGTGAAGCATACGACGCACAGGAGAGAACGGGAAAAACAAGAGCGGCGGGGCTAGCAGGAGAACGATGACGGTAAGGTTGCGCAGCCGACGAGGCGAATGCCACACCAGCCAGAGGAACGCCACCGCGAGGGCGATGAAACCGCCTCGCGAACCACCCAGCATGCTGGCTCCGAGGGTGGCGAGGAGGCACGCGAGTGCAAAAACTCGCTCCCATAAAACACGGGAACGCCACACGAAAAGAAAGGCCAGAGGAACTATCAGGCAAGTATCCAAGGCGAAGTAGTTGGCGTCACCAGCAATCGAGCCCGGCCGCCACATCGGGTCTCTCATCCATTCTCTCACCACGAACAGAGATGCCCAGCCCATTGAGGCCACCGCTGCGAGGAGGGTCCAGCGCAGACGCGGAAGCGTGTCTACAGTGCTCAGTACCACAAAGAATAAGAAGGCCATCGAAACAGAGGTGATAAATGGACTCGTACGGATGGAGAATTCAGGGCCCATAAACCAATACGAAATAGAAGTAAACAGAAGAAAAACAAAGAAGAGGCGAGCTTGTATGGTGTTCAGATAACGCGGAGCGGTGCGGCGAGCAGTAACATACAATAAGGCATAGAAGACACAGGCGAGACCCAGATACTTGATCAGCGTTGCGGCGCCAAGAAATTTTCCCCACGTAGGATCTTGGTCGAGCGGCATCTGCGTAATCAGAAGGTAGAAGAGGATCATTGTCCTCCTTCCTGTGCCGTGAGGAGCGCCCAAAGGCTGGGACGGCGCCATCCCCCCCACTGCGGGAGACGGGGCGCTCGGGATTCTTGGGTTTCTTCTGCGCTCATCGTTTCACAGTTGCGGGCGCGCACGATGGCGCGCCATCCTGGTAAAAAGCCCTGGGCGTCCTTTTTCGAGATCCAGCCAATGCCTCATTGTAGCTCGACTGATCGGTTTACGATCTTGATGTGTGCGCCCCAATCCTTTAAAGCCATCCCAAAGCCCGCGTACAAATGAACGATAGCAACCAGCACGAACTGTCAAATAAAACATCATGGCGAGCTTAAAGCTGAGGAATCGTACGCCTGCCCAGAATGGATAATCCTTGTAGGCCATCCAGATATAGTTTCGGGTGAAGTAGAAATACTGTCGGTCGTCGGTACGAGCCTTTCCGGATACCTGGTGCCAGATACGAACATCAGGCGTGTAGACAATCTTAAACCCATGATCCATGACGCGCAGTTCCATGTCTAGACCTTCTGCACCGTAGAAAAGCCGCTCATAATATCCTCCGGTTTTTTCGAAGACCTTGCGTCGAAAAGCAGAGGCCCCCTCACCGAAGTGGTCGGTCTCAAATTCAGTTTGCGCGAATTCCTTCCAATATCGAGGGTGGCACCAGTCGCGCAAACGAAGTTCTCCCGTGTCCGGGTCACAAATTTGAAAGGCGACAACGTCAACCTCAGGACGGTTATCGAAGAGCTTCATCAGTTTAGTCAACTCAAAAGGTGACAAGAAGCCAGCATCGTCGTCCAGAATCACAACAACATCACCCGATGCGGCACGCACTCCTTCGTTGCGCGCGATACAAGCGCCGCCGTTCTCGGAAAGCTCAATGAGCTTGATTCCCGCTTGGCGCACCAATATCCTTTGCCTAAGGCCGTCTTCGGAGTGATTATCCACTACGATGATTTCTTTGTTGGCGTAGTCCTGACTCAATAGCGTCTCGAGGGCGCGCTCGAAGATCTCGCCCCGCTTGAAATACGGAATGATTACGCTGACGCGCGTTGTGCCCAAGTACTAGCTTCTCCTTGCAGTCAATCCGACAAGCGTCACGTTATTCCCAATTACCTCTGCCTCGGACTACGTAGCTAAGCCGCGATACCGTCCGCCCCCGCCAGGGGCGCACGCCCCGGTCGGCCTCTCGATACAAAGCCACTCGAACGGAAAATATTTTCCTTCGAGAGCGTAGGACCCGGGACTAGACCGTCGCAGGCTAGGGGCATCGAGGCTCTTATCGCAAACATAAAGCATTATTAATCAATAACTTACGAAAACAGAACCCCTACCCGTCCCACCGCCAACCTTGCCGGAACGCAGTTAGATTGGCACGCAGAGTACCAAGCAAGTATACCATCTGCGTGCGCATTCAGACCGACTGTTGCCCAGTCTGTCAGGGTCCAGAGCAGGGCGGCTTCCTGGTCCAGGCGATGTCCGTTTCCCTAATGCTTTGGAATTTCTCATCGGATGGGGCTGCTTCAGTTGGGGCTCGATCGGGACGGAAAAGAGCTAGGAGAGAGGAAGAAGTCGGGCAATCGCAGGAAATCGCAACCGGAGCATGTTTCGATCTGCCCCATCCAGACCTATCGCATAGGCCAGAACTACTAGAAGCGCCCCTTGCCAGGTCACCGTCCCGAGCAGGTGCCACCAGCCCGGATTCGCTTGAAAGCCGCCGATCAGGCCACACAGCCCAACAAAGAGCCCGCAGGCTACCAGCGGTCTAGCCAAAGCCTTTCCAAAATATTCCCCGAGAGACATATCCAAGACTCGCGTTACATACCATGGTTGCAAGGTGAGCTTGACGGCAAGCAAAGGAACAGCTGTTCCCAGGGCAACTCCAACAATGCCGTACTTATGCGCCCAAATAATACTCAGGAAAAGGTTTGCCAGGCCCTCGCCGATTGTCCAAAGACCGTACGCGCGATGGCGGCCCAGAGCTATCAGCGTGTGAAGGGTTCCGAACTGACCTGTCGAAGCGACAGCGCCTACGGTCAGCAGCACTAGGATGGAATAGCTCGAAACATATCGCGGCCCCACCCACAGAAGGAGCAAGCTTCGCCCGTGCAAAACAAGCATCGAAGCGATGGCGAGCGACACCAGTGCAGAGATTCGCGTCATGCGGAGGAAGAGGTGCCGAATCTCCCCACGGCGACCTTGGCCCTCGAGTTGGCTGATGCGGGGTAGCAGCGGACTGACCATGCTTGTAATGATTGGACGAAAGTAGGCCACTAAGCGCGAAGCGACTGCGAAGGGGGTAATCAGCGCCGTGTTCAGTACGCGCGCGATGACGATCGAATCGGTCGAGTCCCTCAGTAGTCCGCCGGCGTTGTTCAGCAATGTCCAGAAACTGAAAGTCAATAGCTCGCGCGAGGTCTGCAGGCTGACCTGTCTTCTCGCAAATTTCACTTCCGGGTCGATCCTCCGAATCATCCACCAGTTAACCGGCACACAGATAACCGTGGATGCCAAGACGCTCGCCGCAACGGCGAGCACTCCTTGACCGCGAAGCAACACAACTACAATCAAAGCCGTCCGCACGGCCTGCCGAACTACGGACAGGAGATTAAACAGGTCAAAGCGGTGTAAACCGCAAAGGTAAGACCCAAGCAATGCGGCCGGGACTCCCGAGCCTAGGTTGAGGCCGAGAAGAATGACTAGCCAGGTGAACAGGTGCTGCTCCGCCGGGTTCAGTCTAAAAAATGACGGTAGTACTCTCGAAAGCCCAAGGAAGAGCACGATGACGCATGCGCCCACAATGAGCGTGAGAGCCAATGCGTTGCTGAACACGGAGTTGAGGGCCTCGCGATCCTGCTTGCCAGTCAAGAGCCCAACGAAGCGCTGCAGTGTACTGCGGATGCCGATGGTCAAAACGTCGAAGTACCCCACTGTGGAAAAAGCCAGCGTGTACAGACCGAATTGAAAGTCACCGAGACGATGAATCATGAACGGCGTGATCAAGAACGACATCAAGCCGATCACCAAGAGACCCACCCAGTTGCTGAAAATGCTTCGGAGCATTGGTTTCCATTACCGCAGGGTCAAAATCGAACTCAGCTTTGGCTTAAAGCGCACCAACCTTCAGCGCGCTCGCCAGACACTTCATCACCCCAGCTTTTGCTCTAAAATTTGTTGTGTCTCCGTCTATCCGCCCAGAAGACCAAACCATCGTTCAGGCCAAATGCCCGCTGCTTGGGATAAACTCCAGCACTCTGCTATCATAGTCAAAAATTGAGCGGAAAGAGAAAGAGGGAATTCGCAGCCCGCGCGAATCGATGAACACGTCGGCAGAGTGATCCGGAGAGTTTCGTCGATGGTATTGAAGCCGGGCAGCGGATTCCGCGGACCCTAGGTGCAAAGAGTCATATTGCCTCAGCCGGCCCAGGGCCGGGTTTGGCGGCATGAGGCACACCTGCTCCGGCCAGCAAAAGGGGGTTCAACCTTGAGAAAGCTTTCGATCGCTGTAATCATGGCTGCGACTATCGCAGCGTTCGGTAGCATTCGCCCGGCGCGACAAAGTGCAAAGGCCGACCCTCCACAGCAGCCTCCTTCCCGGACACTTCTAGACCGATATGGCGGTTCCACTCGCTTACGGTGCACCAATAAAACAGGCCATTTTATCCTCAGCAAGATCGGCAAACGTTGGTGGTTCTGCGATCCGGCCGGAAACGCTTTTATATCCATGAGTGTGGGAGCTGTAGGCGCAATCCAAACGAAAGACTGCAACGGTGCGGACACACACCCCATCTACGCTGCCAAGTACGGAGACGCGACCTTCAATTGGGGCTGGCAAACACTCAAGCGCATGACGGCCTGGGGATTCAATTCGGTCGGGCAGGATTCGGGTTCTTACGTTCAGGCTAACACCAACTGCTCAAAGTGCGTTTGGCCGGGAGGAAAACAGCCGATTCCGTTGCCTTATCTGACGGAGTTAAAGCCCGCGGAGTATGCCTCGATCAACAGGCTCGGCTATTTGACTGAGCCCATCAAGGACGAAATCGGCGGGACGAACAACAACTATAACTACTGGCGCGGCGGAGCGCTTTACGACGTCTTCGATCCAAAGCTGCATAAAGAATGGCAAATGGAACTTGCCAACAAAAACCACGGAGACGTCCGCATGAACTATCCTTACGTTCTGGGCGTTTTTACCGACGACTCCGACTACTTTTTCGGTTCCGGCGCTGGTCCAGACTTCCCCACCGGGCATACCAACTCAAACATCGCATGGGTAACGCTGATTACATCCCCGGTGCAGACTTACACGCCAGCTACGCCGCTCGGAGACGAGAAATTTCTCTATCAAACAACGCAGAACTTCACGAAGACCCAGGCAACGAATCCGACGACGCCCTGTTCCATCTCAAGCCCGTGCAGTCTGCGCGATTACCTGTGGCGGAAATACGGCGGCAGCATTTCGGCGCTGAATGCCGCGTGGAAGTCGAATTACACGACATTCGATTCCACGGGAACGCCGGTCACGGCGGAAGTGTTGGGTACCGGAGACGGAACGACGACGGCCTTCACTCATCGGCTGGCTCATGCTGCTGTCTCGCCCTATAGTGTCCTCGTTTTTGTGGGCGGCGGAGCCAAGGCCGGGGACTGCCCCTGGTTTCGTAGGGGCTGTGGCACCTCGTGGTCGAATAGAGGCACGCTCGGCGGCCCGGAGGCAAACGATGTGACGCAGTCCGCGAGTACCATCAACTACTCGGACGGCGACGTGACGATCACCTTTGCAAAGCCCCCCGGGAGAGGAACCACCATCACTGCAAACTATATCTACGGCGGCTGGATGGCTGGCGGCACGGGCCTGATGGACGAAGACGGATCCGACGGAGGAACCGGGCATAATTCAGCCAGCTGGGTCGGCACTAACGTCTTCTGCTTGGAAGGTGCCGAT
>JBAPRL010000034.1:0-7112 GCA_049281095.1 Candidatus Acidiferrales bacterium
ATCGGCACCTTCCAAGCAGAAGACGTTAGTGCCGACCCAGCTGGCTGAATTATGCCCGGTTCCTCCGTCGGATCCGTCTTCGTCCATCAGGCCCGTGCCGCCAGCCATCCAGCCGCCGTAGATATAGCTTACCGTGATGGCAGTTCCTTGCGCTGGGGCTGCCACAAACGAAAGGGTGACTGCACCGGTCGAGTAATCGATGCTGCTCGAGGATTGGACGACGTAGTTGGCGGTTGGACTAGCAAGCGAGCCCGTGTTTGTTGTTGTGCTGCCACAGCTTGTGTGGAACCACGGACAGTCACCTACTTCAGCCGTCCCTCCAACGGAGATAAGGATGCTGAAAGGAGATACAGGTTTGTGGGCGAGGGTGTAGCTGAAGACGGTCTTCGCCCCGTTTCCAGTGCCGACCGTCTCGCCAACGACCTGCGTTCCAGTGGAATCGAAAGTTGTGTAGCTCGACCCCCACGCGGCATTCAGCGCCGAAATGCTGCCGCCGTATTTCTGCCACAGGTAATCGCGCAGGCTGCACGAGTTCGAGATGGAACAGGGCGTCGTCGGATTCGTTGCCTGGGTCTTGGTGAAGTTCTGCGTCGTTTGATAAAGAAAGCTCTCGTCTCCGAGCGGTGTAGCTGGGGTGTAAGTTTGCACCGGGGATGTAATCAACGTTACCCATGCGATGTTTGAGTTGGTATGCCCGGTGGGGAAGTCTGGACCAGCGCCGGAACCGAAAAAGTAGTCGGAGTCGTCGGTAAAAACGCCCAGGATGTAAGGATAGTTGTTTGCAATGTTTACGTTGTTGGCGTTGGCAAGTTCCATTTGCAATTCCGTATTCAGCTTTGGATCGAAGACGTCGTAAAGCGCTCCGCCGCGCCAGTAGCTATAATTGCCATTCGTCCCGCCGATTTCATCCTTGATGGGCTCGGTCAAATAGCCGAGCTTGTTGGTCGACGCGTACTCGGCAGGCTTTATTTCTGTCAGGTAAGGCAACGGAATCGGCTGTTTCCCTCCCGGCCAAACACACTTTGTGCACGTCGTGTCAGGCTGCACGAAGGAGCCTGAATCCTGCCCGACCGAATTGAATCCCCAGGCCGTCATGCGCTTGAGCGTTTGCCAGCCCCAATTGAAAGTCGCGTCACCATACTTTGCGATATATATCGGATAAGTGTTGATGCCGTTGCAGTCGTCGGTCGGGTTCCCGTTTGTCACCACATTGCCAACGCTCATGGATATGAAACCGTTTCCGGCTGGATCGCAGAACCACCAACGATTATTAATCTTCTCCAGGTGAAAATATGACATGGCTTGGGCACAGGGAACATCTAAGCGGCCGCCGAACTGGTCCAGGTTTGGGTTGGGATTGGGGCTTGTCCCCGCTACCGAGATCACGATGCTAAGTGCAGCCTGTGCGGTCTGCTGAGCCGAATCCGTGACCGCGACGGCAAAATTCGAAGTCCCCTGCTGAGCAGGAGTCCCGGCTACAACTCCGGTTGAAGAACCTAACGACAATCCGCTGGGTAACGATCCAGAGATGATGCTCCAGGAGTATGGAGATGTGCCGCCGCTGGCGACGAGTGTCGTTCCGTACGCAGTTCCAACTGCGCCTCCCGGCATACTGCTCGTCGTGATGCTCAAAGTCGATCCCGACGAACCCATTTTCGAGACCACGATGCTAAGTGTAGCCTGCGCGGTCTGCTGAGCCGGATCCGTGACCTCGACGGTGAAGCTTGAGGTTCCCTGTTGGGTGGGAGTCCCGGCCACGGCCCCAGTCGAAGAATTTAGCGATAGTCCGGCGGGCAGCGATCCAGAAGTGATTTTCCAAGTGTACGGAGATGTGCCGCCGCTGGCGACAAGTGTCGTTCCGTACGCGGTTCCGACTGCCCCTCCCGGCATGCTGCTCGTCGTGATACTCAAAGCCGCACCCGGTTTCGAGACCGTAATTGTATAGTTATGTGTCGCCGTCTTAAGCGGGGATGAGGAGTCCTGCACTTGGACTGTGAAAGAAAAACTTCCCGTTTGTGTCGCGGCACCTGAAATTTCGCCGGTTGCACTGGTAAGGGACAGCCCAGCAGGAAGAGTCCCGGAACTCACGCTCCAGAGGTATGGGGTACTGCCGCCGGAAGCGGTCAGCCCGGCCTGATAGGCAGCCTGCTGCTGCGCGGCGGACAAGCTGGCGGTAGTGATGCTCAGGGATGCGGACTGTGACTGGAAGTTGCTGCCGGAACCAGTCAGGGCGCAACCGGATGAAGCGAAGCTTAAGCAAATGCATACTGCTATAACGGCTAGTACTTGAATTGACTGTTGCCGTCCTTGGGCCTCACTCGGTGTTCCGATTTGCAACCCTCTGAATGCTTGTGCTTTAGTCCCCATTTCGGATCTCCCCATACTGTCGGGTCGTTCCTCGACTCTAGGGTGATTTTGAGGTTTCACGAGGACCAAAACACCTGCTCGATAGTTCGAAAATGGACCAGGTGGTTAACCTGTACCGGTAGTGGGCATCAGTCCAGTCGCTTGCTCGGATCCGTCTTGATCAAAATGACGGTAGGGAATCGGGCATTGTGGGGGCGGTCTAAGTGACGATCAGAGGCACTGAATGAGGATGGATTCTATCTGGAAAGTCTCGGGGCTAACGCGAGCGCATCTCGGTGCTCAATGTTGACCGAAACGCGACACCTAGCATCAATGCAGATTCCGACCGTCCGAGGCGGGGATCTTAAGGCTAGGTTCTGGTTGGGTTTTGTGGTGGCGGTGCCCGGCCGCCCAGTGTCAGCGCCGCCCGAAGTAAAGAACTCGGCCGCCGCCCATAGTGCTTCGCTCCAGCCGAATCGGGCTCATGCTGGATACGGCGGTAGCACTCGGCCGGATACCCACCCATTCTTTTCGATAGACACCTTTCGGTCCCCCGTTCGAGAAGCGTTCCCGCAGATAGGCTCTGACACGCAGCACGGGCAGCAGCCAAGTCGCCAAATCTAGCGACACCAAGGTAAATGCAATCATCCCTCCCGGCTTGGCCACACGGTACATCTCATCCACATAGGATTTCAACGCTGCATGCGACGGCAGATGTTGGAACACGCAGTAACCCAGGGCAAGATCAACAGTACAGTCCGGGAGGCAAGGGAGCGTGAACCCGTCTGCGCCAAGGAAGTCCGCATTTGGCAAATTCGCCTGCCGCGCGATAGCAAGCATCCTATCTGAAATGTCCAAGGCAATCAGGCGCCCAACTTCTGGCGCGATGGCACGCGTTACCCTGCCGACGCCACATCCAATCTCAACAACGGTGTCATTCGGTTGCGGCGTATAACCGGTCACTTGCTTGATGTCTGCCCAGATTTTATGTCCGCTGGCCCAGAATTCGTCAAGATTGCGAGCAGCATCGTAGGAACCATAGGATGACACGTACCAATAGGGATTCTCGTCGGCGGCTCGGTTCCAGAATGACTTGGATCGACTCTCTGAACTCATACAGGACTCTCGTGTTTGACTATATTATGGGTAAAAGTAGGTGCCCGCTAAATATAGGCAGGACTCCAGTGAGGGGGGCTTCCCCAATATGCCAGGCCGACGCCGAGATTTCAAGTTCTTTAGAGGCCGATTGTCCACACAGAACGCTGGCGATCGGACAGCGCTTCACATCGTACTGTCATGAAGGGCATCCAACGCCTTCGGTAATCCCGTGTTTCTGCAGAACAGAAGATCCGCCAATGACCGAAGCCGTGGAAGGATTTCGATTTGTCCGAAAAGGTCTTGTTCGCTGCCGGCATGCACGTTGATGCGATTGAGGCGATAGAGGTCTGTGCCCGGAGAATTCGAGCGATCGCGGGCCAGAAACACAACTTCGTGTCCGAAACGGCGCAAGTTATCCGCGAGTTCCCTGGTCAAGTCAGCGGGCGATCCGTAGGGCACGCTGAAAGCCCTCACCCTAGAGCCGGTGATCGTTTCTAACTTCGCTTTGTTCGCGTCGATCTCTTGCTCAAAATCACCTCCGGCAAGGGATCTGCAAAAAACATGAGAAAAGGTGTGGTTTCCGATCTCGAAACCGGACTCGGCAAGCGCTCGTAATTGTTCTGCGGTGACGTAGAGTTTCGCCCGTCGCGCAAGGTCCACGGAAGAGATTCCAGCGGCCGAACTCAGCGCCGTGCGGAATTTTCGGATCCCGTCTTGTGACATCACGGGAAGCAGGTCGTCGAACACCTGCTCAAGCGACGCCCGTTCGAATTCCCCGCTTGGAGCGAACTGACGAGCCACGGAGCGCACCGTCTCAACCCCAGACGTATTCGCCACATAACATAAAAGATTGTCCAGCCCCAATTCTTCATTTCCAATGAGAGACGCGTTAACCAAGAAAACCGCGGGAACCTTGTAATGTCGTAGGATCGGCGCGGCGTTTAAAGCAACGGACGCGTAAGCATCGTCGAACGTAACCAGGATCGGCCGATGCGGAAGTTTTCCTTTGGGACGAGCGCCCAAGTAGTCTTGAAGTCCAATCGGCGTGTAATAACGCGAAATGAACTTTATCGTTGCTTCGAAATCCTTTATGCCAAGCGTGACGCCAAGGCCTTTCGTAAATCCGCAGACTTGGTCGGCAATGTCATGGAAGAGCAAGCAGCGCAGCGAGTATCTCGGGCCCGTTAGTTTGGCTATTTCGAAACGCAACGGCAACCGCCAGACGATCCTGCCGGGCAAGGATTGGAGAGTTGAGCTCAGATTTCCGGTCCGGCCTGAGTACATGCTTTTCACCCGGCTAGGGTACAGCAGGCGTCTCTTAAAAAGTTTCCCTACCTAACTTCTGGTCGACCTTAGGATAATTCCACAGCCCGAAAGAGAGCAGCGAAAATGCGTGAGATAGTGCCATATGCGTTCAGACTACCCGTCTGCGTGGCCGGAGCCATCGGTCGCCGAGGGGATTGCCGGAGCGATTTGCGTCGGGAAGGTCCAGCCAATGCATCGTCCCCAGCTTCCGCTAAGCCGACGGGAACCTTCAGGGCGAATCGTGTGCAAGATATTGCACAGCAATGGGGAGATTTTTACCCGTCGCCTGTGCTATGTATGTAAGTAGTTGTAAGAAAAAGTGTTAAATAGTGATTCTCCTATCGTATTCGGAGAGCTAATTGCTTCCACCCTTGTGCATTGGTTTGCTTCGTGTATTTTTGTTACCGCGATGATTATGACGCCTTAGGACGACCAGGGCAGCCGTAGGGCGACGTGGGAAGCCAACAAGAAGCCTCCAATTGATTTCTTTCGGTTTTCCTGCGAGAAGAAAGCGGGTAACTGGAGTAAGTTGTCGAACGGCTCGAGGATCGACAAAAACACAAATCTTTCGGGAGGGAGTTTTTTCCGTTTCAAAACTGATATGAACACGACAGGACACTTGAATCCGCCCCACGGGGGCGCACTCGTAAACCTGATGGTAGATGCAAAGCGCGGAGAAGAATTGCGCGTCGCTTCCAAGAATTGGCTGTCGTGGGACCTGACTCCCCGCCAGCTTTGTGACCTTGAACTGCTCATGAATGGAGGTTTTTCGCCACTTCGGGGCTTCATGGGACGCGCTGACTATAACGCTGTGTGCTCATCAATGCGCCTCGCCAACGGTCTGGTATGGCCGATGCCCATCGTTTTGGACTTGCCGGCGGAGCTGTCAAAGCAACTGAAACCCGGCACACCGCTCGCGCTGCGGGATCCGGAAGGAGTCATGCTGGCTGTGCTTCACGTCGAGGAACTTTGGGAACCGGACCGAAAACAAGAGGCCGAGAACGTCTTTGGCACAACGGACCATTTTCATCCCGGCGCGACTCACGTGATGCAGAAAGGCAACCCGGTCTACGTCTCAGGAAAAATCGAGGGTCTGCAGTCTCCGTCGCATTACGATTACCACGCGCTTCGATTGTCACCTGCGGAAGCAAGGTCTGAGTTCGCAAGGCTGGGATGGCGCCATGTCGTTGCCTTCCAGACCCGGAACCCCATGCACCGAGCCCACGTCGAGCTGACGTTTCGCGCAGCCAAGGAGGCATCCGCAAATCTGTTCATTCAGCCTTCCGTGGGCATGACAAAACCGGGGGACGTGGACCACTACACGCGCGTTCGCTGTTATCAGGCCATTCTGCCTCATTATCCCGCCAACACCGTCAAGCTGGCTCTGTTGCCCCTCGCTATGCGCATGGGAGGCCCGCGGGAAGCGGTCTGGCACGCAATCATCCGCAAAAATTTTGGATGCACGCATTTTATCGTTGGCCGCGACCACGCAGGTCCCGGAAAGGATTCGAAAGGCAAGCCCTTCTACGACCCATACGGCGCGCAGAAGCTCTTGCAACAATTCCAGGACGAGATTGGCGTCGCCATGGTGCCATTCAAGATGATGGTTTACCTGGAAGATAAGGACACGTATGTTCCGGACGACGAAGTTCCCCAGGGCAGCCGGGTTTTGGACGTCTCTGGAACGGAACTTCGTGCGCGCTTGGCGGAAGGCCGCGAAATCCCGAGTTGGTTTACCTACCCGCAGGTCATCACCGAATTGCGGCGCACCTATCCTCCGCGCCATAAGCAAGGGTTCACTGTTTTTTTCACGGGACTTTCAGGGTCCGGCAAGTCGACCATCGCCAACGTACTGCTGGTCAAGTTCCTGGAGATGGGCGGCCGTCCCGTCACGCTGCTCGACGGTGACATCGTTCGCAAGAATTTGTCGTCCGAACTCACTTTTTCGAAAGAGCACCGTGACCTCAATATCCGCCGCATCGGATTTGTGGCTCGAGAAATCACCAAGAACGGTGGGATCGCGGTTTGTGCGCCCATCGCTCCATACGACAATATTCGGAAGGAAGTGCGGCAATCCATTGACGGCACGGGTGGATTCATTCTGGTTCACGCCTCCACTTCGCTGGAAATATGCGAACAACGCGATCGGAAAGGTTTGTACGCAAAGGCTCGCGCCGGAATCATTCCCGGTTTCACCGGCGTTTCCGATCCCTACGAAGCGCCAACGGACGCCGAAATTGTCCTCAATACTGCAGAGATGACGCCGGAGGAAGCAGCGCAAGAAATCATGTTGTATCTCGAGAAGCAGGGTTACGTTGGCGAAGCGGCTGAGTCGAATTTACGGTGACGGCATAAGGGAAGAG
>JBAPRL010000035.1:0-36046 GCA_049281095.1 Candidatus Acidiferrales bacterium
TTCCTTCGGCGTGGCGTTGATGAGCTGCGCGACCTGCGCGCGCGCTTCTTCGACGCCCTCTTCGGCGACCCAGCCAAAGGCGTGATTCCGGCTCGCGGCGTTGCCAAATTTCTCATTGAAATAGGGCAGCATCGCGTCAATGACGCGCGGATCGACCTGCGTGGTCGCGTGATTATCAAAATAAATCGGCAGCTTGATGGCCATCCCTAACTCTCCTAAATTCTCAATTCGACGACCTCGGAAGCCGGGGCGTCGTCTGCTATCTGCGAAATTGTGACCTTGTTCAGCATCGCGAGGATGCTGTTGTTCACCTTGCGAAGCGGCTCTTTGATGGTGCACGTTTTCGACTGGTCGCAATCGCCGTGATGGGTGACGCACGAAGTCAGCGAAAGCGGGCCGTCGATGGCGTCAATGGCTTCGAGCGCGGTGATGAGCCGCGCGTCGCGAGCCAGTGTGTAGCCGCCGCTTGAGCCGTGACGCGCTGCGACGATGCCGACACGGGCGAGCCGCTGGAGGACTTTGGCCATCAAGGGCGCGGAAATGCCGTAGATTTCGGCAATATCCGCGGCGCTGCATGAACCTTCGTCTGCGTGCACGGCAAGGTGCTTCAGAGCGATGAGCGCATAATCGGATTTTTTGGAAAGCTTCAGCATGATGCCCCTGCGACCATATACGACTCCCCCAGTCGCATATCGATACTAAACCTGGCCGTTAGGTTTTGTCAAGTAGAAGAATTGGAACAAATCCCATGTTGCCAATGAGTTAAACTCGGACTTTGACGGTCGCATTTGACCTGCACGCGTTGGCACCGAACGGCGAATTACCGTTCTGAGTGGTGGATTTGGCGGGTTGAACTGCTTGACGCTTCAGCCTGAGCGTAGTTGCTCTGTGACTCGTCAAAAGCTCAAAAAGCAGCACAACCGAGCGCGGAGAGCGCGCGGAATGCGCAGGAAGCTCTTGGAGCATTCAACGGCCGGCGCGCTCTTCGCGGAATGGCGAGGAAGTTTTTCGTGCCGCAGAAGGCGTAGAAGCAGATTGGCCACTATCTCTTTTCAGAAGTTCGGCAGCCTGCTGCACGGTCAGATCGTCAGACACACGGTGATAGTCAAACTCGATTACTTTTTCGCGGACGGTGATGGTCTTGAAGAAGAGCGCTTTACCGGTGAGATTGGTGTCCAGAAGAATGGAATCCCAGTGGCCGTCTCCGACATCCTGTTGTTTCGCGTCGAAGGTGCCGCCTTTGTCCAAGTGGCCGAGCAAGCCATAGCCAAAGTTCACACGGCTGGCGAGCTGACCGCGCAACTCAGCGAGGCGCGTGCTGCTTTCACTGATCCAGAGCTCGCCGGTCATGTGATGGAAAACTTCCGCCTCGTGCGTGGATGCATGGAAATGAGGATTGGGCTTGAATGTCAACCGAATCAATCCGTCCTGCTTCCCCGCGTATTGGTAGAGCAACGCGTTGGGCAGCATCTCCATGAGATCCTGCTCTTTCTTAAAATCACTTGAGGAAGCCTTCCGCTTTTCTGCCTGTTCGTTGGAACTATCCACGAATTTGCGGATTCGCGCCTGTTCGGCTTCTCGCTGCGCTTCCGTCAGCGGGCGCCCATCGATCGCAATGAGGCGCTGCACTTCGCCATTCTTGGTTTCGACGACGTCCCAAGTTTCGCTCTCGCTGGGCTTCACGTCGACTTTGCGAAACCGCCAGCGCGTGGTGTCATCTGCATCGGCCTTGAGCTCGTTCTGAACCATTTTCCAGACGAGTTCCTGGGCGCTCAGCTGCGCGGTGGGAACGAGAGCTATCATTGCGGAATCAGTTGGGAAGACGGAGCGAGCGGCGCGGTTTGGAGCAAAGAAGGAAAGCGCCAGAATCAGCAGAAATCCGGTTGCCGATGCCTCGAAAGCGACCGCTTGGCGAGTTGGATCCATCTGGTTCATCTCCGGCGCGCGACTTTCGGGCTGGGGTTCAAGCACCGTCGGAAGTTAGATGTCTGCGAAGGGCGGAAAGGGACGCGAACATGGCCTTCCCGAAAGAAACTTCAGCGATTACTCACGAAGCGAGACAGCGGCGCGGGAGAAACAGAGAGATTAGGGCTTCCAGGTCTCCAAGAACTGCTCAACGTCTTGCAGGCCGATTCGCGTGGTGTTCTCGAAGTCGCCATTTTTTTGCGAGACGAGCAGATTGCCCTTGCTATCAAGAACAGCAAGGCTGGGAACGCCTCTTTTCAATGGGATTTGATATTTCTCGGCCAGATCCAGGTTCGCGTCGTATTGGCCGATGTTGATGTGCACGACGACGTAGTTGGGGTCAAGAATCTTAGCCACTTCGGGATAATGAAACGTTTCGTCGAGCACGTGGCAGTCGTAGCACCAGTTGCCGCCGAAATCGAGAAGCACGCGGCGGTGTTCGCGGGCGGCTACGGACAAGGCAAGGCCGATGTCCGTGCGGGCTTCCGATGCGTCGGGGTACAGATCGGGCTTCGACTCGACGGGCTGAGGCAGACGCGAGAGATTGGTGCGCTGCGTGGCGACGATGACCGATTTGCCGTCCTGTTCGATCCAAGTCTGAGCGATCGATGCAAATGATTTTGCCGGGCCAGAGGCGCCTTCGACAGTTGCTTCGAGGGTGAAAATCACGCGCCGCACTCCCGTTTGGGGCGAATCAACGTGAACGACGCGCGTGGTCAGATGCGTTAGCCCGGAGGATTTCACGCCGGCCCAAAAATCCGGCTCCGCGGCAGGATCGTTGCTCGCTCCTTTGCGGGTTTTCGTTGTGGCAGGAGGGTCGACGCTATAGAGCGCGCGGAGCGCGGCGGCATTTCCGGAGAGGACCGCCGCTTTCCAAGTTTCGAGGGGAGCAAATTCCTGTGGGCTCGTTGCAGTATCCTGGCCGCGGACATTTGCAGATGCCAATAAGGCCAAGCTCAACGCTGCGGCGATCCTGATTGTCATCAAACGTTTCATCGGAATGTCCCTGTTTCGCATATTTTTCTGGCCAGCGATGCCACGCCGTCGACTACTTGAAACGAACGCTCCAATTATATCCTGTTGGTCCCTTAGATACACCGAGACTAAGAACGGATTCAAACGCCATTTAATTTACCGAGGGTATTCCCCTTGGCGCGAGAGCGCGATACAATCGGGCCGCGGGGGCGGGCTTCTCCGGAAACGCGGAGTCAATTGATTCATGATGCCTTTCGTCGAATCACGGAATGCGGCGGACGCCGGCGCTACGGCGCTTGGGCGGCTTGAACGGAGCGTGATGGAGATTGTGTGGTCGCGCGGAGAATCGAGTGTGCGCGACGTCGCCGCTCATCTGGCGCGGCCGCTCGCGTACACGACCGTGATGACGACGCTGGACCGCCTCTACAAAAAGAATCTGCTAGACCGGCGTAAGGAGGAGCGGGCGTTTCGCTATTCACCGCGATTTTCGCGCGACGATTGGGAGCGCAAACGCGCGGACAATCTTCTTGCGGGCTTCCTTGCGGGGCCACAGCCTTCTCGCGACTTGCTGATTTCGTGCCTAGTGGAGGCGGTCGGGCAGTATGACGAAGCGCTGCTCGATGAACTGGAAAAGAAAATCCGGGCGAAACGTAAAGAACTGCTTCACAGGAACGGCAGATGATCCTCCCCTACACGCTGCGGCTGCTGTGTTTGTGTTTCGCGTCGTTTTTTTTGATCCATGCGGCTTTGGGATTGGCGGTGTGGACGGCCACGCCGGGTGCGATACGCATCGGGGAATCCATGCGGCCTCGAAGCGGCGCGCGATTTCTGCTGGCGCTGCGGCTGCTACCGGCGACGCTGGCCGCATTCGTCGTCGCTGGACTTTGCGTTCCGAGCTACCTGTGGCTCGAAACGAACGAAGCGACGGAACGAGCCGGGCTCATATGCTGCGCGATGGCGTTGCTGGGTTTGTTTGTGTGCGCGAGCTCGCTGGCGCGGTCGACACGGGCGCTACTGCTCTCGGTGCGGCAGGCCAAGCGATACAAGCGCGAGGGACGCTCGGACCGCGAAGGCAATTCCCTGCCCGTGACGATCATGAACAGCGACACGCCTGTGCTGGCGCTGGCGGGGTTGATCCGGCCGCGCGTGATTGTTTCGCGCGGAGTGCTGCAAACGCTGTCACGCGAGGAGCTGAAAGCCGCGCTGGAACACGAGCACGCGCACCGCAAGTCGCAGGACAATTTGAAACGATTGGTTCTTTTTCTCGCGCCGGAGATCTTTCCCTTTTCGCGGGGGTTCACGCGCTTGAATCGTTGCTGGGCTAGGTTGATCGAGTGGGCCGCGGATGACGACGCCACCGCGGGAGATTCGCGGCGTTCGCTTTCACTTGCCGCCGCGCTGGTACACATGGCGCGGATGGGCGCTGCACCTACGGTGTCGCCGCTTGCTAGTTCTTTCATCGGGAACGATCAAGATCTCGCCATTCGCGTGGACCGGCTGCTTGGGTTGGCGCCGATTCGTGAAAATCTGCCGCGCCGGGCGCGCGCGTTGCTGAGTATGGCGGTGGCGCTGATTGCCGTGCTCGCAATCGCTGCGATGATTCGGCCCTCCACGTTCTTGTCCGTGCATCACCTGCTCGAACAACTGCTTCGCTAGCTGGACCTCCGCGTTCACTTCGCAAATTCCGCCGAAGAGCATCGCGAAATACGATTCGTGGTAGTAATTGCGCGTCCGCTTTAACCTGATCGGCTTTTGGGAACAAAAACAATATCCGGGAGCCACCATGCCTCGTGCACACAAATTGTCCTCGTTCTTTTTGCTAGCAATTTTCTTGACAACGATTTTCTCGCTGCGCCTCTTTGCGCAGACACCCGATACGGCGACGATCCAAGGGCGCATCACCGACCAAAGCTCTGCCGCTGTTTCTGGCGCGCAGGTTACGGTTACAAACTCCGCAACCGGGGAGAAGCGCACCGTTGAAACAGATGTTTCCGGCTATTTTTCTGTCGCTGGCCTTCCCATCACGGGAAACTATAGCGTCACTGCGCATAAGGAAGGTTTCGCGGACGGCCAGGCAAATGCCATCACACTGATCGGCGGCAGAACGGCAACACTAGCGTTTCGGCTCAATGTTGCCGGCGCGCAAACGCGAGTCACCGTCACCGGCACCGTCGGCGAAGTGCGCACGGACGAGCCGCAGCTCGGCATCCACATCAGCGCGGCGCAGGCGCAAGAAGTTCCGCTTTACAACCGGCGCATCACCTATCTGCCGCTGCTCGAAGCGGCCAATCGCCCGGCGATCAATCAGGGCGATGTTTTCATGAACGAAGATCTCTTTACGACCAATGGTACCGGGCGCCGCCAGACGTGGTTCGAAGTCGATGGCAGCAATGCCGTCGATGCTTGGGGCCGCCAAACGATTTTCAGCAATATTCCGCTGGATGCAGTGCAGGAGATGACCGTCCTGACCAATGCGTTTTCGGCGCAATACGGCCTGACCGCGGGCAGCGTGGTCAACATCGTGACGAACAGCGGAGGCAGTAAGTTCCATGGCGACGCCCTCATTCTTGGACGGCCATCCGGCCCCGAGGCCGAACTGTCAGGATTCTCGTCCACAACCGCGACCAGCGGCAACGATGTCGCCAACGACAGTCTGACGCAGGTGGCCTTGGGATTGTCTGGACCCATCGGATCAGATAGCCGGACGTTCTTTTCAACCGATTTGCAGTACAGCTCGCAGGATCGCGCCTCGCCGATTATCTCGCCCGTCTCGCCCGGCAATTTCATTGGACATTATCAAGGATGGCTCGGCTTCTTGCGCCTGGATCACCAGATCTCAAACGATAACGAGATTTTCTTCCGCAGCGACGCGGACGACTTTTATGACACAAATCCCAACGGCATCGTGGGCGGAAATACGCTGCCCACCGTGGACCGTATTTTCAAGCGCCGCACCTACTCGGAAGAGTTGGGGGACACTTGGACTTTGAGCCCATCTCTTCTGAACAACGTCCGTTTGCAATTCCAGTTGGCATCGCCGATCACGGAATTCGATCCAACCGTCTTCGGCACAGAATTTTCGGTTCCAATCACAGGACTCTCCGCGCCGGGGACGTTTACGACCGGCACATCGCAGTCCGCACACCTGGCCAATCGCCAGTATGAAGCCAATGACACCGTCTCATCGGTTCGCGCAAAGAACACCATCACATTTGGCGGCGACGTGGTCTACGCGCATAACGGCGGTGACAGCAAGGAGTTCGGCGGGCCGATTTTCGACGGAGAGTTTGTGTACGTCCCGTGCGCGGTTTCAGCGACACAAACACTTGCCGATTGCGAAAGCTCTTCTTACCTGGACAACATCAATAATGTGGCGAGCTATACGCAGAGCTATGGAAACGCGTCGTACACGGTGGACGACACGCTCGCGTCAGCGTTCGTGCAGGACGATTACAGGGTGCGGCGCGACTTGGTGGTCAATCTCGGTCTGCGATACGAGCTGCAAACATTCACGAATTCCAGAGACGACTTCGCGCCGCGCGTGGGTTTCGCCTATGATCTCCGCGGGGCAGGCAAAACAGTCATTCGCGGCGGCTTCGGAATCTACTACTCGCAAATCGTGGATAACGACGAGGCAAATTACGCTCTCACCGGACCGACCGGCGTGTTCAATTACACGGCCACGCCGGGGCAAATTGGCTTTCCCTCGAGCATATCGTCGGCGCCACTGCCAGCGTTTCCGGCCGGAGCACGCGTCCCGCTGCGCAGCTTGTACATTCGCCCCGGCGAAGGCGCATATTTGGACCAGTTCTTCCCTGCATCCGTGCTCATCGGCTATCCCAACGTGCTGCTCAATCCGTATACCGAGCAATGGACCCTTGGCGTGCAACGCCAGCTCGTTTCCAATTGGGTGCTGAGCGCCGATTATGTAGGCTCGCATACATTGCGGATTAACCGCCCACTGGATGTGGACCCGCCCGCGCCGTTTGTTCGAACGGCTCCCGATCAATTCCGTGGTGCGGCGCCGAACAGCTCAGGTGTCGAGCAATGTATACCGGACGCGGCGATCGGCAATACAGCGAGCACCTCTCTCACCGCGTGCGCCGCGAATGCGGCCAATGCCACTCGCCCGCTCTGGATTTACGACGCCGCGCAGGGCATAACGCCAGCCTATTCCGTAATTCAATCGGACGTGAACGATGGATTCGCTTTTTATGATGCGCTCGACGTGGACGTGAGCCGGCGCTTCTCGAATGGTTTCGAGATGCTGGCCAGCTATACCTGGTCGCATGCCATCGACAACGTCGATCCCGACCTTCCGAGCCAAAACCCGAATGATCCGAACTTCACCGGTAATCAGGAAAAGGGAGACGCGATTTACAACCAGGCGAATCGGCTCGTTCTCAGCGGCGTTTACACGGCGCCGTTCAAGATCCGAGTCGGCGGCGTGGGAACGTTTGGCTCGGGCTTGCCGTACAACCTCGTCACCGGCACGACAAATAGCGGCGATACCGGCGCAACGACAGACCGCGCCGTGATTAACGGCGTCGTGGTTGGCCGCAATATCGGCCACGGGACGCCGATTTATAGCGTTGATCCGTTCGTTGAGCGCCCATTTATATTCGCCGAGCGCTATGAACTGAACCTGCGCGCCGAAGCGTTCAATGTTTTCAACCATCCGAATTTCGTGGGCTTCAACGGCACATGGGGCAATGGCGCCACCGCTGTCGTCGGCCAGCCGCTTGCGGGCATAACAAACCAGCTTCCCGCGCGCGAGCTCCAGTTTTCGGTGAAATTCAGTTTCTAACCGCGGCGCGGCAGCGCTGGGAGACCCCTCTCGGCGAGGTGCCTTCGAACTACGAGTCGTGGTAGTAGATGGCCGCGCACAGTAGGCTGCCTGCGCCTTAAGGAGCTCATCGTGACGAAACAGTGGCGCGCAGGTTTTCTATTCCTTGCTGTTTTGCTTTTTGTTGTGTTTTCTTCGCAGGCGCAGGATTTTCACGGGAGCATCATCGGCGAGGTCGTCGACACGAGCGGTGCACGGGTGCCATCTGCGAAAATCATCGCCCGCTCGCAGCAAACGTCCCTCGAGCGCGAGGCCATAGCAAATGCGCAGGGCGAATTTCGCATCTCGGACCTTCCGCCCGGCCCTTACCGCTTGACTGTTTCCGCGGCGGGCTTCTCCGACGCCACCTCCGACGTCTCTGCCGTGGTCAGCTCCGCGCAGGACGTCAGCGTCACCTTGAAGCCCGCAGCCGTCCAGCAAAGCGTCACGGTTCAGGGACAGGCTTCCTCCATCACCACGCAGCCGCTCGACGTCACCAGCGCCGTGCACGGCGGCGCCGTTTCGGCACAGGACCTCGAATCTCTGCCGCTTCCAGCACGCAGCTTCGCCAACATCGCTTATCTCGTACCCGGAACTGAGCCTGTCGAGCCTTCCGACCCTACCAAAGCGCGCATAACTGCCGTGTCCACCGGCGGAAGCTCCGGCTTGAACAACGAACTGTCGGTGGACGGTGCCGACAACTCCGACGACTATATCGGCGGCTTCCTGCAAAATTTCTCGCCCGACGCCATTCAGGAATTCGCCGTACGCACCTCGAATGAAGAAGCGGATACCGGGTGGACAACTGCCGGGTCCGTCGTGATCACCACCAAGCGCGGCACCAACGACTGGCACGGCGACGCGGCTGTATATGATCGCCAGGCAGCGCTAAACGCCCGCTTCCCGATTGAGAATCCAGCGGAGACATGCACGAGCGGCGTTTGCGTGAACAATCCCAAGCAGCCGTTCTCACGCCAGAACTATGTCGGCACGCTCGGCGGACCTATCGCGAAGGGCAAGGTGTGGTTCTTCACCTCATTCGAGGCCGTGCACGAGGATGCGAGCATTGCTTACAGCCCGGCAAGCCTGACGCAATTCAACGCGCTCGCGCAATTGGCGCAAATGGGGTTGATCGCGAGCGTTCCTTCGATCAACGTTCCCTCCACTGTTCCGATTCCCTTTCGCGACTACCTCGTCTCGGTGCGCCTTGACTGGGCGCAATCGCCAAAATCGAGTTGGTTCCTGCGTACGTCGGGAGACACCTATGTCGCGAACAACAACCTGGTGGAGCAGGGAACATTACCCTCAACTGGTCTGTTGACGCACAACAATTACTGGAATGTGGCGCTCAGCAACACCCATACTTTCAATTCAAGCACGGTTGGCACTTTGGTCCTCGGCGGCAGCTTATTGCATCTCACGCAGACTCGGGATTCAGATCTGGGTTTCGCGCTGGCCTTCCCCTTCAGTTCGACAGCGCTTACCATTTCCGGCTTCGAAACCTTCGGTGACAACCAATTCGCTACTCCTATTACGTTGTTTCCCGACCTACGTAATCAAGAGAAATACCAGTTCCGCTACGACCTGAGCCACATTATGGGTACCCACTCGCTGAAGTTTGGAGTCGACTTCATTCACGAACCTGTGCTGGGCGGGGCTTTTGCCAGCACGGCCGAGACTCTTGCCGCGTACGTCAACAATCCGACCTACTACGTGCAGAATCCCGGCGTGTTCGGAGTTTTTACCCCACAATGTGTCAACTTCACCGCTTCTGACGGCTCGACTTGTACGTTCACTCCTGCTAGCGACGGCAGCTTTTCACAGAATGTTCAGCGTCTAGCTCTCTACGCGGAGGATTCCTGGCGAATCACGAACAAGCTCACCTTCAACTACGGCTTGCGTTGGCAGTCGACTTGGGGGCTATTCCTCGGGTCGGGCCGAAGTGAAGCTGATAATGCTGCGTACATCACGCTGCAGGCGTTGCAGATTCCGGTTGTACCCAGCCTGCCGGACGACGACCACGCCCAGGTCGCACCTCGTATTGGTCTCGCCTACGCTCTTGGAAAGAGCGAGACGACTGTAATTCACGCTGGCTTTGGCATGTACTATGACGATCTGGCACAGAACGGATGGGCTACTGCATTCCAGGCTCTCAACAACTCAACCTACACCACCGGACCGTGCAGCCTTACTGGAGGCCCAGGGACCTATGCGCTTACCGGCTCCGGATGCCTGACCGGCGGCAGCGGGGTCACGGGCAATCTGGTGGGCTCCCCTTACAGCACGCCATACGCCATCCATGTTACGGGCGGCGTGGAGCACGCTTTCAACAGGCAATGGCTCATGAGCGCCGATTATATATTCGAGGACGGCGTTCATGGATACCGCGGCTTCCCCTATGCCAGCGGCACCAACCTATTCACCCCACTCATTGCCCCGACAGACCCAAACTATGCCACGGATCAGGCGAATGTGGTGCCCAATGTCAATGTGTTCGAGTCTGACAACCGTTCGAAGTACAACGCGCTGATGGTGCATCTTGCAGGCAATATGAGGCGCTTCAATGTGGTCGCGAACTATACGCTTTCCAGGGCAGACACATGGGGTTGCCTGTTGGGCGAACTGTTTGACTATGTAGACGGCGTCTGCCAACTGCCAAACGGGCAGCTGGACGCTTTCGGACCCGGAGACTACGGACCATCTGGTGAAAACGTCACGGACCGTTTCGTTCTGGCTGGCACCGTGCACCTTCCCGGTGGATTTGAGTTGAGCAGCATCAATCAGTTCGAGAGCGCCCGCCCCATCACCATCACGAACGCGGACAATACCGGGCGCATCTATGTAAATGGAATGTACACGAGCCTCGATGAATTCCGTGGCACGCCTTACATCCAGTCAGACCTGCGCGTCACGCGTCCCTTCAAGCCCAACGAGCGTTGGACCATCCTGCCGTTCGTTGAGTTCTTCAATCTGTTCAACCGCAACAATCCCGGGGCGAACTACGCGGTCAACGTCGTCCAGCTTCCAGTTCCAGCGTCGCAGATGGTGCCAAATCCCGTCACGGGCATCACTAATGTCACCAGTATTTGCGCGAACGCAAGCTGCACTCAAACCGCGCCCATCACCAGCCTGAGACAGCTTGAGATACCCGAGGGTGCGCTGGGCGATTTCTTCGGGCCGGGAACGACGGTGGGTATCCCGTTCGCCGCGCAGTTGGGTGTGCGCGTGACGTTCTAACCTTCTGTGCCAGCAAATGGGAAGTGACAGAAAAAAAGGGACACGCTATGCTTTGCCGTGTCTCTGCGTGAGGCGAGCTTCCTTTTTTCAGCGGCGGTGGTGGCCGGAGCGATCAATTCCGTCGCGGGAGGAGGCAGTTTTATTTCCTTTCCGGCGCTGCTGTTCACGCGAATCGCGCCGATCTCTGCAAATGCCACCAACACGGCGGCGATGTGGCCGGGCACCATTGCCAGCACAGTGGCGTACTGGCGCGAAATGCGCCAGCCGCAGGTTAGCAAGGTGCTGCCGCCGCTGCTCCTGACGGGATTCGTCGGGGGCATCATCGGAGCGACGATCCTGCTGAAAACCCCGCAAGCGACATTCATGAAACTGGTCCCGTGGCTCCTGCTCGGCGCAACTCTGCTGTTTGTGGCGAGCGGGAAAATCACCACATGGGCGCGCGCGCACGGAGGCCATGTAGGCAGGCGGCGCATGCTGTTTGTCGCAGGACTGGCGCTGGAGCTGCTGATCGCGGTGTACATCGGATACTTCGGCGCGGGAGCGGGGATCCTGGTGCTGGCGATGCTGGCGCTGCTGGACATCGGAAATATCCATGCGATGAACGGGCTGAAGTCGCTGCTGGTGAGCGCGGTGAACCTGGTGGCGCTGGCGCTGTTTATACGAGCGCGCGTGGTGGTCTGGCCGGAGGCGCTGGTGATGCTCGTGGGCGCAGTGGCCGGTGGATATGGCGGCGCGTATTATGCGCAAAAAGTGAATCCGGTGGTGATTCGCAGGCTGGTGATCGCGATCGGATTCGGCATGTCCGCGTACTTCTTCGTGAGACAGTTCGCCTAGCGCGCCACTGCGGAGTCCCAGTTTTGGCCTCCCGCGCAAAGTCCTTCCTTAGAGTTAGAACGCCAATTCTCGGAACATTCTGGACCGGTTGTACGTATTGACATTCGATAGGAGGCGCGCTAGCGTCGAGAGCTACAGAGTGTCTATAGGAGGCGGAATGACGCAATCACAAACAGAGCTTCTGCAAGGAACGCTGGATATGCTCATTTTGAAATCGCTGGCGCTGGGTGAGATGCACGGGCTGGGAATCTCACGCCGCATCGAGCAGGTCACGCGAGGAACGTTTCAGGTGAAGCCCGGCTCGCTTTTTCCCGCGCTGCACCGCATGGAAGAAGAAGGCTGGCTCGGCTCTTCGTGGGGAGAATCGGAGAACAATCGGCGCGCGAAATATTATCAGCTCACCAAGAAGGGCCGTCGCCAGCTGGAAACCGAAACGCAGCGATGGGGACGCATTTCGCTGGCGATTGAACGGGCGTTGGAGGCGTAAGGAGCAGTGACGAGTGATGAGCGAAGGCAGAAAACTTCGTGCGGATGAGGCGCGCGAAAGGAAGTAAGAACCACCTAGGGGACAGTTTATGTGGCTGAAAAATGCGGTACGGAATTGGCGGCGGAGGCGGCGGGCGGATGCGGAGCTCGATGAGGAAGTGCACGGATATGTCGAAATGCTTGCGGATGAAAAAGTGAAGCGGGGCGTCGAAACGCGGCAGGCGCAACGGGAGGCGCAGATCGAACTGGGCGGCGTCGAACAGGTGAAAGAGCGAACGCGCGAGGCGAGGGCCGGACATTTCCTCGAGACGCTTTGGCAGGATGTGCGCTACGGCGCACGGCAGCTGCGCCGCAGTCCGGGATTCACAATCGTCGCCGTGCTGACGCTGGCGCTGGGCATCGGCGCAAACACCGCGATCTTCAGCGTTATCGAGGGCGTCCTGCTCCGACCGTTGCCATACGACCACCCCGAGAACCTCGTCGAGATCTGGAACACATACCTGCCGACGGTTCCGCTGGGCGGATTGTCGCCTGGGGATTTTCAGGATTGGCGGAGGACAGCGACGACGGTGTCGGAAATGGCCGGGTATTCATGGATTCAGCAGGGCTTCAATCTGACGGGCGATGGCGATCCGCAGCGAGTGCAGGTGAGTTATGCGACGTCGAATCTTTTTCCGATGCTGGGCATTCGTCCCGCCGCCGGGCGAATGTTCGTGCCCGACGAAGACCGGCCGGGCAGCGCGCCCATTGTGCTCTTGACGCACCGCTTCTGGCAAAGCCACTTTGGAGCGGATCCAGGAGTCGTAGGACGCACAGTTACGCTGGATGACGTGCGTTACACGGTAGCCGGCGTGCTTCCTGCGAATTCTCACCTGCTCGATTCGCCGGACTTGTGGATGCCGCTTGGGCAGTTTGCCGACGATTTGAGCGAACACATTCATCACGAAATCGTGGCGATTGCCCGGGTGAAGCCGGGTGCGCAGATCGCGCAGACGCGAGCGGAGTTTGAAGCGCTGAACCGGCAATCGGCGATTGCGTATCCGAAGGAACACAAGAATTTTGGAGTCGAAGTCCGGCCTATGCAGGACTCGTCCGCGGCTGAATTGCGGAGCGATTTGCTGGTGCTGTTTGGCGTTGTTGGATTGGTGTTGCTGATTGCATGCGCGAATATTGTGAACCTGCTACTGGCGCGCAACGCGGTTCGCGAGAAAGAAATGGCGCTGCGAACTGCGTTAGGAGCAAATCCGTGGAGGCTGACGCGGCAGCTCCTCACAGAAAGCATGCTGCTGTCCCTGATGGGCGGCCTGCTCGGCCTCTTGCTTGCGACCGTGGGCGTCAGGGTACTCGGCAGCGCCGTTCCAGCCAATCTTGCGACCGTAAGAGAAGCCGGAGTAAACGGTACAGTGGTCGTGTTCACGGTTTTCGTGTGTGTCATGGCGGGAATTGCTTGCGGATTATTGCCGGCGCTGCAAGCGCGTGCGGCAAACGTCAACGCCATTCTCAAACAGGCAAGCAAAAGCTCGGGAACGCTATCCAGCCGGAAGCTGCACAACCTGCTCGTGATTTCAGAAATCGCGCTGGCGCTGATACCGCTTGTTGGCGCCGGCCTATTGCTGCGCAGCTTACACGAGTTACTGAATGTCAGTCCCGGATTCCGCGCCGACCACGTTTTGACGATGTACGTTCCGCAGGCGGCTCTTCCACCCGCGCAACTCAGCAAATTAACCACGGCGCAACAGCAACAATTAAATCAGAAGCAGTCTCTGCAGTTCGAACAAATCATCGAGCAGGTCAAGGGATTGCCCGGCGTGAAATCCGCCGCCGGAATCGACTTGCTGCCGCTGGCTTCCGAGCTCAGACAGGCGTCACGATTCGTGATCGAGGGGCAACCGATTCCCGACGCGGGGGTGCGTCCGCTCGCTGAGTTCCGAACGGTGACTCCCGGATATTTTTCTGTGGTTGGCATTCCTCTGCTCAGCGGACGGACGTTGCGACAAGAAGACTGGAATGGACTGTATGTCGACATCAACGAAGCAATGGCGCGCCGATTCTGGCCGCAAGGCAATGCGATTGGTAAACGCATAAACTTTTGCTCGTTCGATCCGCGGCCGTGCTGGATTTCAATCGCTGGAGTCGTGGGGAACGTGCATCAATTCGGACTCGATGCCGCTCCCACCTACGATGTGTATTTCACAGGCGGCTGGACGCCGTATCTGGCGATTCGCACCGCGTCCGACCCGCACCGGATAGCCGCGGCAACGGCCAGCCTGATTCACAAAATAGATCCGGCCTTGCCCGTGACGAAGACTATGACCATGGACGAAGTGCTTTCAAGCACGATGTCGGGCCGCCGTTTTTCTGCAGCGCTCATCGGCATATTCGCGGGGCTGGCGTTGTTGCTCGCAGCCGTGGGAATTTATGGGGTCATGAGCTACATGGTCGGCAAGCGCACCAATGAAATTGGCATACGCATGGCTCTGGGCGCGCAGCCGCGAGACGTTCTCCGTCTGGTTATAGGCCACGGTGCAAAGCTGGCCTTGCTCGGAATCGGTATCGGAATAGCAGGTGCGCTGGCGCTGACGAGACTAATGGCGAACCTTCTCTTTCAGGTCAAGCCAGCAGATCCGGCTACGTTCGCGGGGGTTGCGATTGTACTGATGACTGTAGCCTTGACGGCGTGCTACATCCCTGCGCGAAGGGCGATGAAGGTCGATCCAATGACTGCGCTCAGATACGAATGAAACCGTGATGAGCAGCGAACGGCAAGTGGCTCACGAAAGAGCAAAGGCAAGATTATGTGGCTGAGAAACGCGTTGCGGAATTGGCGGCGCAAGCGGCGGGAAGACGAAGAGCTCGACGAGGAACTGCGCGGGTACGTCGAGATGGTGGCCGACGAGAAGGTGAAACGCGGGCTGACGGCACAGGAGGCACGACGGGAGGCAAAGATGGAAACGGGCGGAATCGAGGAAGTGAAAGAGCGAACGCGCGAAGTGCGCGCGGGGCATTTTCTGAAGACGCTGTGGCAGGACCTTCGCTATGGCGCGCGCATGCTGCGCAAAAACCCGGGATTTACGATTGTCGCGGTGCTGACGCTGGCGCTCGGCATCGGCGCGAACACAGCGATTTTCAGCATGGTCGACTGGCTGACCCTCCGCATGCCGCCCGTTGCGAAGCCGGAACAAGTCACGACGCTTGCCGCAGAAGACATTAATGGCGGCTACGACAACGGCTTTTCTTACCCTGACTTTGCGGACATTTGCAACCAGTCTTCCACTGTATTTTCCACCGTAGCCGGCGCAATAATTTTCGCGCAGGACGGATTGAGCGCCGACGGCAACAACGGGCCGATTTGGACGAACTACGTCACCAGCAATTTCTTCCAAACGATCGGTGTGAAGCCCGCATTGGGAAATTTCATCGAGCCAATACCGGGAAGGTCTGTGGATGATGAACCGGTTCTCGTGCTTGGTTACGCCTTTTGGAAAGCACATTTCGGTGCCGATCCGCGCGTCATCGGCAAGAGTGTCCTGATCAACGGACACCCCGTCACGATCATCGGCGTCGCGCCAAAAGGATTTCGCGGCATCACTTCACTATTGGATACGCAAGGTTATCTGCCGCTCGGCATGGCATCCGTTACTTCGGACGCCAGTAAGGACTTTCTGACAGATCGAAAATCTTCCATCGGCTTGTCGATCATCACTCGGTTGAAACCCGGCGTCGCGCTCGCTTCGGCGCAACCCGTATTGAACGTGATTGCTCAGCGGCTCTCCACGCAATACCCCACCACTGATAAGTGGAGAAACATGAATGCTTATGCATTCGGCCCCATGAGTCCGGCCAGCGACCCGCAGAGCGATAGTGTGTTGAGGCTCATCAGCGCGCTGTTCCTAACACTCGCGGGGTTGGTGTTGATTCTCGCTTGCCTGAACGTGGCGAATTTATTGCTGGCGCGAGCGTCGGGCCGACAGCGTGAAATGGCGGTTCGCGCTGCCGTGGGCGGGGGAAGGAGCCGGCTGATACGTCAGTTGCTGACGGAAAGCCTTCTTCTTGCATTGCTCGGATGCGCGGGCGGAATCGTTCTTGGGCTTGTGAGCAGCCGCTACATGAGTTCGATCAACCTGCATATGTCCGTTCCTCTCATACTGGATTTTCAATTCGACTGGCGCGTGTTTGCGTACGCTTTTGGCGCAGCGCTTTTGACCGTGCTCTTGGTCGGAATCGCACCCGCGTTGCGCGCGACGCGAGGCAATTTGAACAATCTGCTGCACGAAAGCTCGCGCACAAGCACGGCGGGCCGTCAGCGCACTCGCGGCGTTCTCGTTATCGCGCAAGTCGGCGGCTCATTGATGCTGCTGATCGTGGCGGGCCTTTTTGTGCGAAGTTTGCGGAATGCCGAGCATGCAAATTTGGGATTCGATGCCAGCAACGTTTTGAATTTCACCATCGATCCGCACCAAACGGGGTACAACGAGGCTCAAGCTCGGGAATTTTTGAAGAATCTGTTGCCGCGCGTGCGCGCTTTGCCTGGCGTCGACACAGCAAGCCTTGCGGCGACCGTTCCTATGGGAGGCATACATCTAGGCATGGAATTAAAAATCGACGGTTACCAGCCGTCTCCCGGTGAAAGCGCTCCACACGCTGGCTACAACACGGTTTCACCACGATATTTCGAAACGATGCGCATTCCTATCCTTCGCGGGCATGACTTCCTCGATTCCGATGGTCAAAATTCGCAGTATGTTGCAGTCATCAGCGAAGCGATGGCGGAAAAATACTGGCACGGTGAAAATCCAATTGGCAGGCATTTCACCTGGACCGACTACCCACAACATCCGATGGAGATCGTAGGCGAGGTGAAGAACAGCAGAGACTCGGGCGTTTCTGGACCGTACCGGCCTTACCTGTATGTCTCCCTGGCGCAGCGCTACGATTATAAGATTCCGGTCACTCTGCAGCTGCGGACGAGCTTGCCACTTGCGACGATGAATCGCGAAGTTATAACTACGATTCACTCGCTGGCTCCGGCAATGCCCGTACTCGACGTTCAAACAATGACCGAGGCGCTCGATACAATAAACGGACTGCTGCTCTTCCAATTCGGCGCCGGATTGGTGGCTTCGCTCGGAATTCTAGGCCTCGCGCTCGCAATTGTAGGCGTTTATGGAGTCGTGTCCTACGGCGCGAGCCAGCGGACGCATGAAATTGGCATACGTATCGCGCTGGGCGCGCAACCAGTACAGGTCCTGAAAATGATTTTTGGCCAGGGGTTGTTTATTGTTGGGGGCGGAGTCATTTTGGGAGTCCTAGCGGCTGCCGCGATGGCGCGCCTCGTCGGCAATTTCCTGGTCGGCGTCGGCGCCCTTGACCCGTTCACCTACATCAGCGCCTCGCTTTTGCTGGCGGCAATCGCGCTGCTGGCCTGTTACATTCCGGCACGACGAGCGATGAAAGTCGATCCGATGGTGGCGCTGCGGTACGAGTGAACAAATGACTGCCAAGCACTAAGGAAAATTAGTCTTCGCCGATGTCTTCGTGCCACAGGGCGGGATTAGCGCGGATGAAATCAGCAAGCATGCCGACGCATTCCTGATTTCCCAGATCCATCACCTCTACGCCGTTTTCGCGCAACCAGTCGATGCCGCCGCGAAAATTCTGGGATTCACCCACGACCACCGTGCCGATACGAAACTGCCGAATCAGGCCGCTGCAATACCAACACGGCGCAAGCGTGGTCACCATAACTTTGTCGCGATAACTGCGCTGGCGGCCCGCTTGCCGGAATGCATCCGTCTCGGCGTGCATCGCCGGATCATCTTCCTGCACACGAAGGTTGTGGCCGCGGCCGAGAAGTTTCCCGCTGGCGTCGAAAAGCGCTGCGCCAATGGGGATGCCGCCTTCGGCAAGGCCGAGGCGCGCCTCGGCGATGGCAACGCTCAGAAATGCAGAAGCTTCAGAGGGGTTCATGCGCGCTGATTCTAGCGCAACGCCAGGACTAGAACCATTCACGCATTCGCGCGAGCCTGCGGATCCGATGCGCTGGCGAAAGCGGATTCAGCCGCGGCGCGGGAAGCATACAGAGGGAAAAACTGCTCGAGATTCGACATGCGAATCAACGCCATGATGCGCTCGCCGGCCCCGACCAGGACCATCCGACGATCTGATTTGCGTCCGGAAATGAACGCGCCTACGAGCGCGCCGAGACCGGCGGAGTCCATGTACGGCACTTTGGTCAGATCAACAATGAGCAGCCCAGCGGAGCCGAGCTCCCGCGCAGCACTCTGAAATGAGAAGAGCGTCTGAATGGTGAAAGGGCCCGTACAAGAGAGGATGATTTCGCCGCCTCGCGCTCCGGGCAGGGATTCCACAATGAGGGTGTCGTTTGGCATCGCTCGAGACAGAGAGTCTAGTCCGAAGAAATATAAATGGAAAGTTAAATTCGTGTGATTCCTGACAAAAAAGCGCCGCGCGCGCGAGCAAATCGATGTAACGCACGAGGGAAATGGATTCACAACTGAAAGCCGTGTAGCAAACAAACGAAATAGCGAAGCGTGAGCCGAAGAATTTGCCGCGCGGGTAATAGAATTCTAGGTTAGAATGCGTCGCAATGGCCGCTGCGGCGATGAAACCCGTGCTGGCAATCTATCCCGGATCGTTTGATCCGGTGACCAATGGGCATCTCGATCTGATTGGACGCGGGGCGAAGATTTTCGACCGGCTGGTCGTCGCCGTTTTGCGGAACATGGAAAAAGATCCGCTCTTCGCTGTCAGCGAACGGCTAGAGATGCTGCGGGAAGTAACGCGGCCGTGGCCCAACGTCGAAGTGGACGTCTTCGAAGGACTGCTGATGGATTATGCGCGGCAGAAAAACGCTCAGGTGGTGCTGCGCGGCATCCGCGCAATTTCAGACTACGAATACGAGTTGCAAATGGCGTTGATGAACCGCAAGCTCGAACCGCGAATTGAAACGGTTTTCATGATGCCGGCGGAGGCATACAGCTATTTGAGCTCGCGGCTGGTACGGGAAATCGCGCGTCTCGGCGGAGCGGTGAAAGATTTGGTGCCGCCCTCGGTCGAGGAGCGGCTGAAAGCGAAAGTTTCGTGACAATTTCAAGGGGGCTGAGAATGGAACTGTCGGAACGAGTGAAACGCATCGAACCCTCGGCAACGCTCGCGGTGCTGATGGAAAAGGAAAAGCTCACGGCGCGCGGCATCGACGTGGTTGATTTTGGCCCAGGCGAGCCGGATTTCCCTACGCCGGAGCACATCAAGAACGCGGCGATCAAAGCCATCGAAGAGAACAAGACGAAGTACACGCCATCGGCCGGCATCATGCCGTTGCGCCAAGCCGCCGTCGAATGGCACGCGAAATATCTGGGCAGCGGATATGCGCCGAAAGAATGCGTGATCAATTGCGGCGGCAAGCATTCGCTTTTCAACGTGATTCACGCGCTGATTAATTCCGGGGATGAGGTGCTGATCCTGGCGCCGTATTGGGTCAGCTACCCGGAGATCGTGAAGTGCGCCGATGGCACGCCGGTGATCGTTGAAACATCGGCCGAGGACGGCTTCGTTCCACGCGCATCCGAGATTGAAAAGGCTATCACGCAGCGCACGAAGATTCTGATCGTGAATTCGCCGTCGAATCCCACGGGTGCGGTGATTCCCGAAGACGAATTCGCGAAGATTCTGGATATGGCGAAGAAGCGGGGCATTTGGGTGCTGTCCGACGAGTGTTACTCGCACTTCGTTTACGGCAACGCGAAACCGTTCTCCGTCGCGAGCCTGCCCGGCGCAAAAGATCACGTGATCATCTCGGCGTCGCTTTCCAAGACGTTTGCGATGACCGGATGGCGGATGGGCTACACGCTCGCTCCGCAAGAGATTTCCGATGCAACGCTGAAACTGCAGAGCCAGTCGATCTCAAATCCCACTTCCATCGCGCAGTATGCGGCGCTCGAAGCCTTACGCGGCGGAATGGAAAGCGTCGAAAAAATGGTGACGGAGTTCGAGAAACGGCGCAGACGGATTGTGGACGGGCTGCGGGAGATTCCCGGCGTGACCTGCCACGAACCGGCCGGCAGCTTTTACGTATTTCCGAACGTCGCGGGAGCGGTGAACGGAGACACGTTGGCGGATACGGACACGGTGCAAGTGGCGAAAGACTTGCTGGAACGCGTGCACGTAGTGGTGATCCCCGGCGAAGCGTTTGGCGCGCCGGGCTACTTGCGAATTTCGTACGCCACTTCCATGGAACGCATTGAAGAAGGCCTGCGGCGGCTCGCAAGTTTTTTTCGCACCGCGAAGCCAGTCAGTTCGGTCGCGGCGACTCGCGGATAATTTCTGTGGCGCTGCGGCCTGCTCGGCTGGAACCGCAGTTCGTGCCGCGCATTTGGGGCGCGCGAAATCTTGCCCCGCTCTTTCCAGAACAACATTCGCTGCGCGAACCGGTCGGCGAAGTTTGGCTGACGGGCAACAACTGCCGGTTCGCGGACGGTCCGTTCGCCGGCGAACGCCTGGGAGACGCTTGGCCGCGCATGAGCGATGAGTGGGCAGGCAAACAGGCTCGGAGCGGCAAACCGTTTCCGGTTCTGGTGAAATTCCTTTTCCCCGAGGACAAACTTTCCGTGCAAGTGCATCCGGATGACGATTACGCGGCGCGCAACGAGGCTGCCGCAGGCGGAGTGGGCAAAACGGAAATGTGGTACGTGGTTTCGGCGCGGACGGGAGCGGAAGTGCGCGTGGGGTCAAAACCGGAAGTCAACGCGGAACGCCTTCGCCGGGCAATTGCGGACAATAGCGCGGAAGACTTGCTCGAACGCATTTCCGTACGGGCGGGCGACGCGATTTTCGTTCCGTCCGGAACCGTGCACACGATCGGGCCGGGAATGGTTCTCTGCGAGGTTCAGCAGAATTCCGACATAACCTATCGCGTGTTCGATTTTCACCGGCTCGGGCCCGACGGCAAGCCACGCGAGTTGCACATCGAGAAAGCTTTTGACGTGATGCGCTTCGGAAAACAGCGCGGCGGGAAGGTCACGCTCGCGCGGCAAGGGGAACGAGCGGGCGACGCCAGCGTTCTCGTGGACTGCCCGTATTTTTCTGTGGCGAAATTCGCGTTCATAGAACCGCGACGGATTGTCGATTCCGGCGGACGGCTTGGACTGATCATCGTGCTGGAAGGGAGCGGCACGCTGCGCACACAACCCGGTGACGCGAGCATTGAATATGCGCGAGCGCAAGCGTGGCTGGTTCCCAGTGCGTTGCAGGATCGCTTTTACGAACCGAAGGAAGCTACAACGATGTTGTACGTTTCCGTGCCTGAGGCCTGACTTGCACCTATCGTGAAATGTCGAATACAAAAAAACTAATGCAGTGCGCGGTGATCCTGGCGGGCGGGCGCGGGACGCGTTTCTGGCCGCGAAGCCGGAAGCGCACGCCAAAACAATTGCTGGACATCGTGAGCGCAAAGAGCATGTTGCGCGAAACCGCGGACCGTTTGGTCCCGTTGTTCCGTGCAAATCATTTGTGGGTGGTAACAAATGATGAGCAAATTGCAGGCGTTCGACGCGAACTGCCGCGCGTGCCGCGCGCGCAGATCCTCGCTGAACCCACGGGACGGAATACAGCCGCAGCGATTGGACTGGCGGCGATTCATTTGGCCCAGGAACATGGAGACGCCTTGATGGCCGTGCTGCCCGCGGACCATTACATCGCTGACGCGCCGCGTTACCGTCGCATCGTGCGCGCGGCCATGGCGCTTGCGAGCAGGCCGGGAAATTTGGTTGTGCTGGGCATTCCTCCAACGCGTCCGGATACCGGATTCGGATACATCGAGCGAGGCAAGGGCGCCGGACAGCACGCCGGGACGCTTGCATATACCGTAAAGCGGTTTACGGAAAAGCCGAACCTGCCCCTGGCGCAAAAATATGTCGCGTCCCGGAAATATTTCTGGAACGGCGGCATGTTTTTCTGGCGTGTCTCGACGTTCTTCGAATGCCTGAGGAAATTTCTGCCGCAAACATGGAGGGCCCTGGGAGAATTGCAGCAATCGATTGGAACTTCCGCATATTCACGAGCGCTCGCAGAAGTTTATCCGCGCCTGGAAAATGTCTCGGTCGATTACGCGGTGATGGAGCCGGCAAGCCGCGGGAGCCGGGCGGAGCGCGTGTTCATGCTACCCGCGAAAGTGGGCTGGAGCGATATTGGATCGTGGGCGGCGGTGCATGAGCTGCTTGCGCGTACGAAAGGCGAGAACGTATCCGAGGGACATTCGTTCACGCTCGATGCCAGCGGAAATTTTCTCTGGAGCCGCAAGAAATTCATTGCCGCGATCGGCATTCAGGATTTGATCCTCGTGGAGACCGACGATGCACTGCTGTTATGCCCGCGCGAGCGCGCGCAGGATGTGGGCAAGGTCGTGAAATGGTTGGAAGAAAAGCGTCGAGACGACCTGCTTTGATTTGAGGCGCGAGAATCCGAACCGGCAGTTCCCGCCTGCTTTCCGCCTGACTCGCTATCGCATATACTTTTCGTCGTGACGCAGATTCGTTTTGGCACCGATGGGTGGCGCGGCGTAATTGCCGAAGATTTTACGACGGCAAACGTCCGTAAAGTGGCCACAGCGATCGCACGGTACGTCATCCGCGCGGAGAAACCGCAAAGCGGTGTGCTGGTTGGCTACGATGCACGGTTCGGCGGTCCGCTGTTCGCGCGCGCCGCTGCGGAGGCCCTATCCGCCACGGGAACTCCGGTGTGGTTGTCCGATGCGCCGTGCCCTTCTCCGGCGCTTTCCCTGCTGGTGCGGCAGCGAGAGGCTGCGGGCGGAATCATGATCACCGCGAGCCACAACCCTTCGCGATGGAACGGCGTGAAGTACAAAGCGAGCTACGGAAGCTCGGCGTTGCCGGGAATTGTCGCGGAAATTGAAAAAGAACTGGACGAAGCGCCGGCCAATGGATTCCGCCGCGCGCTGCCGCCGCGGAAGGACCTGATTCATTCCTTGCATGTGCGCGCGCCATATTTGGAGACGCTGTCGAAACTCATCGATTGGGAACGGCTGCGCGAAAGCAAATTCCGGTTTGTCGTGGATCCGATGCATGGGGCGGCGTGCGGCCTGTTCCGGGAGCTCTGCGCGCGGCACGGAGTTGCGTGCGACGAAATCCGCGGGAACTACGACCCGCTGTTTGGCGGCATGAATCCGGAACCGATTGAGCCGCACATCGCGGCGCTGCAGGAAACGGTGCGCCACGGCAAATACGACGTGGGATTTGCCGCCGACGGAGACGGCGACAGAATCGGCGCCGTCGATGCGGATGGAACGTTCATCACGCCGCACCAGATTTTCGCGATTCTGCTGTGGCATCTGGCGGGCGCGCGAAAGCAACCCGGAGACGTCGCGAAGACATTTTCGACGACCAAGATGATCGACAAGATCGCGAAGAAATTCGGGCGCGCCGTTTTCGAAGCTCCGATCGGGTTCAAGCACATTTGCGAACTGATGCTCGAACGCGACATCCTGCTGGGCGGCGAAGAAAGCGGCGGATTCGCAACGAAAATGTACTTGCCAGAGCGCGACGCGACGGTCACCGCCCTGCTGCTGGCCGAAGTGATGGCCTGGCATGGCAAGCGGCTGGGCGAATTGGTGAAGATGCTGCACGACGAATTTGGCATTCATCATTACGGACGCGTTGACCTGGAATTGCGCGCTGGGCAGAAGGAAAGAGCGATGGAACATTTCGGTTCGCGCGTGGAAAGCCTGCTCGAATGGCGAATCGAACGCCGCGAAGACATGGATGGACAGAAACTCTACTTCGGCGAAGCGGGCTGGGTGCTCGTCCGCGTTTCGGGAACGGAACGGATGCTGCGCGTGTATGCGGAGACTGCGCATCCGCAGACAACCGCACGGGTGCTGGATGAAGTTTGCACGCAGGTACGGAAGCTGTAGCTCGACTCCGGCGCATGGGACGCGCGTTTGCCGGATAAGTTGTGGAGACAATTTATGGAAAAAGTGAACCTGGAGGAGAAGTTCCGTCTCTTTGACGATGCGTGGCGCCCGAGAATTGTCGGCGAACTGAACGATTCGTATGTGAAAGTAGTGAAGCTGCGCGGCGAATTCATGTGGCACCACCATGAGAATGAAGATGAAATGTTCTTGGTGGTGAAGGGCGTGCTGCGCATGCGATTTCGCGATGGTGATGTGATCGCGAATCCTGGGGAATTTATCATCGTGCCGCGCGGCGTGGAGCATTTGCCTGTGGCGGATGGGGAGTGCCAAATTGTCCTGTTCGAACCCAAGACCACACTGAATACGGGGAATGCGCACAACGAGCGGACCGTGGCAGAATTAGAGCGCATTTGAAACGACCTGAGCGGAAGACGCAAGTCACAAATTTCGACGTCTGGCGGGGAGGAGTTGTGGAGTTATTTATCTTCGCGCATTTTCACGCCCGCGAGCGCCACGGGGATGCTGTCGAGGAGGCATTGCGCGACGTTATCGTCCCCTCGCGCCAGGAAGCCGGCTGCCTGGGCATTCACGCGTTTCGCTCGATACGAGATGCGCGGTTCTTCTACATTCATTCGAAGTGGACCGATGAGGCTGCTTTCGAACTTCACGCGAAATTGCCACACACCGTGCGCTTTCGCGAGCGCGTCGAACCGCTGCTCGACCACCCGCTCGACGTGACTCGAGCGGAAATGATTTTTTGAAATTTCGCAGTTCAGGAATAAGAGTGAGAGGTTTGAGCGAGATACCGTGAAGCGACGAATTTACCAACTCGATGTTTTTACAACCAAGCCCTTCGCCGGAAACCCGCTGGCGGTGGTGACGGACGGAGATAACTTGTCACGCCAGCAAATGCAAGCCGTGGCGCGCGAAATGAATCTGGCTGAGACGGTATTCGTTCAGCGCCCCACGAACAATCGAGCGCTCGCGCGCCTGCGCATTTTCACCACCACGCGAGAGCTGCCGTTCGCTGGCCATCCGGTGATCGGCACGTGGTTCCTCCTCGCGGAGCTGGGCGTCGTGCCGGCGTCGGAAGGACCGGTGCAAATTCAGCAGCAGACCGGCGCGGGAATCTTGCCGGTCGAGATCACATTCCACAATGGACGCCCTGCGCGCGTGACCATGACGCAAAAGGAAGCTCGGTTCAAGGCCGCCAAAATCTCGCGTGAAGCCTTGGCCGAAGCCCTCGGCTTGCGCGCCGACGATATCGATTCCAACTTGCCGATTGAATCCGTGTCCACGGGACTTTTCAATCTGATCGTTCCCCTCCGCGGCAAGGCGGCGCTGCCGAAGATACAATCGAACCTGCGCGCGCTGTTTCATCTTTTGAACGGCAACAGCACCATGGCTTACTGTTTTGCGCTCGGCGGCCGGGGAAAGGCATTTTCGCGCGGGATGTTGCCCTGGGAGATCGTGGAGGACCCGGCTACCGGCTCCGCAGGCGGATCGCTGGGAGCCTACTTGGTGCGGCATGAGAAGTTGAAGCTTGGCGAAGAATTGTCCATCACCCAAGGCGTTGAGATGGGCAGGCCCAGCGAAATTCACGTGCAGGTCGCGAAGGAAAAGGGCGGGTTGGTGCCGCGCGTGAGCGGATCGGCAGTCAGAATTTTGGAAGGGCACATCGAAATCTAGCAAACCCTGAGTTTCGCAATGAGGAACAGAAAGGCCGGCTCGCGATGAGCCGGCCTTTTTTTGCAGTCGCGCACGCTGGCGCGCTCGTCGTCAGCCGGCATTGCGATCGCGCCGACCGTCACGGCGGTCATGACGAAGGTCGCGATTCATGGCATAGCGCTGACGGAAATCCCGGCGGATGCGCCGGCGAATCATGCGTGAACGCAGGCTGTTGCGTCCGAATTCACGATTCGAACGGCGCAATTGCCGGAAGTTGCGGCGAATCCGGCGATTCATGCGATTGCGCATGCGAGCATCGCGCCGCATTTCGCGGCGGTCGTTTCGAACTTCGCTGTGCATAGCGTATCGCGGGGCGGCGCTGGCCGGTTGAGCCAAGCCGCCAATGGCGAACATGCTCCCAAGTGCAACTGCCAAAAAGCTGCGGCGAACCATTTTCCCGAAATTCATATGAGGCCTCCTTTTCGGCCTCCACCAAGCCCTTGTCCTCAGCTTGTAAAACACGGTGAGCGCAAGGAAGTTGCGCCTGGCGTAACTAGGCTTTTTCCAGGGACTTGGCGGCTGCGTCCAAAATTCCATTGAGGAATGGCGCGGATTCGGCAGTGGAAAACCTTTTCGCAAGTTCAATCGCTTCATCGATAACAACCTTCAAGGGCGCAGTACCAGCGCGAAGCTCATAACAGGCCAAGCGCAGAATGCCGCGATCGATTTCGGGCATGCGCTCGAGGCGCCAGTTCTTCGAGAGCTGCTGAAGAAGCTTGTCGCTCGATTCCGCCTGCGCTACGGCGCCTTCGAAAAGCTGGTTCGCGAATCGCCGCGTGGATTCGGCGGCGCGCGCGGACTTCCAAAAGGACTGCTCGATGCGCGCGGCCGGCTGGTGATCGATTCCCCACTGAAAGAGCATTTGCAGAGCGCATTCGCGGGACTTGCGGCGAAGGGTCATGATTCAGCGGCGATGGGCGCGACGGCGCGATTTTCTTGGCGCGAGAGGCTTGGGCGCGCCAGAAAGCTTGCGCGAAAGATGCGCCATCTCGATGGCCGTAAGGCCTGCGTCGAATCCCTTGTTGCCAGTCTTCAGGCCCGCGCGATCGATGGCTTGTTCGAGCGTGTCACAGGTCAGAACGCAGAACGGCATAGGCACGCCTGTATCGAGCTGCGCAAGCTGGACGCCTCGAGCAGCCTCCGAGCAGACGTGGTCAAAATGAGAAGTCTCACCGCGCAGCACGCAGCCGATGCAAATGACGGCGTCGCAACGGCCGGTCTGCGCCAGCTTTTTTGCAGCGAGGGCAATTTCAAGAGAGCCTGGGACGCGGACGATTTCGATCTGGCTCTCCGAGGCGCCCGCCCGTTGCAGCGCGTCGAGCGCGCCGGCGAGCAGCCGATCCGTGATGAACTGATTGAAGCGGCTGACGACGATGCCGAAGCGGAAGCCGGTGGCGGAGAGTTCGCCCTGCGCGAGCTTTGGCTGCAGCGGCGAAGGTTTTTTCGCGGGCATACGTCTATTTTCCCTTGAACTGCGCTGGACGCTTTTCAATGAAGGCGCGCGTGCCTTCGCGCATATCTTCGGTCGCGCAGCAAAGCCCAAAAAGCGTCGCCTCGAGAAACAGGCCTTCCTCTTGAGGCATTTCCATGCCGCGCTCGATGGCGTCCATGGAGAACTGAACCGCCAGAGGAGCGTTGGCGATGATTTTTTTCGCGATGGCTTCCGCGGTGGCCATCAATTCCGGTTGCTCCACAACGTGATTCACCAGTCCGATGCGCAGCGCCTCGTCGGCGGAGATCATTTCGCCAGTCAGGATGAGTTCGTGCGCAATGCCTTTGCCGCACAGACGCGCCAGTCGCTGCGAGCCTCCATAGCCCGGAATGATGCCGAGCTTCACCTCCGGCTGGCCGAGCCGCGCATTCTTGCTGGCGATGCGAATGGTGCATGAAAGAATCAGCTCGCAGCCTCCGCCGAGCGCGAAGCCATTGATCGCGGCAATCGACGGCTTGCCCATTGTTTCCAGGCGATGAAAGATCTCCTGGCCAAAAAGCGAGAAATCTTTGCCGTCGATAGGCGTGCGCTGGGCGAGTTCGTTGATGTCCGCACCGGCAACGAACGATTTTTCGCCCGAGCCCGTAAGAATCAAGGCGCGAACCGCGGCATCTTCGCGCGCGCGAATCAACGCATCGCCCAATTCTTCGACTGTCTGACGATTGAGCGCGTTCAGCACCTTGGGGCGATTGAACGTGATGTAGGCAATCTGGTTTTTTGCTTCGAAGAGCAAATTTTCGTAAGCCATCGCTGGGCTCCGTAATTCCTGATTTCCAAACTATCCGAGCTTCATGGCGCGGGGCTTGGCCGCATCGGAATAATCGTAGAAGCCGCGCCCCGCTTTGCGCCCATTCCATCCGGCGAGAACCATGCGCTTCAGCAGCGGCGGCGGAGCGAAGCGCTGTTCTTTGAATTCGTCGAACATGATGTTGGCAATGTAATACGTTGTGTCCAAACCGACGAAATCCAGCAGCGTGAGCGGACCCATGGGATAGCCGCAGCCAAGCTTCATGGAATTGTCGATGTCCTCGATCGAAGCGACGCCGCCTTCGAGCACGCGGACCGCGTCGAGAAGATACGGCACCAGCAAACGATTCACGATGAATCCGGTGCGGTCGGAGGTTCGCACCGGCACTTTGCCCACGCGGGTGGCAAAGGCCACCGCTTCCTCGTAAACCTTCGGATCGGTGGCGATGGTGCGGATCACTTCGACCAGCTTCATCAAAGGAACAGGATTGAAAAAGTGCAGCCCGATAAAACGTTCCGGGCGCGATGTAAGAACGGACATCTCGGTAATCGAAAGCGAAGATGTGTTGCTGGCAAAAATCGTGTGCTTCGCGCAAATCTTATCGAGAGCCGTGTACAACTCGCGCTTATCCGGCAACTGATCGATGATGGCTTCCACGACCAAATCGCAGTCCTTCAGATCCTCCAGCTTTGTGGTTCCGTGAAGGCGCGCGCGTGTCGCATCGCGATCGGAAGCGGATAGTGTTCCTTTCTCGACAAATTTGCCGAGGCTCTTTTCGATGGATTGCAGGCCCTTATTCAGGCGCTCCTCGCTGACTTCACGAACGAAAACGGTGCAGCCTGCCTGAGCTGCAATTTGCGCGATTCCCGAGCCCATCAGGCCGCAGCCCGCCACTCCGACTTTTTCGATTGGCATTCCTTCTCCTCAAATGGTCTTAAAGAAAATTTACAGTGATAGCCTGCGCCGCTTACGAAATCGATTCCACGATCATCGCAATTCCCTGCCCTCCTCCGATGCAAGCGGTGGCCAGACCATATCGCTGATTGCGACGGCGCAGTTCCAGAAGCAGCGTCAGAATCAGCCGCGTTCCCGTGGCGCCGAGCGGATGGCCGAGGGCGATAGCGCCGCCGTTGACGTTCGTTTTGTCGCGATTGAGACCCAGCGCTTTCTCCACCGCAAGATATTGCGGCGCAAACGCTTCGTTCACCTCGATCAAGTCCATCTGATCGAGCTTCAGTCCGGCCAATTGCAGCGCCTTATTACTCGACGGCACTGGACCGATGCCCATCAAACGAGGCTCAACTCCCGTCGTTGCCCACGAGACGATGCGGCCCAGCGGCTTCGCGCCGCGCTCTTTGGCAGCTTTTTCCGTCGTCATGATCACCGCAGCGCCGCCGTCGACGATGCCGCTGGCGTTCCCTGCGGTGACCACTCCGTCTTTGCGAAACGCCGGCGAAAGCGCGGAGAGGCTCTCCATTGTGGTATCCGCGCGGCGATGATCGTCCTGCGAAAAAAGATGCGCCTTCTTGCCTTTGCCGACTTCGACCGCCACGATTTCTTCGCTCATGCGGCAGGCCTTGTACGCGGCTTCGGCGGCCTGCTGGCTGCGCAGCGCGTATTCATCCGATTCGCGGCGCGTGATTTTGTATTCGACCGCCAGATTTTCAGCGGTATCGGACATCGTGCACCCGCTGAACGGGTCGAGCAGGCCGGCCATCAGCGCATCTTCGAGCTTCCCTTCGCCCAGCCGGAATCCGCTGCGGGCGCCGCGAATTACGTGCGGCACCTGGGTCATATTTTCCATGCCGCCAGCCAAAACCATTTTGGCTTCGCCGAGAAGGATTCGCTGCGCGGCCTGGCTGATCGCTTCCATGCCGGAACCGCAAAGGCGATTTACGGTGACGGCGGGAGTTTCCACTTTCAGGCCCGCTTTCAATCCGACGTGGCGCGCGCCGTAATGCGCGTCGGAGCTGCTCTGCTGCACGTTGCCGAAAACAACATGCTCGATTTCGGCGGAGTCGACGCCGGAGCGCTTGATGGCTTCTTTGGAAGCCAGCGCGCCCAGATCGATTGCTGAAATATTTGCGAATTCGCCGTTATAGCGCGCCATAGGCGTGCGCGCTCCAGCCAGAATGACCACGTCCGTGGGAAACATAATTCCTCCTTACTTCATTATGACGCAGGTTGCGGCGCGGCAAGCGAGACGACTCGATTGCCACCGCGACGCCGAATCTCATCCAGACCAAGTTCCGCGCGGTTAATCCATTCGGTGACGCGGTCTTCATTTTCATCCGCAGGCCGCGCCGCAGCGTCCGCGACCACCGCGCCGATCGTCAAGGGCTTCTTCGCCCATTCCGGCTGCACCTTTGCCGCAAGCTGCCGCAGCTTCTGCGCAAGCTCTTCCGCGTTTTCTCGCGACGTATCCGGAAGCACGAATGCCAGCGACCATGCCGTGTATTTGACCCCCAGATCACCTTGACGGATAGAAGGCTCGACCGCGCGCGCGACCTGATTCATATGCGATTCGAGCGCCGCGTCGCCTTCCTCGCGCAGAATTTCCGACCCGTGGTCAACTTCCAAAATCACCAGCGCCAGCGGAGTTCCCTGAACACGAGATCGCTTGGATTCGGCGAGCAGGCAATCGAGGTAAGCACCGCGGCCGAGCAATCCTGTCTTCTCGTCGGCCACAGCGAGCGTGCGCACCAGAGAGCGCAGCCGCGTGTGATTCACCGAAATCATGATCTGGTCGCCAACGGCCTGCAGAAAATAGCTCTCGTTCGGCTTCCACCCGCGCGAAACAGTGTCTCCCACAAAAATAATCCCGGCAACCGCCCGAGTGTCCTTATCCGTCAGCGGAATGGCCAATACGGTTTCCACATCGAGCGCGCGCAGATCGGCAATCTGAGAAACCTGAGCGGAAATCCCGCCGAGAGCATCGGGAGCGCACTTTGCCAGAGCCGCGGTAACGCGTGCCAACGCGTCTGCAGCGGCCGGCTTCATACCAGGTGAAGCAAATTCGGCGGTCATCTGCGATTTTTCGCCCGGCGCTCCAATCACGGCGACGCATCGGCGCGCGGAAAGATACTTGCCAATTTCCCGAACCGCAGTGGCTAAGACCTCGCGGGGCGTCACTTCGCGATACATCAGCCGCGTGATCTCCGCGATTTCAGCCAGGTCGCGATGCGTATCCGCCGCCGACGTCGGCGACGGAGGAGCGGGTGCAGAAGCCGGCGCGGCGGGTTGCGGATGCGTTGGCGAACCCTTAGGCCACCAGTTGGCGCGTTCATAGAGCATTCGCAGTCGCTCGTTTTTCTCTTCATGGCCTGGAAACATGTCCGCGATGCGTTCCAGACGCTCGATGGCCTTGCTTTGCAGCGAATACTGTAAAAAAATCTCCGCCTGAACGATCAGGTCGTCCAGGGCGCGCTGTGATTTTTCTTCTTCTGTCGCGGGCGCGCGCGCGGAATCTCCCAATCCACCGGCAGCATTGGCCTGCGTCTGGCCCCCGCCGGCGACCTTGGCCGCCCGCAAGTTGATGCTGCGAAGAAAGGCGGGAGTGGCCTTGCCCTCGAGTTTCGCAATCCGTTCGTGTATGCGGTAATCGTAAGGATCAATTTCGACCAGGCGGTCCAGCGCATCGCACGCCTCTATGATCTTGTTGCGTTCAACGTCGAGGTCAAAGAGGCAGATGAGCGCGTCGAAATACTTCACTTCGCGATTCAATTGATCGTAGAGCTTGGCCCAAAATTCGATGAGCGGAAGCGACTTCGGGTGTTCCGCAACGATCTGGTCAACCTGGGACGCGAACGTCGTCTCCGCGCGAGCGCCAAACATCCATTCTTTCGTCTGTTCGAGCACGGAGATAGCTTTGTCATCCGCGCCGGCTGTGAAGTACTTATCGGCCAGCTCGAAAAGTTTGTCGAAGCCCTCCGGCTTCTCGCGGCACAGAGCGAAAAACGCTTCTCGGGCCATGTCGAGCTGATTGGTCTGCAACAACGCGTCCCCATAGGCTCCCAAAAACGCCGTATCGGAAGGATCGGGTGGCGCGAAGGGCTGAAGCAATTCGACGGCGCCGGCGGCGTCGCCGCTATGCAAACGGGCGTCCGCGAAAAGCAGGGCGATGCTGCGATCCTTCGGAACTAAACGATGGGCATTGGCAAAATGCTCCAAGGCTTCGGCCGAGCGCCCGGCGGCCTGGCTCAATTGGGCGGCGCGCAGAAAAGCCCGGCTGGCGATTTCCGCGTTTCCGAGTTTCTCCCCAAGCTGCGCCAGTGCGACCTGACGCACGGGATTTTCCTGGTCCAGTTGGGCCACGCGCTGCAAGCATTCAAACTCCGACTTCAAGTCATTCTGATCGTGGAACTTCTGCGCCGCGGATAAGTAATATTCAATCGCGTCGGCGCTCTTGTTCTGCTTTTGAAGCAAAAACGCGTAGCGGGCAAGCCTCGCCGGCGGCTGCGGATATGCCTTCAAGTAGCGCGTAAAAATCGCGGAAGTACGCGCAACGTCGCCGGATTCCGCTAAGCGATCGAATTGCAGGCCGTAAAAATTCGCGGCTTGCACCAGGTCGCCCACGCGCACGTAAAGATCAGATAGCATTTGAATAGCCTCGGAATGATTGGGAGAGGCGTCGAGGGTTGCGTGGTACTCGGCGATCGCTTCCTGAAGCTTATTCTTCTCCAGGTGTTTGCGCGCGCGGTCCAGATGCTTGGCGACGTCTTGATTCATGCGTGTCGTTGCTTCAGTCGAGCTATCGGCAAACCGCAAACTCTCCGGAACCGCAAAGCAGTAGCCCACCGGGAAAGTTGGCGAGAATGTCTGTGCAAAACTACTTAGACAATATACCGGACGGCTGAGCGCCTACAAAATAGCATTTTACGCGAAAAGCCGTGCTTGGATGTGGACTTCGGGCAACGTTGCCGAATTGGTGCACGATTGTTAGGATACCCGGCGCGATGATACCGATGAACGAATTACATTCCTGGCTGAGTAGGCGTGAGCTAGAGCTTCTGCGGTTGCTTGGCCGCATGGTCGAAATCGAATCACCGAGCCACGATAAGGCGGGCAACGATCGCCTTGGTCAAATGATTGCCAGAGAGTGGAGACGCCGAGGCGTCCGCGCCAGAACGTTGCGGCAGAGTCAGTACGGCAATCACGTAGTCGCGGAGCTACGGCCAGCGCACAAGATTGCCGGCCGGCAAATCCTTGTGCTTGGGCACCTGGATACCGTCTATCCCATGGGAACGCTCGCGAACATGCCGTTTCGCGTGGCGAAAGGCCGCGCCTGGGGCCCCGGAACCTTCGACATGAAAGGAGGGCTCGCGCTCGCGCTCGCGGCGGTCGATGCCATGCGGGCGCTTGGAATTTCGCCCCGGCGGAGAATTGTCTTCCTGTGGACTTCCGACGAGGAAATCGGCAGCGGAAATTCGCGTACCTTCATTGAACGCGAGGCTCGCAAAAGCGAAGCCGTATTTGTGCTTGAACCCGCGTATGGACGCGATGGACGTTTGAAGACCCAACGCAAGGGTGTGGGGGAAGCCGAACTGATCATTACGGGACGCAGCGCGCATGCCGGAATCGACCCAGAAAGCGGCGTCAACGCCGTGCACGAATTGGCTCTGCAAATCGCGCGCTTGCTCAAATGGAACGATCGCAAGCGCGGAATCACCGTGCAAGCCAACGTGATCGAGGGCGGAACCGTAACCAACGTCGTAGCGGCCCGAGCGCGCGCTTTGATCGATGTTCGCGTAGCGCGGCTGGCGGACGCACATGCGCTGAACCGCAAATTGCAAGCGTTGCGGCCGATCCTTCGCGGCGCAAAACTCGAAGTGATCGGTGGCGTCAACCGCCCTCCTATGGAGCGCACACCTGCATCGCGCGCGTTGTTTGCCCACGCGCGAAAATTGGCGGGCGAAATGGGAGTGAAGCTCGGTGAGGCCGCGACGGGCGGCGGATCAGACGGGAATTTCACAGCGGCCCTTGGAATTCCCACACTCGATGGTCTTGGCGCTGTTGGCGACGGAGCGCACAGCCCGCGCGAACACATTCTGATCAGCTCGCTGTCCGAACGCGCCGCCATCCTTGCCGGTCTCCTCGCCACCGTCTGATTCCCGGCAGCAAGGCCGCCTTGCATTGGCGCCCTTGCTGGATAATCAGCGGATTGTTAGAGTCGAGCGGTGCAAAACGCAGCGAAGCTCGCTCTGGCAATTTGCCTTCTAGCTGCTGCCTCTCTCGCCGCTCACTCGAACCAAGCCGTCGTACAAACGCAGTCGGCAAACTCTCCTTCCGCATCGCCAAGCCCCCGGCAACTCTACCAATTGCTTCAAGCGGTGCGCGTCGATGGAGCAAACGTCTACGCGGTTCATGATTTGACTGTGCGGCGCGATGGCGTCACATTCACATTCGCGGACGGAAAGCTCGCCTTCTTGCAACCGGTGGATGGCCGCATCACCGGAGCTGTGTTTGTAGGCCGCGGGCGGGTGTTTGCGGTTCCGCCGGACCCGGCGGAACGCGCCTCCGTGGCGCGATTCTTGGGAGTTCCGCTGATTGATACGGAATTTTGGCAGGCGTATCTCCGCTTTGACGAAGGCACGGCGAAGGAAATCCAAGACGGCCTGACGGCCCAAAGGGCCGTGGCCAGCAGTGACGCCGATTTCACGAACAGTTGGAATCCTATCGTTGCTCAGTTCAATCCCAATTCGTCCCTGCGCGTGCTGGAAGGGCTGCTGTCGTCCGGGCCTGCTGCTTATTTCTATGCAGCCTTGAATTCAACAACGCTCGGAGGCTTCGATGTCGTGCTCGACGAACGCCGCACCGAAACAATGCTGGCCGGCCAGCCGCGTCACACAACTGGCGTCGATTTTTTCGATGTGTGGACTTCCTATACTGCCGCAAACGCGCCTCCTCACACCCAAGATTTCGCCGCGGTCGACTACGCCGCCGACACAACCATTGGCGATGACCTCACCCTCACGGGCAATACCACCCTCCACTTGAAGTGCCTGGCGGGTGGCGAACGCATCCTGGAATTCGAACTGTCGCGCTTTCTACAAGTGCAAGCCGTGACAGATGGCGACGGCCGGTCTCTGGATTTTTTCCAAAACGAAGACATGCGCCGTCAGGAAATCGCCAGACGCGGAAATGACCTGCTTTTCATCGCGCTGCCGGCACAGGCCACTGAGGGACAGCAGTATGAACTGCGCGTCTCTTATCGCGGGACGGTGATTCAAGATGATGGCAATGGCGTCTACTTCGTGGGCGCGCGGGGAAGCTGGTACCCGCATTTAGCGGGATCGGACCAATTTGCTTCCTTCGATTTGAAGTTTCGCTGGCCCAAGCGCCTGCGGCTCGTGGCGACGGGCAAAGAAATCGAGAGTGGCGAAGAAGATGGCCAGCAAACCGGCCATTGGCGCAGCACCCAGCCTATCGCCGTCGCAGGATTCAATCTCGGTGAATACGTTGTGCAGTCCGTCGGAGAAAAACCACTCATTCAGCTTTTTGCGAACCAGCAGCTTGAACAAGGGATCGCTGACCAGTTGCGCGAGCATCCTCCGGATCGCTTTTCTGCCGCTGGCCGAGCGCTCGAACCGTTGCCTAACCCGGCCGCCGTGCTGAAACAGCTCGGAACGAAGCTGCTTGACTCCGTTCACTATTACGAAGAATTGAACGGGCCTTTTCCTTTTCCGGAGCTGGACGTATCGCAGATTCCCGGCTCATTCGGGCAGGGCTGGCCAGGATTGCTGTATCTCACCACCCTGGTCTTTTTGCCGCCCGAAGCTCAGCAGCAGGCAGGACTGACCCAGCTCACAC
>JBAPRL010000036.1:0-29004 GCA_049281095.1 Candidatus Acidiferrales bacterium
CATCAACGCCACGCCGAAGGAAATCGTCATCACCAGCGGCGCCACCGAATCCGACAATCTCGCCATCAAGGGCGTCGCCGCCATGTACCGCGAGAAGGGCAATCACATCATCACCCAGGTCACCGAGCACAAGGCCGTTCTCGACACCTGCAAACGCCTCGAAAAAGAGGGCTACGAGGTCACCTATCTGCCCGTCGAGAAGGACGGCCGCATCAATTTGGACGATTTGCGCCGCGCCATCACGCCGAAAACCATTTTGATCACCATCATGTACGCCAACAACGAAATCGGCGTCGTTCAGCCCATCGCTGAAATCGGCAAAATCGCCAAGGAGAAGGGAATTTTCTTCCACGTGGACGGCGTGCAGGCCATCGGCAAAATTCCCGTCGACGTCCAGAAAGACGGCATCGACTTGCTCTCCATTTCCGCGCACAAGCTTTACGGCCCCAAGGGCGTCGGCGCGCTTTATGTCCGCCGCAAGAATCCGCGCGTCCAGTTGACCGCCATCATCGACGGCGGCGGCCACGAGCGCGGCATGCGTTCCGGCACGCTGAACGTTCCCGGAATCGTCGGCATGGGCAAAGCTTGCGACCTCTGCCGCCAGGAAATGGTCGAAGAGAGCGCCCGCTTGAGCGGCCTGCGCGACCGCCTGAAGAACGGACTCATGGGCAGGCTCGACGAGACCTTCATCAACGGCTCGATGGAGCACCGCCTGCCGCACAACATCAATATCAGCTTCGCGTACGTGGAAGGCGAATCGCTCCTCATGGGCATCAACGACATCGCCGTTTCCAGCGGTTCGGCCTGCACTTCGGCGACTCTCGAGCCCAGCTACGTGCTCAAGGCTCTCGGCGTCGGCGAGGATCTTGCGCACACCTCGATTCGCTTCGGCGTTGGCCGCTTCAACACCGTCGAAGAAGTCGACTACGTCACCAATCGTGTGGTCGAAACCGTCGAGCGCCTTCGCGAGCTTTCTCCGCTGTACGAAATGGCCAAGGAAGAGGGCATCGACGTCAGCAAAATGAACTGGAAAACGGCATAGGGGTTCGGGGACAAGATTTAATCAAATTCGTTGGAGGGCATGATGGCTTATTCAGATAAAGTGATCGATCATTACAATAATCCGCGCAACGTCGGCTCGCTCGACAAGAAAGACCAGAACGTCGGCACCGGTCTTGTCGGCGCGCCGGAATGCGGCGACGTGATGAAGCTGCAGATGAAAATCAATCCCGAGACGCGCGTCATCGAAGAGGCCAAGTTCAAGACCTTCGGCTGCGGCTCGGCGATTGCCAGCTCATCGCTCGCCACCGAATGGGTCCGCGGCAAGACCGTGGAAGAGGCGCTGGCGATCAAGAACACGGACATCGTCCGCGAGCTCTCGCTGCCGCCGGTGAAGATCCACTGCTCCGTGCTCGCCGAGGACGCCATCAAGGCGGCCATCTCCGACTGGAAGCAGAAGGCTGGCGAGCAGAAGCCCGCCGAGGCCGGCGCAACGCAAGCGCACAGCTGACAGCTTTGCTGTCATTCCGAGGAGCGCTTTTCTTCGCGCAGCGCGCGAAGACGCGACGAGGAATCTGCTGTTTGATTTTTGTAGCGGCGACTTTATGCCGCCACGTTTGAAATTTATGATCCACGTCACCGAAAAAGCGGCTGAGAAAATCCGCGAGTTGCTCGCCAAGGAAGGCGTGCCCGCGGACTCCGGCGGACTGCGCGTCGGCGTGCAGGGCGGCGGCTGCTCCGGGCTTTCGTACGCGATGCGCCTCGAAACCCAGGCACGCGATCGCGACAAAGTCATCGAGGAAAATGGCGCCCGCGTATTTGTGGATCCCAAGAGCTTTCTTTACCTCGCGGACACCACCCTCGATTTCGAAGAGACGCTGGTGCGCCAAGGGTTCATTTTCCAAAATCCCCAGGCGACGAGAAACTGTGGCTGCGGCAGTTCCTTCACCGCGTGAGCATTGCATGAGAAGTGCCCCGGCCTTTCTGTTTCCGCCCCGGAGCCAGCCTGTTTGTCCTGACGAAGGAAGGGCCGCAGGCAGGGAATCCTGAGAATTCGATGAGCGCCACGAAAACACAGACTGAGGTTACGCCCGCCCTCCCTTGCTGGAGCTGCAAAGCCCCCGCTGGCGACGGCCATTTTTGCGCCGCTTGCGGAAAAATCCAGCCGCTCGCTCGCGAAGCCGATTACTTCGCGTTCTTCGGCCTGCCGCAAAAATTGCAAATCGAGGAAGCCGCCCTTGAGCAGCGCTTCCACCAGTTGAGCTGGAAGCTCCACCCTGACAATTTCGTGAAAGCCTCGGAGTACGAGCGCAATCTTGCCCTAGAGCGTTCTTCCGAATTGAACGACGCCTATCGCACGCTGCGCGATCCGATTTCCCGCGTTGAATATCTCTTGCTCCGCGCCGGCGTCCGCAAGGAAGGGGCCACCAAGCAACAAGCTCCGCCGGAACTGCTCGAGGAAGTCTTCGAGCTGAATGAATCACTCGACGAATTGCGCGAAGCCAAGAGCCAGGGCGGCGATTTGACCGAACTGCGCGCCAAGCTCACCGAAGCGCAGCAGAATTTTCAGGAAAAACTGGCCGAAGTCGACGCCGAACTGAACGCGGTCTTCGAAGAATGGGACAAGGTCACCTCGAACTCCGAAGGCGATGCCGCCCGCAAATCTGTCATGGCGAAATTGAACGAATTATTGAATCGCCGCTCCTACATCCGCAATCTAGTGCGAAATGTCGGCGAGGAACTGGGGCAAAGTTGATCATTTCTAATCGCCAACTCGAAATTAGAAATCGCCCTAAGTAATGGCAAACAAAGGACATCACTTTTTCTAATCGATAACTTTGGCGCACTTTTCAGAGGCGTTTGAGCAAAGGGACTAGTTAATGGCAAAGACAGTCGGCATAGACCTGGGAACCACTTTCAGCCTGATCGCGTTCGTTGACTCCGCGACCGGTCGGCCGCGGTGCATCCCGGGTCCGTGGGGCGAGACGCTGTGCCCCTCCGTCGTCAGCCTCGACGCCGAAGGCAAAATCGTCGTCGGCGAAGCCGCCCGCCAGCTCCTTCTCACGCAGCCCGAGCGCACTATTTATTCCGTGAAGCGCCTGATGGGCCGCGGCGTGGAAGACATTCGCGGCGAGCTGAAGATTTTCCCGTTTCGCATCGACGAACAATCCCGCAACGTGATCCGCGTCCGCCTCGGCGAAAAATATTTCACGCCTCCGGAGATTTCCGCATTTATTTTGCGCGAATTGAAATCCTGGGCAGAGCGATTTTTCAAAGATACCGTCAACCGCGCCGTCATCACCGTGCCGGCATATTTCAACGACGCGCAGCGCCAGGCCACAAAAGACGCCGGCCGCCTCGCCGGCCTCGAAGTGCTCCGTCTGGTCAATGAGCCCACCGCCGCCGCGCTCGCTTACGGACTCCACAAGCAGCGCCGCGGCCGCGTTGCCGTTTACGATTTCGGCGGCGGCACGTTCGACATTTCCATTCTGAAGCTCATCTCCAGCGCCGAGGGCGAGATTTACCAAGTTCTCTCCACGAACGGCGACACGCACCTTGGCGGCGACGACATCGACAACGCGCTCTTCGATGTGGTCAGCGCGGAAATCCGCGCGAAGTATGCCTTCGATTTTTCGGGAAACCCGGAAGCTGTGCAGCAGCTGCGCAAGGTTCTCGTTCACGCCAAGCACGATCTTTCCAGCGCCGAGCACGCCACCATCGGCTTCGAAGTGCCCGGCGGCCGCGCGTATCTTCGCGAGCTTCCCCGCGCCGATTTCGACAAAATCATCGCGCCCATCGTCGCGCGAACCATGGGCCCGGTGAAGATAGCCCTCGCCGACGCGAAATTGCAGCCATCGGAGATCGACGAAGTCGTGCTCGTCGGCGGCTCCACGCGCATTCCTCTTGTTCGCAAAACCGTCGCCGACTATTTTGGCCGGCCCCCGCATTGCGAATTGAATCCCGATGAAGTGGTCGCGCTCGGCGCCGCCGTGCAAGCGGACATTCTCGAAAGCGGCGTGAAAAACATGCTCCTGCTCGACGTTACCCCGCTCTCCCTCGGCATTGAAACCATGGGCGGCGTGGTCGCCAAACTGATTCCGCGCAATTCGACCATTCCCGCCAGCGCGCAGGAACTTTTCACCACCGGCGTCGAAAATCAGACCGGCATCGACATCCACATCTTGCAGGGTGAGCGCGAACTGGCGAAAGACTGTCGCTCCCTCGCGCGTTTTCAGTTGAAGGTTCCTCCCGGCCCTGCGGGCCTCGCGCGCGTGGAAGTCAAATTCCTCATCGACGCGAATGGCATCTTGCAGGTCGCCGCGCGCGATTTGCGCACCAGCGAGCAAAGTTCCATCGAAGTGCAGCCCAGCTACGGTTTGACCGACGCGGAGATGGAAAAAATGCTCGAAGAGTCCATTGAATTCGCCGAGCAGGATTTCGCGCAGCGCCAGTTGATCGAAGCGCGTATCGAGGCGGACGCCATCCTGCGTGCCACGGAAAAAGCTTTCGCGCGCGGCGAAGCGCAATCGCTTCCCGTCGCGGAGCGCGCGAAAATCGATACTTCCGTCGCCGCACTGCGTGACGCGACTGGCGGCACCGATTACAAACTCGTGCGCCAGAAGATCGACGAATTGAATCACGCAACCGAACATCTCGCGGAAATCAGCATGAACAAGGCGCTGCAAGCGGCTGTCGGAGGCAAGCGCATCGACGAAGTGTAACGGACGCGGCTTGCGTGTTAAGCTCGCGGCAAGTTTTGAGGAGCGGCAAATGGGCGGCAAGAATCCGTACATCGAAGAGACAAAATACACTCCGGCGACGCAGAAATTTAAGGTCACCTTCGCGAAGGAAGGCAAGACCGTCGAAGTTGACCCTGCGAGACTTCCTTACGGCCACGACGGTTTGCCCGGCAGCATTCTCGACATTGCCACGGGTTTCCAAATGGGACTCGACCACGCCTGCGGCGGCGTGTGCGCCTGCTCCACTTGTCACGTCATCGTCCACGAAGGCCTGGAATCGTGCAATGAGCCCACCGACGCCGAACTCGACCAGCTCGACGAAGCGCCCGGCGTCACCCCCAAGTCGCGCCTCGGCTGCCAGTGCGTTCCCGACGGCACGAAGGATATTGTCATCGAGATTCCGGCATGGAATAAAAATTACGCCAAGGAAGCCGAACACTGATCCTGCAACGCGAATTCACGAGGAGCGAACATGCCCGCCACATTTGATTGGGACAACGCCGAAGAAATCGGCATCCGCCTCGCGGAAAAGTTTCCCGACGTCGATCCGCTGACCGTCCGCTTCACCGATTTGCACAAATGGGTCATCGGGCTCGACGGTTTCACCGGCGATGCTTCACAGTCCAATGAAGGCAAGCTCGAAGCCATCCAAATGGCCTGGCACGAGGAATATCAAGAAAATCAGAGATAATTTTTGGCCGAGCAGAACGCAAAAGAGGAGACGAGCGCATGAGCGACGCAGAGTTGCGGTACCCGGTGGGAAAATATCAACCGGCGGAGAAGCTGACGGAAGAGAATCGCAAGCAAATGCTGGCGCAAATCGAAGAAGCGCCAAAGAAATTGCGCGCTGCCGTCGCCGGATTATCGCGCGAGCAGCTCTCGACTCCTTACCGCGACGGCGGCTGGACCGTGCAGCAGGTGGTTCATCACCTCGCCGACAGCCACATGAACGCGTACACGCGCTTCAAGCTCGCTCTCACCGAAGACGAGCCAACCATCAAGCCGTACAACGAAACGCGCTGGGCCGAGCTGAGCGACTCGAAGACCACGCCGGTGGAATCGTCGCTTACGCTCATGGACGCGCTGCATGAGCGCTGGCTGAACCTGCTCCGCGGCATGAGTCCCGCTGATTTTTCACGCAAGATGAAGCATCCCGAGCGCGGCGCAATGTCCCTCGACGACACGCTTGGCCTCTACGCCTGGCACGGCCGCCATCACGTTGCCCACATTACCGGCCTCCGCCAGCGCAAAGGCTGGAAGTAGTAACCGGCTACGCTTTTCTGCACACGGTCACGCCGTCGCGCAGCGGAATCATCACCGGAAACAAGTCCTTCATTCCGTAGACGAGGCGGTTGAATTCTTGCACGCCGCGCGTCGCCGGGCTGTCGGCCTTGCGCGTCACGCGTCCCGACCACAGCGTGTTGTCCGTCACCAAGATGCCGCCGTCCTTCAATCGCCGCACCGCTTTTTTCAGCGCCGCCGGGTACTGATGTTTGTCCACGTCGATAAAAATCAAATCGAAATTTCCGCGCACGCGATCGATCATCGCCAGCGCATCTCCGGTCATCACGCGAATCCGCTTCTCCACGCCCGCGCGCTTGAAAAACGCCGTTGCCCGCATCGCGTTCTTCGGATCGCCGTCCGTGTAGTAAATTTCCGCCTTCGGCCCTGCCGCGCGCGCCAGCCAAATCGTCGAATAGCCAATGGCCGAGCCCATCTCGAAAATCCTCTTCGCACCGGAAATCTGCGCGAGCAGATACATCATGCGTCCCACCGCCGGCCCGATGATGGGAATGTCTTCGCGCGCCGCGGCCTTTTCCATGTCTGCCAGCACGGGGTCGCGCGCCGGCAAAATGTCATAGATGTATTTCTCGACTGCTTTTCCAGTTATCTCTCCAGCCATGCTCATTACCTCCGCGTTGCCCGATGATAAGTGTTTTTTCTATCCGATGCTTTCGCCCGGCTTGATGGCGTGAATCTCAAGGCCCGCGATGTCCTGCGTCAGCTTCTTCAGCTCCTCCGGTGTTCCGGTGAGCGCCGGGAAAGTGCCATAGTGCATGGGAATGACGTGTTTTACATTCAGCAGGCGAATGGCCATCGCCGCTTCGCGCGGCCCCATGGTGTAAAAATCGCCGATGGGCAGCATGGCCACTTCCGGCGCGTACAATTCCGCAATCAATTTCATGTCGCTGAACACAGCCGTATCGCCCGCGTGATAAATCGTCAGGCCGCCCGGCAGCCGCACGATGTACCCGGCGGGCTCTCCGCCATAAATCATTTTGTCGCCGTCCTGAATTCCGTTCGAATGAATCGCGTGCACCATGGTCGCTTCAATTTCTCCCACCTTGACCGTTCCTCCCTTGCTCATCCCGATCACGTTCTTCACGCCTTTCGACTCCAGCCAAACCGCTGTTTCGAAAATCGCGACCACTTGCGGCTCGAACTTCTTGGCGATGGCCACCGCGTCGCCGATGTGATCACCGTGCCCGTGGGTGATGAGCATGGTGTCCACACGCTTCAATTTTTTCGCATCCTGGGGACACATGGGATTCCCGTCCACCCATGCGTCCAGCAGAACCACTTTGCCGTCGGCCAGCGTGATTTGAAATGTGGCATGTCCCAGCCAGGTGATCCTGTTTCCGCGAGTCTTCAACATGATTGCCTCCGAGAATTGCGCCGAATGAATTTCTTCCACGCCGAATCGTCCGGCGAAAAATTGCGCGTCAATATCTTACTGTCATTCAAATTCCTCCGCCACGAATTTGCCGCCCAGCGGCGGGGACGGCGCCGCTGCCCGGAGTTGGCATGGGAATGCCGTCGTTTAGAAGGGAATGCAAACCTCATACGGCCTGCAGGAGGGAACTGAGGAAAACGATGCGGAATTATCTGCCGGTTTTCACAGGCTCTCTTGCGCCAAAAGGATCGGCCAGCAAGCTCTGAATGGCTTTTTCGAACTCGGCGCGCGGGCGCCTTCCATAGAACTGCATCAGCAAACTCCCGTTGCGGCGGTAGAAAATTGTCGACGGAAGCTCGCCGTTCCACAGGTGATCCACGCCGCGATTGAACGCCGCCGCATCAATTCCCGGCTGCTGGCGGTAATTCGGGAAAACCGGGCGATACATCGCCAGAAAGCCCTCTTCCGCGCCCAGGTCCTGCTGCTGATCGTAGCTGACCCCGAGAAAAACCACGCCCTTCGATTGATATTCTTTGGCCAGTCCGACGAGCATCGGATATTCCGTCCGGCACGGCACGCACCAGGTCGCCCAGAAGTTCACCAGCACCGGCTGCCCTTTGTATTTCGCCACGAGCCTCTGGTAGCCGGCCAAATCGATCAGCGGCAAGCCTTCCGTTTTTTCCGCGCTCGCTCCGTTCCTGCCCGTGCGCACCATGGTGGCGCTGGCCACCGCAAATCCGGCGCACAGAATAGCGGCGGCAAGAGCCGCGCCCGCCAATTTTATTCGAGTTCTCGCTCCGCCCTTCATCGCACTCCATTTTATCCGCTTGGTGCGCCTTCGCTTTGAACCGGTTCGCTCTCCTGTGTTTACTTTCGCACGCCGGACCTCCTTGCCGGCGCAAGCCCATGAATTGCACTCATGGATTTACTTCTGGCCGATTATTTGGCAGGATTTACCTTCGCCGCGGATGGCTGTTATAATCAAAGCGCCTTTTTGGAGAGAAGACTAAATGTCGTACGTGATTGCCGAGCCCTGTATCGGAACCAAGGATTCAGCTTGCGTGGACGTCTGCCCCGTCGATTGCATTCATCCGCGCAAAGACGAAGCGGATTTTGAGGCGGAGAAGCAGTTGTACATCAATCCCGACGAATGCATCGATTGCGGCGCGTGCGTGCCGGTGTGTCCGGTGACGGCGATCTTTGCGCTGGAGGATTTGCCGGAGAAATGGTCGGGCTACACCGCGATAAATGCGGATTGGTACAAAGCGAAAAAAGCGAAAGCGTGAGTTTTTCTTCGCGCGGAATTGTTGGCGGCGAACGGCGGATTCTTATCCGCCGTTTTGTTTTTGCGCCCGGCAATCACAATGCAGGGCAAGAAATCGCAGAGTGAAGCTGAGGGAGGAAATTCAGCGCCTTCCACGCGAAGCCGCGCCGCGCAGATTCCGCAGGACGGCAAGCGTTTCGCCGGGCTCAAGACGAATCGTGTAATCGAAATTCACGTCGGCGGCGCGAATGATGTTTTCGCGGTCGATCACGTAGCGCGCGGCCATGGGCAATTCCCAGGACACGTCACCATTGAATTTCGCGAGGTCCATGTTGAACTTCCTGTAGATTTCTGCCAAGTCATCCGGAAAACGAAAAACAATTCCGAAGCGCCGCGCAACTTCGTTGTGAGTATCGCTCAGAACTTCGAAAGAAAGATGAACCTTTTCCCGTGTGGCGGCGCAGTGTTCCGGAAGTTGCGGCGAGAGCGCGAGAAGCGTCGCGCCTAAAGATTGGAATTCAGCGAGGGATTGTTCCAGAGCTGCCAGCTCCAGTTTGCAGTACGCTCACCAGACGCCGCGAAAAAAAGTGAGAACCAGCGGGCCTTTCGCCAGGAGTTCGCGCGAGCGAAGAATTGCGCCGCGAGAATCGGGCAGCTCCCACGCAGGCGCGGCGTCGCCGATTTTGAGCGCGCGCTGCAGTATGCCGGAGTTGCGCAGATCTTCGGTAGCGCGACGCATCACCGCGAGATCTTCCGGCGGAAAACGATCCTTCGCCGCCGCGCGCCGCGCATCCAGACTGTCTCGTAGAGCCACAAAGTCCTCGCGTGCGTTGCCTTCTGACTGCGAAATTCATTCTAGCTGAATCTTCGCGCCCCGTTCCACAGGCCTGTTTCGCCACAGGTAAGTGGGAAGACCGACTTCCGCAGCGCTGCTTTTCTCGAAGGCGAGATGGCGCACGACAAAAGAAACTGACTCTGGCTCAACTCCGCAGCCATAACAGTATTCCTTCCATTTTTCCACGGAACGCCGTGGCAACGTTGCGTTGCACGCGCAGTCCACGAGCGAAGGTGTCTGCCACCAGGGCAGCCGCTCCCCATGCGTGATACTCGCCCACGAGGAACGTCCAACTCAGAAAAATGAATTTGCGCCATGCCGGTGAGTTCTTGAGCATGATGTAGGTGTAATTCCGGCAGTAGGAAAACGTTCGCCGAGACCGATCGGAACGATCCAGCTCTGGGGCGCGCGCCGCCACATGATGATCGACGGCAGCGCGGGGCTCGTAGACAATTCGGTAACCCTTCCGGCGCGCTTGAAAGCAAAGATCCAAGCCATACATCGACGCGTCATCAAAGTTCAATACCGGATCAAAAACAATCGAAGCCAAGAGGTCGCGCCGCCAAGCCCAATTGCCTTCCATGACGGTACTTACATCGATGAGACTGGCTCCGTTTATGTTGCCGAGGTTGCCCCAAGCCTTTCCGTACCAGGAGATTTGTCCGGGACGGCCCTTCAATTTGGGGAGCGGCGCTCCCGGAACCGTAACTCTTCCGCCGACAACGCCGACACGAGGATCCGAAAAGGCGGGGACTAATCGTTCGAGCCAATCGGAATGCACCGTGACATCATCATCCACGATCGCAACGATGCCTCCCGATGCCATTCGCGCCCCGGTTTCAACCGGGGGAACGTGACCCGGAACAGTGACCCATGCGGAACGCATTGCAGTGGCGTCCTTGGCGAAGGTGTGGAGAAGCGTGACAGCTTGCTCGGTCTCGTCGTCGCCCTGCCGCCCAACGACAATGATTTCGCGCGGACGCAATCGACCGTCCAGAATCGAGCGCACACACGACATGAGCGCTGCGGGGCGGTGATAGGAAGGCACAACAACGGTCACACTTTCGCTGATCCCGGTCTCACTCAAGGACAATCTCCAACACAGTCGGAAGGGGTTGGCCATCGGCGGATTGGCGAAATTTGGACACAGCTTCCCAGCGCCCAAGGCGCAGAGTCTTGTTCAAGGTTCCCTCCTAGCATCCGGTCGCCAGAACCCAAGGGTCAGTTTAACCTTTAATCGCAAAGCCGGCATACAGCTGCTTGGCGCAAACCTTGGGCAAGTTGCTGCGTCAAATACTTGAGACGGCGCAGGGAATTGCGAGAATGTGCGCGGCGCCGGGAAATTCCTTGCATCGGCGGGAATGATGGGGCATCGTACGCAGGGCCTGACCTGCAAGTGGGGAAAAGGAAAGGGAGACCACCGTTGAAAATATTCTCGCGCGCGTTTTTACTCCTGATGATTGCAGGATGGATGGCCAGCGGTGCGTTTTCGAGCGCGAGGAATGCGGCTCGGCAACAGGCGCCGAATCAGAACGTGCAAGTGGTCAATATGACGGCGAAGAAATACAACTTTACGCCGACGCCAGTGCACGTGAAAAAGGGAACAAAAGTGCAGTTGCGCATCACCGCCTTGGATCATCAGCACGGATTCAAGATCAACATCTATCCCGATGGCGGAGACACGAAAGGCGCGCCGGGCCTGGTGTTTACGTCGCCGCAGGACTGCTGGACGCTGCCGAAAGGGCAAACCGTGACGATTGAGTTCGTGGCGAATACGGCGGGAAGTTATCCCTTCAAGTGCTGCAAGTTTTGCGGGTTTGGGCACATGGGCATGAAGGGCGAGCTGATCGTGGATGAATAAGCTTGCGCACGCGAGGTGAGCGAAAGGGAGTTCAGCCAGGACGTTTCAAGCGAATCGGATTGTGGGAACAGGAACCGGAACGCAGGCCGGATGGTTTCGTGGCGCGGCCAGCCATTCGCGAGACGCGCGGCGCAGAGCGGCGAGATTGACGCCGGAATAGTTGCCGGGGAATTTCTCCAGTTTTTCGAGCGCGGTGGTCGCCAGGGATTGTCCGCCGGCGCGATTGCCGCGTGAATAATGATGAAACGCGGCGGCGAGTTGAATCAGGCCTTGCAGGAAAGTCTTTTCGGGTTCAGGCGCAGCCAGCCAGATTTCTTCCCAGACTTCGTGCGCTTTGAAAAACTCCGCGGAATTGAAGAGCACGATCCCGCTCTGAAATTTGTCGTGATGTACCTCGCCCGACTTTAAGATAAGAATGCTCCGATTCCGCCTGAGCAACAGCCGGGGCTATGATAGCAGAGCGATTTTGCGGAGAAGAGGAATTGGATATTGCGATTGAAATTCCAGCCGTGCGGCTGGGAATTGTCGAGGCCGGCGAAGTGACCGTTGCGCCGGCGAACGCGGAGCTTGTGCGCGAGATCGACGAAGAGTGCGCCCGGCTGCGGCGGAAGTTTACGGTGGAATCGCTCGCGGAAGCGGAGGCGATTGTCGCCGTGCGCGCGATGTTTCGGCGATGGGGAATGGATCCATCGAAGTACAGGCCGTCGTCCGAGGCACTGCTGCGGCGCGTGGTGCAAGGCAAGGGGCTGTACAACGTGTCGAATGTGGTGGACTTGAGCAACCTGGGTTCGATTGAAACGGGTTGGCCCTACGGCGTGTACAACCGCGCGGCGATTTCCGGAGAGATTTGCCTGCGGCTGGGCGCGACGGGCGAGAAGTACGAAGGAATTGGCAGGCGCGTGTGGCATTTGGAAGGGCGCCCGGTGCTCGCGGATGCGGCTGGGCCGTTTGGCAGTCCGATCAGCGATTCCACGCGCACGCAGATCGGTGAGGGAGCGAGCGAGGTTTTGACGGTGATTTATGCGCCGGCAACGGCATCGGATGCCGCGCTGACGGCAGCGGCCGAAAAAGAGGCGCGGCGGCTGGAAGTTCATGCCGGAGCGAGGGCCACACGCACCAAAGTCACAGCGTGCTGAGAGCAGGCGCAAGCTAAAAGGCATGACTCCGAAGGGCGTGTCGCGGCATCAAAGCATAGGTCGTAACCGGACGGCGAGTACAGGCCCGCAACCATACGAATACAGGAAATATTACAGTCTCTTCACTGGAAAGAAGAAACCTGCATAGGTATCGTGGAAGTGCAACTGGAGTTTAACAGGTGACCCGCTTCAACCTGGTCCTCATCGTTCACGCGCATCAGCCGGTAGGGAATTTCGACGCGGTGATGGAGCACGCGTACGAAAAGTCCTACCTGCCTTTCGTGCAGGTATTGCTCCGTCACCCGTTCCTGCGCTTGGGACTTCACTATTCCGGCGGCTTGCTCGAATGGATCGAGCGCGCGCATCCGGAATATTTTGAAAGCATCAAGGTAATGGTGAAGCGCGGGCAAGTGGAACTGCTCGGCGGGGGATACTACGAGCCCATTTTGGTGGTGATACCGAAAAAGGACGCGCGGGAGCAGATCGACAAGCTCGCTGGATACTTGGCGCGGCACTTCGGAAGGCGGCCGCGCGGCGCATGGCTGGCGGAGCGCGTTTGGGAGCCGCAGTTGCCGTCGGTGCTGGCCGCGGCGGGCGTGGAATACACGCTGGTGGACGACAACCATTTTTTGAATGCCGGATTCGATCCCGCGAGCTTGTACGGAACTTTTGTCGCGGAGGACCAGGGGTCTCCGGTGATTTTGTTCCCGGGATTGAGGGCGCTGCGGTATTTGATTCCGTATAAGAGCCCCCAGGAAGTGGTGGGATTTGTTCGCGAAGCGGCGCGCGCGCGCCCCGGCGGAATCGCCACCATGGGCGACGACATGGAGAAGTTCGGCGTGTGGCCGGGCACATATGACTACGTTTACAAGGACGGCTGGCTGGAGCGCTTCATCGCCGAGCTGGAAGCGAATCAGAATTGGCTGGCCACGGTGACGCCGAGCGACGCCATGACTTCGCAACCGCCGCTGGGACGCGCGGATTTGCCGGCGTGTTCTTATTCGGAAATGATGGAGTGGGCGCTGCCGACGCCGGCGCGTCTGCGTTTTCAGGCCGTGCAGAAGGAGTTTGCAGCGCGCGACGACGTGAAAGAGTTTTTGCGCGGCGGCGTGTGGCGCGGGTTCCTGACGAAATATTCGGAATCGAACCTGATGCAGAAAAAGGCCATGCTTGTTTCGCGGAAATTGCGTGATGTCGAATCGAAATTGCGCGCGGAGGGCGCGCCGCTCGAGGGGTTGCGCAGGGCGAAGACGGATTTGTTTTGCGGGCAGGCGAATGATGCGTACTGGCACGGTGTTTTTGGCGGCCTGTACGCGCCGCATCTGCGCACCACGGTGTGGCGTTCGCTGATTCGCGCGGAAGCGTTTGCGGACGCGGCGGCGCATAAGCGCGAGAAATTCGCGGAGCTGCGGCGATTCGACCTCGACGCCGACGGGCATGAAGAGCTCTACCTGACGACGGAGCGCGCGGCGATCCTGATTTCTCCGAACGACGGTGGAACGGTGAAGGCGATGGATTTCCGGCCGAACAGCGTGGCGGTGATCAATTCGATGATGCGGCGGCCGGAGCCGGGTCATCAGAAATTGGGGCAGGCGACGGGGCAGAGGGGAATCGCGTCGATCCATGATCAGGTGCGCGCGAAGGAGCCGGGGCTGGAAAAGCGGCTGAAGTATGATCGCTGGCCGCGGAATTCGTTCCGCGTGTTGATGTTTCCGGCCGAAGGCTCGGCGCAGGATTACGAAAATCTGAAGCTGAACGAAAATGCAGAGATTGCCGGCGGGTCTTACCGCGTGAAAGAAGCGGGAGCGTCGAAGGTGCGGCTGACGGCGGATAGCACGGACGGCGGTTGGAAAGTAGAGAAAGTGTTTTCGTTCTCAGCGCGGGGTGATGGCTTCCGCGTGTCGTGCGACCTCAGCATGAAGCATGAAGGCCAGACTTCGGCGAAGGTAATGGTAGGAATCGAGATGGTGGTGAACCTGCTCGCGCCGGATACGACGGACCGCTACGTTGAAGTCGGCGGGAAGCGGCAATCGTTGCGATGGGCGGGGGCCGCTCCGGCGTCGGAACTGCAGCTTGTCGACGAATGGCAAAATATTCGCGTGACGCTGCAGGCGGAAGACGCAAGAGATTATTGGGTGGCGCCGATTGAAACGATTTCGGAATCAGAGGAAGGCTTCGAGCGCGTCTATCAGGGCTCCCAAGTGATGGCCGTGTGGCCGGCGGAATTCCGGCCGGGGAAAGAATGGAAAGCGCGGCTGGTTTGCACGCTCGAGCCGGCGCGCTGACGTAAGGGAACGCGAGCTTTCTATCCACGGAACAAGGCAACCGCGCGGCGCTTCACCGATCCATTTGCTTTTTTTCGTCGTCCGCTAGGGTAGCTCGCATGGGATTTTTGGGAAGCGTAGCCACTGCGCATCGCGGATTCTCGTTCAAAAGTTTCTCCACCGCGGTCGCCAGTTCGTCTCCTTCGTACATTTTGCTTATGATCCGCCGTATGCCGGCTTTTTCAGCCTCAAGCGCTAGACTTGAGAGAGCGTGGTTGGTGAACATGAGAATTGGCACGTGGGGAGAAGCCGAAAGAATCTTACGCGTTGCTTCCAGTCCGTTCATCACCGGCATCGAAAGGTCAAGAATAATGATGTCTGGCTTGAGTTCTGCGGCTTTTTGCACCGCTTCCAGGCCATTGGCGGCTTCGGCGCATACTTGCCAACCGGGATGGGCTTCCAGCGTGGCCTTCAGCATGGTTCGGAGCGGAGTGTGATCGTCGGCAATCAGAATTCGACAGGGCAAAGCAACCTCAGGGCCAGTAGACATAGCTGGGATACATCACATCCGCGCCGGTTGTAAATACAGACAATCTACTATGTGGGATGCCCTACAGAGGTCGGGAGCGGCCATTCTGACGATAACTACAGTATTCGCGGTATAACAAAGGCCGCGCAGTTAGGTCTGCCACTCGAGAAGTGCTCACATTGCGCCCGACCCGCAAAGCAAGATTCTCAGCGTCCGCGGGAAGCCTAGCCTGCGCGAGAGTTGCCGACCACAGCAGCGCTTTGATACAGTGGCCAAGCGGGAGGATCCGATGGCGGTGTCGAAGGTGTTGCTCGACATGCTGGCCTGTCCGGTTTGCATAACGCCGGTGAAGATGACGCCGGACCAGCAGGGACTGAAATGTTCCACGTGCCGGCGTGTTTATCCCGTGCGTGACGACATCCCGGTGATGCTCGTGGACGAAGCTCGCATTGAAGCCTCGTGAATCGCCGGCTCTCCTGAAGGATTTGCCCGAGGGCGCGGAAGTGCTGATCATTCGGCTGCGCTCCCTGGGCGACGTGGTCCTGTTGACTCCCGCGCTTTCCGCCGTGCATGCCTGGCGTCCTGACTTGCGGCTGAGTGTGCTCGTCGAAGCATTTTGCGCGCCGGTGCTCGAAGGGAATCCCGCAGTCGCCGAGGTCTTGGTGATGGGAGGTTTTTTTCCTACGGCTGCGAAATTGCGGCGCCGGCATTTTCCGGTTGTCTACAACCAGCATGCGGGGCCGACGAGCGCCCTGTTGACGGCGGCAATTGGCGCGCCGAAGCGAGTTTGCTGGACGCGAAGGCAATTCTCGTTTGTGTATAACGTGCTGGTGACCGACCCCGGCGACAAAATTCACACCGTCGAGCACCGCATCGAGCAATTCTACGCGACCGGTTTGCCGCGCGGGCCGATTCCGCCGGCGCGAGTCTATCCCCAGCAGGACGCGCGCGCCGCAGTAGCGATGCGGCTCAAGGAGAAGGGAATCGCAGAGAGAACGGCTTATGCCGTCATCCATCCAGGCGGAAAATATTTCACGAAGAGGTGGGCCGTCGAAAACTTCGTGGCGCTGGCGCGATGGCTCCAGGAAAAGCACGGCATCGCGACGGTGTTCAGCGCAGGCGGCAACGAAACAGAAATTGTGAACGAATTGCGGCGGCAGTGCGGCAGGGAATTCGCACTGATGGATTCGCTTGATCTGCGTCAACTCATCGCGCTCGTGGCCGGGGCGCGCATTTTTATTAGCAACGACAGCGGTCCGACGCACATCGCCACAGCGGCAGGACGGCCGGTGGTGGCAATCTTTGGGTCGAGCAGCTCGGTGCACTGGCGGCCGTGGCAGACGGCGCATCGCGTGGTACAGAACGATTTTCCGTGCAATCCGTGCGCGGGAGATCGCTGCTATGCGTTTCCCGAGCCGCGGTGTATTTTGTCGGTCACGCAGGAGCAGGTGCAGGCAGCGTGCGAGGCGTTGCTGGCGGAAAGCGCGGGAATGCTGGGCGTGAGGAAAATTCAATGACGCGGCCGCTCGATGCGCGGATGGAGATGAGGGCGTGATGACCCGTATGCTGACCGGCGCGATTTCCAGAAGGCGGGGAATGCAACTCCTGCAGCGCATGCGCGGGCGGCGGCTGGCGGTGGTTGGTGATTGGATGCTCGACCGTTACGTCTGGGGCACGGCGAACCGGATTTCACCCGAAGCGGCGGTGCCCGTGGTGGATTTTGTAAAACAAAGCGAATGCCTCGGCGGTGCGGGAAACGTAGCCGCGAATCTGGCCGCTCTCGGCGCGCGCGTGGAAGCATTTGGTGTGATTGGCAAAGATGAGGCCGGCGATGCGGTGCGGCGCGGGCTGCGGGAATTGCGGCTGGGGGAAAAAGGCATCGTCGAGTTAAAGGGCCGTCCCACGACGCTGAAGACGCGCATTATCGCGCGGCAACAGCAAGTGGTCCGCGTGGACCGCGAAGTGCGCACCCATTTGCCGGACGCGGCGGAGGAACAGTTAGCCAAGCGAGTGCTCTCCGCCATGGAACGCGTGAACGCGCTGGTGATTTCGGACTACGACAAAGGAGTGGTGAGCGACGCGCTGGCGGAGCGCGTGCTCGCCGCAGCGTCGCGGAGAAAAGTGCCGTCGTTCATCAAGCCGAAATGGTCGCGGCTGCCGGTGTATCGCGGAGCGACGGTGGTGATTTGCAATCGCGCCGAGGCTGGATTTTTGGTGACGCGTTCGCTGGAGACCGAGGAATCGGTTGTCGAGGCGGGACGCGCGCTGCTCGAGCATTTCGGATGCGGCGCGGTGGTCATCACGCGAGGCGCGCAAGGCTTGAATCTTTTCGAGCGCGACGACGCTCACGGATTTCACGTCGCGGCGATGAATCAGGAAACGCCCATGGGCCTGATTGGAAAGTCGCCGGCCCGCGCGGCAAATAGCGGGCGCCAAGTGTTTGACGTTACCGGCGCGGGCGATACCGTGCTGGCCACGATGGCTCTGGCGAGCGCGGCGGGAGCGTCATTGCGCGAAGCGGCGGTGCTGGGAAACGCCGCGGCTGGCGTCGTGGTGGCTAAACTGGGAACGGCGACGCTGACGCGCGAAGAACTTGGGGCCATGGTGAGCGAAGTAGCTGCGAAATCGTAGGCGGCGGGAAACTCAGCGCATGTGTCGTGCGGTTGACCCAGATGACTATGGTTTTCGTTTTGTTCCCCTCCGCGGAATCGCTTTTCGGGAACGGCTGATAGGGGCTAACGAACACGGTCACGGCCACGCTGGAATCGCTTTTACTGGGCGTGGTGGCCGACTCGATTTCGAAACTTTTCACCGGGCCCAGATAGCCAGAGGGGCCCCAGGTGTCCTGAAAATCCTTGAAGGAGAAGCTCTCCGACGGCTTCCACAGCGTGTAGGCTTGCTGCATGTTCCCGGCGGCGAGCGCGGTGAAAAATGGGCTGACAGCTTTTTCCGCATCGACTCGCACGGAGTAGCCCATCCAATAACTAACGAGGAGCCATCCGAATAGGAGGACAACCAGGACGCCGAGAATGAGATACAGCGGCTTCTTCGACGGTTCCGGTTGGCTAGCTTCGAGCAGGCTCACGGTGACCCCTATATATTTGACACCGAAAATTCAAATCTGACGCTTGAAAAGTGCGATGCTGCCCGCGATCATCACGATGGCGAACCCCGACAAAATTAACACGTCACGGTAGATGCCTTCAATACCGCTGTCGCGGAGGAGCAAGTTGCGCAACGCGTGCACTGTGTAGGTGAAAGGGTCGACGATCGAAATCCATCGCAGCCAGATGGGAAAGCCGTTCGTTGGGTAGATGGCGCCCGACGGAAAAAAAAGCAAAGTATTGAGCACGCCAAAAATCGCGCGCGGCACCAGCGGATCGTCAATGCGCACCATCAGCAGGAACATAAAGCTGATCATGCAGAGCGAAGCTACTGCGACCACAATCATCAAATAAAACAGCCGAACCGGGTCCCACAGCCGCGGAATCCCCGCGATCAATCCGCCGATGAAGGTGATCACCAGGCCGGCCATCAAGCCCTTAATCGCCCCGGCCAAATCCAGTCCCATGACCAGCTCGGCCTTGTGAATCGGCGTGATCAGGTAGCCTTCGTGCAGGCCCCGGGATTTGTCATCGATGAACGTGATGCCGCCGCCGATCATGGCCACGATAAAAATGGCCATGGCGATGGAACCGGGCAGCAGATACTTGATGTACTCGATGTAGGGATAGACTTCGACAATGTTCAGGGCGATCGCGCCCGGCAGGCGTGAAGCCACCGTCGGCGCGTTGAGCTGATCGACTTCGCTCTGCAGTTCCGTTTCCAGCGAATCAGAGACGAACTGGTCGCTGTTGTCGACGATCAGCGCGATGCGCGGTTGATCCTGGTCGTAGGTCCGGCGCGAAAACTTCTGCGGGATTTCCACGATGGCGCCGATAGCGCCGGCCCGCAGATCCTCCATCGCGTCCGGCAGGGCGTTGTAATCGACCACATGGAACATCTTCGGTCCCGTGGTCACGCCGGCGAAGCTTTCCCGCACCTCCCAGGATTTCTCGGTGTGGTCCTGATCCACAAGGCCGACCTTCACATTTGTGATTTTCCCGCCGAACGCATAGCCCAGCACGATGAGCTGCATCATGGGAAAAACCATCGAGCTCATCATCAGCGCCGGGCTGCGGAAAAATTTCCGCAGGTCCCGTTCGACCAGCGCCCACATGCGAGAGAAATTGAACGACACTGGCGCAATCCTTTCTAACGATATAAATGGCCGATGCTGTACTTGACGCCTTCATTGGCGGCATCGCGAAGATCGTTGCCCGTGTAATGAAGGAAAACATCATCGAGAGTCGTGCCTTGGACGCTGACGCGCTTCACGGTCACGCCGCGCGCTCTGGCCAGATCCATCAACGCGGCCACCGTGGCCGGCCCGTCGTTCGACGCGATGTGCACCGCGCCATCCCGGCTTTGAACGCTCTGCGCGTGCGCCAATCCGTGCAGTTGTTGATCCCAATCGGCCGGCTGGCCCTTGAACTCGGCCTCCACCGTATCGGTGCCGGGAACGCTGTCCTTCAAGCGCATCGGCGTATCCAGCGCCGCGAGCTTCCCGTGGTCGACGATGGCGATGCGATCGCACAGCTTGTCCGCTTCATCCATGTAATGCGTCGTAAGCAGGATGGTGAGATGAGAATCGTCCCGCAAACGCCGGATCATTTCCCAGACGTTGGTCCGGGACACCGGATCAAGGCCCGTCGTCGGCTCATCGAGGAACATAATTTTCGGCGAGTGCACCAGGCCGCGCGCGATTTCCAGACGCCGGCGCATGCCGCCGGAGAACGTGCGCACCAGCTTGGATTGGAATTTAATCAGGTCGACGGATTCGAGCAGGCGGTCGATCAATGCCTGGCGCTCACCCGAGGGAATGCCATAGAGCTTGGCGTGAATCATCATGTTTTCTTGCGCGGTGAGCTCGGGATCGGAGGTGAACGCCTGCGGAATCACGCCGATGGCATGTCGCACGCCGTTGGCGTCGCTGACGATATCGTGGCCGCCGACCGTAGCGGTGCCCGAAGTCGGCGAAGTAAGCGTGGTGAGCATGCGAATGAGCGTCGTCTTGCCCGCGCCGTTCGGACCCAGCAGGCCGAAAATCTCTTCGTCTTCCACGTTGAAGCTGACCGCATTGACGGCGATCAGATCCCCGAATTGTTTTGTCAAACTCTTGACTTCAATCGCATGCATCGTCCGTGCACCTTTTTCGCGTTACTGGCGCGCCCACCAGTGCTTCCCCTGTTCTTGCGCCGAAAGAAGCACCGTCGCCGTCATGCCGGTGAAGAAGCGGTGCTCCGGGTTCGGAAGCGAAACCTTGATCGCGAAGGTTTGAATGTCGCGCTTGGTGCGGCTGACGTCGCGCTGCGTCGCGAAATCGCCTTCCACGCCCTTGAAAAAAACTTTGCCGTGGACGATTTCACCGGATGGCAGCTTCACCGCCATGCTCTGCCCGAATTGAATCGAATCGATGTACGTCTCCGGCACGTCGGCGCGCACCCACAGATCGTCCATGTCCACCAGCACAACGATGGGATTGCCTTCCTGCACCACTTCGCCTTGCTTCGCGACGCGCACTGACACAATGCCGCTGATCGGCGCGTAGATTTTCGTGTAGCCGAGCTGTGTTTCGTCCTCCGCTTCCATGGCGATGGCCTGCTTGAGTTGCGCCTGCGTGGAAACGATCTGGCTGCGCAGCACGTCGACCTGCTTGCGATTTGCCACCGCCACGGCCAGCGCCGCCTTCTGCGATTTGACCTGGTCGGCGAGCGAACGCACGTTCGCATCGGAAGCCTTGAAAGTGGCGACCGCACTATCCCGGTCCTGCGCGGCCACCACGCCGGAGGTATACAGGCTCACCTCGCGCTTCATGTTGATGCTGTTCAAATCCGACGTGGCCCGTGCCTGCTCGAGTTGCGCTTGCGCACTCGTGAAGTTTGCCTCGGCGACGTTCAGCGCCGCGGTGGTTTGGCTGTCGGTGAGGCTCAGGTTTGCCTGCCCTTGAGCCACTTGCGCGCGAAGGCTTCCAATGGCCGCATCCTGCGCAGCCGCTTGTGCTTGAAGCTCCGCGGGGTCCAGCTCCGCGATCAGCTCGCCTTTGGTGACCACCGATCCTTCGTCCACGTTCAGCTTGACCATGCGGTCGGTGATTTGCGGGCTGACGATCACGTCGTTCCCGTCGACCACGCCGATCAGCGGGTACGCGCTGCCGCGCGGCGTCGAAAAAATGTAAATGCCGAGGGCAATCAGGAAAAGCACGCCGAGGATGACGAAAAACTTACGGCCGGTCATCGAGACCTCCCGGAAGAGCGGAACAATCCGTGTTCGAGCAGATCGATCACCGCTCGCTGGTGTTCGGCCACGGCATTTGGCTTCAACGCGTCCTGCCCCAGAAGGACGCTGTGCGCCGGCGCGCCGGAAAAGTAAAAGACGATCATGGCAATGATGTTGAGAACCATGTGCTCCGCATTGACGCGGTGAAACTCGCCATCGGAAATGCCCTGCTCGATGGCGCCGGTAAGCTCCTTGTATCCCTGGCGAAAATAATGGCGCGCGATGCGGCGGAATTCATCGGGCGATTCCATCATCAGTTGTTGCATCAAGCGCGCATAATTCGGATAGGCCATGCGGAATTTGAAGTAGCCGTCCACGAAAGCGAGAATAATCTGGCGCGCCGACGCCTTCGGCGGCATTCGCTCCTGAACCAGGCGATTCGCGTGGCCAAAAAGGTTTTCTAACACCGCGTGATGTAGACGTTCCTTGCTCTCGAAATAATAGTAGAGCATGGCCTTGTTGACGCGGGCGGCGCGGGCAATCTCCTCGGTGCGTGCGCCGGCCAGTCCGCGCTCGGCAAAAATGCGTTCGGCGGCGGCGAGGATGCGCCGCGCCGCTTCGGGATTTTCGATTTTTTTTCTGCCTCTGTGCATAAATCCTTCAGCCATCCACGCGTGACATCGCGGCCTCGTTATAGCGCGCGCCCGATGCGCCCATCGCGGAAACCGTCTAGCTGCTTTTTCCCAACCGGCGATACAGCATCGTTCCTCCCACCGCCCGGGTAGCCGGGTTAACAGGGTTAATTATTTAACTAAACGGTTAGTTTAATCGGGATTCTGCACAAAGTCAAGCGGCGGCGGTTGTGCGTGACCCGAAAAAGAGCCAAAACGGAGGGGGTATTTAGCCTTCGAGCGCGCCGCCTGCGCCGGCGGGCAATTCAATCGAATACTTCGTGCGCGCTTTTTCCGCGTGCTGCTCCATGGCCAACTCGATCAGCCGGCTGATCAGCTCCGTGTAGGAAAGCCCGCTCGCTTCCCACATCTTCGGGTACATGCTGATGCTCGTGAAGCCGGGAATGGTGTTGATTTCGTTGATGTAGATTTTTCGCGTACTGCGTTCCAGAAAAAAGTCCACGCGCGCCATGCCGTTGCATTCGATCGAGCGAAAACCGCGCACCGCATATTCTTGAAATTGCGCGGTCTGTTTTTTGCTGAGCTTCGCGGGTATTTCAATGCGCGAGCCCGATTCGAGGTACTTCGCGGAATAGTCGTAATATTCGCGGTGCGGAATGATTTCGCCGGGAATGGACGCGCGCGGCTCATCGTTGCCCAGCACGGCGACTTCGATTTCGCGCCCGCGAATCGCTCGCTCAACAATAATCTTGAGCGCGAAGCTCGCCGCCAAATCCATGGCCGCGGGAAGTTCCGCCGCGTTGTGCACGCAGGTCATACCCACCGAAGAGCCGAGTGTTGCTGGCTTGACGAAAAGTGGAAATCGAAATTTCTTCTTGATCGCCACCAGCGTCTTGCCGCGATTCGTTTCCCATTCATGGCGCGGAATCGCCAGGAATTCGACAATCGGAATTTTCGCATCGCGGAACAAACGTTTCTGCACATCTTTGTCCATGCCCACGGACGAACCGAGCACGCCAGAGCCAACGTAAGCGACTCCCGCGAGATCGAGCAGACCCTGCACGGTGCCGTCCTCGCCAAAAGTCCCGTGCAGCACCGGAAAAATCACGTCGACTTTGACGCTGGGCCGAGTGTTGCCTCCACCAAGCGGCACCAGCGACGAAGCGCTGGGATCGGGCGGCAGAACGACGCGCTCGCCGGTCTTCAGCAACTCCGGCAGCATCTTCTGTTCCGTCATTTTTTGCGCGGCCGTGCCAACCAGCCAGCGGCCGTCTTTGGTGATGCCGATGGGAACCGCTTCGTATTTTTCCGTATCGAGCGCGCGAATCACGGACGCAGCGGAAGCCAGCGAGACTTCGTGTTCGCCGGAGCGCCCGCCAAAAAGAATGCCGACGCGAAGACGTTTCCTGTTTTCCATTAGAGAATTTTTTTTCCGAGGCCGGAGAGGGCGAGCTCGACTCCCAAAGTGGCAGTCTTGTTGTGCAAATCGACGACCGGATTGATTTCCACCAGCTCGAAAGAAACCAGCGCGTGGCTGTCGGCGATCATTTCCAGAGCAAGATGCGCTTCGCGATACGTCACCCCGCCGCGCACCGGCGTACCGACGCCCGGCGCTTCCGAGGGATCCAGAAAATCCATGTCGAGGCTCACGGCAACGCCGTTGGTGTCGTCTGTCGCAAAGCGCAGCGCCTCGGACATCACGTCGCGCATGCCGCGTTCGTCGATATCGCGCATGGTGAACACGTGCACGCCCGATTTCTTCACCAGTTGGCGCTCTTTCGAATCAAGCTCGCGTATGCCGACCATGGCGATATTTTGCGGCTCGACCTTTGGCTTGAAGCCGCAAAGCTCGGTGAGTTCCGGCGCGCCATAGCCCATGATCGATGCAAGCGGCATGCCGTGAACGTTGCCCGAGGGACTGGTTTCGGGCGTATTCATGTCGCCATGCGCGTCCAGCCAGATGAAGCCGATCCGCTTCGATTGCTTGCGGAAAAAGGAAGAAACTCCCGCGACGGAGCCGGCGGCAATGGAATGATCGCCGCCAAGAATCAGGGGCATCATGTCATCGGCCAGGGTGCGCTCCACGGTTTCGGCAAGGCCTTGGCAGGTCTCGGCAATTTCATTCAGGTATTTGGCGCGCTTGTCTCCGTAGTGTTGTTCTTCGGGCTGTTTAACGGAAATATTGCCGATGTCTTCCACCTGGTAACCGAGCTGCTTGAGCCGTGCCTGCAAACCCGCAACGCGCAGGGCCGACGGACCCATATCGACGCCGCGGCGGCTCTGGCCAAGATCCATCGGCACACCGAGAATGCGGATTTTCTGCGCCATGCGTTGCTTATCCCCCTGGAAAAACCGGCAGGCGAAGCAAACTTAAGGATAAACCCTGTAAAGCATGCGAGGAAACGGGATTACTTCGCGAATGTGTTCCGTTCCGCAAATCCACGCTACGGTGCGTTCCAGGCCCAGGCCAAAACCGGCATGCGGAACGCTGCCGTAGCGCCGCAGGTCGAGGTACCACTGGAACGATTCCTCGGGCAAATTGTTTTGCCGCAAGCGCTCGACCACCGTTTCGTAGCTGGATAAGCGCTCGCCGCCGCCGATGATTTCGCCGTAGCCTTCGGGCGCGATCATGTCGAAGCTGAGCGAAAGCTCGGGCCGCGCGGCATCCGTGGCCATGTAGAAAGCCTTCATCGCGGCGGGATAGCGATGAATGATCACCGGCTTGTCGAAGTTTTTCGAGATGATGGTTTCTTCGTCGCCGCCGAAATCGTCGCCGAACTTGGCGGCGTTTCCGTTCTCATTGAGGACTTTGATCGCTTCTTCGTACAAGATGCGTGGAAAGGGCGGCTTGATATTTTCAAGCTTGCTGACGTCGCGTTTGAGCATTTCAAGTTCGCGCGCGCGATTCTTCACGCAAGATTGCACCACGGCGCTGACCAACCCTTCACCGAGCACCATCATGTCTTCCAGGTGCGCGAAGGCGGCTTCCGGTTCGAGCATCCAGAATTCGGTGAGATGGCGTCGCGTTTTGGATTTTTCCGCGCGAAACGTAGGCCCAAAACAATAAACTTTCCCGAGCGCCGCAGCCGTGGCTTCCACGTAGAGCTGGCCGGATTGTGTCAGATAAGCCTTTTGATCGTCGATGTAATCCACTTCGAACAGAGTGGTGGTGCCTTCGCAGGCCGCGGGCGTGAAAATGGGCGCGTCGGTGAGCGTGTAGCCTTGGGTGTCCATGAAATTGCGCGCGGCGCGTTCGGCTTCGGCGCGAATGCGCAAGATGGAAGCCTGGCGCGGCGTGCGAATCCATAAATGGCGCTGGTCGAGCAGAAAATCGACGCCGTGCTCCTTCAGCTGGATGGGATACGGCTGCGACTCCGGCACGCGCTGGACAATTTCCACCGCGCTGACGTGAAGTTCGTAGCCGCCCGGCGCGCGTGGCTCGGCGGCAACTTTACCCGTGACGATTACGCTCGATTCCTGCGTCAAACCTTTCGCGGCGTCGAAGGCCGCGGCGTTTTCCTTCTGCGAGATCACTCCCTGGATGATGCCGGTGCCGTCGCGAAAAATCGGAAAAAGCAATTTGCCGGATTCGCGCAGATTGTAGAGCCATCCGCGAATGGTGACTTCTTTTCCGACGTGCTCGCCAACGTGTTCGATGGAAACGACCGGCATGGACACCTCTAGTTTTTCCCTTTCGCTCGCATCGGCATCAGGAATTGGCGGCGGAGCGTTTCGCCGCGAGGGACTGTTCCAGTTTTTCGAACGCCGTTGTGGCGTCGGCGAGCGACGGGGCGTTCGCGGATTGCGCGCGCAGTTCCAGCACAACGGGAAGATCATTCTTCGCGTTTGAGAAAACTCCCATGGCCGCGTCCCAGTCCACGTTGCCGCTGTGCGGAAGCAGATGCTCGTCTTTTTCGCCGTGATTGTCGTGCGCGTGCACCATCACCACGTGTTCCTGCATCGCCTCGAAGCTGATTTCAATACCGTCCTCGATGTGCGCGTGGCCGATGTCGAAGCAGAATTTCAGATCGAGGCGCGTGTCCACGACAAAGTGGCGAAGATTCGACGGAGAGCCCAGCTCGCCCGGCGTATTTTCCAGCACGATGGAGACGCCGCGCTGCTTGGCAAAAAGAGTGAGGTGCTCCAGCGAATTGAAGGCCGCGTCGACTTTGCGCGAATCGTGCGCCTCGCGGCCGTTGCCGATGTGCTGCACCAAATAGCGAAACGGAATTTGCTCGGCGATTTCCAGCGTGCGCTTCACTTCATCCACGGCGTCGAGGCGGCGGACACGCTCCGGGTCGGAAATGGAAATAGGAATGCCGCTTTCGCGCTTGCCGGGAAGCAAGTCGCGCTCGGTGGGCGAATGCAGCGAATGAATGGTGAGGTGATGCTCGCCAATCCATTCGGAAAGCGTGCGAATGGCCTGCGATGAACGGTAGTTCAGATGAACGGGCGTGCAATAAATTTCCACGTTGGAGATGCCGGCCTGCGCGATTTCCGCGAGCAGAGTGGAAGTCAGCGGCTCGTCCGAATAGCGATAAGTTGAGAAGACGCGTTGCATGGCTAGGAATTATTTCTTGTTGCCGCAAAAACAAAATTCGCGGCGTTTCGGCGTCCTGAAAGCGAAAAGGCCGAAGCTCTATGGTCTTTGGAAAACTCCCCGGCGTCAATAGCCGCGAGCGGCGCCTTCGCGGCGCGGGTCCGGCGCGCCCAGGCGCTCGCCCGTTTTTGGATCGATGCCGATGGCTTCCACTTCACCGATCCAGGAGCGCCGCGGCGCCAAATGGTAGCCGCGCTGCTCGAGCTGGTCTGCGACGGCCTGCGGAAACGGCTGCTCAAGAAGCACCACGTCCGGCATCCACTGCTGATGGAAGCGCGGCGCGTTGATGGCCTCCTGCGCGTCCATGCCGAGCCACGCCCAATTGAGAATGCTGAGCAGCGTGGCGGAAATAATGCGCGGGCCGCCCGGCGAGCCGGTGACGAAACTCAACTTTCCGTCGCGAAGAACGATGGTGGGAACCATGGAGCTGAGCGGGCGATGGCCGGGCTGGATGGCGTTGGCTTCCGATTGCAGCAGGCCAAACATATTGGGCGTGCCGGGCTGGCTGGTGAAGTCGTCCATTTCATCGTTGAGCAAAAAACCATCAGTGGACGTGACGGCCGAGCCGTAGCTGTCGTTGAGCGTGTAGGTGTTGGCGACGGCGTTGCCTTCGGCGTCGACGACGGAGTAGTGAGTGGTGTGCGATTTTTGCGCTTCGGCGGTGACCAGCGCGGCGGCAATTTCGGTGTTGAGTTTTTCGACAGGAATCGGCGTGGACGTTGCGCGCGTGCGATCAAACGGCGCGGGATTGCCGGCGCCGATTTGCGCGCTGGAAGTCGCCTCCATTGGATTGATAGAAGCGCGGCGCCCGGCAGCATATTGTTGATTGAGCAGGCCAGCTATGGGCACGTGAGTGAAATCGGAATCGCCGAGGTAAGTGGCGCGGTCGGCGAAGACGCGGCGCATCGCTTCGACGACGAGGTGCACGGATTGCGCGTCGTCCCAAGAAGTCAGGTGATACGGTTCGAGAATATTGAGCGCTTCGAGAATGGCGACGCCGCCGGAACTGGGCGGCGGGCTCGTGATGATGGTCCAGCGATTGCCGCGCGCGTGATAGGAACCGACGAGAGGCTCGCGAAGTTTGGGATGATAGGCCGCGAGGTCCTCCATGGTGACGAGGCCGCCATTTTGCGCCATCTGCGTGGTCAGGTCTTTCGCTGTTTGGCCGCGATAAAATTCTTCCGGGCCGTTTTTCGCGATGCGCTCAAGGGTTGCGGCGAGTTCCGGCTGCTGGAACGTCTCTCCGGCGGAATAGAGCGCGCCGTCTTTCAGGAAAATCCTTTTGCTCTCAGGAAATTTGCCGAGGCGATCCTGCGAATATTTCAGGGAACCGGCGAGACGCGCGTTAACCGCATAACCATCTTTCGCGAGGCGAATCGCGGGCGCCATATCCTCGGCGAGAGTTAATTTGCCGTAGGTTTTCGCGGCGAGCGCAAGACCGGCGACGGTGCCGGGAACTCCGATGGCGCGATAGCCGGTGGTGGACGCGCCGGGGATGATTTTGCCGTCCGAGTCGACGTACATGTCGCGCGTGGCGTGCTTGGGCGCTTCTTCGCGATAGTCGATGAACTTTGCACGGCCGTCGCGCAGGCGCACCAGCATGAATCCGCCGCCGCCGATGTTTCCGGCAGCAGGCTCGACGACGGCGAGCGCAAAGCCCACGGCGACCGCAGCATCAACGGCGTTGCCGCCTTTTTTCAGGATTTCGACGCCCGCTTCGGAGGCAAGCGCTTCGTCGCAGACAACCATGGCGTGCGCGCCGCGAACCGCGGCTGCGGTCCAAGTGGGCTGTGAGGCTTCGCCTGCGGCGGAATATTCGCGCGGCTGGGGCTGCTGCGGTTGCTGTTGCGCTTGAGCGGATGCGAAGGTCGCTGAGAAGCAAAAGATCGCGGCGAAGAATAATGTTTTCAGTGGTGTGCGCATGACGAGAGCGAATCTATGCGATTCGGGATGAATGCGCAAGAGCGAGGATTGGAGTTGAAAACGGTGGTCAATAGGGCCAGGTGTCCGAAATCGAAAATTTGAACGATAAGATCGACAAAATAAGCGATTAGAAGCGGGTCCCGTCGTTTGTTTTGTGCAAGTTAGTTCGAGTTCTAATTCTTCATAGGTTAAGCGATTAGAATTCAAAAAGCGCATAAAAAGCGAAAAG